>NZ_FQZV01000065.1 GCF_900142145.1 Geosporobacter subterraneus DSM 17957 | reverse complement strand
TTGAATGATTGGCAGCTTATCAGTTTTGAATTTCTGATACTTAGGAGAATGGACATCGTCGTGAGCCCATTGACCAATAGGAATAAATTTAGCAATAAAAAGCACTAAAAAGCGAATTAGTTGATTTTGATATTGTACAACTGAAAGTAAATGAGTTATAATTAAGTTCAAAACAATGACATCCTTTCTTTGGTATATTTGTTGTGTTGGAACTTCAATTATAACCGAAAATAGGGGGTCATTGTTTTTTTATTTTAAAAAATAGTGAAAACCTTTGAAATACAGCAGTTTTAAAAATTAAAAGTGGTGTAATACTTTACACTACCAAATTTATTAAGGAGGTTATCCAATGAAAAATGGTATTATCATTGTTTGTGCCTTTATCTTCTATGCAGCAACTACTTATTTAAGCGAGATATTTAATTTTGATTCTTCAAATATTGTTAGACTTACTATTCTAGGTGCATTTTTGATTAGCAGGATATTAGCAAAAAAAATCTACTGGGTAGACATAGTTGTAGGCATTGTGCTAGTATGCTTGCTGATCTTCATTGAGTACTTACCCTATGAGCTTATAATGGTATTAGTTATTTTAGGAATTATATTTGGTATAGGTTGCCTTGCATATAGTGTTATCAAGCCATATAAGTAAGTATAGAAAAAGTGGCCAACATCTATGTTATGATTAAGCGATGAACAACAGTCAATAAAAAAGCCTATAGTATTCACCATAGCTTTCAAAAACGCACTTAATTGAATATTATCTCAAATTATTGCATATTAAAATTGACCTTAGAAGGGTATTATAAGTATGTTTGTAGTTTTGCTAGTGACGAAGCGTTCAGTTGAAAGGAAAGCTACAGAACCAATCTAAGACTGTTCACATTATACCAGGTGGTCCTTTATTGGGTGAGGCAAGGCTATAAAGAAAGAGAGGCAGATCATTCTGCCTCTTTGTTAATCTTCCTTATTAATATGATTCATCAGTCTCGTATTCAGCTCTTCTGCTGCATTGTATCCCATTCTCCTCTGTCGGTGGTTCCTGGCCGCCACCTCCACAATCATAGCCAGGTTTCTGCCCGGCTTAATAGGAATCGTATTTTTAGGGATGTTACTACCTAAAATATCTATATATTCCTCATCCATGCCCAACCGGTCGTACTGCTTGTTATCATCCCAGTTTTCCAATTCGATTACCATATCAATCTTCTTTTTATTCCGTACGGCACCTACCCCGAATAGTTTGACGATATCCAGTATACCAATACCCCTTATTTCCATGAAATGACGAATCAGCTCCGGAGCACTTCCCACCACATTGCTCTCATCTACCTTTTTGATTTCTACTGCATCATCGGCTACCAGACGGTGTCCACGCTTAATCAGCTCCAAAGCTGTTTCGCTCTTTCCCACACCACTCTCACCAAGGATTAGAATACCTACTCCGTATACTTCTACCAAAACCCCATGTCGTGTAATAATCGGCGCCAATTTGTCATCCAGATAACTGGTCAGCTTACCGATCAGTCGGGTGGATGAAATATTAATCCGCAGCACAGGTCTTAAGAACTTTTTTGCAGCCTCCAGAATTTCCTCATGGACTTCTAAGCCCCTGCTATAAATCACGCAGGGAACAGGATGGGACAATATTTCTTCAGCTCGCTTCTTTCTCACCTGAGGTGCCAAAGTACCAAAATAGGTCCACTCTACCTTGCCGATGACCTGAACCCTTTCATATGCAAAGTATTTGTAGAACCCAGCCATCTGCAGTCCTGGCCGATTCACATCGCTGATCTCAACCTGAACAGATTCCTTCTCAGGCTTATATACCACCTCTAAGCCCAAATCCTCTATCAGTTGTTCAATACTTACACTTGACAAACAAATCACCCATCCTTTACGATTTATTGAAAAACTGTTGTATCTGCAGGGCTGCCCCTTTGTTCATTCCCTCTACAGCACAAAGCTCCTCTAAAGAAGCTTTTCTAATTTTGTCAATAGCACCAAAGTGTTTAAGCAAAGCTATTCTCCGCTTTTCTCCAATGCCGGGAATCTCGTCCAAAACCGACTGCACACTGGTTTTTCCCCGCAGGCTTTTGTGATAGGTTATTGCAAAGCGGTGGGCTTCCTCCTGAATTTTACCTACCAATTGAAAGGCATTGGGATACTGGCCAAGCCCAATTTCCTGACCTTGGTAGATTAAATCCCTTGTACGGTGTCGATCGTCCTTTACCATCCCTGCAAGAGGAATGTCTATGCCCAGGGCATTTAAAACATCTTGAACTGCATTGAGATGTCCCAATCCTCCATCGATTAAAATCAGCTTAGGCATTTTAGAAAATTTTCCCTCCAGGTCTGCGATACCCTTCTCTCTCATCATAGCCTGTTCTTCCAAACCTTTTTTAAATCTTCTATAGATCACCTCTTGCATGCTTCCGTAATCATTGGCCCCCTCAATGGTTTTAATTTTAAATCTTCTATAATCACTATTCTTCGACTTGCCATTTTCAAATACCACCATAGAAGCTACTGAGTCCGTCCCTTGTATATTCGAGATATCAAAGGCTTCTATACGAGAAGGTGCTTCTTTCAGTCTCAAAAGTGCTGATAGTTCTTCCAATGCGCCTACACTTTTTTCTTTATCTCTGATCAGCTTGTCTCTAAAATGTTCAAAAATTTCCCGGGCATTTTTTCGTGCCAGATCTAAAAGCTCTTTCTTCTCTCCTCTCAGCGGCTGTTTTATAGATATTTTGGAGCCCTTTATAGCGGACAGCCATTGTTCTACCAGTTGTTGATCCTCAAATTCCTCTTCTATCAGAATCTCCTTTGGCACAAAGGCTGTGCCCCCATAAAACTGCTTTATAAAGGAACTGAGTATTTCTCCCAGATGATCTTCCACTTCACAATCCAGCATATAGTGCTCTCTGCCCATGAGTTTGCCCCCCCGTACAAAGAATACCATGACACATACTTCGTGATCTTCCCTTGCAGAAGCTATGATATCCTGATCTACATCCGCTGCCACAACCACCTTCTGCTTTTCCATAATGGCTTCGATAGATCTAATCTGATCTCTATATTCTGCAGCCTTTTCAAAATCCATATTTTTTGCGGCCTCATGCATACGCCTTTCCAGCTCTTTGATCAGTTCATCCTGCTTCCCACTGAGGAATAGAATCACATCCTGAATCATCTTCATATACTCCTCATGGTGTACATCCCCTTTACAGGGTCCAAGGCAGCGGTGAATATGATAATTCAAACAAGGCCGGTCGTTTACTTTTTCAAGGTTTTTCGCGCAGGTGCGCAGTGGATAAAACTTTTTCAATATTTCCAGGGTTTGATTTACTGCCCCAACATTGATATAAGGTCCAAAATATCTGGCCCCATCCTTTACTACCCTTCTTGTCTTCACTACTCTAGGATATTTTTCACCTAGGGTCACTTTCAGATAGGGATAGTGCTTATCATCCCGCAACAATATGTTATATTTCGGTCTGTGCTTTTTGATTAGGTTGCTCTCCAACATTAATGCTTCTACTTCGGAATCGGTGATGATGTATTCAAATTCTGCAATATTCGCTACCATAGCACGGACCTTAGGGGGATGATTTTTAAGAGATTGGAAATACTGCCGCACCCTATTCTTTAAGGAAATAGCCTTTCCCACATAAATAATCCCGCCGCTCTCATCCTTCATTAAATAAACCCCAGGCTTATCCGGCAGCTTCCTTAACTGTTCATTCATATCAAACATATCTCATCCTCGCATTCTAGCCTTGCTTGTTCCATGGTCTCTCTTTATTGTACCAAATTGTAAATGTCTTAGTAATACTATTTTTCCCTCGGATATCAAAAGGGGTCAAAAGAGAAAATCTCCTTTGACCCCTTAGCCTGTCACTTCATTATTCTTGCCGCAGGAGCTTTAAAACCTGTGGGAAAGGCTCTAAAGCTCTCTCTAATACCCCTGTAATATAACCGATCAGCACCCCATAATTCACGATCGGCGTGTCATTTTCAATGGCCTGCTGAATGCGGAATTCCATTTCCTTTGGATTTAGCATACAGCCGCCGCAGTGAACAATCAGCTGAAATCTTTTCATTTCTTCAGGCTCAGGATAATAAGTCCCTGAAGTCCATTCAAAGTGCAACTCTCCACCTACGATTCCCTCAATCCACTTGGGGATTTTATCCTTGCCGATATCCCCTTCCTGACGATGATGGGTACAGCCCTCACAGATCAAAACACGGTCTCCCGGCTTTAATCTCTGAATTTTCTTGGCCCCCAACACCAACTCCTCCAATTCCCCCTTATACCTTGCAAAAAGAATAGAGAAGGAGGTCATGGGGATATCCTTCGGCGTAAGGGCATCCACCTTCACAAAGGCCTGTGAATCCGTAATGACCATCTTAGGTTTTTTTCCCAAGGATGCCAAAGTTTCTGCCAGTTCCGTTTCCCGGGTCATGATGGCAATGGCTCCGTGATCAATCACGTCTCTTATGGTTTGCTGCTGGGGCAGTATCATTCTCCCCTTTGGTGCAGCCTTATCGATAGGGGTTACCAATACTACCAGATCATGAGGTTCGATGAGGTCTCCTACAATCACCTTCTCCTGCTTTTCAACCTTTGCCTGCAGGATCATTTTTTCCTTTAATGCTTCGATCCCTTCGCCTCTCAATGCGCTAACCTTTACAAATGGAAAGCCGTAGGTTTGTTCCCACGCCTCTACAATTGTATCCTCCAGATTATGCTCATCGATCTTATTGACTACCCCCACCAGGGGTATCCTTTTTCCTTTGATCCTATCGATGATTTCTTCATCGAAGGCCGTAATTCCCTCGCTGCCATTGATTACCACAACTGCTAGTTCCGTTTTATTTAATACCTTGTAAGTCTTTTTTACCCGAAGGTCTCCTAGAATACCCTCATCATCAATACCTGCGGTATCAATAATAACAACAGGTCCGATAGGCAATATTTCCATGGTTTTATAGACCGGGTCTGTTGTAGTGCCTGCCACCTCTGAAACCAATGCGATGTCCTGATTGGTCAAGGCATTGATCAGACTGGATTTCCCTGCATTTCTTTTTCCAAAGATTGCTATATGAAGCCTATTGCTCCTGGGTGTTTCCTGCATTTTTATGTCCCCCCACATCTATTTTCAAATAGCTTGGAAATTTCCTTCCTGTTACTTGGATGGCTCTAATAGCAGCCTCCAGATCTATCATGTTTTTGTTGCTGTATATTTGGTATTTATATCGATATTTATTCGGTGTATTAATCAGCATCACCGTATTAGCCCCCGCCTGTAGAGCCTTGATTTGTCCCTCAGGATCCAAGGAGGCTAGGGCTGTGGTGGCAGGAATAAACACCCTTTTGCATACGATCCGTGTCACTGCTACCGCCTTTAAGGTCATTTCAACACTGCCGGGCGGATATTTTTCGAAGGGTGTACCCTTAGCCGGCAGAAATGGTCCAATTCCAATCATATTAATACCCATTTCCTTAAAAAAGAGTATATCTCGGGCAATATCCTCAGGGCGCTGTCCCGGTAATCCTATCATGCAGCCTGAGCCATTCAAATATCCTAACTCACGGAGCCACTCCGAACACTTTGCCCGCTCATCGAAATCGTCATCAGGATGAATAAAATCGAAAATTTCTCGGTTTGTAGTTTCTATTTTTAAAAGATAATTATTGGCCCCAGCTTCTTTAAAAAGGGCATATTCCTCCCGGGGTCTCTCTCCTATGCTTAAAGTAATTCGCATGCCTGTTTCTTTTTTAATCCGCTTGATGAGTTCAATGATTTTCTCTGCTGTCCACCAGGAGTCTTCCCCGGACTGCAGAATAACCGTTTGCAGTCCCATAGCCTTCAATTCATGGACAATTTCCATGATTTCATCCTCTGTCATTCTATATCGCTCCAATGTGGGCAAGCTCCTACGAACGCCGCAGTATTTGCAATCCTTCATACAAACATTTGAAAACTCTATGGCTCCTCTTACATCTACTACATCTCCAACAATTTCTTTACGCATCCGATCCGCTGCATTAAAGAGGGCATCCATTTCTGCTTTTCGCTCTGTTTTCAGCAGCAGGACAATATCTTCATAGGAGAGCTCCTCTCCAGCTTCAACCTTCTTCATAACTCCTATGAATTCCTCCGACAGTATATCCTGCTGGAGTTTTTCTATTAAACCGGATAATTTTTTTGGTATATCCGGATAGATTCCTTGAATCTCAATAGCATTTTTCCGAAGCAGGTTCTCCGCTTGATCAACTACATCCTTCTTTACCCTTATGGCGATTGCGCACACAGAGCCATATTCTGCGGGGGCAGGTACTAATGCAGTCTCAATCCCTACATCCTTTAACAACTTATCTCCGCGAAGCATATGGTTGGTAGAACCTGCCATAATTAAATAGTTCATTACCTCGTTTTTCTGCATCTTATCCTCCACCTTAGAGATACAAATCTCTTTCTCCCTCTTCAATACGCTTTAGGCGCTCTATTGTAATTTTCTTCAACTTCTCATCGGTTATCTTCTCTAACTCATTGGCAATCATAACCTCACCCTTGCGTCTGGTCTCTTCCGATGCATAGTCCTCTAAATTTTCTTTAAAGGTCATAATCGCATTGGGCTGGCAGAATTCATGAATATGTGCATCTTTGGCCAATTCCATAAAGGCTTCACCAGTTCTCTTTGCCCGGTAGCAAGCAGTACAAAAGCTAGGCAGATGCCCTTGCTCACAAATCACCTGCAGCATTTCATCCAGACTTCTTTCATCAGAGGTCTCAAACTGCTCTCCCTCCTGATCCTTTTCTTCATATCCTCCAGGATTGGTCTTTGATCCCGCTGATATTTGAGAAACTCCTAAGCTGAGAAGTTCATCCCGCAGGGCAGCCTCTTCTCTGGTAGATAGAATTATCCCTGTATAGGGGAGGGTTAATCGATAGACTGCTACGATTTTCTTCAACTCCCAATCGGCTACGGGATAAGGGGTCTCCTTGATTGCAGAATCTAATGCCGGTCTTAGCCTTGGAATCGAAATGGTATGAGGGCCCACATGATACTTGTCGTCCATATATTGGGAATGCATCAAAGTAGCCAGCACATCAAATTTATAATCATAGAGGCCTAAAAGCACGCCGATACCAAAATCATCCACCCCTGCCTCAAAAGCTCGTTCAATGGCTGTAAGCCGATAGTCATAATCGGATTTTGATCCGCTTGGATGCATTTTCTGATAGGTTTCACGATGATAAGTCTCTTGGAAAATCTGATAAGTCCCAATCCCAACAGCCTTCAGCTTTTTAAAATCCTCTACCTCCATAGGTGCTGCGTTCACATTAATTCTCCGAATGTCTGCCCCTTGATAGATGGTCTTGACTGCCTCGGTGATATGGTCAATATGGGTTTTAGCCCCATCTTCACCGCATACTAATAAAATCCGCTTATGTCCCTGGCTTTCAATGGCCTTAGCTTCTTTCAGGATCTCTTTTGTGTTCAATGTGCGTCGGTGCAGGCTTTTATTTGCTGCCCGGAATCCACAATAGAGACAATTATTTGTACATTCATTGCTCGTATACAAAGGTGCAAAGACCACGATCCTGCTGCCGTAGATATGCTCCTTAATCTCCCTGGCTGCTTCAAACAGTGCTTCCAGTTCTTCCTGATCCTCAATTTGAAGCAAAGCTGCTGCTTCTTCCAGGGTAAGACCATAGCAGTCCCTTGCCTTTTCGATGATCTCCAATCGTTTCTTTCTGTCTATTTTTTTTCCTTCTTCCAATAACGTATTAATTCTTTCCTCACGAATAACCTCATAGGCTTTCATATTGTACACTCCTCTATTATTTTTGCGTAAGAGCACTTTTTACAGTAACTCCCTGCAATCTTCCCAGTTTACCTGTCAGCGCTCCGATCTCGTCGGTGGTTCCATCTACAATGATGGATATGATGCTCATTTGTTTTTCTTTATAGGGTACACCCATTCTGCCTACAATAATATCTCCATAGGTGCTCAGCAATTTATTCACCAGCTCAACGCTGTCCTTATTTTCTACTATTATAGCTACTACCCCAATCCTCTTGTTCATAACACCCTTCCTCTCTTCTAAAAACAAAAAACTTTCCTAAAGGTAGGAAAGTTTTATAAGTAAATCGTTGCTTTCTACCCTCATGCTCAGAAAAATCCTTGCACTTAGAATCCTGTACCTTTCCTCCCAACGAATGCAATCCATTGGTCAGAATGATGAAGTTTTTAAAAAGCGTAGATGATTGCTCATCTACGCTCTAATGATTACTCTCTTGTTGCAGCAGCATCGTGATGAGCACTATGAACTGCTTCTGTTTTTGCACCGTATTTTTCTCTTGCTACATAATGGGTATGCAGTAATTCATGAGCTTTATGACTGTTTGGCTTGCCTAGGAAATCTGCATATAGTTTTTGTACCATTTCGTTTTTATGAGACTTTCTAGCCTCCATTACTGTATCTTCTTCGTATAATGCTTTGGCTCTTTCTAATCTTAAGTCACAATCCATTTTCACTTTAGCAGATACCTGTGGCTGACCACCGCCAGTTACACAACCGCCGCTACAGCCCATGATTTCAATGAAATGATATTCCTTCTCACCGGTCTTAACCATGTCTAATAATTTGGCTGCCATAGCTGTTCCGTGAGCAACCGCAATCCTAATAGTATTTCCACCTAATGTTACTTCTGCTTCCTTAATTCCTTCTAAGCCTCTTACTGCGTTATATTCAATATTTTCAAGGTCTTTACCTTCTAATACGTCCGCAACCGTCCTTAAAGCTGCTTCCATAACACCGCCGGTAGCGCCGAAGATAACCCCTGCACCGGTATACTCACCCATTAAATCCTGGTCAAACTTTTCATCTTCAAGAGCAGTAAAGTTGATTCTAGCCTGCTTAATCATTTTTGCCAATTCTCTTGTTGTCAATACAGCGTCTACATCTCTTAGACCCTTCACATTCATTTCAGATCTGGAAGACTCTGTTTTCTTAGAAGTACATGGCATGATAGATACGGTAAAGATCTTTTTCGGATCAATATTTTGCTTTTCTGCATAATAAGACTTCACAATTGCTCCTACCATTTGATGGGGTGATTTACAGCTGGATAGATTGTCTAGGAACTCTGGATAGTTAAATTCGCAGAATCTGATCCATCCTGGTGAACAGGAAGTAATCATTGGAAGTTTACCGCCATTTTGGATTCTTCCTAATAACTCATGACCTTCTTCCATGATTGTTAGGTCAGCACCAAAGTTTGTATCATATACTTTATCAAAGCCAAGACGCTTTAATGCTGCTACCATTTTACCAGTTACTCTTGTACCAATCGGCAACCCAAATTCTTCTCCAAGGGCTGCTCTTACAGCTGGAGCCGTTTGAACCACTACGTGTACATTTGGATCTTCGATAGCGTCCCAAACTCTCTCAATATCTTCCTTTTCTCTTAAAGCCGCAACCGGACAGGCAACGATACACTGGCCACAGTAGATACATGGTACCTCATCCATGCTCTTGTTAAAAGCAGGTGAAACTTCTGTTTTAAATCCTCTATTGGTAAAGTCCAAGATGCCTATTTTCTGTACATCTCTACAGACATTGACACATCTTCCGCATAAGATACATTTGCTAGGATCTCTTACGATTGAATGAGAAAGAGCATCAATTTGTCCGCCGGTTTTCTCTCCTTCGAAAGGAATCTCACTAATGTTTAGTTCTTCTGCCAAGCTTTGCAGTTCACAGTTTTTATTTCTATAGCAGGTAAGACATTCTCTATTGTGATTGGATAAAATTAATTCTACTGTAGCTTTTCTTGCATCTCTTACTTTCTTTGTATTTGTTTTAATAACCATGCCTTCCGCAACCGGATGCACGCAAGATGCTTGCAAGCCTCTTGCTCCCTGCAGCTCTACTAAACAGACTCTGCAGGCACCTACTTCATTAACGGATTTCATATAGCATAGTGTGGGAATATCAATCCCTACAGCTTTTGCTGCTTCTAAGATGGTATATTCCTTTGGCACTTCAACTTTAATATTATCTATTGTCAAAGTAACTTTTTCCATTTCGATCCTCTCCTTTTCTAATCAGATAAAAGTCCTTCCACTATTTTCTGATGATGGCTTTAAACGGACATTTATCTACGCAAGCCCCACACTTGATACATGTCTCCGTATTAATGGTATGCAGTTCTTTTCTCTCTCCGGAAATTGCATTCACCGGACAAGCCTTCGTACATAGTGTACATCCCTTACATGCATCAGTAATGTGATAAGTCAATAGCTCTTGGCATACGCCTGCCGGACATCTCTTTTCGACAACGTGAGCCTCATACTCATCTCTAAAATATTTTAAAGTTGATAGTACCGGGTTTGGAGCAGTCTGCCCTAATCCACACAGAGAAGAAGCTTTGATATTCTCTGCCAATCTTTCAAGCTTATCAATATCTTCTAACTCCCCTTTACCCTCTGTGATTTTATCTAAAATCTCCAACATTCTCTTTGTACCAATTCGGCAAGGAGGACATTTACCACAGGACTCATCTACTGTAAAGTCTAAGAAGAATCTTGCAATGTCTACCATACAGTTGTCTTCATCCATTACGATCATACCGCCGGACCCCATCATAGAGCCTAGTGCAATCAAGTTATCATAATCAATTGGTGTATCTAAATAGTCCGCTGTAATACATCCACCAGAAGGACCTCCGGTTTGTACGGCCTTAAATGCCTTACCGCCAGGAATTCCTCCACCGATTTCAAAAATAACTTCTCTTAGAGTTGTTCCCATTGGAATTTCCAATAACCCTGTATTGTTAATCTTTCCGCCTAAGGCGAATACCTTCGTGCCCTTAGATTTTTCTGTACCGATACCTGCAAACCACTCCGCTCCATTTAGGATAATCTGTGGAATATTAGCATAAGTTTCTACGTTGTTTAACAGGGTTGGCTTTTCCCATAGGCCTTTAATCGCTGGGAAAGGCGGTCTTGGTCTAGGCATACCTCTTTTTCCTTCGATGGAATTTAACAAGGCTGTTTCTTCTCCACAAACGAAGGCTCCAGCACCCAATCTGATTTCCAGGTCGAAATCAAAACCTGTTCCAAATATATTTTTTCCTAACAATCCATATTCTTTTGCCTGTTCAATAGCAATCTGCAATCTGTTAACAGCGATCGGATACTCTGCTCTAACATAAACATATCCTTGATTTGCGCCTACAGCATAGCCTGCAATAGCCATCGCTTCAATTACAGAGTGTGGATCTCCCTCTAATACGGAACGGTCCATAAATGCACCTGGATCTCCTTCGTCGGCATTGCAAGCTACATATTTTTGATCTCCCTGTGCTCTGTAAGTGAACTCCCATTTCAAACCAGTTGGGAAACCACCGCCCCCACGGCCTCGAAGTCCGGATTTTTTTATGGCTTCAATAACATCTTCTCTGGACATTTCTGTTAAAACTTTTCCAAGGGCCTTATATCCATCAAATGCAATGTATTCTGTAATGTCTTCCGGATTGATAACCCCGCAAAGCCTTAGGGCTACCCTTTGCTGCTTCTTGTAGAAATCTACTTCGTTAATAGAACGTACCTGATCCTCTACTACAGCTTCCTTAAATAAAAGGTCCGTAACAATTCTTCCCTTTAATAAATGCTCCTCTGTAATTCTCTGAACATCCTTCGCCTCGATTCTGCTGTAGAATGCTCCTTCAGGATAAACAATTACAATCGGCCCCGCTTCACAAAGACCAAAACATCCTGTTCTGACCAGCTTTACTTCGTTAGCGATATTATGCTTCGCCAATTCTTCTTTAAATGCATCTTCTATACTAATTGAACCTGAAGAAGTACATCCTGTACCTCCACAGATTAACACATGTGATCGAAATAATTCCATGGTTTGCCCTCCTTACAAAATAGTGATTTACTTTGCAGCGCCAATCGTAAATTCATCGACTACCTTACCGTTTACTATGTGTTCCGCAATAACTCTTTTTGCCTTTTCAGGATTCATTTCTACATAAGTTACTTTTTCTTCGCCTGGTCTGTATACTTCAACAATCGGTTCTAGTCTACAGACACCAATACATCCTGTTTGACTTACTGTTACTTGTTGCAGATTTCTTTTCTTTACTTCTTCAACCATTGTCATTAAGATAGGTCTTGCTCCAGCTGAAATACCACAGGTTGCCATACCAACTACGATTCTAGTACCTTCTCTTTCTGACCGCAGATCTACTTTTTTTAACGCTTCTTCGCGAATCTTAGCCAATTCCTCTAATGATTTCATCAATGAATCCCTCCCGAATAAATAGATGTTTGTAACGTTTTCCTGTGTATATGGATCCGTCCTAACTAGTATTTTGCAATTATGCCAGGTACATCCGCTTCAACCAAACGTCCGTATACATCCTCATTCACCGTCAGCACCGGTGCAAGTCCACAGGCACCAATACAGCGGGTAGCTTCAAGCGAAAATTTTCCGTCTGGTGATGTAGCACCTACTTCTACATTTGCTTCCTTTTTGATTCTGTCGATAATTTTTTGGGCTCCCTTTACATAGCATGCTGTTCCCATACAAACTCCAATGGTGTAATCACCCTTCGGCTCTAATGTGAATTGAGAATAGAATGTAATAACGCCGTAAATCTCTGCCAGCGGAATGTTTAGAGCTTCTGATATTCTTTTTTGTGCTTCTAAGGGTAAACAGCCGAAAATTTTTTGTCCTTCATGAAGCACAGGCATGAGCGCTCCTTTTTTTCCTTTGTTCTTTTCAATAACAACTTCTAGTTTTTGGAAATTTTCCTTCGTTAAAATTTCTTTTGGCATAGTACCTCCCCTTTTCTTTCTGCAATTTATATTAGAATGTCATTCATTTTTGTGTCCTGACTCTAAACAACTATCCTCATTATAACATTCAAAATTAAAGTTGTGTAGTATTTTTGTCAATCTTTTGTCGAGTTTTGCATAATAAATTTCAAAGTATCCTCAATTTGACATATTTACTTCATTGTAAAGGGTGATTGAAATAAAAGTTTACATAGTGGAAATTTTCAAAATTTTCAAGGTCATTTTTTGTATTTTTTTTTAATAGTTTTGTAATTTGTTTTGGATTACTTTATAACTGTAAAGTAATAGCTCTTTTCAATTCTTTTCCGTGCATGTTCAAAAAAAAAAAAAATCCTGAAAACAGATTGGAATAAGTATGTTAAACTGTTGTCTATGTTTTGTTAATGTTTTAACATTCTTTTTTTAGTATAGACCCTGCTTTTTTTGTTAAAAATCAAAAATATAAAAAAATGGGGGGAAGCAGAATGAAAAGCTTCAAAATAGGTTTACAAGCTCTTATTATGAGTGTTTTAATGATCAGCCTAATTAGCATCAATGGGTCGGCGTTAAATGATCCATCCCTATCGCAAAAGACCATTCAATTATCACTAAACGGTATGCCTTCAGATCCGCTGACTGCACTCTTTTTTAAGGACCATATTTATGTTCCCATCGGTTTTATTGCAGAACAGTTAGGCTGTAAGGTTGATTGGAATAGCCGTCAACAGAGGTTATCTATCTCCAGTTCATCTGCGTTCAAAGATTTTGAAGAGGCCAATCCTTTGGGTGGAGAACGCTTTGTCTATGGAGAAATTCTATCTGTTGATTTGGATAATCGTCAGTTAAACATCGAAGAGCACTATGACGATCAATATGTCTATGTAGAGCCAAATCTTATGGTACTGTCTGAGGCAGTGATTATCCTGCAGCGGAAGGATAAGGCCATGAATTTGGACTTTGAGGATTTAAAAATTGGGGATGTGGTAGGACTAGTACTGAACAAAGAGGGGAAAGTCCGGGGAATCATTTTGAGTCAGTAAACCCATAATTCAATCTAACTATAAAAACCTCCCGTTAGACCTCCAGACAAGGAGAATCTTATGAGAGGTTTTTCATTTATCACTTTTATTGCTTGAGAGATTTCTTAAGAAATCTGCCGGTGTAGGATGCTTCTACCATGCATATCTCTTCCGGAGTGCCTGCGGCCACAATAGACCCGCCTCCGTCTCCGCCTTCCGGACCCAAATCAATAACATAGTCGCTGGTCTTAATCACATCCAGATTATGCTCTATTACCAGTACCGTATTTCCCGTATCTACTAACCGGTTCAGCACTCCTATCAATTTGTGAATGTCTGCAATATGAAGTCCTGTGGTAGGCTCGTCCAAAATATAGAAAGTCTTACCTGTACTGCGCTTGCTGAGCTCTGTGGCCAGCTTAATTCTTTGAGCTTCCCCTCCTGAAAGCTGGGTTGAGGGCTGACCTAGCTTGATATAGCCTAATCCCACCTCATAGAGGGTTTCCAGCTTTCTTTTGATCCCCGGAATGTTCTCGAAAAACTCCAAGGCTTCTTCAACAGTCATATCCAGTACATCAGAAATGGATTTTCCCTTATATTTTACTTCGAGGGTCTCACGGTTGTACCGCTTTCCTTTGCATACATCACAGGGAACGTATACGTCAGGAAGAAAGTGCATTTCGATTTTTATGATTCCGTCTCCTTTACAGGCCTCACATCTTCCGCCCTTGACGTTAAAACTAAACCGGCCTTTTTGATAACCCCGTATTTTAGCATCCGGTACCCTTGCGTATACGTCTCTGATGAGGTCAAAAACCCCAGTATAGGTAGCCGGGTTGGAACGTGGCGTTCTGCCAATAGGAGACTGGTCGATATCAATGACTTTGTCAATGAACTGGAGTCCTCTAATTTCCTGATGACTGCCTGGACGTGTCTTGGCCCGGTGAAGCTCAGCAGCCATTCTTTTATAAAGTATCTCATTGACCAGGGTACTCTTTCCAGAACCGGAAACTCCTGTAACACAAATAAATACACCCAGAGGGAATCTGACACTTATGTTTTTTAAATTATTTTCTTTTGCCCCAACTACTTCAATCCATTTTCCGTTAGGCTTTCTTCTAACTTCAGGGACCTCTATTTTTTTTCTTCCTGATAAATACTGACCGGTGATAGATTCCTCGCAGGCCATAATTTCCTCTGCCGTACCCGCTGCCACAATATATCCGCCGTTGGCACCCGCCCCCGGTCCAATGTCAATAATATGATCTGCCGTAAACATCGTGTCTTCATCATGCTCTACAACAATTAAGGTGTTTCCAATATCCGTTAGATTTCGCAAAGTCTTCAGCAGCTTCTCATTGTCCCGTTGGTGCAAACCGATACTAGGCTCGTCTAAAATATATAAAACCCCCATCAACTGACTTCCAATCTGGGTCGCCAGACGGATCCGCTGGGATTCTCCCCCCGAAAGGGTTCCTGCCCCACGGTTTAAGGTCAAATATTCCAAGCCTACGTCCGCTAGAAAACCAAGTCTTTCATTGATTTCCTTTAGAATTTGTCTGGCAATCATTTTATTTTTTTCAGAAAGTTCCAGGGTGCTGAAAAACTGAAGTCCGTCCTTGACGGAAAACTCAGTGGCCTCGGATATATTTTTTCCTGCAATCTTTACTGACAATACCTCTGGCTTCAAACGTGCGCCTTTGCAAGCCTCACATGGAATCAAACTCATGTACTCTTCGATTTTTTCCCTGGAATAATCAGACACCGTTTCCTTGTAACGTCTTTCTAAATTCTTAATAATCCCTTCAAAGGCAGCCCGATATTTCCGCATGCCTCCAAATTTACTTTCGTAGGTAAATTCTATGGTCCGCTTTCCGGTTCCATAAAGCAAATCATGTACGAATTGCTCGGAAAGCTCATTGATAGGAATGTCCAAACTTAAGTCATATTCTTTAGCTAAAGCCTCTACCATCTCAAAGTAATAAGTTCCTTCACCGGAATTGGCAAGAGGTGCTATCCCGCCCTCACGTATACTAAGAGATGGGTTTGGGATCACCAGTTCCGGATCTATTTTTTGCAAAAATCCAATTCCATTACAATGGGTACAAGCCCCATAAGGGCTGTTGAAAGAAAACATTCTTGGTTCTAGTTCTTCTATGCCTATACCATGCTCCGGACAAGAGAATCTTGTACTAAAGGTTAAATCCTCCCCATCTATGATGTTCACAACAATAAGCCCCTCCGATAGGGAAAGGGTGGTTTCTATAGAATCTGCCAACCGTTTTTCAATACCCTCTTTGATGATGATCCGGTCTACCACTACTTCTATAGTATGTTTCTTTGTCTTGGCCAATTTGATATCTTCACTTAATTCTCTCATCTCTCCATTGACCCGGACACGAACATAACCATCCTTTCTGATGGTTTCTAAAACCTTGGTGTGTTCTCCCTTTCGACCCCTTATCAAGGGCGCCAGCAATTGTAGTTTGGTCCCTTCTGGGAGCTCCATGATTTTATCCACGATCTGATCTACAGTTTGCTGGGTGATCTCACGATCGCATTCGGGGCAGTGTGGTGTTCCTATTCTGGCAAAAAGAAGGCGTAGATAATCGTATATCTCTGTAACCGTTCCCACCGTTGAGCGGGGATTTCTGCTGGTGGTTTTCTGATCAATGGATATGGCTGGAGATAACCCCTCAATATAATCAACATCAGGTTTCTCCATTTGTCCTAAAAATTGCCTGGCATAGGCTGACAGGCTTTCCACATACCTTCTCTGTCCCTCAGCATAAATGGTATCAAAGGCCAGAGAGGACTTCCCCGAACCGCTCAGTCCTGTCATTACTACAAATTTATCTCTTGGAATCGTTACATTAATATTTTTCAGGTTATGCTCTCGCGCACCTTTTACAATAATGTTGTTTCTTGCCATCATGTCACCTCTACCCTATCTTTTCCTTTAGTGATAGTATTTTATCTCTTAATTCAGCGGCACGCTCAAACTGCAGGCTGGCCGCAGCCTCTTGCATTTCTATTTCCAATCGGCTGATGACTTCCTGAATTTCTTTTACCTGCATTTCATCTGAAGCCTTGTCGAGTCCGTATTTAACAGACTCCTCCGCAGCCTTTGTTGCCTCAATCACATCTCTAACCTTCTTTATAATCCCTTGAGGCTCAATGTTATTTTTTTGATTATATTCTTCCTGAATCTTTCTTCTTCGGTTGGTCTCTTCAATGGCTCGGCTCATAGAGTCCGTAATCTTATCTGCATACATAATTACCTTTCCATTGAGATGGCGCGCTGCACGGCCAATGGTCTGAATCAATGAAGTTTCCGAACGCAAAAAGCCTTCCTTATCAGCATCCAGAATCGCCACCATAGAAACCTCAGGCAGGTCCAGTCCCTCTCTTAAGAGGTTTATCCCTACCAACACATCGAATACCCCTAAACGCAAGTCCCGAATAATCTCCATTCTTTCCAAAGTATCAATATCGGAGTGAAGATAGCGGACCTTTATGCCCACATCCTTTAAATATCCTGTTAAATCTTCGGCCATTTTCTTCGTTAATGTGGTTACCAAAACCCGTTCATTTCGTGCGATCACACCGTTGACCTCTCCGATTAAATCATCGATCTGTCCCTTTACAGGACGCACATAAATTTGAGGGTCCAGAAGTCCTGTTGGGCGAATAATTTGCTCCACAACATTTTCACTCTGTATCTTCTCATAGGGCCCCGGTGTTGCACTAACATAAACCACTTGATTGACAAGGCTCTCAAATTCGCCAAAATTCAAAGGCCTATTATCAAAAGCTGAGGGAAGCCGGAAGCCGTACTCTACTAAGGATTCCTTTCTGGATCGATCTCCCGCATACATACCGCGAATTTGGGGGACTGTTACGTGTGATTCATCAATAATAAGTAAAAAATCATCGGGAAAATAATCAATCAATGTAAAAGGCTTACTGCCAGGCGGCCGTTGGGATATATGTCTGGAATAATTTTCGATGCCCTGGCAGAAACCCACCTCCCGGAGCATTTCAATGTCGTACATGGTTCTTTGCTGTATTCTTTGGGCTTCAATAAGCTTTTCATTCTCTTTAAAATACTGCACTCTCTCCTGCAGCTCTTTTTCTATATCATGGATCGCCCGATCCAGTTTGTCGGAGCTGGTAACATAATGGGAAGCCGGGAATATTGATACATGATTTCTCAACCCGGTGATTTCACCAGTCAGAACATTAATTTCAGTGATCCGTTCAATTTCATCTCCGAAGAGTTCCACTCGAATGGCGTTCTCCGAAGAGGACGCCGGAAAGATCTCAATGACGTCCCCGCGAACTCTAAAGGTTCCACGAATAAAATTGATGTCATTGCGAACGTATTGGATTTCAACTAGTTTTCTCAGTATATCCTCTCTGCTTTTTGTCATCCCTGTACGGATGGATAATACAAGATTTTCATAATCCACGGGATCTCCCAATCCATAAATACAAGAAACACTGGCTACAATGATGACATCCCTGCGCTCATAAAGTGAAGCCGTAGCAGAGTGGCGCAGCTTATCTATCTCGTCATTGATCTGTGCGTCTTTCTCAATGTAGGTATCCGTATGGGCCACGTAAGCCTCCGGCTGATAATAATCATAATAACTGACAAAAAACTCTACTGCATTATCTGGAAAAAACTCCTTAAACTCACTGCAGAGCTGGGCTGCTAGTGTCTTGTTATGGGCTATTACGAGGGTTGGCTTTTGAACCTTTTCAATTACATTGGCCATGGTAAAAGTCTTTCCAGAACCGGTAACCCCTAAAAGGATTTGGGCCTTTTTACCCGCTAAAATCCCCTGGGTCAGCTTTTCAATAGCCTGAGGCTGGTCCCCAGTGGGTTTATACTCAGAGACAATCTGAAATTTTTTCATTAAAATACGCCTCTTTTCCATAAACATACAATCAAATTATACCATAGACTTTTATTTTGGGCTCAATCATGTCTTGCACGTTGCAAACATTTGTTCGTATAGTAAATTATATCGCTCTCTCACAGGAAAGTCAATGATTCAACTTTTTTTGTTGCTTGATAATGATGGTTTATATTAAAATAATTTTTTTAGGCAAAAGGATATTGTGTTTTTTTATAGAAATGTTAGTTGATTGTAAATTTCCATATCAAGTGAAGGTGACTGAATGTGTCCAAAAGACAACTTTTACCGTTTTCTGTAATTCTAATCTGTACTATCGCCATGCTTTTATTCCTGTATTTGTTATTGCCCTTTTTCGGCTATACCGTAAAAAGGCTGCACCCTGCTGTCATAATCCTTTTAGTAGTTCTTCCCCTATGGCTCAATCACCACTACCATTCTAAGCATTTAAGAAAGTTAAATCATCAGCTTAGCAGCATGGATATGCTTATGCGGGTAAACCGGGAACTGGCCAGGAGCAACCTGCTGAATAAAGCCATGCTGGAAATCTCCAATTCTATCGTTCGTATTCAAAACTTGGATGAACTGCTGCAGCAAGTACTGGAAAAGGCGGTTAACATCATTGACAGCGCTGATAAAGGCAGTATTATGATTTCTAACCGGGAAGGAAAACTGAACTTTCGGGCAGTATATGGCTATGATATGGCAAGCCTGTCCAAAATCACCTTATCCCTTGAGGAAACCTTTATCTATACCCATACAAAGGGAGCATCCTTAAAGGCCTGTATCATTCAAAATCCTCAAGCCTTTAACAACCAAAACATGTCAGAAAACAATTTAAATAAATTTGAAGATGCTAAAGCCTTAGATATTCGAGCTACCATTTGTGCTCCTATTGTTGTGGATGAAGAACTCTATGGATTAATCCTGAATTATTCATGAAGATCTAAAAAATGAATTTAGACCCTCAAAATTGAGTTTTATCAGTTTTAAAAATCTATATAAAGGAAAAAGTTCCTAAAAAAGGGTAGACTTATCCCGTAATAGTTGTTTTTGGGTTGTTTTTGCCGTTTTGAAATTGCCAAGGTTCACTGTTTTTGCTATTCAAACTTTGGGAGTCGCCTTATGTTTTCAAAGGTTTCGTAGAATTCCTCTTTATATGGGCAGCTGCTACAAAGTTTGAATGTAATATATCT
>NZ_FQZV01000112.1 GCF_900142145.1 Geosporobacter subterraneus DSM 17957 | reverse complement strand
TTGTATAAGAAAGTATAAATTTTTTTGATATAATAATAGGCATGTAAGAGAGTAAAATCAGGACATAGAAGAATTAACCATTTATTAACAGTAAAAATATGTAAGCGGAGTTTTGATATGGGAAAAGGGATTCTAAGACAAATATTTATTGATCATTGGGATGATTTTGTCAAATTGTATGGTCATAAGATTAGAAAAAATGTGCTAAGTGAAGTCAAAAAGATGATGCATTGTGGGTCGATTGCAAATGGATACATAGAATATAAGTGCCCAGACTGTGAGAATTCAAAGAAGATAGGTTTTCGTTGTAGGAGCAGATTTTGTACATCTTGTGGTAAGGTTTATGTAGACAATTGGGTTGAAGATATGACAGGAAGACTGATCAATGCAAAGCATAGGCACATGGTGTTTACAATTCCCGAAGAGTTGAGAATACTATTTCAACAAAAAAGAGAATTACTAGCATTGTTACCTAAGTGCGCAGCACAAGCGTTAAAAAGCTGGTTTAAAGATCTCAACAAAAGAGAAAATTTTACACCTGGTATTGTAGCAGTTATTCATACTTTTGGGAGAGATTTAAAATGGAATCCTCATGTACATATGCTGGTAACCGAAGGTGCAGCAGGGACAAAAACCTCCTGGAAAAGTATGAAATACATACCCTACAATATGCTCAGAAAAAGGTGGCAGAAAATATTACTAGATGAGTTTGAAAGTGAAATCGGAAAGAGAAGATTTAAAGAGTTAAAAGATTCCCTTTATCAGAAGTTAAAAGATGGTTTCTATGTTTATGCAAAAGGAGAAATTAAGACAGCTAAGGGAGCTGCAAAATATGTGGGAAGATATACAGGAAGACCAGCGATAGCTGAATCAAGGATTATAAAGTATGATGGCAAAAAAGTAGTATTCTACTACCAAAGTCACGAAGATGGAAAACGGGTAGAAGTAGAACTAGATGTTTATGAATTTATCAAAAGGGTAATCGTACATATACCTGAAAAGCAGTTTAAAATGGTAAGATATTATGGTATTTATTCAAGAAATAACAGACATAAAAACAAATTTATAAAGTTAGTAGACGAGAAAATGATAGAGCAATTAAGGAAACTAAGAAAATGGAAGTATAGAATCATGAAATCTTTTGGTCATGATCCTTTGTCATGCGAAAAATGCAACTCAAAAATGGAGTTGTATGATATATATCATAAGAAATATGGAAGCATGTTAAATAGATATGAGCAGAAAATAAGAAGAGAGATTGATAAAGAAGTTGAAAAAATCAAAGACATGTATAATGCTGTAAAATGGGTATCTCGTGATATAATAGAACCGATATTTAGATAGAATAAGGAGACAAAGATGGCAAAGAAAAAAATGAAAGACAAGAGAAGACAACAAATAAAAGAGCAAAAGAAAATAGAAAAACTCAAGGAAAAAAATAAGCCTGTCACGTTTAAATGTTTAGACTGTGGAATAGAAGAAGATATTCCAAAAGATGTAGTAGATATTTATGATATTTTTGATGAAGGAGATATAACAGTGCCTCCAAGATTCAGCTGTGAAGTCTGTGGAGGCACTATGGAACCAATTGAATATACTAGTGAGCAAGGAATAACCTATCGGTTAGAAAATTAAGCCTAGCGGCTTAGGTTTTAAAACGCGTCCTTAAGGACGCCTTTTTTAT
>NZ_FQZV01000072.1 GCF_900142145.1 Geosporobacter subterraneus DSM 17957 | reverse complement strand
GATCTATACTGCATTAAATATTGCAGCAATGTTTGATTCATTGAATTATGGGATATACTAATCATATCAGACGCCTCCTAGGGTATTGGTTTGTCATAGGATTAGTATTCCTAGGATTTAGGTGTCTGATTTTGTTATTTTACGGAATTGTTTTTAAATCACTACATTACTTGTAAAGTGGTGTGTATTTTTAAAAGGTTTTTATTTCTTTAATAATATTTTTTTCCAGCTACTATAACGATAAGACCCACTATTGTCCCCATAACAAATATCATTTTGCTGCTGCCTGTTTTTTCATCCTCATCAGAGGATTTTTCTGTTAAGTTTTCTTCCGCCTGGGTTTCTTCAGCACTGGTCTCTGTTTCTTTTTCCTCAGTAGTTTCTTGGTCCTCCGTTTCCTTCATCTCTGTTACTGGTGGCTGCTCTACAGCAGTCTGTTTTTGTACTGCAGGCGTTGCCGCTGTCTCTACTGCTGCTGGCTTTTGATCTGAGGTTTTCTTTTCCTGCTGTGGTGCTGCTTTTGGTGCAGCTTCCTGTGCTGGTTGCTCCTGCTTTGGCTTTTCTACAGCTGTTGCACTCTTCATTTTTTCCACATCGGACTTATCAAAGGCAATTCTAAAAAGAGGAGTAGCACCCATGGCATTTACATAAATAGTTGCAAAAAGGGGTTCATCTAAATGATCTACTGAAAACATATATTGGGTAGCACTTTCACTACTAGATACAACAGCTGCTTCTGTAAAATTTTTTCCCCCGTCAGAACTTATTTTCA
Organism: Geosporobacter subterraneus DSM 17957; assembly: GCF_900142145.1. Classification (GTDB taxonomy): domain Bacteria; phylum Bacillota; class Clostridia; order Peptostreptococcales; family Thermotaleaceae; genus Geosporobacter; species Geosporobacter subterraneus. The sequence goes on along the minus strand of NZ_FQZV01000072.1, from coordinate 15,049 downwards.
AGGTATTAAGCTCCTTGGTAGGTCTGGACAAAGTAAGATAGACATTGATTTTGCCCTTTTCTACCACAACATTTAATGGATTAACCAGCGAGTTGTTCAAACGAGATACCTCATCACTACTGGCAGATATGCTCGTAGCACCTATCGCATATTTTCCATCTGGAATATTTCCTGCCCCAGATGCAACGGTTGGAACCATAAGTGCGAAAATAAGTAACGCAAAGCATATAAACTCTTTTATTTTTTTAAACATATGTATTATCTCCCTTCAACTGAAAGAAAGCATGCCCCAGAAGCATATAAATGGGTATCATGATAATACTTTTGGGACATACTTATTTTGTTTTTTTGTATTATTGAACTGTGGTATTATGATCGAAAGCGATTCTAAACTTAGGAGATGCTCCCATGGCTTCTACGTATATAGAAGCAACTACCGGCTGATCCAGCTTATCTAGTTTGAATCGATAGGTGGTTTTTCCTGTTTCTGATAAAACTACCTCTGCGTCCTCAAAGCTTACTCCCCCATTATTACTTATTTTTAACCCGCTCATATCAGAAAGAGATCGCTTAAGAGTAAGGTAACCGTATAGTATTCCGTCTTTGACTTCTACCTTTCCCGGATTCTCGATAGCATTATTCAATCTTGATGGTTCATTGCTATCTGCAGATAGGGATGTAATCCTTATTGGATGTGTACCCTCTGATAAGGTCTTCGTACCCTCTACAGGTAAAACCTTTACAGGAAGTTTTTCCGCAGATTCTTCTTGGGTATTGCCTTCTTCATAATTATAGATTCCATAGATGAGTACCGCTGCCTCTGCCCTTCTCACATTGGACTTTGGATCCATGGATGTACCTTTTCCTCTTATAATACCTTCGGACACCAGTGCTGCAGCGCTGTCTAATGCATAGGCTGAGATATGATCCTTGTCAGCGAATTGGTTTAGCACATTTTTGTTGTAGGTTCTGTTCAGACCTCCGATGAATCGAAGAGCATTAGCAGCTATGGTGAACATTTCCTGTCTTGAAATCGGTGCCTCAGGACGGAAGCTGCCATTTGTGTCTCCCCTGATGATTTTCATCTCTTTCGCCATTCCTACTAGGTCAGCGTAGTAGCGTTCTGGATTTACATCTGTGAAATTTGTTGTAGGCTTTCCTTCTACGCCTAAAGCCTTCATCAGCATTATAATAAAATCTGCTCTCCTAATGCTGGCTTGTGGGCTAAAGGATCCCTCCCCCATTCCCTTTATGATCTCTCTGGCTGCTAAAGCTTCTACTGGTTTAACCGCCCAATCATAGTTTTGCAGATCCTTAAAGGATTTCTCAGCATATCTAATGGTGTATGTTCCCTCTCCGATACCCGCTTTAAACTCCACGCTTTGTGTTTTGGAGTTGTACTTGCCGGTAGGTTCAACGATCAGCTTGCCTTCTTCGGTGACTCTATAGACAACAATTTTTTCTACATTCTTCAGTTCTTCTGCTCTTGGGGTATAGGGAAGGGACACCAATGCCTTTTTTCCATGGGATAAAGGGAGTTCCTCTCGTTCAATGCTGACCCTGAATAAAGGTCTTCCTTCGATTAATTGGCTGTCTTCCACCTGCACTACTCTGATTTTAAAGCCGTTCTGATCTATAACAGCTTCTGACACAGGCGCAACCGGTGGAATTTCTTCTTGCTTTTTCAAGGTATTCTGTGCGAAGAACAGCCCGAATTCCGGCCAGGCATCCATAGCCTCCACATAGCCTTTTACATAGATGTAGGAGTGCATCTCTTTGTCCATTTCCAGTCTGTAGGTAATGGTGTCATCTCCTTGACTGTGAATCGGTGCCTCTTTGAACCATACTCCGGTCCATCTAAATTGAATATCTCGAATGGTGTTGCCTCTCAAGGTCAGATATAGGATTACCTTTCCATCCTTCACCTCAACTTTTAGGGGCTTTACAATGCGATCGTCTATTCTTGATCTTTCATGGCTGGTTAAGCTTTTTGCATCGACGTGTATCGTATATTCTCCATTTTCTATCTTATAGGTATTTACTTCTGGTAAAGTAAAGGGTGGGGGTGCTGCTCCGCCGCCTACGCCTGAGTCTGAATTGCCTGGATTGGAAGCCTCAGCTTTGACAAAGGAAGCTTTATCAAACTCTAATTTGAAGGAGACGGTTCGCTTCATGGCTTCTACATATCCCTTAATGTGCACATGAGATAATAACTTCGTTCCAAGCTCTAGCTTATAGGTAGCATTACTTCCTGCAGCCTTAGAAAGATTTGCATAGCTTACTTCTCCATCTGTGCTCATTTGAAGATCTGTCATGGTACTTTCTTTGAAGGTCAAATAGGCAGTTATATTTCCATCCTTTACCTCTAACTTCAGTGGCTTTTCAATATTATCATCGGTTCTAGATACAGTGTTGCTGTTGCTTTGTTTTGCTGTAGCAGTGATTGTATAATTTCCATCAGGTATTCTTAGAGAGTCTCTATGAAATACTAGTCTAATGGTTTGCCAACTGTTTCCCATCCCTGGAACTTGGCCCTTGATGTAAACCTGCGATAAAAGCTCCGTTCCCATCTCTAATCTATAGGTGGAACTGCTCCCCGAAGCCTTTGAGAGGCCTGCGAAATCAACATTATCTTTGCTCATTTCCATGTTTGTCATAGTCCCTGTATAGGTCATAAGTACGGTCACAAGTCCATTTTTTACATCTACCCTCAGTGGTTTTTCAATATTCTCATCGGTCCTAGAAATAGTGTCACTATTTGCTGCCTTTGCTACTGCATGGATTATATAGCTTCCGTCTTCCATAACTAAACCTGGTTCTACTGGCTCTGTTGGCTCTGTTGGCTCTGTTGGCTCTATTGGTTCTGTTGGTACTGTTGGTTCTTCATCTGGTGTTAATTCTGTGAACACCAGTCTGAAGGTAGTAGACACATAATTCTGCCCCATTTTTTGCATTCCTTTTATATAAAAGAAGGTATGCATTTTCTCAACATTAAACTTATACTTAGTTTTTCCTGTTTCTGGCACAGTTGTTTCAACCGGTGCTGTATATATATTATCATCCATACTTATTTCCCATCCGTACGAGTCTCCTTGAAGTGTCATATATACTGCTGTCGTTACAGTATCTCCTACCTCTACACTTACAGGTCTGACTAAGGATGCATTAATTATTGAGTTATTATTACTTGTTTTCTGTAAGGCCTTTACTTGGTCCCCATAAAACTCATGTGTTCCTTGTGCCAAGGTACAGGGTTTTGGTATTCCAACTGTATCGCTTGCAAAAGCCATTTCTGGCAGTAATCCAAAACATGAAATACAAACAATCAGCATAAATGCTAAGATTCGCTTTTGTATCACTTTTTTTCCTCCTTTTATTAATAAAGCATGATCCATCTTTCCATAGATAAAGCGCAACCACAGAGATTCTACAACTCTACAACCTTGTAATATGAATGCAAATAGGATTTATTTGCATTTTCTTGTTAAAATCTTTCCTTCAAAATTCTAGGAACCTACTGTGATTTTCAAATTATCTAATATGACGTGCTCCTATACAAAAACAAAATCCTCTTCACCATAAAGGCAAGAGGATTTATCTTCAGTGCATCATCACTACATGTTAATGCGCTTTCCATCCCCCTATCGCTCGTAGAGTTATTGGTGGATCATACAGGCAGGTCTTCTGACTCAAGGATCAGCATCTTTATCGCCTTCCCAGTTTTACAGTGGCTTTGATAAAGATTTCCCTCTTACAGCGGCGGGACCGTGCAGGACTTTCACCTGCTTCCCTTTTCACCAATCATAGGATTGGCACCTGTAGATTTATTCAATTTTATGTTTATTATAGGAAATTTAAAATCACAAAACAATAGGTATGGTCTATCCCGTTATTTATAAGATATATTTTACACCTTAGTATGTCTATTCGTGTAATATAGCTGATTAATGGTATATCCACTTGAGAAATCATTATTTTTCAGATATGGGTTTATTTATTATCAGTTGTATATTTAAGCATTTCCGAAAAAAGATATGTCATCTCCTGGGTTTTAACTGCTCCTTCCTTTGATGCAGCCTCCTCAATCGTCTTTAATATTTCCTTCATATAAAGGGGATTAGCTTGTTCCTTTAGGAATTTTAATTCCGTCATCGTCCTAGCCTTTTCTAGTTCTGCACGGATTCTTTTTACGATCAGCTCTCCAATAAGCTTCTTATTCTCCTCCGTCTCCCTCCTTAACACTTCTTCTTCTACCATCTGAAGAACCACCAGTTGAACTAGATTGGCTGTTGATAAAACCTTTTTCAAAGGAACAATAGGCAGCTTCTCATAGCTTTCTATGAGTGTTGTATTACATTTTCGCTTTTCTTCACATTGGATGTAGGACCCCAGATTTACAATCTCCTCTTCTTCTATGCATCGTACCTGTCCAAATAATACAGCACCTAAATATTGCTCTTTGATAATAATTGGTACGGTGACTTCAACAAGTCCTGCCGGACACCGATAGATATTTGGTTTTTGGTTAATGATAGATTCTAATCTTCCGTAGGTATCACAAAAACTGCAGGTTTTTTTATTTTCTTTTATCGCTCTCCACCGTCTGCAAAATTCAGTACATTCAGTTCTTTTTGTAATCTCATCACCCTTATAATCCACAACTACAAAGGAGAATTCTGTAGCCTTTGCAAAACTCTCTTGCACGCGCTGAAGCTTTTCTATATCTATGAGTTCCCTCAGGTAATAATGGGTATTGTTTGTTTTTTTATAAATTTCTTTTCCGCTTTTTTCTACCCTCTGAATCAACGACAACAACTCACCCTTATTTTTATCTTGGATTCTTTCTAGTTCCATGAATAAACCTCCCTATAATCGATCCCAACACTAAAAGCATAAATGACCCCATCAAATAAGCAACCTTTCTCCACCAGGAAAAAGGTTGCTTATTTGATGTATTTTGGCGATAAAAAAATCCAAAAAGACCCTTTCATCATAAAATACCCCCTTATCCGCGTAAGTATTGATGGTATTCTTCGTTATGGCAGGTCTCCTGACTCCAGATCAGCATACAGCTATTCCCTTCCCATCTCCTAAGAAATAGTGGATATTCTATAACTATACTCCCTGTCACAGTGGCGGGACCGCGTCGGATTTTCACCGAACTTCCCTTTTAAATGATTGTAGAACAATCATACCGTAACGAGTCTATTTAGTTTTTAGATCTTTGTGAACAAATAGGATGCAGATTATCCTGCCATTGCTACCTTGGCTCTTTCTTCAATAATAGAGGCAATTCTTGCATCCGCACCGATGTGCTTGGCCATCGTAAACTTCACTGCAGGGTATTGGGCTTGTATCTTTTCTAATGCCTCAGGAATATCATATTTTACATGATTACCCTGGAAGATGAACATGGGTACGATGACGATATGCTCTGCACCTCTATGTACTAAATCTTCAATACCTTCCTCAAAGCTAGGCTTAGAAATCTGTAAAGATCCCAATCCAACCAGATCAAACGTTGTGATATTCATTACCATTTCCACAATATTTGAGAATATCTCATCGGCCTCCTGGGCTTGACTTCCATGGCCCAATACAAATAAACCTGTTTTCATTTTCTTTAGCTCCTTTTTGAATTTTTTTACAAGTGATATACTTTACTTTTATATCAAAATCATAGGCGTCAACTTAACCCATCATTTGTCATCCTGAGCGGAGTAAAACGGAGTCGAAGGATCTTTAAGCTAGATGATATATTCTGATACTCAAAAGTAATCTTGCTTATGTTCTATAAGATTCTTCGCTAACGCTCAGAATGACATGCTTCTAAGGTTTATTTGGAAATAATTGGATTACGTTGACGCCTATGATATCAAAATTAAAAGCACCTTTGTAAAAAGGTGCAAGATTTTTCATGAAATGAACTGTAGCCTACAGATATTCTGCAAAGCTCCGTTATCTCATAACACCTCCTTATCCGCGTAAGTTTTATCGGTATTACAATTCATGGCAGGTCTCCTGACTCCAAATCATTGTGCAGCTATACCTTCCCATCTCAATATGAAACAGTGGCATTTTACTACCTGCACTCCTTGTTACAGTGGCGGGACCGTGTCGGCTTTACACCTGACTTCCCTTTTAAGCCGCTGATTCAACATCAGCGACACCATGAAATATATATTTAGTTGTTTCAATGATTATATCAAAGCATTCAATAATATGCAATAGCTTATTGCATATTATTGAACGGCATCTTAAAAGGCAGATTGCAGTTCTATAGGTTCAGGCCTTGTATCTGCCCAGTATCGGAACGGACAACAGGGGTCGTTCACTACAAAAATATATCCTTTTTTCAATTGGCGGCTCAACTATAATTCCATCGTATGAGCCTACATATGCTTCTCAGCCAGCTGGGCCAGCGGACTCCTTTCCACTTGCTGCAATGTAATATGACCTGTGATGTCAAAGCTTTTCATCCGGTCTACCGTATAAACCAGTCCGTTAGAGCGAGAGTCTACCAATACATTATCAATCTGATTATCTGAGGGATCTCCAATAAATAAAAACTTTGATCCTTCCCCCGCCCGTGTAAGCATGAGCTTCGCCAGGTGCGGGGTGGTTTCTTGTGCCTCATCTACAATCACCAGTGCGTTGGCAAGCGTCCTGCCGCGCATATAGTTAAAAGTTTTCATTTCCAACAGTCCCATTTCTCGATAAGTATCAATAAACTGTTCTACTGAAAAATCAGGCTTTTCTCCTCTTTTAAACACCCTCGGTCCATCCTCTTCCCGATGTTTGCTTTTGTTGTGAAATAAATTGTCTACGGTATCATATAGTGCAGACATCCAAGGCTTTAATTTATCCTTCTCGTCCCCTGGCAAATAGCCAATATCATTTCCTGCTGGGACTACCGGACGAACGAAAATAATTTTTCGATATAGACCCTTCTCTAAAACACTTTGTAGTGCATAGGCTACACACAATATACTTTTTCCGCTGCCTGCACCCCCCAGTATACTGGCAAAATGAATATTGGCATCAAAGAGCAACTCAAAGGCCATTTTTTGTTCACGATTAATAGGTTTTAGCCCCCAAGCTGCTGCATTGGTGTACTCAAGGGGGACGATCTTGCCATTTTTATATTTTGCCAGAATTTCATGGCTGCTGTTGTCATGACTCTTGATATGAAAGAAGTGATTGGGATATACGGCATCAGCATACTCCTTCGGCAATTCAATTCCGTTTTTAAATATATTATTGATTTGTTCAGAAGATAGATATATTTCACTATAGCCCTTGTAAAGGTCCTCGGTATGAACCTTGTCATTCTCATAATCCTGCACGGTAAGTCCCAGTGCTTCCCCTTTCACGGTCATGCACATATCCTTTGTTACAATAATGGTTGGTTTATCTGCATCGGCTAATGCAATATTCTTAGCGATAGTCAATATCTTATTATCATTGGTCTGCCGATCCATACCATCGGGCAGTACCGATAAATCCATATGATTCATCTCTATGCGGATGGTTCCCCCATTTGGAAGAGAAATACCCTCTAGAAAGTTGCCGTATTGCCGTACCTTATTCAACTCCTTTAAGACTGATCGTGCATGGTAACCAACAACACCCGGTGCCTTTTTTAGCTTATCTAATTCCTCAACCGCAATAATCGGTATGACAATATTGTTGTCCTCAAAATTATATAAAAACTTTGGATCATGGATCATGACATTGGTATCAATAACATAATTTTTAATCATAGCCGCCGTGGTAAAAACCACTTCCCCCCTGTCTAAAGTTTACTTGCTTATTCAGTTGTCATTAAATCCTATAGGCTTTGGTTTTTACTCCCTTAAACAAATCATCTCCATGGTATTCTCAACCTCCGATTTATCTATTTCTTAAATGCCCTTGTAAATATTTCTTATGCTGATTTTTAGATTTTATGTTCTTCTTTAGAATACCTCAATCTACAAATTTCTTGATTAACATCTACTCAAGCTCTCGATGTTTTCCCTACCTCATATCTCTATTATCTACAATCTCCGACATCCTTTTGTTATCTATAGGTTAATTCTAAATCATATTGTCTTTAAATCTTAGAATCTGATGCTTATGGAATGCTGTTGTAGGGTTGCTGGCAGATGGGTCTATTACATCTTTATGAAATATACTTCTATAACGATTCTATTTTTCATTGACCTAAGGAATATTTTTGTATATCATAAAAATAAAATAAAAATGAATGGGTGTTTATTATATGCAAGTACTTAAGGATGAGGTTAGAAATAGTATCCATCACGCTGCTTTAATAGAGTTTCAGGAAAAGGGCTTTAAAAATGCTTCCATGCGATCCATTGCGGAAAGAGGGGGCATGACCGTTGGCAATTTGTACCGCTACTTTGCCAGTAAAGAGGATTTATTTTATGCAGTGATCAGCCCTGCCTATCATAAGATTATCGAACTTACCCAGGAGCCCTTCGACAACATGGATAATCCAAAGGAGGTCCAACAATTTTTTGAGCACCTTGCTGATCGCATCATGACAATTAATCACGAGCATCGAAGAGAACTATTGATTTTGATAGATGGAAGCATAGGGACAAGATTTGAGCATGCCATTGAAGAAATTACTCTTCTGGTGGAAAAAAAAATTAGGGATCAGGTTTTCACGAAGCTAAAAGAAAAGGGCATACATATTCAAGATGATTTTTTTGCTCGTGTACTGTCTGTCAGCCTGATCGAGGGTATGAAAGTAATTCTCAAGCACTATGAAGACGGCATTAAAATGAAACTTTTAATTCATCAGTTTATTCATTATCAGCTTGGTGATTTAAAAAGCAGATGGTTATAATTTTTTTGCATTAAAAATAAACAATTGTTTATTATCAATGATCATCGGAGGGAGATTTTATGAGGAAACAAATTTCACTAATATTGCTGCTCTTTATGCTCACGTGGACAACAGGTTGTGCTGTCAAGAACACAGTCAATGATATTGCATCTAAGGCAAAGCCTGTACAGCTTCTGTCATTGCAGGAGGAGACGCGGCCAATCATTTTAAACTATACAGGTATTGTGGAAGCCTCCGCTATCAAAAAACTGGCTTTCAAAAGTTCCGGAAAAATTGATGCTGTTTTCGTGAAAAAGGGAGATCAGATTAAAGCAGGACAGCCCCTCCTACAGCTGGATACGAAAGACCTGACCTATGGTCTCTCTGCTGCCCGAGGACAAATGGAGGCGGCACAGGCCCAATACGAAAAGGCAGTCAATGGTGCTGTTCCGGAAGATATCCGACAAATGGAAGCCAATGTAAAAAAAGCTGAAGCGGCATATATATTTATGAAAGATCAATATGAAAAATTGGAAAAGCTTTATGCATCCGGTGCAGTCTCCCAAAAGGATTTGGATAAAATTAAAGTAGAATTTGATGCAGCAGAAGCCGATTACCGCAGCGCAATGGAAATGGAAAAGAAATTAAAAAACGGTTCAAGGCCGGAGGATAAAGCTGCTGCAAAAGGGCAGCTGGATCAGGCTGCTGCTGATTATCAACACAAGCTTAGTCTTTTGGAGGATGCTCTTATTCGTTCCGGCAGCGATGGTTACGTGATAGATCTGCTGTATGAGGAGGGAGAGATGGTTCCCGCCGGCTATCCTGTGATCGTTGTGCGGAATGATCAACAGGTTTTTAAGGTGGGATTAACTACTAAGGATTTGAATAAAATCCATATTGGTACGAAAACAATTCTTTGGATAAATGGAAAGCCATTAGAGGGTACAGTTACCAATATTCATTCAACGCCTGATCAGGAGACCCTCACTTACCCGGTAGAAGTGTCCCTTCCCAGTAATACATGGCCTATCGGTGCTGTGGGTCATGCAGAATTTATTATCGGTGAAGCAAAGGGCATATGGATCCCTATAGCTGCAATTCTATCCAATGGCGACGACTATGTATTTGTGATGAAAAATGATCGAGCCTATCAGCGAAAAATTCAGCTGCTGGAAGTGGAAGGCAATCGCGTAATGGTCCAGGGTTTAGAGCCTGGTGATAAGCTGATCATCGGGGGTATGAAAAAGCTTAAGGATCAGGATCTCGTTTCTGTACAGGATTAAAGGGGGAAAATATCGTGGGAAAAGGACTTATAGCTGGAGCCATCAAGGAGAGAAAAGTGACCCTTTTTATAGCCCTGCTGACGATGATCGCTGGAATTTACAGCTATTATATTACACCAAAGCAGGAAAATCCACAGATAACCGCCAGTATCGCCATTGTTACTGCGGTTTATCCAGGTGCATCTCCTGAAGATGTAGAAAAATTGGTAACCCGAAAAATTGAGGATGAGGCAGCAGAATTAAAAGGTTATGATTATTCGGAGTCTCACTCTCGCAATGGGCTCTCTATCGTCGTTGTAAGACTTACTCAGGATGCAAATATTGAAAAGTCCTGGACGGATCTGAGACAAAAAATGGAGGATCTGCAAAGTGAGCTTCCCAAAGAAGTACACCCCCTTCAGATCAACACGGATTTAACAGAGACCGCCGGAATAATTATCAGCATGTCTGGCGAGAACTATTCCTATGAGCAATTGGAAGAATATGGGCAGCGCTTCAAAAAAGAACTCAGCAAGATCAATGGGATCTCCCGCTTTGATATTCATGGAAAACAAGAGAAGGAAGTAAGTATAGAGGTTGACATTTCCCAGCTCAACCAATATCAGCTGTCCTTACAGGATATTATCCATATACTGCAGGCTCAAAATATATCTATTCCTTTAGGGCAGATCAAAAATGATGAAAGCAGATTAAATGTAACCACTTCTGGCACTTATGCAGATTTAAAGGAAATTGAAAACACCATACTTATCGGCTCAAAAAATGCAGGTGCCGGCGTAAGGCTTAAAGATATAGCAAAGATTAGCATGGATTTGGAGGAAGCAAACTATCGGATTAAACAAAACGGCCGTAATGCAATACTTCTAACAGGTTATTTCCAAGAAAATAAAAATATCGTGATTATTGGAAAATCCGTAGAAAAAAGAATGGATGAACTAAAAAAGGATTTGCCCGAGGATATTTACTTTGACCAAGTGCTTTACCAGCCAAAGGATGTAAGTAAAGCAGTAAACAATTTTATTCTTAATCTTATAACAGGAATTATGTTTGTTATCATGGTGGTATTTATCGGTATGGGCTTTCGGAATGCAGTAATTGTATCAACAGCAATCCCGCTGTCTATATTATCCACCTTTGTGATGATGAAACTATTGGCTATACCGATTCACCAGGTTTCCATTACAGCCTTGATCATCGCATTGGGTATGCTGGTAGACAATGCGATTGTAGTCAGTGATTCTATACAGGTAAAAATCGATCAGGAGATAGATACCATGCAGGCATGTGTAGAGGGGGTTAGAGAAGTAGCCATTCCTGTCTTGTCTTCTACATTAACTACTGTTGCTGCTTTTACGCCACTATTGATGCTGCCCTCGATGGCTGGTGAATATATCCAAAGCTTGCCACTGATAATTATGATTTCCCTATGGGCTTCCTATATGGTGGCTCTGCTAGTGACCCCCACCATGGCTTATTTGTTTTTCAGGAAAAGTACACCGAAGGAAAAGCAACATAAAATACGGACAATTTTTGACCATATGCTTCATTTAGGAATGTCTAAAAAGAGGGGAACCGTATTTTTGGCCATTTCAGTTTTTGTTTTGTCTCTCCTGCTGGTTACACAGCTGGGGCTTCAGTTTTTCCCGAAGGCTGACACAGATATCCTCTATATTGATATCCGTACGGAATCAGGCGCCAATATCCGCAAAACTGAGGCGTTAACTGAGCAGGTAACATCCATTTTAAAGGAGCAGAAAGAAATTATAAGTTATACTACAGCTATTGGCGACGGCCTTCCTAAGTTCTACAACACACTGCCCATTTACACCCAATCCCAGGATTTTGCTCAGATCATGATTAAGGTAGACTTAAAAAATGAAAAACGGTTTAAGTCCAATACAGAATTTGCCGACTACCTCCAGGAGATTTTTGATACAAGGATTGCCGGAGGAACCGCTACCATTAAGCAGTTGGAGCAAGGAGAGCCCATCGGTGCACCGGTTCGTGTCCGTGTTACCGGTGATGACATGGAAAAGCTAGAAGCCGCTACCAGAGTAGTTAGTCATTACCTTTCAACGATTCCAGGAACCATCAATATAGACGACGATTTTACAGATAAGGCTTATGAGTTTTATGTAGACATAGACGCAGAAAAAGCCAGTTTCTTAGGAATTACCAAGTATGACATACAAAATGAGCTAAATATTGCTCTCATGGGCAGAACAGCTTCGATTTTTCGAAATGCGGGAAATGAATATAATATCGTTCTTAGAAGTTATGCCCCATCCCAGGAGGTTTTGGAGAATCTAATGATCAAATCTTCTGCCACAGGCAACAAAATTTTACTGAAGGAAATCGCGGAAATACAACTGCGGCCCCAAATCCCAAATATCAAGAAGCACGATCGGGAAAAGGCCGTTACCATTTACAGCGATGTTAAGTCCGGATTTAGCTCTGTAGATATTCAGCGGCAACTGCAGCAAGGTTTAGAAGCCTTGGATCTGGAAGATGTTCAGATCGTTTTCGACGGGGAAAGAGAAAAGATTCAGGAGCACTTCGGCAGTATAGGAACCTTTGCAGTTTTTGCACTGCTGCTGGTTTATGGAATCCTTCTGATTCAATTCAACTCCTTCATACAGCCCTTCATTATTTTACTGACCATTCCCCTATCGGTAATCGGATCTATTGTAGGCTTGTATGTTTTCCGTCAACCCTTATCCTTTACAGGCTTATTGGGTATGGTGAGCCTTCTGGGAATTGTTGTAAATAACGCCATCGTACTATTGGATTTTATCAATGGAGAAAGAAAACTGGGTAAAGGAATTGAAGAATCCTGTCTTGAGGCGGTAGATAAGCGCTTTAGACCGATTGTGTTGAGTACAACAACAACTGTAATTGGATTGACCCCTTTGGTCTTCTCCGGCAGCGATCTATTTAGGCCCATGTCCATTTCGCTGATGAGTGGATTGATGGTTTCCACGCTGCTTACTTTGGTAGTTATACCTGTGGTTTATAGCATGGTAGAATCCATGATTGAACGAATTAAACTTAAGCGGTTAGCATAAAAACAAAACAACAGCGGAATAATCCGCTGTTGTTTTATGTATATAGATAAACGTCATTACAAGCAAATATATTCTTGTAACAAAGGCCTTGTTCCTGCCCTTTTTTCGGAACGGCACAGGGGCCGTTCACTACGTAAACCTTAATAGGAATGTAGGGATCGACGCCCTCGTCGTTCTGAGTATTCATTAGGATTCTCAATCACACATCTATATCTCTATGCTAATTCCAATGCGATTTCTACCATCTTGGTGAAGGTTTCCTGCCGCTCCTGGGCTGTCGTCAATTCATGGGTTACAAGACTGTCACTCACCGTTAAAATTGTAAGGGCATCTACCCCAAACTTAGCAGCTAAGGTATAGAGGGCTGTTGTCTCCATCTCTACCGCCAGCACCCCAAACTGTGCCCACTTCTTCCAGCTATCGGGTTCATCATGATAGAAGGTATCGGAAGTCAGTATATTGCCTACCTTTGTTTCTATCCCTTTGCTTTGGGCAATGTCATAAGCTTTTTTCAGCAGCTTAAAGCTGGCTGTAGGTGCATAATCCATTCCATTAAACCGAAGCTTGTTCACACTGGAATCTGTTGAAGAAGACATGGCTAGAATAACATCTCTTATCTTAACGTGCTCCTGCATTGCTCCGCAGGTACCTATACGAATCAGATTCTTTACATCGTAGCTGGTGATTAGCTCATTTACATAGATTGAGATTGAGGGTACTCCCATCCCTGATCCTTGTACAGATACTCTTTTCCCCTTGTAGGTACCTGTGAAACCGTACATGCCTCTTACTTCATTGTAGCAAACCGGGTTCTCCAGCATGTTTTCAGCTATAAATTTAGCCCGTAATGGATCCCCTGGAAGCAATATAGTTTCAGCGATATCGCCTGGTTTTGCACCAATATGTATACTCATTTTTAACACTCCTTTATGCCGTTTTCATTCCAAAATTCTACAAAAGACTGAAAAATCCTTTATTATTACATAAATTTCACAGCTATATATTTTTTACTAGTATGACTTGATTCCCAATATTTGATTCAATAAAACCCATTTTTTTCAAATAACTCCGATGGACAGGATTATTTGTATGGGTATAGAATTTTTTATAGCCCTTCCCAACAAAAATCTCTCTTCTTTCTGTAAAAAAGTATTTCCCTGTTTTAAAATCTCTGTATTCAGGGATTGCAAAATCCACATCAATCCATAGTGTTTCTTCATCATAGTGAGATGCTATAAAAATACCTGCCGGTGTTAGATTTCTTAGAATATAGAATCCAATGGTTTTCTCTCCAAGCCTCTTCTGAAAATCGGGAAAAAAACTTTTGATTTCTTTATCATAATAATCGAAAAAGTGATGCAGGTACTTGTCATCCCTGCCTATTTCTAAGATTTGAAAATACTCCTTTTCGGTATAAATCTTGTAAAGATAATAGATGTTGATAAAGAAAATAAAAAGGTTTATAATCCCTACAGGCAGTGCCCCGATGGAAAAACCATAGACTGTAAATAAGGCAGAACCTACGAGATTGTATAAACGCAGTTTTACAATAGAGCTCATTAAAAGGGATATGGCCACCAAAGTTGATGCCAGGTATCCCAGCCATTCCAACCAGTTTATATCTGTCATATTAACCTCCTTTCTTATGCATTTATTCTAATACATACATACTTTGTTCTAGCATATTGATTTTTTCCTATTATAAAACTAAAAAGCTCCAACATAAGCTGAAGCTTTTTCTTTATATTAACAAATATTACCTTCCTGTGCAACAAAATTTGCCTTCCCTAACACCTGCATGGCTGCTTGCAGTCTCTCTTCAGAAACCATAACAATGGGTCCTGTGCAGCCCATACCGCTTTCTG
>NZ_FQZV01000006.1 GCF_900142145.1 Geosporobacter subterraneus DSM 17957 | reverse complement strand
ATGGGTGCGTGTAGCAGTATCATTGGTTTTAAACAGCTTTTTAATTAGTTTAGGAAAACCAAGCTTATGGGCGAATTCCTTAATCAGAAGTAGGCCAGAATCGGAGGATAAATCCCCTCCTGCGAAATTAATTTTAATTTTACTGTTGCTTTCTGAGTGAAGTGCACTTAGACTAGACATAAGTGTTTCTCCTTTGTGAAATGTTAGTTGCGGTGACTTCATTTTAACAAAGTTGAAACTCTTTTTCTATTGTATTGGTTTCACTTTTTAAGTGAAACCAATAATAATGCAAAACTACTGTAACTATGCGGCACGAAGCAATGCTGGATAAATTATGATGAATAATTCAGGGTTATTATTATGTATTAAACTTTCTTATAGACCCATAATGGATCAAAATATACTATGTAATTACTAGTCTTATAATAAGTGCCGTGCTTTTCTCTATAATAGGCTAATGCTTTTTCCAGAAATTCCTCAGTGACACCGATGTACTCTGCTAATTCATATCTATTTCTTATGCCTTGCTCTGAGGCTTGTACTAATTTTTCGATGCTAACAAGCTTTTCATATCCCCAGCGTCTTGCTTTTAGTTCTTGCTTTCGGTTTTCAACTTTTGACTGATCCGTTATATCTCCTACGGTCATGTGATAATGACCTAACTCCTCAGCTAATACGCAGATTTTGCTTTTGGTTCTCTTTAATTTTTTATTGATTAAGATAATTTTCCCAACACTATTTTCTTCATAGTATCCAGGCATATCTTCTGGCAGGATTGAAAAGTCATCAATAATCAGTTCCTCGCTAAATTCTGTCAGAATTTCCTCATATGCATTCATATAGTATCACCTACTATTTTTATGTTTTGCCAAAGCTATTTGGATAGCAAGTGCGATTTTATCCTTTTCTTCATCGGAAAGTGGGCCTTCATGCCCAACCTTGTGGGCCGCTTTTGTAAATATATCCATTTCACTCAGATCATCCTGTATTCCTTTTCCCCACGCGCCTTTCTCTTTCGAAACACCAATAAGATAATCTAAACTTACATCGAAATATTCAGCCAAGTTTTTTGTATAATCTAGGCGAGGTTCGCTTTTATCACTTTCCCATTTAGATATCATGCCTTTGTTTATTGATATCTCAAACTTTTTATTCAAGTTTTCAGCTAACTCTTCTTGTGTTAAGCCCTTTTCTATTCTCAAATATTTTAAACGAGAACCCAATGAAATCATCTGCGTACCTGCCTTTCACATTCTTTATTTTAGATATATCTAAAATAATTATAGCACAAAGTTTCATATGTGCAACATTTTTTTATGAATATCTTTAAAAAGTTATTGACTTCGAAACTAATATGGATATAATAAAACTATAAGTATCAAATAAGAAACATAAAAGCGAGGTGAGAGAATGCATGGTGGAACTATAAAAAGAAGGCATGCCCCATATCAAAAATTTAAAGCCTTCATGGTCGAACACGGGATTAAGCAGATAGAATTAGCAAAATTACTTAATAAATCCGTTTCTGCCCTTAACCAAAATCTCAATGGAACAGGTGGAGATTTTAGTGTCGCAGAGCTTAGGATAATCTGTAATAAGTACAATATAAGTGCAGATGAGTTTTTTATTGCCCAAAAAGTATCAAAAAAGAAACAAAATTAAGGGGGTATACAGATGGATCAATTGCTTACTCAGAAAGACTTATCTGAGCGCTGGCAGGTTGATATCAAAACGATAGAGCGCTGGAGAAAGGAAGGAATTATAACTCCGTGTAAAGGTATACCATCGATCAGATTTTCACCACAGTATATAGCAGAGCTAGAAGGAGTTAAACTTGAAAGATTTTCTCCTCTCGAGAGAAGAAGATTGGAGACTGAAAACCAGGAACTTGCTCGGCAAAACGAAGAGTTAAAAAGAATTATAAGTGATGTACTGAGCGTTACTGCGAAAGCTGTTAACTTCTAATTAGAAAGGGAGGCGAGATAGGTGAATGAGTTACAGGTTTTTAAAAGCCCGGAGTTTGGACAAGTGAGAGTAATCCAGAAGAATGGAGATCCATGGTTTGTTGCAAAAGATGTATGTGAAGTTTTAGAGATTGACGTCACGCAAACCAGAAGATTAACAGACAAAATGAAGGGGCTGCATAGTATACAGACCCCTGGTGGAGAACAGCAGATGACTGTAATTAACGAAGCGGGTGTTTATAAACTAGTATTCACTAGTAGAAAACCTGAAGCTGAAAAGTTCACTGATTGGATTGCAGGAGAAGTTCTTCCTTCCATCAGAAAGACTGGTGGATACGTAGCAAGTGAAGAATTATTTATTCAAACATATCTGCCTTTTGCTGACGACCATACGAAAGCAATGTTCAAAAGCACTCTTGAAGTAGTCAAAAAGCAAAATGAAGTTATTCAGATCATGAAACCAAAGGCAGACTACTTTGATGATCTAGTTGAAAGAAACCTTCTTACGAATTTCAGGGATACGGCAAAGGAGCTAAAGGTAGGTCAAAACGCTTTTATAGACTGGTTGCTGGAAAAGAGATATGTCTACAGGGATGCCAGAGGTAAGCTTAAGCCTATTGCAGATTATACTCCATCGTTGTTTGAGCTAAAAGAATTTACCCGCAATGGCAAAGCAGATAATCAGACGCTGATAACTCCAAAGGGAAGAGAAACATTTAGACTGTTACTCATAAGGGATGGAAAGATAAAGAAGGCGGTATAGATGGCAAGATTTTTATGCGGAATAGTACAATCTTGAATCAACATAAAAATCTACAGAGAGGGGGAGTTTTGATGAAAAAACAAGGATACGTAGTTGAAGTAAATATACCTGATGAAGAAATATTTAGGGATAGGTTAGCAGATGCTGTAACAGATATCGTAATAAGTCGGATCAACAAACTCCCTGCAGAAGTGAGGATGCCTGTATACGAAGAGGTGCTTCGTAAGATACAAGATCACGAGAAAGGGAGGTGAGATCATGAGTAAGGATTTAACCCCTGCAGAACAAAGGCTAGAAGAACTCGTGCTTGAGCATATTAGCCTAGCCAAAGAATATATAGAAATTATTAATCAGCCCGACATGGATGAACGCAGGGAAGAAATTAAAATGCTTATCAACGAACTCAGAAATGAGAGAGATGTGCTGTTAAGGGAGGTAAAGGCATGAATTACTGGGGCATAGGTTTCATGTTTATTTGCACCGTTGGGCCCATTGCCGGAATGTATGCATTCAGAAAGGAGCTGGAATGATGTGAAAGATGGATTGCCTTTTGAGGTTCAAGTTATGGCTAACAATTTGGATGTATGTAGGATAATCGGTAGAAATCGACACGTAGCATCAATGGTTAAAAGAGAGGATGCAGAGTTTATTGTTAAAGCTTGTAACAGTTATTTTAGGTTAATCCAACAGCTTGCAGAAGTCAGGGAACTAATCAGTCAGGTTAACCTGATGTTCGTAGATTCAAATGAAAAAGCCCCTGCAGGACGGCAATCCGAGCAAGGGCCAGAAAAAAATATTGTTACCTGTAGTATATCAGAATAACACAGGATTATTCAAGGGGGAGAAGGCATGAATGAATTTATCGAAGCCCTAACCAATTGGGCTCAAGCAGAACAGGACTTTCAATATGCAGAGCCAGCGTATGTGGATATAGCGATACACAAGCTTAAGGCGGCAGAATTGCAGCTGTCATTAGTAATACGAGAGAGAAAATATGAGGAGGTAGCGTAGGATGAAACTAATCATGTTAACTTTAAGGAATTTCAAAGGAATCAAGCATTTTGTTTTAAATGCTTTCGGCGGAAATGTAAATGTATATGGCGATAATGCCACTGGAAAGACAACTGTATTCGATGGATTCAACTGGCTGCTCTTTGATAAGGATAGCCAAAACAAGAAGGACTTCGAGATCAAGACATTAGATCAGAATGGACAAGTTCTCCATAACCTAGAGCATGAGGTAGAGGGAGTCTTTGAGGTAAACGGATCAGAACTAGTACTTAAGAAGGTTTACAGTGAAAAATGGACAAAGAAGCGTGGCTCTGTAACCCAAGAATTTAGTGGGCACACGACAGATTATTACATCGATGGTGTACCGGTTAAAAAGAATGAGTACACCGACAAAGTATCTGCCATTGTAGATGAAAATATTTTCAAGCTGCTGACAAGCCCAGCTTACTTTAATGAGCAGATTCACTGGCAGGATCGAAGAAAAACGCTTCTGGAAATCTGCGGTGATATATCGGATGCAGAGGTCATTGAGGCCAATGAGAAACTTAAAAAGCTACCTGAAATATTGAAGGGTAGAAAGATTGAAGATCATCGAAAGGTTATCGCAGCTAGAAGAACAGAGATCAATAAGGAACTAGAGAGAATCCCGGTTCGAATTGATGAAGCTAATAGAAGTTTGCCTGATATATCGGACCTAGATGCAGAAACCATATCATCAGAGATCAAGAGGCTGAAAGAGGCAGTACAGGATAAGCAAAGTGAGATCATTCGTGTGAAAAACGGTGGACAAGTTATTGAAAAGCAAAACCTTCTACGTCAGCTGGAAGGTGAGCTACTACAGCTAAAAAATGAACTGCGTGGACAGATCGACCTACAGTTAAATGAAAAGCGGAGAGAGTTGAACAAGTCAAAGGAATCAGCTTTTGACATTCAAGGGAAAATATCTAACTGCAGAAAGACCATTGAGAAAAATAAGAATGCAATACAGTCTATAGAAAATGAATTGCCTGCCCTTAGATCTCAATGGGCAGAAATTGATGCTAAGAAATTTGAATACCACGATGATTGTAACTGCCCAACCTGCGGACAGTCTCTACCAGAATCAAAGATCGAAGAAGCCAGAGAAAAAGCCCTAGCAAAATTCAACCAAGATAAATCTGAGAAGCTAGAAAAAATCACTGCAACTGGTAAAACTAAAGCAGCTGAAATAGAGAAGCTTAAAGCAGAGAACATAGAGCTTGAAGAGAAGTTTTTTAGCCTTGGAACTCAGTTAGCAGATGAAGAAAAGGTATCTGTCAAGCTTCAGGATGAAATGAAAGACCTCCAGAAGCAAGTAGAAGAGGCTTCTAATAGTCCGGCAATCATTGCAAAAATCAAAGAAATCGAATCAGTAAAATCAGAGATCGAAACCTTGAAAGCTAACACCCTCGGAAGTGTCCAGGTTATAGAGGATGAGATCAGTGAACTGGAAGCCTATATTGATGAGTATGAAGCTAAAAAGGCAAGGCTTGAACAGTTTGATAGAACACAAAAGCGTATCGATGAACTGAAACAGCAGGAGAAGGAACTGGCAAAAGAATTTGAACGGTTAGAAAATGAGCTTTACCTGACAGAAGAATTCATCCGGGCAAAAGTTTCCATGCTGGAAGAGCGGATCAATTCAAAATTCCAATATGCGAGATTTAAGTTGTTTGATGTACAGATCAATGGCGGTGTCGTTGAATGCTGTGAAACCACGTACCAGGGTGTACCATACAGCAGCGGCCTTAACAATGCAGCAAGAATCAATGTAGGACTAGATATCATCAATACACTGTCAGAGTACTACGGATTTAGCGCCCCAATATTTATCGATAACCGTGAATCTGTTACAAAACTGATCGAAACTAAGGGCCAGCAGATCAGCCTGATTGTATCAGAGCAGGATAAAGAATTAAGAGTGGAGGTAGAGGGAGAATGGCAGATAAAAACAGCTTAGCGCTAATTAAAGAAGAGACCTTATCAAAGGTAGAGGCAATGATCAAAGAGTATCAAGGGGATGGATCCTTACACTTCCCAGAGAACTATTCCCCACAAAATGCAATGAAAGCAGCATGGTTGGTTCTTCAAGAGACAAAGGATAAGGATGGAAAGGTTGCCCTTGAAGTTTGCACAAGAAATTCTGTAGTCTATTCGCTTTTCGATATGGTGTGCCAAGGCTTATCCGTTGCTAAGAAACAGGGATATTTCATTGTACGGGGTAATAAACTCACCTTTATGCGATCCTATTTTGGTACAATGCACGCTACCAAAAGACTAAAAGAGGTAAAAGATGTTGTTGCTCAGGTTATTTATGAGGGAGATATCTTTGAATACACCATTGAGAATGGTATAAAGAAAATCCTAAAGCATGAACAAGCACTGGAAAATATAGATCCTGAAAAAATCAAAGGAGCCTATTGCACCATTATCAAAGAGGATGGAACGGTATTTACAGATATCATGAATAAATCTCAGATCATGAACTCATGGAGCAAAACTTCAATGAAAAATAATACGGTGCAAAAGGAGTTTCCAGATCAGATGGCCCTAAGAACTGTGATAAATAGGGCATGTAAATACTATGTAAATACTTCTGATGATAGTGATCTTATCATAAATGCATTCAATAATTCTGAAAGAGCTGAAAGAGAGTCACCAGAAGATGCAGTGGAGCAAGAGATCAAGCAAAATGCTAACAATGAAATGATTGATGTAGAGTATGAGGTTGTTGAAGACCATAAGGAAAATCAGGCTAAGGTTGAAAACTCTGAGCAAATGAGTTTCAGCGGAGGGCCTGGGTTTTGATAGAGATTAAGGTACTAGCATCCAGCAGCCGCGGGAACTGCTATCACATAACCGATGGCAGTACCCAACTCCTCCTGGAGTGCGGAATATCCTTCAAAGAGATTCATAAGGGCATCGATTTCAAAATATCAGATATAGCTGGGTGCTTAGTATCACATGAGCATAAAGACCACTGTAAGGCCATCAGGGAGGTTATGAAGACCGGAATAGATTGCTACATGAGTAAAGGCACTATGGATGCAATAGGGTGTGATGGACATAGAGCAATCGCTGTAGAACCTAAGAAACAATTCAGGATAGGCACATGGACCATACTACCTTTTGATACACAGCACGATGCTGCAGAGCCACTAGGATTCCTTCTGGCGAATAGAGATGGAGATAAACTGCTGTTCGCTACAGATACCTATTACATCAAGTATAAATTCGAAGGATTAACCCATATCATGGTTGAGTGCAACTATGCATCAGATATACTTGGGGGCAATGTGGAAGCAGGGAGAGTGCCAGAGGTAATGAAAAACAGACTACTTAAATCACACTTTAGTTTAGCAAACGTGAAAGAGTTTTTCAGATCAAACAATTTGGACAAGGTGCAAGAGATCTGGCTGATACATTTATCCGATGGCAACAGTGATGCTGTGAGGTTCAAACGAGAGATCATGGAGTTAACCGGGAAGGTTGTTTATATAGCAAATCAATAAGGGGGATTGAAAGATGGCTTTTAAAGCGTGTCCTATTCAGCGAGGGCCTATAACTCGCTTACTAAAAAAACAGCGTTTTCTAAATTGGGTCATATTTCTCCTAGTATTAGGATTAGCAGCTTCATTCATTCTTATACCTGTTCAGAAAATAATTCAGAAAAGAAAAATCGCTGATCTTAATAATCGGTGCATAGCAGTACTTGAACATAAGCAAGCAAGAATATCGGAATTAGAAGTGTTACTGGAAGATGTAGAGTAGACCCCCTTGGAGATAGGGGCGAAAGCTCCTTCTCCTTCTTTATACAAAGGTAGGTGATCAGATAGATGGCAAGTCCCCAAAAGGAGAATGGCTATACAGCTATAGCCAATGAGCTATTAGAGCAAATATACCAAGCTAATTTTAATGCAACGCAGCTAAAAATCATTCTTTTTATAATGAGATACACCTACGGATTTAATAGAAAGCAACATGAAATTTCTATCGGGTTTATTGTTAAGGGGACAAGCATCAGTAAAAGATATGTCTCCAGTGAGTTAAATAAACTTGTTGAGAAAAAAGTTGTGGTTGTAGTACAGGAGCATACAGATACTCAAAGTAGGGTTTTAAAGATTAATAAGAACTATGATGAGTGGGATATAGGAACAAAACTTCAACAGGTGAAGAATTGTTCTACAGATGAAGAAAAACAGGGCACAACAGATGAAGAACTGTTCACCACAACAGGTGAAGAATTGTTCTACCAAGAAAGCAAAAATAAAACAAATATTAAAGAAAGTACTATTACTACTAAGGAAATTGATGTGAAAGTCTATGAAGAAAATGGATTGGACTTGATTGAAAGATTTTACATGGAAAAAGTATTAGGATCTTCAAATATAGGCACCAAGGATATGCAGTTAATTTTAGAAGCATATCAAACATATCCAGCAGATTTTATAGTCAAATGCATGGGGCAAGCCTGTAATAGATACAGAGAAAAAAACGGAGAAATGAATATCAAATCTTTCAAGTACTTTGAATCAGTTTTCAAAGATGAATGGACAAAATTGAAGATCAGAGAACAGGCTGAGAGCGTGGTTCCAGAAGAACCAGTAATAGATTTTAGCAAACGCAATGTACAAAAGCAGCAGAAACAAATATCTGGAAAGCCTAATAGATTCCACAACTTCGAGCAGCGGACAGCAAAGTACTCTAAAGAAGAACTGGAAAAGATGGTAAAAGAAAAAGGGTAGATAGGGGTGGATTAGATGAAATCTGAGTACAATGCGAGCGTTAATCAAGAGCTAACTAAACGGGAAATTGAGGTTGTTCAACTCATAGCAGATGGGTTAACAAATACTCAAATGGCAGAAAGACTCTTTATTGCAGTAAGTACTTTGAAAAATCATATATCGAACATTTATAAAAAACTTGGATGCCATAATCAAGGGCATGCAGTGGCCTACTGCTTTAGAAAGGGGCTGATTAAGTAATGGGAGTGTTATTAGGGATAGTAGAACTAAAGATGAGGCGGGATCAGCTATTTGAAAAGTACCGCCAGCTCAGGGACAAGAAGGATAAGACCACGGAAGAAAAGATGCTGCAGGGGCGATTGGTGGTCAATATATCTGACATTGATGATCAGATTAGGGACATGGAGAAAGTTAAGTGATGAGGTGGACTAAGGAGCAGTATCAAGCGTATTTAGAAAAGCAGGAGAAAAAGAGTAAGTACGGGGCTAAGAAGACTGAAGTCGATGGAATTGTCTTTGACTCCCAGAGAGAGGCGAATTACTACTGCGAACTAAAGATGCTTAAGCAAGCGGGGGAGATCAGGGACTTCGCACTACAGCCAAAATATATTCTTCTTCCAAGAGATGACAAGAGCAGGGGAATCACTTATAAAGCTGACTTTATTATAACCCACAACGATGGCTCAAAAGAAATTATTGATGTAAAAGGCTTTGAAACAAAGGATTTTAAACTTAAGAAAAAGCTATTTGAGCACAATTATCCAGATTTAAAGCTCACAATAGTTAAATAAAAAGGAGGGAATAAGGTGAACAATGGAATCAATTTCAATGAATTTGCGGGAGGGGCACTAGCAGAGCAGCTTAATAGTGAACTTACAAGAGTATTGGAAAACATTGCTGATCCAAATACAGATGCTAGAGCAAAGAGAAAGGTAACTTTGACACTAACCTTTAAGCCGGATGAGGACAGGGAACTTTCGATTGTAGACATAAAGACGCAGGCAAATCTTGCGCCACCAAGACCACTCAGTACAAAGATGCTTATCGATAAGGACCTTAAAACCGGAAAGGTTGTAGGAGCAGAGTATAGGAAGCAGGTACCAGGACAGATTATTATGACCGTTGATACAGAAACTGGTGAGGTCCTGAAAGAAGAGCCAGCCAATAACAGTGCGGACTTAAAGATCATAAAAATTAGTAAATAAAAAACGGGGAGGAACAAGAAATGATAAAAGATGCATTGCAATATCTAATTGGATTAAAGGAAACTGAGGTTTTAGAGATTGATGGGCATACATATACGACTAAGCGACTTGAAATGGTGGACGAGCCATCGCCGGCACCACTAAAAACTAAAACGCTGACATCTTTAGTAGATTACTTGAAATCCCAAGTTGATGTAAAAGCAAGCAAGCACCTGATTATCCATATAGTAAGCCCAACCTGCGTATCTCTTCAATCAGAATTACGCAAGGACAAGGACAGAGAAAACTATATGTTATGCGAGGTGCTACTTCCATCAAACATAAACTATGGCAGATTCATGGAAGTGGAGCAGTTTAATATCATGCTGCAGTCTAGTTTTGTAGACACAGCTGATAGAAGGAAGCTACTAAAGGTAACTGGAACGATCACAGATAAGGCTGTAAAAGAAGTTGGTGACGATGGCGTGAGTCAGGCTGTAACAATCAAGACGGGGGTTGCCACAGTAAATGATGTATTAGTTCCAAACCCAGTGATACTGGCACCATACAGAACATTCCCTGAGATTGAGCAGCCAGAGAGTGCTTTCATCTTCCGCATGCAGAGTGGCCCAACTGCAGCATTGTTTGAAGCTGATGGTGGAGCCTGGAGGAACGAGGCAATGGCAAAGATTAAGAAGTATTTACAAGAAGAGCTTAAGACTATGAGTTTCATCAAGATAATCTCATAAGAAAATCTTAGGGTGCTAGGAGAACATTCCTAGCACCCTCAATAAAAGGATGTGGATACTGTGGATATTGGGGATAAAGTGTTCATATTTGACCTAGGTAGTGACCTGTACTGTAAGACAGGGGTCATTATCGCTATCGACGGAGAGACCGCAGTAGTGATGGTACAGCAGCGACAAAGAAGAGGTAAGGACTGCATAGTTGATCGGTTTAGGATGGACAAGTTGTACAGGAAGATGGCGTAGTAAAAGGGGGAGTAATATTTTGACTACAGTTATTGAAGCAGAATTTGAAAAAGCAAGACTTAAAATCTGGTTCCAGGGAATGAGCACCAGTAGAAACATTGAGAATGTTGTAATGATAAGGCATGCAGGAAACGTCATGACAATAAAAACATCTGAGGGAAAAGAGTTATTTGTAAACTTTGATTTTGAAATCGTCCAGAGGTTATTATTGCAGAAAACTTCTCACAGTGGAGGAACTTCAACTAGGAAAAAATGCGAACAACTAGGGTTTGATAGCTATGAAACAATTATCATTGGAGAAAGCGAGGATTAATAATGAGAATAGAAACAGTTACCAAAACTATTACTAAAGATGTATATATAGCTAATGATGGTACAGAGTTCAATAGCGAAGATGATTGTATTTATTATGAAGAAGAAAAGGAGCAAGAAAACCTTGAAAAAAGAGTTGAAAAAGAATTAGGTATTAAAACACAGGCAGATTTTCCTGCAATGCTTAATCTTAGACACAATCATGAGTATAAACTGTTTTTAATTAAAAATGAGCAGGATTTAGACTTGTTTATAAAAACATATGAGTATTGGTTTACAAAGTTAGAAACCTATTGGCAAGTAAATAAAGAAACCTTTGTTTATCCAGAGGTGCTTTGTATATTAGATTTTCCAAGAGGTGGAGATGAACATAGGCTATACAAAATATCGCAATTATGCAATCAATTTAATGCATTTGTAGGTGAAATTTCGATGAAAGCAGAAGAAATGTTAAAAGAGGTTTAAGACGCATTTTGGTGATTATGCGAAATAAGGAAGGGTGATTAAATGTTTATAATAGCTGAATATGGCAGTATAAATCATTTTGGAACAGATTATTTTATAGGAAAAATGTATACAGTTCGTGGCGAAAAATACCCATGTACTGCTTACTCTAAGGATAAAGCAAAAGTATATATGTCTAAAGCAAGGGCGGAAAGAGCTTGTGACAAATTAAACAGTAATACGGGAAGAAATTTTACAGTTATTGATGCTTAATTACACAACACAAGAATTATGCGACCATAATGCCGGGGTCAACAAATTGGGGGCATATTGTTGACTCTGACAAAATGATCATAGTGAATGGCCTGATAGAGGTAGAGTATGACAGTCATGGAGCAACATCTACAATCACACTGATGTTTCCTAAGAAAGATGCTCCAGTAGTAACAGTTGGATATAAGTTCTCAGCTTAAATTATGTTTTAGCGAGAAAGGAGAATGAGGATGAAAGTTTACAGAATGGATGATTATGATTGGGTAGCTGCTAATAGTGCTGAAGAAGCAAAAGAGTTTTACATCAAAGAAACAGGTGTCAGCGAAGAGGAGTTAGAGGTCGAAGAATGCAATTTAAAAAAAGAAGGAATGTATGTTGAAGTAGAGATAGATGATGCAAAGCTTATGTTAGATAAGATTGCTAGTGGTGAAAAAGTAAATGGTCGAAACGTTGTAAAATTCAGCCGTGGTGATTGCGGCTTATGTGTATGGATTACTTTTGAGGAAGTATTGAAAAAAGATGGAGAAAGCCAACCATACATAATTGCGTCTTCAGAGTGGTAATATCTTTAAATTTATTATATATAAGCTTATGCTGTTTGGGTAAAGGGGGGATGTCATGCACGAGTATGCTGAGATTGTTGGATATAGAGAAAATGAAGATAACACCAAGCTGGCAGTCATTATCCCTAAGAAAGACATTGGTGAATACCTGAAACGATTTGCAATGAATGGGAAGGTCCCGGCAGAGATCAGGATCGATGATGGACGGTCTATATCAGCAGATCAAAGGAAGAAGATTTATGCAACGATAAAAGATATCTCCCTCTATACCGGTTATATGCCAGAGGAAACAAAAGAAATTATGAAATATTATTACATAGCAGAAACTGGGGGAGATTACTTTTCTCTCTCCAGCTGCAGCATGACGACAGCAAGATTGTTCATCAATTACCTGATAGAGTTTTGCTTCGAGTGGGACATACCGCTCCTAGATCATGGACTCGATAGGACGGACGACATAGGAAAGTATCTGTGGCTGTGTCTCAAGTATAAACGGTGCGCCATCTGTGGGAAAGAAGCAGATCTACATCACGTCGATGCTATCGGCATTGGGAGAGATCGGACAAAGGTAGATGATTCAAACCATGAGAAAACGAGCCTATGCAGGGTTCACCATACTGAAGCACATACAATAGGGTGGACTGACTTTTCGCAGAAGTATCATGTGTACGGTATTATTTTTAATGATTAAGCAGCAAGGGGGGACGAGTGTTGAATTGTATAGAGAATTATAAGGACTTATGTACAGATATCGAGGTGCAGCAATGTATAGTTGATGACATAGAGAAAGAACTAAAACAGCTTGAGCAGCTCATGCTGAATGGTCCTAAAGATATCACCGGAATAGACTACTCCAGAGAGCCTGGTGGACAAGCAATATATATTTCTATGGATCGAATACTAGACAGGATTCAACGGATTGAGAGAAGGTTAAAGGTTGAAAGGGAGATCCTGGAACAAAAGAAACAAATTAAAGTCAGTATCGATGAAAAGATTCAGCAGCTCTCAGGATTAGATGCAAAGGTAGTGAGAATGCGAGATATAGATAAACTCACCTTAAGAGAGATAGCGGATATCCTGGGATACTCAGAAATATGGATTAAGAAAGTAAGCAGCAGGAACAAGAGTATACTTTGAGTATACTGACAAGCAAATAAAGCCATGATATTATGGTAGTGTGAAAAACTATAACGAAGCAGTCGGGGCTAACCTCCTTTTCCCGGCTGCTTTCATTTTAGGAGGTGCATCAGTATGGAGAAACATCGATGTAAAGTAAAATTCAAATTGGGTAAGATTGAATGCGCATCAGAGTTCTGTGCTGACTGCGCTGATAGAAAGACCTGTGAAGATATGGATGTATATCTTGATGATAAGTATGATGGTTCAAGGGCCTGTATGAGCCATGACAGCCATAAGAGGGAGAACAGAAGGGTGAAGCAGCAAAGATGGGAAAAATAGAAAAAGCAACTTTTCGCTGATATTATGTATTTATTGTGTATGCTATTCCTTTGGCTATCGAAAACGACAGCCTTAGAACAAGGAATTATCTTAGCAATATGATAAGTGCTAAGATAAGGTACCTATCGACATAGATTGCACAGGTACCATCTTTCCCAAACAGGAATAGCATAAAATCACGTCCTTATATATTTAATTTTCAGTATCAGTATATGCAGGAATATACGGTGATATTATGATTTTTTTATAAAAATATAAAAGGTAACTTATAGATTGAGATTTTGGCATTGTCGAAACTTGCTATCAAATTATGCAGGAAACCTCCTTTGTTTGGAGAATTATGGAGGTAAAAAGGAGGGATATCATGGGTCTATTTGGGAATAAAGAAACAATTAAAAGAAATGGGAAAGTTCATGGAGAAGTATCAACTTGAATCAAGATTAAATAAAAACATCGAAAAACTGACAAATAAATAATATATTGTGATGAAGAGCTGAAAAGCTCTTTTTTCTTTGGATTTTATCATAGGACTTTATCATATTTCAAATGAGGTGGTGATAGTGAGAAAACTTACACCAAAACAAGAAAAATTTGTACAAGAGTTGATTAAAGGAAAAAGCCAGAGAGAGGCTTATAAATTGGCCTATAACGCTTCTAACATGAGCGATAAAGTGATAGATGTAAGAGCTTGTGAATTGCTTAAAAATAGTAAGGTAGCGGTAAGGTATGACGAGCTTCGCAGTAAGCTTGTTCAGAAAGCAGAAGAGCAAGCTATTATGTCTGCTATTGAAGTGCTGAAAGAGATAGAAAGCATAGCCAAGGATAATATATCAAATTACATAGATTTTAGAACTGAAAAGACATTGGTCGGATATGATGAAGATGGAACTGCTATATTTGGATATCGGCCTATAGTCGATATGAAGGATAGCAGAACGATTAATACAAAAAATATATCTGAGGTATCTATTGGGGCAAATGGTCAGTTCAAATTCAAGATGTATTGCCGGGATACGGCACTGTACAAACTTGCTGAGCTGCTTGGTGCAGATGTAATTAAGAAAGCAAAACAGAAACTGGCAGAAGAACGATTTGCTCATGAAAAAGAGATTGATGGAAAGAGGTATTGGTAATGGACGTACTACATAGGTTCTATTGCCGGAAAGATTGGAGAGATTTAACTCATAGCTTGAAGATTGAACGAGGAGGGAAATGTAATCGTTGCAGTGAGATTATATTAGATTTTAGATATCTCATAGGACACCATACCATAGAGCTGACAGAGGACAATGTAGATGATCCTAACATATCTCTCAATCCTGAACTGATAGAGATAATATGCCTAGATTGTCATAACAAGGAGCACAGGCGCTTTGGGCATAAGCAGCAGGTATATATCGTGTGGGGCAGTCCGTTATCAGGAAAGACGACTACAGTAAGGCAGATGATGCAGTACGGAGATATTGTTCTTGATATAGATGCACTATGGCAGGCAGTAACATTCCAGCCTGAATATAGTAAGCCGAAGAATGTTAGATTTAATATATTTACTATACGAGACAATATCATAGATCAAATTAAGACCAGGTATGGGCAATGGTACGATGCCTATATTATTGGTGGATATCCTGAAAAGTATGAAAGGCAGAAGCTAGCCGAGTCACTTGGAGCAGAGTTGATCTATTGTGAAAGCACGAAGGAAGAATGCTTGAAAAGATTATATGATAGTGAAAAGCCTAAGGAATGGGAGAAATATATTCATGATTGGTGGGAGGTATATGATAGACAGAAAGACGTGGAAAGACTTTAGAGAGTCAGGATTATTATGGTGGATCAATATGATACTTCATACATTTGGATGGTCTATAGTTGTGAACGTAGACAGCACAGGCGAGATAACAGAAGCATTTCCTGCAAGAGTTAAATTCAGAGGATTCAGTGAAGATGATAATACTGATGGATATATAAAAGTGTCAAGATATATCAATAATAATGCAAAAATATTAGAGATAGAAGCTAAAGAATAGCCCCCCGGTGTCTAGACATATTTCCTAGCCGCCAGACTGGGAGTGCTTATTGGAGAGACATACACCAAAATTTTGACTTTTTGATTTTGGATTTTTGAGATAGAACGAAAGCAGGTGATAGTATGCAAAATCCTGAATTGTCAGCCGAGATCGAGAGGCTTAAAAAAGAATTTCCGGGTGCGGATGAAAATAAGATGCGGGCTCTTGAAGGATTGATTGAACAGGCAGCCTGTGAGAGAATCTATTTGAGAAGGCTAAATCAACAGGCGCTTATAAGCGGATTGGTAAAAATACATCCGGATAACCCACAAATTCAGCAAACTTTACCCGTCTCTGGGGAGATTGCTAAGCATTCTGCGGCACTTACCAACATAATGGATAAGCTCATGAAGCATTTGGCGGTAGACATGGATGACGAGGAGGATGGGTTAAGTGACTATGAATAAATTTTTAGGCAAACTTAAAGCCAAAGATAAAAAAAATAGCATAACTGTTAACATTGGAGCTAATATTACTATTTGCAAAGAATGCGAAAAGCTAAATAAAGGTGTAGAGATATACAACATGTTTATGCAAGGACCATATCATAACATTTTATTAAAATATGACAAAGAGAATCATGTTTTTCTGGTCAATGAAAATGCTTTGATGGGTATAATACAGTCTGTCAATCCACTACAAGAGCCTAGAAAAATACAAATAGTTAGCCAGAAAGAATGGATGAATTCCGGTGCATAGTTATCTCATTGAGTATTATGAAAAGTGCAAATCTGGAGAAATTCTCATAGGCAGAGAGCTCATGATGCAGCTGGAGATGCTTATGGAGGATATGAATAACCCAATCTACCGATTTGATACTGCGGAAGCCCATAAGCGGATCCAATTCATCGAAAAGGAATGCAAACATAGTATATCCCCATTTGCTGGGCATCCGTTTCTTTTGGAGCTGTGGCAAAAGGCTTACCTGGAAGCAAAATATAGCTTCTATATGATGATTGAAGGCAAGTGGCTAAGACGTTTTAATAGGACGTTGTTAGTCATTGGGAGAAAAAATGGAAAAACAACACTCTGTGCAGCAGATGGCCTGGCAGAGTTTTTTTGTGGAAACACAGGGACAAATATTCTTTGTGCATCCAACGATTATGAGCAGGCCGGTCTTGTATTTGATGAAATCAACAATATGAGAGAAGAGAGTCCGAAGCTGGCTAAAGTCACACGAAAAAATATCAAAGGTATTTTCATGGGGAACCCAAAACAGAAAAAGAAAAAGGGTAAATTCAGCTACCAAAACAAAGCTAAGATCAAGAAACTATCTGCCAAGACCGGAGCTAAAGAGGGAAAGAATGTAGACAAGGCAATAGTGGATGAAGTCCATGAAATGAAAGATAACAGCCTTGTCGCTCCTATTGTCCAATCCACTTCTACGAAGGACGAGGCCATGGTGGATGAGATCACCACAGAGGGTTTTACAGAGGATGGATATCTAGATGAGGAAATGAAGGAAGCAAGAAAGGTATTGAAAGGGGAGCTACATCGACCTAGACGATTATACTGGCTTTATACACAAGACTCAGAAACAGAAGTATGGCAGGACCGCAAGTCATGGGTAAAAAGTAATCCTAACTTGGGGGTTGCGAAGAAGTGGCATTACCTGGACGATCTGATCGAAGAAGCTAAGACCAATAGTGCAACCCGTGCATTTATGCTAGCAAAGGATTTTAATTTTAAACAGGGGAGTGCCAATGCATGGCTGCAGGATGCAGAGATCATTAATGCAGCCACATTTAACATCGAAGATTTCCGTGGAGCTTTTTATATTGCCGGAAATGATTTCATGGAGACTACAGATCTTTGTGCATCAAAGCTTCTTCTGATGAAGCCCGGAGACAAGACGGTCTATTTTTATTCGCATTATTGGATACCAGAAGCAAAATTAAAATTATCGCCTGATGATGTGGACTATCGGCAGTGGGAAAGAGATGGTTATCTCACGATCGTAGAAGGAAACAGCGTGGACAGTTCAGTAGTAGCCGACTGGCAATTTAAGCTGCTGGAAGAGTACGACCTAAAGCCTTTTAAAAGTGGTTATGATAACCGGTTTGCTAAGGACTATATTAATCGTTTTGAAGAAATATTCGGGAAGGATATACTACTTAATGTTCCACAGGATGCTAAGGTACTCAATAATCCTATGAGAAGATTGGAGGCAGACCTAAGGGATAAGCTGGTAAATTATAATAATTGTTATGGAGATATGTGGTGCTTTAAGAATACAGGTATTAAGTTGGATGCCTTAGGCAGAATGATGCCTTGCAAGATGCATACAACTAAACGGATTGACGGAACAGCAGCGGCAGTAGTAGCCTATGCTGTTTTTGATTGGCACAAATCAGAATTCCTACAACTGATAGGGGGGTGATAACTTGGGAGTAATGAGTTATATAAAAAACATTTTACCACATGGCCGGGAGCAAACCTATGCCAGATGGATCAAGGACAGCACACCGATATTCACATCCTTCGGAAAAGATATTTACTTTTCTGATTTTGTGAACAATGCCATTGACCGAGTGGCTTCTGAAATCAGCAAAATAGAGATCAAGAGTATTGTGCAGAGAAAAGACATACTACAAATACAGAATGACGATATCACAAGATTATTCAGATTCAAACCAAATCCACTGCAAACAACCAGTGACTTCTTGGCAAACGTGGAATGGTTGAGGCGAAAGAACTGTAATGCATTTATCTACCCCCAATATGAAATTGTAACTGTTCCGGATGGTAGGCAGTTTCGAAGATATACGGCTTTTTATCCGCTCAAGCCGCAGGCGGTATATATTGGTGTAAATGGCGGTCAAGTATGGGAGGTCAGAATGGACTTCGAGGATGGTAGCAGTTACACGATCCCCTATGCTGACTTAATCCATATAAAGTGGCGCAGAGGGGCCAATACTGTTGTGGGTGGTGGGGATGACTATGGGCAGACGAATGATACTGCAATATATAGAACGATTGATGCCTTGGACAAAACAATTCAGGGTCTTCCAAAGTCAATTGAAGCCAGCCTGCAAATTAAAGGGATGTATACTGCCAAGACACTCGCGGATTCGCATAAATTGAAAAATATTAGGGATGATTTTGAAAAACACATCGCGACAAGTGCATCAGGGATAATTGCTACTGATTTAGGTGGCGAATTCACCCCGGTGAATATCCGGGCTCCTGAAATATCGGACGCAGCATTGAAGTTTTTGAAATCTGTGATACAGGAAAGATATGGCATATCAGCGGCAATCTTATCTGGGGACTACAACGGGGAGCAGCACAGTGCATTCTACCAGACGGCAATAGAGGACTTCATCATACAATTTGAACAGGCTATGACGGCCTGTCTTTTTTCGCCCAGGGAGCAGGATGTAGGACACCGGGTTAAATGTTATTACTCTAAGGTCAATTATCTATCCACTGGGGATAAAATGCAACTTGCTAATCTTGCAAAAGAAACAGGCATCATGACACTGAACCAGATCAATGAAATGTTTGGTATTGAGCCATTTGAGTCAGGAAATAGGCGCCTACAGTCTCTTAACTATGTGAACATAGAAAATGTAGATGAGTACCAGAAAAGCAAAGCAGGAGTAAAGGATGGTGAGCAAAATGAGTAAGAAAAGCGAATATGAGCGCAGGCTCGTTGAAATTAGGGCCGTGGACAATCAGGAGAATAAAATGTCTATTGAAGGCTATGCAATCACTTTTGACAAGCCGGCTACCCATCAATATGGCAGCAGAAAATTTACGGAAACCATAAAAAGAGGTGCCTTAGATGGTTCCGATATGAAAGATGTGCCGCTGAGGTATAACCACAATGACAATGTCATGATCATGGCGAGAACTAGGAATAATTCGCTGCGGTTGATTGTGGATGATGTGGGGCTTAAAATACAAGCCGACCTCTTAGACACCCAAAGCAATAGGGATCTATATAAAGCTATCCAGGAAGGATTAATCGACAAAATGTCTTTTGCTTTCCGGGTTGCTGATGGTGGGGATACCTGGACTTTTGGTGATAAAGAAACCACAAGAGATGTAAATAAAATTGCTAAACTGTACGACGTAAGCGTGGTGGATACCCCGTTTTACGACAGTACATCTATATATGCTCGTAGTCTTGAATTGCTGGAGAGCGAGGAAAAGCGGCTGGATAGCTTAAACGAGATTGAATTACTCAAACAAAAAATTAAAGTGAAAGGAAAGATATAACATGAATAAGAAAAAATTATTAGCTTTGATCGCAAAGAAGAATGAGAGAAAGCAATCCCTTGTAAATCAAGGTAACACCTGTGAAGATGTGGCAACATTGAGGTCAATCAATGCGGAATTGGATACATTGAATGAAGAAATCAGAAACCTGCAGGAAATGGCTGACGCTATGCCAGACGATCCTGAAGGAGACGAGACAAACCTTAGAACTGCAGCTGTAAATGGAGATATTCCTGGAGTTGTAGTATCTGGGGCGCAATCTCAACAACAGCGAAAAGCTCAGGATGAAGAAGGTATAGAATACAGAAAAGCCTTCATGGAGTATGTATTAAGAGGAACACCAATCCCAGCAGAACTGAGAGTAGATGCAAACACATTGACTACTGATGTAGGCAGTGCAATCCCTACAGTGCTAGTAAACCGCATCATCGAAAAGATGGAAACTATAGGGATGATTCTTCCAAGAGTTACGCGTACCAACTATGCTGCAGGGGTAAATATTCCTACTTCAACTGTTAAGCCTGTTGCTACATGGGTAGCTGAAGGAGCAGGAAGTGATCGTCAAAAGAAAACTACTGGTGTAATCACTTTCTCAAAACACAAACTGCGCTGCGAAATCTCCATGTCTATGGAAGTCGGAACCATGGCAATCAGTGCATTTGAAGCAGCATTTGTTCGCCAGGTATCTGAGGCAATGGTGAAGGCCAAAGAGGAAGCAATCCTAACTGGAAATGGATCTACTCAGCCAAAAGGTATTTTAACTGAAACTCCAGTTGAAGGGCAAGCATTGACACCTGCAGCATTAAACTATCAAGCATTAGTCGATGCTGAGGCGGCGCTACCACAGGCTTATGAATCTGGAGCTGTATGGGCTATGAGCAAAAAGACCTTTATGGGGTTCGTGGGAATGGTTGACGACAATAAGCAGCCTATAGCTCGTGTCAATTACGGTATTAATGGAGCTCCAGAAAGAACATTACTGGGCCGCCAAGTTGTCTTGACAGGGGATTATCTGCCAAGCTATAGCGCTTCACTTGAAGCAGGTACCATATATGCATTCCTGTTTAACTTCTCAGATTATGTCCTTAACACCGTCTATGATATGGGCATCCAGAGAAAGCAGGATTGGGATACAGAGGACTTATTGACTAAAGCTGTTATG
This sequence comes from Geosporobacter subterraneus DSM 17957, assembly GCF_900142145.1. Classification (GTDB taxonomy): domain Bacteria; phylum Bacillota; class Clostridia; order Peptostreptococcales; family Thermotaleaceae; genus Geosporobacter; species Geosporobacter subterraneus. Next base: position 93,695 of record NZ_FQZV01000006.1, on the reverse strand, counting down.
AGTGTTGACGGTAAGGTAGTCGATAAGAACTCCTTAGTCACTCTTGCGATTCCAACGCAGGGATAGGAGGCTAGAACATGGCACTCCTTGACGATGTAAAAAGGCGGCTTGGAGTGTTCTACTCTGATCCGCAAAAAGATAATGATATTCAAAGTATGATCGATGGAGCAACAGCATATTTCAAGGGTGCGGGGTGGGATATTTCCACCCCTGATCCTTTGGCCTTAGAGGCTGTTGTATTATACTGCAAAATGGCACAAAGCACTGACCCGGCACAATTAGTAAACCATCCTGTACTCATCTCATTCATTACACAGGGGAGGGCTTCAAATGTTGAAATTCAACCCGACAACACCGATTGAGTTTTGGTCTAAAGGTACCACATATATCCCGGGGCAGGGTCAGACGACTACATGGGCAAAAATTGAAACTGATGGACACAGCATTTTTTACGGCGAGTGGCGTGGAGGTTTTGGAGAAAGGGCAATATCTGCACAAGCCTTAGGCGTTAATGATATGGCAACGGTCAGAACCTTCTATAATCCGGTTATCTATAATAAGCTCAGGACAGTGCAGGTGGTCATTATCAAAAACGCTGACAGTACAGCCATTAAAGATGGAATACCGGATAAAAATAATCCAAACTGTTATGAATTATGGGGCGGGGTGGACAATGTATCTGATGAAAACCAATACATTGAATTCAGGGTAAGGAGGTATGAAAGGAAATGATTGATATTCGTGGCTTATTACAAACCTCCCTTGATACTGCCCTATATCCAGAAGGTATATTCTCATATTGGAACCGAAAAGCAGAGACAACGGGAGGGAATCCTGATGAATATATTGTTTATACTCTTGCTGGAGATTCTTCTGAGATTCATGCAGACGACAATCCTCTAGTGAAAGCTGCAAGTACCACTGTGAGGTACTACTACCGGGATACATTACTTGATACTCACACAGGACGGCAGCGTATTAAACAGCACGAGGATTTGATTACATCGGCACTAAAAGCAGCAGGCTTTAGCATACCAAATGGGTCATTTGATGCAGGTGACATAGAAAATAATGGCTTTGGTACGATTGTTTACGAATGTGAGTACTGGAGAGTGGTCTAATGACTGACATTAGTGTTAATGCAATACAAGATGAAATCATGAAAATTTTGCGTGAATATGGTGATGTCGTATATATTGCTACAGAAAAAGGCCTAGAAGTCGCAGAAAAAGGACTAATAAAAGAATTGAAATCTGAGAGTCCAAAAGCCTCAGGAGAATTTGCAAAGAATTGGAAGGGCAAGGGTAAGCGGTATTATCTCAGGAGATATGTTGGAAATACAACTACTGTCAAAGGGAAGAAAAGCGATACGATCCCCCTATCCAATATTTTAGAATATAGCACTGAATCTAAACATCAAGGCTTTATAAAGAGGACAGTTAATAACAGTGCGGATAAAATAGCTGCCGCAGTAGTTGCAGAGATCAAGAAGGAGGTATAAAGGATGAATAAAGTTAAATATGGGCTTAAAAATGTACATTATGCGATTATAACAGAAAATGCTGGTGCTATAACCTATGGGACCCCCGTAAGGCTTCCAGGTGGGGTTAATTTAGTGGCCAACCCGAAGGGCGAAAAGACAGAGTTTTTCGCCGACGATGTAGCATATTTTGTTGCAAATTCCAATCAGGGATATGAGGGAAGTCTTGAATTGTCGTTAGTCCCAGATCAGTTTAAGAAAGATGTGCTTGGCTGGAAGGAAGATTCAAACGGGGTACTCTTTGAAGACTCCCAGGCTATAGCGAAGAACATAGCATTGCTGTTTGAATTTTCTGGGGATGTGAAAGCTACAAGACATGTCCTATATAACGTAAATGTGGGTAGACCTAGCGTAGAAGGCACAACCAAAGGACAGAATATTGAAGTGAAGACAGAAACCATGGCTATGACTGCATCCCCGGCTCTTGATACCGGATATGTAAAAGCAAAAGCTGAAGCTGGTACTGCTCAATATACAAACTGGTTTAATGCAGTCTACACCTACACGGAGGCGTAATCTATGGAAAGAATATTAACGATTGACGGCAGACAGGTGAAATTTAAGTCTACAGGTGCATTTTTATTGAAGTACAAAGTTCAATTTAATAGAGATGCCATTAAGGATATTTTTAGGCTAGCAGCTGCTATCGACAAGGAGAATAATACGCTAACAGATATTGATGCTTTTGACCTGGAGCTATTCTACAATCTTGTATGGGTTTTGGCGAAAACTGCAGATCCGCAGCTCCCGCCACCTGTGGAATGGCTGGATTCTTTCTCAGAATTCCCGCTAATGGATATCATTCCGGAGATCTCTGACATGATTTTTAGTTGTTTAACCTCAACAGCACCCTTTAAAAAAAAGTGAAAAGTGAGTCCTCCTCCTTTGAGCTTACCACAGAATTATTGATGGTTAGAGCTTTGGAACGGGGACTCTCTTTACGTGATTTCGAAGAACTAACCGTAGGAATGATTATTGGCTATATCGTTACTTATAACAACTGTAATGTAGATGAAGAGGATATAGAAAGGGAAGCAACACAGGCTGACTTTGACAGCTTTTAAGGAGGTGAGACCATGGCAGGAAACATAAAAGGTATTACTATAGAAATCGGGGGCAATACACAAAAACTCCAGGACAGCTTGAAGGGTGTAAATTCAAAGTCCAGAGATTTGCAAAGCGAACTCAGAGAAGTGGATCGGCTGTTGAAGTTGGACCCGAAAAACACAGAACTCCTTGCTCAGAAGCAAAAGCTCTTAGCTGAGGCCGTTGGAAATACAAAAGAAAAGCTTGATACCCTAAAAGAGGCAGAAAAACAAGTCAAAGAACAATTTGAACAGGGAAAAGTAGGGGAAGAGCAATATCGTGCAATACAAAGAGAAGTTATCAAGGCTCAGGAAGAACTTAAAAAACTTGAAGGTAATCTAAATAGCCTAAATGATAAATGGAAAGACGCAGCTGAGAAGATTGGCAATTTTGGCTCCAAGGCAGAGGAATTAGGCAAGAAAGTAACCCCGGTTAGTGCTGCAGCTGGAGCTGTTGGGGCAGGGATGATTGCCATGGCTGTTAAGGCTGGAAAAGCAGCAGATGATATCAATACTCTGTCTAAACAGACTGGTCTTGCCACAGATACCATACAAAAATTTCAGTTGGCCACAGATTTGATCGACGTACCCCTTGAAACTATGACAGGAAGTTTATCGAAACTGACCAGGAATATGTATAGCGCATACAGCGGATCTGATAAGATGCAGGGTGCTTTTAACATACTAGGCGTTTCGATTACCGATGTAAATGGCGATCTTAGAAATAATGAAGAAGTATTTTATGATACCATAGAAGCCCTTGGAAGGCTGCAGAATGAAACTGAACGTGACGCTATTGCAATGCAAATCTTTGGGAAGTCAGCTCAGGATCTTAACCCTTTAATTCTAGGCGGTGCTGATGCGCTTAAGAAGATGGGGGCAGAAGCAGAAGCAGCCGGTTTAATACTATCTCAAGATGCATTAGATGCTGCCAATGCCTTTAATGATGAGATAGATAGCCTAAAGGCCACTGCTGGGGCAACCTTTATGCAGATGGGTGTGCAAATTGGTCAGGCGTTGCTTCCAGCTTTGCAATCACTGGTAGAAGGGGCAAAAAAAGTACTGGAATGGATGCGCGGCCTAGACCAAACTACATTAAAATGGATTATCACTATAGCCGGATTGGTAGCTGCAATAGCTCCAGCGCTCATCATTATTGGCCAAATGGCTACAGGGATTAGTGCTGTGATGAAAGTAGTAACACTTTTAACCCCGGCTATGTCTATATTTGGAACGACCACAGCAGCTGCAGGGGTAACAGCAGGGACTACGGCTGGTAGTGTAGGTGTGTTACAGGGTGCGCTTACTACCCTTACAGGGCCAATCGGAATAGTTATTGCTGCAGTGGCAGCTTTGATTGCCATATTCATATACCTTTGGAACACAAACGAGGATTTTAGAAATAAGGTAATAGAGCTATGGGAAGGATTAAAGAATTTCTTAGTAGCTACTTTGGATTTTATCAAAGAGTATTTTGGATTTGCATGGGAAGCCATATCAAAAGCTTTTAGTGCCTTTGGAAAGCTGTTCAAGGGTGATTTTAAAGGGTTTTTAAATGACATCTTTAATGCTGCTAAGATCTGGGTTACCGGATGGCTTGAAATAGGAAAGAACATAGTAACTGGCATCTGGGAGGGTATCCTAGCCATGAAAGATTGGCTTTTTGATAAAATAGGGGGCTTTTTCGGCGGCATACTGGATAAGGCCAAAGGAGTATTGGGCATCAGTTCTCCATCAAAAGTATTTGCTGAAGTCATAGGCAAAAATATGGCTTTAGGCGTTGGTGTTGGCTTTGAAGAAGCGATGGAAGATGTAAAGGGTGCAGTAGGAGAATCGCTTAGAAGTACCACACAAGAGGTATATAGTGACAATAGGATAACTAACAGCCAGGAAATCAAGGTGACACAGAATATTTACGCTCCTGTTAAGAGTGAAAGAGCTATGCAGAAAGAAAGCGTAAGAAACCTAAGAAAATTAATACCACAGGTATAGAGGAGGTGGCAACTTGAAAAGTACAGATAGATTGATATTTGTAAATGAACTGAAGCAAGAGATTGAGTTGTCATTCTTCTCAGTCTATTTTCTAAAGGACCTAAAAGAAGAGGTTGAGAATGAAATCGTTGATATGAAAGCTGTTGGAAAGGATGGTTATGCATATAACTCTTCTACATTATCAGGTCGGCAGCTCACTATCTCAGGTATGATAAAGATTGGCAGAAACATCGACATGTTAGAGCGGAGATTAAGAACGGTGTTTAATCCCAAGCTTTCTGGGAAGCTGATTTATAGAAGTATTGAAGATGAGAAGGTAATAGATGTAAGGGTAGAATCTGTTATTGAATTCAATAGATCCAAAGGGGTGTCCAGTTTTACCATTGAGCTGATAGCCCATAATCCTTTCTGGAGAGCGGTTGAGAAAACGGAATATTTAGCGCTGCTGAGTGGCAAGCTTACTTTTCCATTGGTTATTCCCCAAGGTACGGGTATCATGTTTGGGCTTAGACAGTCTATTCTGGAGACAGAAATCGAGAATATTGGAGACGTAGAGAGCGGTTTTAGGGTGGTTTTTAAGGCCAAAGGTATCGTAAGTAACCCTGAGATTGAGAACAAGCTCACAGGTGAGAAAATAAAAATCCTGGTGGATATGGAAAAAGGCGATATAGTAGAGGTTGTGAACCAGCCTTTTAAGAAAATGGTATATATTAATGGGGTAAAAGCCTTTAGAAACTTGGATCGCTTAAATTCGAGTTTTTTCAATTTAGAAGTAGGAAAAAACCTTATAGGATACCATGCTGAGGTAAATGCAATAAATCTTGATGTAGTCGTGTATTATGCTCCTTTATATTTAGGCAGGTGATTTGATGAGACTAGAGGTTTTTAAGGATTTTGAACTGGTGGATATGTTATATGAATTTGAAAGTTTTAGAGGTGTTAGGAAATATCGCGGGGCAGGAGATTTTGAATTGGTTCTTAATAACCTGGATTCCATGGACACCTTAGAAATCGGAAATTGTATATTGCTGCATAATGATTGTTATATCATTGAGGATTTTTCAAAGTATAAGAACATGGAAAATAAGCTGAAGCTTGAAATCTCTGGAAGGCATTTGAACAGCCTACTTGATAGAAGGGCTGTCTCACTAGTCACTGTAAATACTGCTCAGACCTATGAAGTGCAGATGTATAGTCTGGTTCAAAATAATTTTATCACTGCAGCAGATCCAAATCGAAGGATCAGCAATTTTGTTAATGCTAGTCTTAAAGGATATAGTCAGATTCCAACTACGCAATACGAGTTGAAAAATATGACTGTCTTAGAGGCATTAACGGAAATGGCCGCCAACGGAAATTTAGGTTTTATGGTTAATTATGATATAGAAAATCAACAATATATATTTGAAATCTATCAAGGGCAAGACAAGACAGAAGATGTATTTTTCAGTGAAGAATTTGGGAACATCTTGGATTCAGAAGTCTACAAAAGAACCAGTGACTCCAAGAACGTGGTGTATCTGAACAATGAAGGAACTCTTACTGCAGTCGGATCAGGCTCAGGCATAAACCGGAAAGAATCTATTATAACCGGCAACGACATAAGCTTTGCCAGAGAAGAACTATATAGAAGAGCTGAAGTGACTTCTGCGGATTGTCAAATAGCACTGACTGAGCAATTTATCTATAGAGAAGATTGGGATCTTGGGGATACTGTAAGCTTTATTGATAAGACTCTAGGGTTTATTGTTGAAAAGCCAATCCTTGAAATTACGGAATATTATACAGACAAACTTGATGTTGAGGTAGTCTTTGGCGATAGAATCCCAACAATGATTGAAAGATTGAAAGGTAGGTGGTAAATATGGCCGAAAAGAGCTTCCCCTTTGATGCAGTTGAGATAGAAGGTATACCGGATAGGGTGTTTTTTGCTGAGGACTTTGCTAGATATTTTCGACAGTTTGTAGGCAATGGAGTGTACCCTAATCCAAGCAGCAACCTTCAGGTGCAAACGCTGAATAACAATATGGTACTGACAGTGAAAAAAGGAGCTGCATTTATTAACGGCTACACTTATGTAAATACAGAGGACTTTGAGATAGCAATCAATACAGCCAATGGAAGTTATAACCGTAAAGATATCATCGTGGTTCAGCTTGATCTGGTGAATAGGGAGATCCTTGTGAAGTATAAAACAGGTGTGGCCAGTGCTAACCCCTTAGCTCCTGCGCTGGTAAGAACATCCGATACCTATGAACTGCAGCTGGCAGAGATATTGGTCAGATCAGGAACACAGGTGATCCTGGATACCGATATCACTGATACGAGGCTGAATGCTTCAAAGTGCGGAATTGTAGCAGGTTTAGTAGTACAGATAGATACAACGACAATTTTTAATTCCTATATGCAAGCCCTAGCCGATGCTCAGGCGGACATAGCTGAGTTTAAGGAAGAATGGATCACAGGAACAATCCAACAGTGGCAGAATTGGTTTGCATCTACAGGGTTAGAGTGGGAGACTTGGTTTACAAATACCAAGGCGCAAATATTCGATGCGGTATATTTTGACTTTGACAACTGGAGGTACAGAGCAGGCCAAACAAGGGGTACCGTGTTCAATCCTGACGGCAGTATTACAGAGACAATATCCAGCACAGTAGGTGGCGCTCTGGTGGCGTCCAAGGTAACAGTATTCAATGCCAACGGCAGCATCACAGAGACGCTGTACCACGCTGAGGAAAATGTGACCGTAACCAAGACAACCGTATTCAACCCAGACGGGACTATAAGCGAGGTGATCGTATAATGGGCTGGCCAGAAGTGAAAATATTAAAGGACCACATAGACAGTAAGATAGGATACGAAGAGTATTACAGCGATAAGCTGCAAATGATTCTGACAGATAAGTGCAAAATTGACGACAATGGTGACGTAATTCTAGGCCCTTCGATTCCTGGTTACACCGTCACGGCGTTCGCACACGACGTGACTACCAACGGTGTTGGACAACAACTATACGGCTCTGTAGTACTGATACAAAGACTCTTATCCACCTTTGATAAAAAAAATGGGATAAGAAAAGTAGAGCAGTATTTTGACACAGCTACTGGAACCCCACCAAGTACATCAGTAACATGTGAGATTTTTAACGTGACCAAGAACAAATCGATAGGTAAGGCGGTTGCGACAGTAGGGTCGACAGCAGGCTTTAAAACGTTTGACTTTTCAGCACAGATTATAGAATATGACCCAACGGATATAGTCGACGTAAGATTTTATATGACTACCGGGACTGGGGATTCTTCAAATTGTGTGAGGATTTATACCACTACAACAACAATATCAAATTCCATAAGACTTAATAGAATAGGGACAGACGACGTGTGGTATCAGCAAACGGCTTTTCACAGGATAAAAATAGAATTTGTAGACAGGACGGGCAAAGTGCTAAAAGGCTCTTTTATGGAGAAATTTGAAGTTGAGAAGGTACAGAAGTTTATAGACTATAAAAAGCAAGTATCTACCCCTTCGAATACGGAAATCAAATCACTGCTAGCTGTAAAAGATAAAATCCCACCTATTGTTCAAGATAGAGTAGTGGGGCAAACATCAGCTGGCATATACGACACTACTGGAAGGATTGCTAAAAGATTCTCTTTTACGGAGGCTAAATTACTAGAAAAAATAGACGTAGTATTGAATGGGCCATCTAACGCGGACTATGTACTAAATGTCGAAGTACAAAAGAGTGACGGGAACAACATCCCAGACGGTGTTCCAATAGGGACAACGGCCAGCTTTAACATGAACGGCCTAGGGTCTGGCTATAAGCTTTTAACATTCTTACTGAATGCTAAGCTAGAAGCTAACCAAGAATACTTTGTAGTGTTCTATCTGACCGATATCGGGGCTTCGATGACTTCATCGCACATAGTAAATTTTGGGTACATCACAGCTACAAGTTATACTGGATTCAGATATTACGGAGGAGCTTCATGGTCTACAATCAGTAATTCAGACTTAGCTTGTATTTTCCACACACAGACTGTTATAGCTGAAATGGCTAATGGCGAAATTGATTTATCAAGTTTAAGCCCTAGAGATAAAGACAGCCTCTATATTTTACATGAGCTAAAAAGAACTTCAGGCAGTGTTGAAAGTCCAAAGTTTCACTATGGCGTACTGGCTTATGTTGGGAAGTCTCAAGCGGCAAAAGCGCTAAATAAAATTCTAGAGCAATTAACACCATAAGAAAGGAGGCGACTAAATGTTTGCTAAAGAAGTGATGAAGATTCTTGAGGAACAAGATAAACAGATCAAAGAGCTGCAAGGTAAAGTGAATTTAATAGGCCAGGTAAATGCAGAGCAGCAAATGGCAATAGAATTGGTCAACCAGAAAATAGATACAATAGGCGGGGCAGTGGCAGAGATTCAGTTAAAACTTGAAATGATGGGAGGAATGTAAGATGAGTCCAAGATTTCCTACGATAAAGAAGTATTATGAATATGGCTGGGTAGATGAAGCTTATCTGACCAGGTGTGTACAGATCAGTTGGATCACTGAGGAAGAAAAAGCATTAATAATGAGTAGTTAATGCAAAGGCACCTGAAAGGGTGTTATTTTATTTGGACGGGAGTGTGATGCAATGCAGGATATACCAGTAAATCCTGAAACTGTAAGGGCTATATCAGAGGGATACCTAAGTTTAGGCATAGTTGGAGGTGCTATGCTTTTTGTTTTGATCATTACGGTTGTAGCTCTAATCATATTCGGGATGCAGATGAAATCAGTATTTACCACGATAGCCGATAAGCTGGAGGGTGTAGGAGCCAGTCTGCAGGAATTTACGAAAGCCCTAATATTGAATACATCTAAAAATGACAGTGATCAGGCAGAGACATTGAGAATGCTTAATCAAATCAATGATACTGCAAATGATATCCGGAAAAAGGTAGTGCGGATCGATGACAGGACTTATGCCTGTTTAGGAAATACCAAAAAAGAGGAGGGAACATCATGAATAAAATAAAAATCAGCGAGAACTTTTCATTACATGAATTTGAATGCAGGGATGGAAGTAACCTTGTAAAGCTGGATGAGGAACTGATAGACAAGCTGCAAAAGCTTAGGGTGTTGGTAGGTAAACCGATCATAGTAAATTCTGGTTATCGAACACCTGAGTATAATGCTAAGATTGGGGGTGCCCCAAAGAGCCAACACATGGAGGGAAAAGCGGCTGATATCAGAGTCACCGGAGTTACACCTGTACAGGTTGCAAAATTAGCCAAGCAAGTAGGTTTTAGAGGTGTCGGGATTTACGACACCTTTACTCATGTAGACGTGAGGGCAACTCCAACAGAGTGGGATTACCGCACAAAGAAATGAGGTGATGATGTGAAACACTATAAAGTCAGTTTGACTGATGTAGTAGAAGTAGATCCGCTATGCCTAAAAATATCTATCCAGGATAAGCCAGGGAATCAAATCAACCTGGCTAATTTTGTGACCAGCGGGTACCAGTATCAATATCCAGATGGGAAACTTGGACCCGTAGGCATCCTGGTCAGCGAAGGAAAAATCATCAGACCAGACGCACCTAGAGGGCCTAAGGGGACATTAATCGTCTACAAAGATGGTAGTGTCGATGTGAAATCAATCGAAGATATCCGAAAGGAAAAAGACGTATGGTTTGCGGTATCTGGCTGCAGCATCCTTCCTAAAATCATGATGAAAGAAGAAGGGTTTACCGGAGCCTTTGCCGACATCGGCAGGATAACAGATAGACCGGTCATTGGGTGGAATCCTGAGAAGAAAAAAATCATCATTGCAGTTAGGCCACAGTCTAATGCTGCAAGGGGACAGCAGACACTTAAAAATCTAGGTTGTACAAAAGGTATCACCCTGGATGCTGGGGGGTCTACGGTACTTAAAGTAGGGGGTAAACTGATCAAATCAACCACAAGACGGTTATACTCGGTTATTACATGGTAAATTGAGAGGAGAGTGTTTTATGGATTTTAGTACATTTATTTTTGATCAAGCGCTTATTTTAATTCCAGCGCTTTACGTGTTGGGAACGATCCTTAAGGAGTGGGATCAAATCAAAGATAACTGGATACCAGCTATATTGCTTATTTTTGGAGTGGCTGGTGCACTGGCTATGATGGGAGTTACCCCGAGATCTACACCTGAGGAAATCGTACAGGCCGTGGTGCAGGGTGTCCTTGTTACTGGGGCAGCTGTCTACACCAATCAGTTAATTAAGCAGCATCAAAAAACGATACCAGATGATGGCAAGGATGAGAATGCAGGGGCTTAGGCTCCTGTTTTTTTTATTTAGTTGTCAAAGTACAATCTATATAAAAGGGGCGCCATATTATCCCCTGTGGCGACGGGTATCCCGCGACTTCCCCGGAGCATTCTGGATCATTGGTTTCGACCTGTGCCCTCCAAGTCATCATCAGGCGGGTTATTTGCATTATCAACTTTACTTTTATATTCTTTTTCGTACCATTCCAAAAATTCTCCAAATAGCTTTTCTTCAGCGATTTTCCTAACTTTTTTTGCTTGCTCGATATCTGAGTATCTCCCAAGATTGTAATGCTTTTGCTTAAAGGTTATTTGAGCTACCCATTTTTTACGTGTCTTGTCCCAACATACACCTTTAACACCGCTTTTATTTACTTTGCTCAAACCGCTTTTTAAAACTGATACACAAGTCCCCTCTACAAATCCTGCTAACTCTTTAAGTTTTGGCCCAATATTTTTATCTAAATCTGCTTTTAAACATCCGCAACTCATCGTAGATCCATCTACCAGTGATGGTCTAATTACCTCTAACTCGTTGCCGCAATCACAAACGCATAGGTAATTAGAGTTTTTACCTTTGATACCTACTTTTTTTAGTACAGTGAGCCTGCCAAATCTTTGGCCAGTTAAATCGTTACTCATTTTTCTCTCCGTCTCTCATCTGATCAATCAAATCTTTAATCTGCTCGTACTCCTCATCTGTCACATAAATTTGTCGTCTTTTTCTTCCTGTTGCTGGCCTTCCAGCTCCTTCCCTGGAGCCACCCCAGGAATGGGTATCGACCACTGCCCAATACCCCAAATCTATAGCCTTATCGATAGCGGCTTTGATTGCTGAGAGTTTGTGGCCTACACCAATAACTATTTTGTCACTATCTTCGCTGTAAGGACTATCGGTGTTATACACATACTGTCTGCCAAGGTTGTCAGTATCAATGATGTAGCCTTTGTAAGTTGTTCTTTTCATGATATTACCTCCTATATATTTTTTATAATCATCATAGCCATTGCTCTTTTGCGGTCATCTGTTGCGTATAATCCGTCAACTACTGCCATTTGCAAAGCTGCCTTGTCGCTTGTGCACGCTGGTCTAATTGTTTCTGCTTTGGCAAGTATGTCAGATATAATTTGATTTACTTCTGTTTGCATCATTTGCACTTGCTCTGGTGTATAAGGTGCCATTAACTTATTTACCGCTGTCTCTAATAATTGTTTCATTTTCATTTCTCCTTTAGCTCGTTGTCTTATCGCAACCGCAGCTTTAATACCTTTATCTTGATTTAAGTATACCAAATTCAAATTTGATTGTCAACACACAAAATCAAAATATTTTAGAAAAATTGAAATTATTTTTCATACATTAATTCGTTTTACAAATGGCGCAATTTGTCGAGCGATAAGAAAAGGAATTTGTAAAAGTATGGCAAAATAGTAAATATAATAATTTTGGGGGGATTTTATGAGAAGGATTATAGCATTTTTAATCATTACTGCTATGCTTTTTAGTTTTCCGGCTTTCGCAGCGACTGATGAAACAAAGGTTACTGTAGATGGAAAGCAACTGCAATTTGATGTTCCGCCAGCGGTGGTTCAAGGGAGAACTCTGGTACCTTTAAGAGCAATATTTGAAGCACTTGGGGCAACCTTAGACTGGGACAATCCGACAAAGACCGTAACTGGTACAAAAGGAAGCACGACTATAGTACTTACAATTGGCAACAAAACAGCTACAATTAATGGGGCGAAAAAAGACCTTGATGTACCGGGAACGATTATTAATAGTAGGACTCTAGTTCCGGCCAGATTCATTGCCGAGGCTCTAGGTGCAAAGGTAGATTGGGATGCAGCCACAAAGACTGTTGTGATCAAGAGCGGTGCAGCTGCTACTACATATAAGGTCCTTAGAGTTGTTGATGGAGATACGCTAGAGATTGAGTACAATGGAGCAAAAGAAAAGGTAAGACTCATCGGTGTAGATACTCCGGAATCTGTCCATCCGGATGCAGCGAAAAATAACGAATTTGGCGAAATTGCTTCAATATTTACAAAGGGCTTACTGGAAGGTAAGGAAATAGAGCTAGAATTCGACGTGCAAGAGCGGGATAAGTACGGCAGACTTTTGGCCTATGTATGGATCAATGGAAAGATGTATAATAAGACGCTCCTGGAAGAAGGTTATGCAAAGGTAGCCACTTTTCCACCAAATGTGAAGTATGTGGAGGATTTCAAAGCTCTACAGACAGTTGCTAGAGACGGAAATAAGGGCCTATGGGCTTATGAAGAAAAGGCTACTGAGCCTACTGCACCAAGTCAGTCAACCCAGCCAACAGCCCCATCAACTAGCGAAACCGGAAACGTGCTAAAGGTGAAGGCAGGAGAAAATGCTACTGCAAGTATCCAGGGGACTCCTGGCAAAGAATATACTATATCTGTATATTACTCATCTGGAGCAAGCAAGGCATCGGGATTAGAACCTAAGAAAGCGGATGCAAATGGTAATGTATCTTGGACATGGAAAGTAGGGCCATCAACTAAGCCAGGACAGTATAAAGTTGTAATTGAAGGTGATAAAAAAATAGAGTTAACACTAGAGGTTGAATAAGGAATAATGAAGGGTGGAAGCTTAACAGTTTCCACCCTTTTGACGTCAAAAATCCGTCAAAATAAAATGTCTTTGTTTATACTTTTATGGAATGGTTGTGCTGGGTGAGTAATACTCAAGTTTTGGATTTTCAACATATTGCGCCCTTATGCAATTAAATCTCCTGTGTTTTGGTATTCTACCAAATAATACAGTATTCATTGCAATGTTTTTGCCCATGGTGAATATAGATAAAGTAAAGTACAGAAAGGGGGAAGTGACCATGGCTGCAAGAATGTTTTCCCTATCTATTCCCCCAGCCGAGGTTCTGCATACCTTGATGGGAGAGGTTGACGGGGATGTGCTTCATCATGAATATTATCCTTTGGCTGAAGATAGGGGTTTTGGATTTATTGTGTTTGAAAGATTTTACAGCAGAGGCAATCATCATATTGTATGGGTGCTGCATACTGAGAATATAAAGGGTAGTACCAATGCAACCCTGATTTGTACCGCCAATAATGGGGAATGGAATATACCGCTGGATGAGCAGGACGAAGGGGAATGCATGGATGCAATGATGGGAATATTAGATGAATATATTGTAGATGAGAAAGAAATCTAAAGGGCAGTCGAGAGACTGTCTAAGGTGAGTGAAAAACCCCTCCTAAGATCCTCTCGACTCCGTGACAAGGCCACTTTTTCTGAAATAGATCATTGAAAAAAGTGACCTCGTCAAAGTCCCTGTTCGGAAGCTTAGGAGGGGTTTATTTGTAAATATCACTGTGTCATTAGTCTAGGGCGGTCGAGGGACTGTCCTTTTTAGTGCTGTGGAAAAATTTGGACAGAAAAACGTTGTTTTTTCTAGTTCTTTGTGATTTTTCTCACAGAGTGTAAGAAAAGGTTTTGATATATTTATAACAAAAGATTTTATGTACTTATCTATATTACTTTAATTAGCAATGGTTCTATTAGAAAGGGCGGAGACAAATGTATATTGAAACAGTAAACAAAATCGCAGAAGGTGCTATAAACCGTGCAAACTTTGTGAAAAGAAGTGTTGCCAAATACATGATTTCATCCATCATGGCAGGGATATACGTAGGTTTTGGCGTGATGTTAGTATTTTCTATAGGAGCGCCTCTATCGGCGGCCAATTCTCCGGCAACAAAGGCAGTCATGGGAGCAACCTTCGGTGTTGCTTTAAGTTTGATTATCTTTGCAGGAGCAGAGCTTTTTACAGGAAACAACCTGTTTATGACCATGGGTAATCTAACTAGAAAAGTAACCCTTGCAGATACCATGAAGGTATGGGCATACAGCTATATCGGCAATCTCATTGGAGCACTGATCTTTGCCTACTTGATTGTACAATCAGGATTAGTCAGCAATGCACCTCAAGCAGACTTTATTACAAAGGTAGCAGAGGGTAAAATGAATGCCCCGTTTATGCAGCTGTTTATCCGGGGAATCTTCTGCAATATGCTGGTTTGCTTGGGAATATGGACTTCTAACCGTGCCAAAGATGATATGGCCAAGCTGATTATGATCTGGTGGTGTCTGTTTGCATTTGTAGGAGCTGGCTTTGAGCATAGTATTGCCAACATGTCCCTATTGGGAATGGCCTTGATGCTGCCCCATGATCCCTCAGTGGTATCTATAGCAGGCTATATAAAAAATATCGCAGCATCCACCGCGGGAAATATGGTGGGAGGAATTTTCTTTATTGGAATGATGTATTGGTATATTTCTAAGGAGTAAATCTGGGAAGTATGTGATTAGTAAACAGATTTCTTTATTTACAGCAAAAATTACCCAAAATGAAACTTCTATTTTTCGATACACGATACACGTTGCACGTTACTGGTTTTTCATGGTGTAACGAGTAAGGCGTAACGAGAATCAAACAAGACAGTTTAGCTAAAGGATATATCTATAAGTTAAAATCAACTGTCAATGAAGATATAACTAAGAAGGAGGGTCAACTAATGGCATTGCAGCTAAGCTATGAAGCATTTAACAAAGTCCTGCAGGAATTAAAAAATGAATATAAAATCTATGCCCCGATCCGTTTACAGGGCACGGGCAGATTTTCTGATACGGATGTTGTACGCTATGGGGAAATCAATCGGATAGAAGAAATGGTTATCGATGAAAAGGCTCATTTTTCACCAAAAGAAATATTGTTTCCCATCACCCAGACCCTGTTTTATTATACTTCAGAGGAGTACCAGGAGCCTAAGGAAGAGGATAAAAAGATCATCATATTCCTACGGCCTTGTGATATCCACGGGGTGATGAGGCTGGATCAAGTATTCCTAAAAAATGGAAGCCTTCAGGATGTGTACTATGAAAGACTGCGGGAGAAAGTAAAATTCTTTATGATTGAGTGTACAGAGGGCTTCGATAACTGCTTCTGTGTTTCCATGGGGACGAATCAGACCGAGAGCTATTCAGCAGCCATAAGATTTGGTGAGGAGCTGATAATAGACTTTAAGGATGAGGAACTTAGTCCAGCCTTTGAAGGTTTCGGAAAAACCGTGGATTTTTCACCAGAATTTATTCAGAAAAATAAGGTAGAGGTAAGACTGCCGGATACTGAAAATATAGATAACAGCCTATTTGAACAGGACATGTGGAAGGAGTACAGCCAGCGATGCATAGCCTGCGGCCGGTGCAATTTCGTGTGTATGACCTGCAGCTGTTGGACCATGCAGGATATCGCCTACGAAGACAATCCAAACAATGGGGAGCGGCGCAGGGTATGGGCAGGCTGCCATGTGGATGGCTTTACAGATATGGCGGGAGGACATGGATTTAGAAAAAATTATGGGGATCGTATGCGTTATAAGACTATGCACAAGATTTATGACTTTAAGAAACGCAATGGCTACCATATGTGCGTCGGATGCGGACGCTGTGACGACGCCTGTCCCGAATATATATCCTTTTCCAACTGTATTAATAAAGTGACACAAATTGTAGGGGAGGAGCAATAACCATGAAAAATCCCTATATTCCTAAAAAGTACGAAATCATAGATATACAGCATCAAACGAAGATAGATTATACCTATCGTTTGGCTTATGATATAACCCCTCAGAATGGACAGTTTGTAGAGGTTTCTATTCCAAAGATTGGGGAAGCACCGATCTCCATCAGTGATTTTGGACCGGGGTATATCGATATGACCATCCGAAGGGTAGGGAAAGTAACAGACTACCTTCATAACCTGAGGGTTGGGGACAGTATGTTTTTGAGAGGGCCTTACGGCAACGGCTTTTCCCTGGACCAATATAAGGGAAAGCACTTGATCATTACCGCAGGGGGAACCGGTTTAGCCCCAGTGAAAAGCATCATTAATCACTTTCACCGGAATCCCCAGGAAATCGAAAAACTGGACCTGCTGATTGGCTTTAAATCCTCTAAGGATATTCTGTTTGCTGAAGAAATAGAAGCTTGGAAGAAAAACGAGAAGTTCAATGTGATTCTGACCATTGACCGGGAGGAAGAAGGATGGAGCGGTAACGTAGGCCTGGTTACCCAGTATGTACCTGCCCTTCATATACCAGACACGGATAATCTTGAAATTATTATCGTAGGGCCGCCGATGATGATGAAATTCACAGGGTTAGAATACCTAAAACGAAATATTCGGGAAGATCAAATCTGGGTATCCTTTGAAAGAAAAATGAGCTGCGGCATTGGAAAATGCGGACACTGCAAAATTGATGAGATTTATGTATGCTTAGAGGGGCCGGTATTTAACTATGCTAAAGCAAAGCAGCTGATGGACTAGGGGGGATGATCAATGGATATCAATACAAAAAAAATCAAGAAGAATGCCTATCGTGTGACCAAAGAAAGAGGAAAGACAGCCTTACGAATTCGGGTTCCAGGAGGACATTTGGAAGTAAAGTATTTTGATATTATTAAAGAGATCGCCGAAAAATTTGGGGATGGCAGTGTTCATATTACAATCCGTCAGGGCTTTGAGGTACCTGGGATTGATTTCGATAAGATACCAAAGATCAATCGAATGATTGCTCCTATTATTCAAGGGTTGGAGTTGGATTATGGTGTAAACATTGAAGAAGTAGAGCAGGGCTATCCTGCAGCGGGTACCAGAAATGTATCTGCCTGTATCGGCAATAAGGTATGTCCCTTTGCAAATTACAATACAACAGATTTGGCTATAAAAATAGAAAAATCTATTTTCCCCAATGACCGCCACGTGAAAATTGCCTGTACAGGATGTCCCAATGACTGTATTAAGGCCCACATGCAGGATTTCGGCATTATTGGTCAGGTGGAACCGGTCTATGATGCATCCAGGTGTGTAGGATGTGAAGCCTGCGTAAAAAACTGCAAAAAGAGAGTTACCGGAGCCTTAAGGATGGAAAATTATAAGGTGAAGAGAGACGAGGATCGATGCTTGGGCTGTGGCGAATGTATCTTAAAATGCCCTACGGGCGCATGGTCTCGGAATCCGGAGAAATTCTTCCGCGTAGTCATCATGGGAAGAACTGGCAAGCGAAACCCAAGACTGGCAGAAACCTTCTTAGAATGGGTGGATGAGGCAACCGTCATTAAGATTATTCAAAACACCTATGATTTTATTGAGAGTTATATCGACAAGGAGGCTCCCGGCGGAAAAGAGCACATCGGTTATATTGTAGACCGGGCCGGATATTATACTTTTAAAGAATATGCTTTAAAAGATGTAACCTTAGGACCTAAGGCCAAGGTGGCTCAGTATATTGATTTTGGCGGATATAAATATGAACGTAATGTTTATTTTGATAAGAACAGCAAATAGTTTTAGCAAAAACATGATCCAAGAGGATCATGTTTTTTGCTTTACAGGTCGATACCTTTGTGGAGTTGATTTATCAATAGGATCTCATTATAATACAGGTATAAGCTATAGATGTGTGGTTGGGAAGTTTCATGTATCCATCATAGATCGTAGGGGCAGACCCATAGGCGTCAACTTAACCCATAATTTGTCATCCTGAGCGGAGTAAAACGGAGTCGAAGGATCTTTGAGCTAGATGATATATTCTGATAATCAAAAGTAATCTTGCTTATGTTCTATAAGATTCTTCGCTAACGCTCAGAATGACATGCTTCTAAGGTTTATTTGGAAATATTTAAATTAAGTTGACGCCTATGGGGGCAGACCTGCGTGTCTGCCCATCTTTCGGGACGACACATGGGTCGCCCCGTACTAAAGAACAGGAAACTAGAAGTTTAGAAATAAATATCTTAATCACAGATCTATGGGAGGAACAGAAATGAAGCAGTGGAAGCAGTATGGAGCTTTTATCCTTATATTGATTGCAGTTGATTTGATCCTGGCCCTTTTGATTGTGAATTTCTGGGGGGACGATTTGGTAGCCTATTTGGAGGGCAAAAGCATGCCTGCTCCTAAAGTAAATATACAACAGGAAAAAACTGCGGAAGAAAAGTTGCCAATAGAACAAGAAGAAAAGAAAGAAGAAAAGAAAGAAGAAAAGGCACCTCCGGCTGCTGTAGAAAAAACAGATCTGCCTCAGGAGAAAAAATCTCCTGTAGCAGTCATAGACCTGTGGGGAATCAAAAATATATTTTCCCGAATTAAAAACAGTCTGTTTGTGAGCAGCAAAGCGGATTCTCAAAAGCAGGATGGGGAAGAACTACAGAAAGAGAAAATTATAGAAATGACAAAGCTTTCGGAAAAAGCTGTGGATCAGATTCTTACATACAGTAAAAAAACAGAGGTGCCCATTAGTATGATTCTGGCGGTGATAGAGCAGGAGAGCGGCTTTGATAAAAATGCACTGGGAAAGGATGCAGACCGGGGACTGATGCAGATTATTCCTGTTACAGAAAAATGGCTTTGTGACAAGTATGGAGAAGCCTTTAACATTACATATGATCCCAATCAAATTTTTCATGAAGAATATAATATCGCTCTGGGCACTATATATCTGTGGCATTTAAGAAGAGCCTACCCAGAGGATTTGCATAGGATTTTTACAGAATACAACCGGGGATATTACAAATCAAAGGATTTATATGAGGAAAAGAAAAGCTATGAAACAAAATATTCACAAAGCATCATTCGTCGGATGGAAAAATATAAAGTTTTTGATAGCCAATAGAAAATAGATAGGAAATGAAATCTTTCAGAACGACGAAGGTGTCATTCCTACCATGGATCTTAGGTAGGGGCAGGTCTCTGTGCCTGTCCGTGGGTTTTTGAGACCTGAGGCCGTCAGAAAATAAAAACCAAGGAGGTGATCCAATATGGCATCTAAAAAAATTCTGGTAATAGAAGATGACTACAATATCTATGATCTCATCAGCATCTACTTAAAGAAAGAAGGGTACGATGTGCTGGGGGCCCAGGATGGGGAAAAGGGCCTGTCTGTTTTTAGAGAAGAAGCTCCAGACCTGGTAGTGCTGGATATTATGCTGCCTAAAATGGATGGATGGGATTTATGCCGGGAAATCAAGAAAATTAGCGATATACCGATTATTATGCTGACAGCTAAGGGGGAGACCTTTGATAAGGTACTGGGTTTAAAGCTGGGAGCCGATGACTATATGGTGAAGCCCTTTGATCCGAAAGAATTGATCGCCAGGATTGATGCAGTGCTCAGGAGATACCACAAAGGAGGCCAGTCTGCAAAACAGGTGGTGCTGCCCAATTTAACCGTTGATCTGGAAGGCTATACTGTCAGGATACAAAATGAAATCCTAGAGCTGCCGCCAAAGGAAATGGAGCTTTTATACTTTTTAGTAAAGAATCAGAATAGAGTGTTCACCAGAGAACAGCTTATTGAAAATATATGGGGATACGATTTCGAGGGAGAGCTACGTACCATTGATGTCCATATCAAACGACTGCGGGAAAAGCTAAGACCCCTTGAGGATCAATATAAAATCAAAACCCTTTGGGGTGTAGGCTATAAGTTTGAGGTGGGAAAACATGCTTAATTCGGTATTTAAAAAGCTTATGGCCGCATATGTGGCCATTATGATTATCAGTTTTTTGATATTAGGGCTGCTGTTTTCACAGCTGACCGGCAGCTACTTTTTTCAACGTCATGAGAGCCTGCTTTTGGAAGAGGGAAACAAGCTCAATGATATGGTCATTGCCCATTTAAACGGACGGATTTCTGCAGAAAGGTTGAACCTCGAATTGCAGGCGGTTGAACGATTTTTGAATACCCGTATCTGGGTACTGGACAGGCGGGGAATGATTTATGGTGTGTCCAGCAATGAAAAGCAGTGGATTGGCAGGCAGATCACGGAAAAAGAAATGCTTCAGGTATTGCAGGGAAGTGTTATTGTAAAAAAGGGTGTTTTTGATGCAGAATGGAAAGTGCCTATGCTTACCGTAGGAATGCCCATTATCATCAATGGTCGCGTAGAAAATGCACTGATCATGCATTCACCTCTCTATGAAATTACCGATGCTATTCAGGGTGTACACCGCATTATCTGGATTGCCATGGGCATTTCCTTCCTGGTGTCTACTCTGATCATTTATTTTGTATCCAAACGGATGGCATCTCCTCTTCGGGCAATGGGGGTCGCGGCAGAAAGACTGGCAGCGGGGGATTTCACCCAGCGGATTACCATTGATACAGAGGATGAAATCGGCCAGGTCACCAGAACCTTTAACGGAATGGCAGAAAAGCTTGAAGCCATTGAAGAAAATAGAAGAAGCTTTATTGCAGCAGTAGCCCACGAGCTGCGATCGCCCCTGACACTGATTAAGGGTTTTGTAGAGGGGATTTTAGATGGTACTGTTGAGGAAAAGGATCAGCGAAAATATCTTCAGGTGATTTCAAAGGAAGCAGGGAGGTTAAATAAACTGACCGCAAACTTGCTGGACCTGCAGAAAATGGAATCGGATCAATATCCTATCCGGATACAGGTCTTTGATATTAATGAACTGATCCGAAGGACCCTGTTGAAATATGATGAGGAAATCGAACGAAGAAATTTGGAGATATCCTTAGGGCTGGAAGGAGAAAAGCTAATGGTTACTGCTGACCGGGATGCTATGGAGCAGGTACTTACCAATCTCATAGACAATGCAATGAAATTTGTAGAGAACCGGGGAGCTATTGAATTAACCAGCAAGGCTCATATGCAGAGGGCGTGGATTACAGTCCGGGATAATGGGATGGGGATTCCACGAGAGGAGCAGCCATCTATCTGGGAAAGATTTTATAAAGTGGATAAGTCAAGAAACCGCAATAAAGAGGGAACCGGATTAGGATTATATATTGTGAAGAAAATCATAGACCGCCATGGAGAACAGATACGGGTAGAAAGCGAGGTAGGAAAGGGGACCGCCTTTACCTTTACACTGCCCCTTGCAGAGGTTAGGGAATAGGATTTTAGATAATGAAGATGATATAATTTGGCATTTCTATGGGATTACAGTAATAATAAATATTTGTAGAATGATACGACATAAGGAAACGTAGGGGTAGACGACCCTGTCCACCCGGGTAATAAGATTCCTGCATCAGTCGAACAGAGTCCTTCGACCCTACATGCAGGCAGAATAGAAGGGTTCTAATGTAGGGTTGGGTCTCTGCCCTCAACCGAATGGATAAAATCTTGATGGCGGGCATGGAAATCCACCACTACCCATGAATGGCATATTTCAATGGTAGGGAACCACGCCCCGTGATTCCGCCTAATGTCCCATTCTTTGCAAAACCCTCAATAAAAATAAAATAATACTTGTTCACAATTTGTTCATAAATTGTTCATAACCTCCTTTTATAATAAAGTTATCAACAGGAAAAAAGGAGGTTTTTTCATGGATTATTATGATAACAAAGAAAATATACAAGAAATACAGCTGCTGGGGGAACCGGAACAACCTAAATCATCCTCCTATTATGTACAGCAGCAGGAGCCAAAGCCTAAAAAAAGAAGGCTCCATGGAGGCTTAATCACTACGGCATTGATTTCTGCCTTAATCGGAGGGATGCTCTCCAGCTACATTTTTCCCGTCTATGTATTTGGCAAGCTGATGCCCTATCCTGACAACTATTTCGGAAAGGATGTAAAACAGGTGATCCAGGTAGAGCCTCAACAGACAGAGTTTCTGGTATCTGCTGTGGCGAAAAAAGCCATGCCCTCTGTGGTAGGGATCACTACTCAGACAGTCCGACAGGATTTCTTCTTTGGAGAAATACGGGACAGTGGTGTAGGAACAGGAGTCATCATTGACAGCAGAGGATATATTCTAACCAACGCCCACGTAGTTGACAATGGCAGCGCCTCGGCAGTAACCGTACTGTTCCACGATGGGTCAAAGAAAGAAGCAAAGGTGTTGTGGAGTGATCCAGCCCTCGATCTGGCAGTCATCAAGGTAGACGGGGTAAAGGTTATCCCTGCTGATCTGGGAGACTCGGAAAAGCTGGAGGTAGGAGAGATCGCTATTGCTATCGGCAATCCCCTGGGCCTGCAGTTTGAGAGAACAGTAACCTCCGGTATTATCAGCGGCCTTGGACGAAGAATTGATATCAGCAGAAATGAAACCATTGAAGACCTCATACAAACCGATGCATCCATAAATCCTGGCAACAGTGGAGGCCCTCTGTTAAACAGCAAGGGGGAGGTGATCGGTATCAATACTGCCAAGATTCAATCCGGTGAAGGCTTAGGCTTTGCCATTCCCATCAACATTGCAAAGCCTATCGTAGACCAATTCATTGAAAAAGGCACTTTTAGCAAGGTATATATGGGGATTAAGGGTGTAGATGTGGAAGTGTTTGAGCGTTCCATGGGAACGGAGCTTTCTGTGGATAAAGGGGTTTATGTGGTGGAGATTACCAAGGGTTCTCCGGCTGCCCGTGGTGGATTAAAAAGCGGAGATGTGATTGTGGCCTTGGAGGATAAGGAAATCACCACCATGAGTCAGTTGGTGCGGCAAATGTATCGATACCGGCCGGGTGAACAAATAGAAGTGAAAATTGTACGAGATGGGGAAAACAAAACCTTGAAGATTACATTAGAACAAGTGCCGAAAAATTAGTTAGAATATAAATTCATCTGCTGTGCTAGTTTATATTCTAGATCATCTTATCTAGTAGAATAGGTTAAATTTGTAAAAATAAGCTAACCCTATTTGAAGGTTGGCTTATTTTTATGCAAAATTTAGAAAATCTAAACTATTATTAAAAGCATGAGGGGAAAATTATCATGGGACTTTACGATAAGCTAAAAAACACTGGGCATAGGAGCATTACCACCACGATGAATATTCTTTCCCCTGTCACCCTTGCCTTTCTTTTTATACTGCTTCTGTTGCCATGGAGAAAGGTGGAGAAAGGCAGAGTTGGCTAATCTGCTGCCAGATCAGAGCCCAACTTTTTGAACGTCATATATATGAAGTAGCTGGGTTTAGATTCATCATTGATCCAGAAGAAAAAAACATTATCCTGCCTAGAAATTGACTATGAAAAAGACTGGTGGGGCGAGGACTTTATCGTTACTGCCGGGTTCTAAGGAGGTATGAAAAATGAAAATCGAAAATCGAAAAAATTGCTGAAAGAATTGTGTATCTAGACAGTACTTTTACGAAGAGGGTATTATTTAGTGAAGAAAAGGTTTCAAACTTTGTATTGAACACGCGGTCAGGACAGCAGATCCCACCTCATCAGCATGAGGATATCGATTTGATTTTGCATGTACTAAAGGGTGGTGCAGAACTAACCGTGGATGGGAAAACACAGGAGAACGCAGCCGGAGATGTGATCTATTGTAAGGGGCATGAGACCTTTAGCCTGAAAAATAACACCTGCAGTGATATGTCCTGCTTTGTGGTGCTGGCACCCCGCCCTGGGCCAAAAATCTATGTCGACGAAATCGGTAACCAGTAGAACTGTTAATTGGAAAAAGCGTTGGGATTAGTCAACGCTTTTTTCCAGTTCATCGATAAGTCTGATATATTTATCCTGCAGCTGTTTTTCATGGGCCAGGCTTTCGATTATCCTGCATTTTTCTTCTACCTCAGCCAAAGATTTCGGACTTAGCTTTTTTTGCGCAAAGGTATAAATGGCTGTGTCTTCCTTGTCAATATGACGGTGCAGAAGGTCTGTATATGCAATGGCATTGGCAATGATATCCACCCTTGCATCTTTATCCCCATCCTTAGATTTTTGAAGAGCGGTTTCTAAGTTGCTGATAAACAGCCTGCCCAGATCATGCTCAGCAAACATACCCATAATCGGGCCATGGGCCACCACATCACCAAGCTCTTCTGACATTCTTTTGAACAGGATATCTTCTTCCTTGCTGTGATGATGCTTGTCGGCATAATTTCGGACAAAATCGATAATCTTATAAAAGGCTTCATAGTTTACAGGTACTCCGTTTAAAATCTGAATGCAGGCTTTTCGTGTAATACCCAGTACTCTTTTAATATGCTTATGTTCTTCAATCATTAAAGTGATCGCGTCCATAAAATCCCTCCTCATTCTTTATTATTCACTTTTTAGCACAGAATCAAACAGCGGTTGATAAATATCACAAATTTATTCCCAGATTTGAAAGCTTTTGTCAGGGATAATGAAACTTAAAAGATACCATGCTAATAATGAATTCCAAAATAAAATGGGAGGGAATTTTTTGATGGAGATTCGAGAAGGTTTAATCCCAACAGTATTAGGAACAGCAGTTACTGCTACTGGAGCAATGATGAAGCGAAGAGATGTGGCACCCATGATTGCAGCGGGTATCGTAGGCTTTGGGCTTGCCCATGTTGTTTTAGGAGCCATTGATCTCGTACAACACATGGATGAACGAAAATAGTTATGGAAAAGTGAGGAATACCCTCACTTTTTCTATTGCAGTGGATAAGTGGAAAAATAGGATGCATAGGAAAAGATTTTGGGAAAACCGTAAAAAATATCGAATTACTATACAATTGAATTTTTTAACGTATACTCTGTAGACAGTCATATAAGGGGAAACTTCCATGGATAGTAAGAGGGGAAATAAAAAGATTGGTTATCAAAAAAACTTGCCTTTAAGATTACCCTAGCTTTTTTGATCAGTACACTACTGGGCTTATTTTTGCTTTTTTCTACGATGTATATACAAAATTATCGAATGCTCACAGGGTAACTCAGCCAACGGGCATTAAAGATTGCACAAAATGTGGCAGCAAATATTGATGTAGAGAAATTTGAAAAGATAAGGGATCTGATAGGTACAAACAGCGAAGCCTACCTTCAGATACAGCATCAGCTCAGTTAAATTTGAAAGATATCAGGAGCAAAATATCTGTATACGATGCGAAAAGCAGCAGAGGGAAAATTCTCCTATGCAGTAGATGGTTTAGACCCACGGGATGAACAGTTTTCTAGTATTGGAGATGAAGAAGAGGAAATTCTGGATGGGTTTGCGAAGGTGATGCGGGGAGAACCCTTTAGAGGCAAAAAAATAGAAGTCAGTGACTGGGGCATTATAGTATCTTCCTATTATCCCCTCAAAAATCCTTAGGGACAAACTGTGGGTTTTGTGGGGATTGATTATGATGTAGAACAGGAATATGCAGCTTTCCAACACTTTAAAATCACAGCCGTTGCATTGTCCTGTCTACTTGTTCCGAAAAGAGAAATTATCTAATGAAAACATTTGCCTTAAAGTAAATTAACGAAAATAAATACATAATTAAGTTATATTCACTAAAAAATATAAAAATTTGAGTAAAAATAACTTGTCAAATATTTTAATAGAATGTACAATAAAATTAGAAAATTATGGTAAGAAGGTGACCTATGGATTCCTTTGACAAAAAAATCATGGAAGAGCTGCAGAAAAATGGAAAAATAAGCATGGCTGAACTAGGCAGAATTATTGGCCTATCTACTTCCGCTACCAGTGAACGAGTCAAAAAAATGGAACAGGAAGGCATTATTAAGGGATATACTGTACTGATCGATGGGGAGAAGGTCGGCATGGATATTACTGCCTTTATTACTGTTCCCGTAGGAAATATGTCTATTGAAGCCATGGCAAAGATGATTAGCGACATTCCTCAAGTCCAGGAGTGTCATAAGGTCACCGGTAATACCTGCTTTATGGTAAAGGTGAAGGCCAGGAATACGAAAGAACTGGAACAGTTGATTGATCAAATCAATCATGTAGCACCCAACACCTATACATATCTGGCCCTATCTACCGCAAAAGAAACCACCTGGATCAATATTGAATGACAAAGGAGGATGAACATGTTTAACAGCCTGGAGGAATTAAAAGAATTTTGCAGGACCCAGGAAATCCAACTCATTGATTTTAAGGTAGTGGATTTGGCAGGAAGATGGCATCATTTAACGATTCCTATGGAAAGATTTACGGATAAAACCATGGAAACCGGCATTGGCTTTGACGGTTCCAGCTATGGGTTTTTATCCGTGGAAAAATCGGATATGGTATTCAAACCGGATATTTCCACCGCTTTTGTAGATCCCTTCACAGAAACCCCTACCTTAACCATGATCGGAGATATCTATACCTTAGGGAATGAAAGAGAGCGTTTTGAGGGAGACCCCCGGTATATTGCGGAAAAAACAGAGCGGTATATGAAGGAAACCGGGATTGCTGATTATAGCCTGTTAGGCCCTGAGTTTGAGTTTTACATACTGGATCATATATCCTTTAAAACTACACCCCATCACGTAGAGGTACTGATGGATGCCCATCAGGCAGAGTGGAATACAGATAAGAAAGACGTACAGAACCTAGGATACAAGGTGCTTCATCACAAAGGATATCATGCAGACTTACCCTACGACAGCAGCTTCCAACTGAGGAATAAAATGGTATTGGCCTTAGAGAAGAATGGTGTACCGGTGAAGTATCATCATTCTGAAAACGGAGGACCGGGACAGGTAGAGATAGAAGTCAGCTTTGGCCCCTTAAGAGAAATGGCTGACAGAACCATGATGTTAAAATACATCGTAAAAAATACAGCTATCGCCAATGGGAAAACGATTACCTTCATGCCAAAACCTTTCTATGGTGAGGCTGGCAGCGGCATGCATGTACATATGCAGCTGTTTAAAAATGGAGAACCTATTTTTTATGATGAAAAAGGATACTCAGGGTTAAGCGATACAGCCCTCTATGCCATTGGAGGCATTTTAAAACACTCCCCTGCCCTGATGGCTTTCACCAATCCAAGTACCAATTCCTATAAGCGGCTGGTGCCAGGCTACGAAGCTCCTGTAAGCATATGTTATGCAACCGCGAATCGAAGCTCAGTGATCCGTATTCCAGGCTATGCGACACAGCCGGAGGAAAAACGCTTTGAATTTAGACCTTCTGATGCAACCTGCAATCCCTATTTAGCCTATTCTGCATTGCTGATGGCTGCCTTTGACGGCATCAAAAACAAGATCGATCCTGAAAAGGAAGGCTTTGGACCCTATGATGTAAATGTCTATGCCTTATCCAAGGAAGAAAAGGAAAAGATCAAGGGACTGCCAAAATCCTTAGAGGAAGCCGCTGATGCCTTAGAACGGGATCATCAGTTCCTGCTGGAGGGCGGTGTATTCTCTAAAGGAATGATCTATGATCAACTGCGCCGTATCCGCTCCGATGCTGCTCAGATGAGCATCGTACCTCATCCGCTGGAGTATAAAATGTATTTTGACCTATAAAAAGGTCCCTTCGTGTATTTCGCGAAGGGACCTTTTTATAGGAAGAACAAACCGTTCCAGATAAGAAATACTTGTCATCCTTCGCTAAGCGAAGAATCTGACAAGTAGAGACACTCTCTGGCAAGATCCTTCACTGCCGTCCAGGATGACAGTATAGATGTGCCACTGAGAATCCTAACTTATTCCGGATCGACGGGGGCGTAGATCCCTACGTCTCTATTGAGGTTTACGTAGGGGACGGCCCCTGTGCTGTTTCGAAAAACGGGCAGACAAAAGGCCTGCCCCTACTGGATAACGGTTTGATACTCCATAGTTTAAAAACCCAAACAATGACTAATTCAATCCTAATTCTTTGCGTTTCTTTTCAATGTGATCTACATAGATCTGAACCGTCTTTTCTGCGTCCATCTCTACCACAACTTTTCCTAGGCCTAAGGTTTCTGTAGTTTCTGTCAAAGTCTTGACTACCACATCACTGCCGGTAATGGATGGCACAGGGGCCACATGTACCAGCCAGCCTAGTGCTACTGCGGTACAAGCATCGGCTACGGCTTTTTGCTCTAAGTATTCTGGAGCACCGATGACCAATGGCAGCTTATTGGTGTCTACGTCTAACGCATCGGCTAATTCTTTTGCTGTATGGGTCATCTTGCCGATATCTACACAAGCTCCATAGGTGAGCACCGGTGGAATACCCAGCTGTTTGCATACTGCCTTTAAGCCTTCGCCGCATTCTTCGGCAGCCTTAGGATTGGTAAGTCCGGTGTACTCCATGACACTAGAGGTACAGCCGCCGGAGAGCACCAGAATATTGTTTTCAATCAGGCCTTTCGTGATCTTAAAGATGTTGCTGCCGCCTTGCCCATATCTTGCAGTAGTACATCCCACGATGGTTGCGATACCGCGGATATTGCCATTTGCAATCTGCTCGATCAGTGGACCAAAGCTGCCGCCCAGAGCTTTCTTGACAGATTCTGTACTGAAGCCTACCATACAATCGGATACATGAGGCGGAATATAAGTTTTTCTATTTTCAGCTTTACGCTGTTTGAAGGACTCGATGGCCATATCCAGAGCCTTTGCAGCCTGCTCATTCATCTTCTCAGGAACAAAGTCCAGGGTATCGGTACCCTGCAGCTTGATGACAGGATGGGTACTTAAAAGCTTCGTGCCAAAACGCTTTGCAAAAAGAGGCATGGTGGGTACGGTACAGTTGTAGTCAAACATAAATAGGTCTACTACCCCGGTAGCCAGCAGGTACTCTTGAGATAACCACTCACCCTCCTGACCGCCATAGCCCTTCTGATTATGCATGCCTTCATAATTAATAAGCTGCTGTCCTTCGCAAACATGACCAAGGATCTGAATACCGTCGGCACCTGCAGCTTTTGCTTTCTGCTGCCACTCCTCAGTAGATGCCATGTCGATGGCTACATGAGCAAGAAGCGGCATATGACCGTTCGTGATTACATTGATCATGTTTTCCTTTAATAATCCCATATTTTGCTTCTTCATTGCAATTTCTTGGGTGCCCATAAGGATTTCTTGGATGATATCTAATAGGAATAAGCCCTGATACTCATTGGCAACGCCGAGCCGGACACTGTTTAACAAGAACTCTACAGGGTCAGAGGTGAAGTTGGTCATACACCGGGTTTGCGCGTAGGCTACCTCGCTGTAGCCGCCGCCGGGGAATAGGCCTAACTGCCTCCATAGCTCTTTCCGCTTAGTAGGTGCAAAGGCTTCAACGGCTTTAGATTCAACATGATAGGGCCCATGGATGTCATTCATTACCCAGTCTGCAAAATCTATTGCCAACTGATGGATGGGCTTATTGGAATCCAGACCCGCCATATCTGCGTATTTTTTCAGTTTTTCCGGATCTCTGATCTTCAGGCCGCTCTCGGGATGCTGACCTGCTGCCTTTAAGGTTCTGGCAGCCTGATGGCAGTGGAAAATATTCGCCGAAGTCCCGATGGTTACATGACGATAGACAAAGTTTCTGGATACCATGGTATGGGCATCTACCCCACAAACTCCTCTAGGTGCTTTTGAACTGATTCTGCAGGGCCCATTGGCACAAAGCTGACAGGATAGACCCTCGATACAAAATTTGCATTGGGTAGGCTGCTGCTGGCTGAAGCGGTCAAATACATTGGTCATACCTGCATCGTGTACTACCTGATACATCTCCCGCATGGCAGGGTCGATGATCACATTGAGGGGATAACCCTCTTTTGATTGGTCATCCTTTTTGATATGCTCTCTCTGCCATTTATGTACCTCTTCCATACCGGGCATTTTTTCGATTCGGTCATAGTCCACCTTTACCCGCTCATGTATATCCCCGTGGCGGGTAGGGTCATTATAATCTGCATCCGTCAAATCTGCTGCAAAGGTTTTATTATCTCCCCGCATTCTTTCTGCACTACGTTCATAGGACTTTTCAACATCTTTATCTGACACTAAAATTCCTCCCCTTCTTCTGCTATTCTAATATTCATGAAATATTTTTTACATCTGTAGGAAATAGTATGTATGAATTAAGTGATTTTCTAATAGAAAAAATGAAGATCGGAAAAGGTTTAAAAATAAAAAAAAAGGATATCTATTTAGCATAGATGTAGAAAAAAAGGAGGCTGACCCATGAAATTTTCAAAACTAATAGAAGATTTTAGAACTATTCGGGATTATAAGAAACAGGCTGTAGAGCATGAGAAGATCGAAGAATTGGTTCATGCAGGAAAAGAGGCCAGGGGAATCGCTAAAGGGAGAAATATATCTATACTCTTTGTAGACCAGGGACAGGAGATATATCAGCATTTATCCGGCAAAGCCGGATATTATGGAAAGATGGTAGAGGCTCCTCATTATTTGGTAATTACCTCAAAGGAATTTCCAGGATATTTGGAAAACAGCGGTTATATAATGGAGCTGCTTCGGTTAAAGGCTTGGGAATTAGGCTTGGGAACCTGCTGGCTGAGTATAGAGGATCAGAGTGCTATAAAAGAAGTACTTGGCATAGAAAGTGAAGATGTGGTAACAGCCTTTGCCGCAGTAGGATACCAATATAAAGGGATTTTTAAAAAAGACACTTCTCCTAAGGCCAGCCGCCTGGGAATTGAGGACTTAATCTTTTCAGGACGTTGGGGAAGGCTTTCGACCATAGAAGAACTGGAGAACAGAGCCTTGGTAAATATATTTTACTACGCACGATATGCACCCTCCTGGGGAAACAAACAACCCTGGAGATTTATTCTAGATAAGGATCAGGTGATTCTTACTCTCTTTTGCGAGGATGGGGAAAGCATGGAGCTGGATGCAGGGATCGTAATGCTGTACTTTGAGAAGGCTGCCCATGAAGAAGGCATTAGTGGTGTATGGGATGTTGAAGGAAGGGAAGATCTTCGTGCATTCTATGGAATACCCAAGGAATACAAAATTGTAGGAACCTTTAAGCTATAGATCGTAAATAGGACTCTCCATAGGGTTCTATTTTTTTTTGCACAAAAGAAAAAACTGTCCCGAGGACAGTATATTCCGATAGATCAATACCTAAATCCACCGAAATTAAAAAAGAAAATAACTAACAGCAGGAAGAAGAACAATAGTGAGGAGTCATCACCGAAACCACCGCTGAAAAGATCACCGCCGAAGAACACGACGAGCAGCAAGAAAAAGAATAATAGTGAAGAATCATCAGCAAAGCTGCCTAATAATCCTTTTTTAGATTCACTCATACATGTACCCTCCATTTTAAATTTATAAAAATTTACAGTATATTACATCATATGGAGTCACAAAAAAAGTGTGACTAAATTTCAAAGAATTTTATAAAATCAATAGTATAATTTCCTAATCAAGTGAAAAACTATAAGTTTTTGATAAAAATACAAACCATATTAAAAGAAAAATCTCAAAAACTAACAATGTGAGGTGAAACACAAAAGAGGATAGAAAGGAGAATGGCTTTGTTAAAAAAGATTAAGCTCATTTCCATGCTTTTGGCTTTTGTGCTTTTCGGATCACTAGGAATAATCGGTTGTAGACCGGCCCAACGGCCTTTACCGCAAAGAGACCGGACAGATATCGACCAGCAGCGGGCTGAAGATTTAGGAACAGAGGAGAGAAATCTGGCTGCTGATAGAACCACTCCGGATCAAAGATTGGTTCCCCAGGACGAAGTCGTAGGAGATAACCGTGAAAGCGATATTAACTACGATAATATGCCTATGGATACAGCGAGGGTTACTATAGAAACCAATATAGAGGCCATGGAAGGAATACGCAACGCTGTGGTTATTCTGGTTGAAGATACAGCCTATGTAGGCATAGAAACAGAAGAGAATATTGAGATCACTAACATGAAGGGACTGCAATCAGAAATTGCAGCCAGAATTAGACAAATCGCTCCCGATATAAACCGTGTCTATATGACCTCTGATGAAGATCGGGTAAGGCGTTTGAGAATCTATGCCGATGAATTCAATTATCAAAGAGCTCCAGAGCAGGTGCATCGAGAATTAGAAGTTTTTTTTTAAAGCAATTAGATAAAAAGTTAGAGGCTCTTCGATAGATTTCGAAAAGCCTCTAATCTTTATTTACACTTTACTAAACACTGCATAGCTTTCAACTTAGCAGCCTCTGCCTCATGAAGATGAGCTCTGTGTTTATGCATGTGCTCCATGTAACACAGTGTCCTCTCGTCCTCTGCTACTGGCAGCATGTCAGGAGTAGGCGGCTGTACAGAGTGGAGACAATCCATATGAGGCATCATTCCTGTAGCCGGAAGGGTTCCGGGCATTGGTGAGACTCCTGGAGGGATGCAGCCTGGCATAGGATACATCTTATCCATAGCAGGTAGCGTAGGATATATGTTATCCATAGCAGGCAGTGTAGGATATATGTTATCCATAGCAGGCAGTGTAGGATATACGTTATCCATGGCAGGCAGTGTAGGATATACGTTATCCATGACAGGCATTGTAGGATACATATTAGGCATCATGCTTGGCATTGTAGGATACATATTGGGCATCATACCTGGCATTGTAGGATACATATTGGGCATCATGCCGGGCATTATTCCAGGTGCAGGAGCTTGAATTGGTGATACAAAATCTGGTGCAGGTGCCATACCCGGTCGAGTACCTGGTGAGGGCATTTGCGGCGGTATCGGACCAGGTTGATCCACCCGAATATCCCTGTCTCTCATGGCTTCATTTTTTTCGTCCACTATAGTTCCCCCTTTATTCATTTTAAGAGTATCTTCTCTCAATTATAGGGTATGCAGATAGTGCCCAATATGGCACAAGAAAAAATTTTTTCAATAGTACCCAAATTTTCCCTAAATGGCGTAATCCTATAAAAAAGCAAGGAGGTAAAATTATGAAAAAAGCGATAAGTTTCTTGTTAATGTTTAGTTTGATTCTTTCCATAGCCCTTGTGCCTGGCTATGCATATACGGGCAAGGCTTCTACTCCCCCCGGATTAGAAAAGAAAGGCGGACTGCCTCCGGGAATCTTAAAATTCATAGATTTAAAAGAAGTAGAGTGGGCCAGCAATGCCATTGAGAAAATGGCTGAAAAAGGCATTCTTAAAGGAGTGACAGAGGATAAATTTGCCCCCAATAAACCGGTAACCAAAGTTGAAGCCTTGGCTATGATTCTTAGAGCTCTGGGACATGATCAAGAAGCTCAGCTGGAGTTAAAAGCTATTAAGGAAGGTAGGAAGAAAAGCAAGATAAAAGATACGGCACAAGAGTGGGCTTTAGGGTATATTGAAATTTCAAAAAACTGGAATATACTTGCCGATGATGAAGAGCTGACCTGGAAAAACCTTAACAAGCCTGCCCAGAGACAAGAAGTGGCAAAATATCTTGTGAGAGCTATGGGATTGGAAGGGGAGGCAGAGGCAAGGCAAGAGGAACCTTTGCCCTTTAAAGATGCAGCAGCAGTAAAAAAAGCCTTTAGAGGATATGTTTATGTAGCCTATGATCGGGGGATTATGCGGGGAGACAATAAAAACAATTTCCAGCCGAACAAATCTGTAACAAGGGCGGAGATGGCTGTACTGGTTGAAAAACTGGATGAATATAAGGATACATCCTCTGCAGTCAAAACTCTTGAGGGAATCCTAGTGGAAATAAGAAATAACAATAAAATTTTGGTATTGAACCTTCAGAATAGCATTAAGTACTATACAATTGATGACAATGTAAAAGTATATATCGACAATCAATTGAGTGCGTTAAGATATTTAGAGGAAGAGGAAAAAATAAAAATTTATGTCAAGAACGACAAGGTAATTGAAATCAGATGGAATAGCGATACAGTTGTAGAAGGAGATGTTTTTGAAGGCATCATTACTGCCATCGATAATATCAATAAAAAGATCAGTGTCACTAAAGGAAATACGGCAAGGCTGTTTACAATGAATAGTGATACTCAGATAAAGATCAATGGCAGCAGCGCAGTCTTTTCAGACTTAGCCATAGGCATGGATGTAAAAGTTACTATAAAGAACGATAAGGTGTTGTTGGTAGAAGGAATTGGGTCTGTGGTAAAATATATGAGTAAGATTACGGATATCAACCGGGACAGGAAGGAAATTTCCTTCAAGACGGGCAGTACTGTCAGAGTATATACGGTCGATGAAAAAACAATCATTCGTATCGATGGAAGTATTAGAGATTTTGAGAGGCTAGAGGTTGGTATGGAGGCAGATATAAAGGCGGTAGGAACTACACTGCAGGAAATACTAGCCAGAAATATAAGAGAAACCCTAAAGGGAACACTGATCGCCATTAACCGTTCTACCAAAGAAATCACCATAAAATCCGGAAATACGGAGAGAACACTGAAGGTCAATACGGATGCAGTGATCCGCCTCGATGGTCGAAGCGCTGCCCTCAATGATCTGATGCCGGAAATGGAAGTCGATGTAGCCGCCAATAATGACAAGGCAGACCGCATTGATGCCTATACTGTTGAGACCCAATATGGCGGAGAGTTGATAGAAAAGTATATGGGAAACCCCTATAAACTGGTATTAAAAAGCAATAGCAAGACCTATGCCTATAATGTAGATCGAGGAGTTATCATCCTGGAGGATGACGACGATGATGACGATTCTAAAAACTTTAAGGATCTAAAGCTTGGAAGTCAGATAGAGATTACTGTTTCAAAGGGAGTCGTCATCAAAATTCGCATTCTTGAAGATTAGCTTGCAGCAAATGCTCCACGGATCACAGCCTATTCTAAAAGAAGATATTCATAAAGCATAAAGGCAGAAGCAATATCTAAGACATAGCTTAGATATTGCTTCTCTTATTCTTTCTCCTCTTCATCATCCTTCTTTTTCAGCTTGCGAATTCTTCTTCGAGGAGGATTTGCCTCTGCAGGTTTATAGAGCCTATCATCATATTCATAGGGCTCGTAGGCCATGGGGACGCCACAACCCTTGGAAATCAGCTCGCTTAAAGATACTAAATCACTTTTATTTACATCCTTTAGATTCTTTTTTCCTAAGGCACGGATGCCTCTATCCAGCTCTTCTTTGCAGGATTTTAGATAGTTTGCCAAGGAAGCAGCCCCCATTTCCAGATCAAACTCATCGGTATGGTGTGCTCCATGCCAAACCAGCTGAGTAACCGGTTCATAGGGAATGGTCTTTAAGGCTTGGGTATGAGAGACGGTGAAAAGGGCAGCATTGCCTATATAGCAGGCATCTGCTCCTAGGGCACAGGCCTTGAGCATATCTCCGGGAACACGGATTTTTCCGGAGGCAAGCAAGGTAATATGATCTTTTAGATTGTACTTGTAGAGCCATTCTGCTGAACGGGAGATGGCAAAGGGAGCCGGAATGCCAAAGTCGTCCTGCAAAATAGGAACAGAGCCCTTCGTACCTGCCTCACAGCTGTCCACACAAATAAAATCCACACCGCTGCTGCACAAAATATCCAGATCTGCTTCCAGGTACTTCCCGGCGCCAATCTTAGCCCCGATAGGTACGCCTCCTGTGATATCCTTCAGCTTTTTAACCAGTTTTTCTACGTCCCTCGCCTGCTGTACTTCAGGCTGGCGGGAATGGGCTACCAGATCATAACCCGCAGGATATCGAAAATATCTCAGCATATCCTCATCGATTTTCTCTGCCTTTGTCCTGCTGCCAATACCCCCAATGGCTCCCTGACCAAACTGAATTTCTATAGCATCACTTTTGCATAAGGTTTCTTCATCCTTTGACCAGTCACCTCGGTTATACTGCAGAATATAGTACTTTGCGGCTTCCCGTTCCTCTGGGATGATAGGACCTTCTCCGGAGGTTGCAGCAGTGCCTACCTGGGCAGTGGCTTTGGCAAAGGCAATTTTCACATCCTTTGATAGGGCTGTGCCATAGGCCATGGGAGCAATGAGAATAGGGATATCAATGGTAAAGGATTTTTTAGATTTTTTACCGATAACCACACGGGTGTCTACAAAGTCTTCAAATTCTATAGGGAGAGTATGGAGTTGTGCGATGTTGAACATAAGGTCATTCAAGCTGGGAAATTTTCTTATTGACCCTAGGGGGCGGTCGATAGCAATACCTGCTGCTGCTCGAAGCTCATTTTCAAGGGTTTCTATAATCCCTGTCTTATATGTAGCTGTAAAGATTTCGAATATATTCTCTTCATAATCATCGGTCATTAAGACCTCCGTATAAGTTGCTACCATACGTTTAAACATACGGCGAAAGAGATACCGGATTGGATGGCGTATAGGGGAAAAAGCCCTTGATTTTGATTTTTCAGACATGAAAAACCTCCTTTCTTGGACGATTATGATATTATTTTGCTTGAAACCGGGAGAAATATGTAGGAACAAAGAATTAAAAATAGAAAGGAGACATAGGTGAAAATCCGCATAGAGTTGACAGGGATATGCCAAAATATAAATATTATGGACAGTTAAGGAGGCAGCTGCTATGGGAACACTAAAAATTGTATCCTTTATTCCGGGGAGGCTAAGGCTCAAATACAGGGAGATCTATCAATTCAATCCTAGAGCTGCACAGTTAAAACAGAAGCTCTGTAGTATTGACGGTATTCGTAGTGTAGAAGTAAATAGCTCTAGAGATTCGATCTTAATCTTATACAATGAAAAAATCTTGAGTCAAGGACAGATTTGCAGTCTGATTTTAGGACAGAACCTAAATATTCCCACAGGAACGAAAGAAATTTCAAAATCTTTCTTAAAAAATCCGGACAATGAAGACAATAATATAACATACCAAAAAAAGCAGGTAATTGCAGGCGGTGTAGTTTTGGCTTATACCTTTATCAAGACAGTTGTGCTGGGAATACCTATGCTTTCATTAGGGCCCATCAATATTGCATCGGTCACTACCATCGTTATAGGATATGCCCTTTTTAGAAATGGTATAAGCGGTGTGCTGGTACATAAGAAATTCAACAACGATTTGCTAATTTCCGCTGCCACTGTGCTATCCCTGGCCATGAATGAATACATGACTGGTTTAGTGGTCATCGGGCTCATCAATCTCAGTGAGCTGTTTGAAGCAATGACAGTAGACCGGTCTAGAAAGGCTATACGCAATATGCTGGATAATCATCAAGAAAAGGCCTGGCTGCTGGTGGATGGGATAGAAGTGTCCGTGGATGCAGAAGCACTAAAGGTGGGAGATACTGTGGTCATACACAGCGGGGAGAAAATTCCTGTGGATGGAATTGTCCTCTACGGAGAGGCCGTAGTGAATCAGGGTCCTATTACCGGTGAATCGGTGCCGATCATTAAGGAAAAGGGAGATACAGCCTTTTCGGGAACCATCGTAGAGCAGGGTAAAATACTTGTACAGGCCAATAAGGTAGGGGATGATACCTCTATTTCCCGAATCATTCATATGATTGAGGAAGCCAGTACCACAAGGGCACCCATACAAAATATTGCTGATATCTATGCCGATAAATTAGTTCCCTATTCCTTTTTACTATCAGGATTGGTATATTTATTGACTGGGGACTTTATCCGCGCAGTGACCATACTGATCGTTGCCTGTCCCTGTGCTGCCGGCCTTGCAACACCTACAGCCTTAGCAGCGGCACTGGGGAATGCAGCAAAAAAAGGGATTCTCATCAAAGGAGGCAGGTATTTAGAAGAAATGGGACAAGTGGATACGGTTCTTTTCGATAAAACGGGAACTCTTACAAAGGGAAAACCCTTTGTGACTTCTATATATATGCTGGATCAAGAAGTGAATCAAGAAGAAACCATGTACTTAGCTGCCTGCTGCGAACAAGGCAATCGGCACCCTCTTGCTACAGCTGTAGTCAGCAAGGCACTGGAAATGGGCATTAAGCCGGAAACACCTGAGGAAGTGGAAGTGGTAGTAGGCCGGGGTGTGATCGCAGCCATCAAGGAAAGTCAAATTGTCCTTGGCAGCAAGCGAATGATGAAGGAACAGCACATCGATACTTCTATAGGGGCAGAAGCTGAAGAAAGAATGAAGAAAGCTGGTGAGACCACCATCTATATGGCAAGGAATGGAATACTAGTTGCCCTTATCGGCATCAAGGATGTGGTAAAAGAAGAAAGTGCAGGAGCTGTAGATGGACTAAAACAAAGAAGGATCGGTCATATTGCCATGATTACGGGAGACCATCAGGCCACTGCCGAAGCTATTGCAGGCCCTCTGGGCATAGAAGATATCTATAGCGACGTTTTGCCCGAAGGGAAAGCAGCCATCGTACGGCAGGAGAAGAAAAAGGGAAGGAAGGTACTGATGGTGGGAGACGGGGTAAATGATTCTCCGGCCTTAGCTATTGCAGATGTGGGTGTTGCTATGGGAACGGGAGGAACAGATATTGCCATTGAAACCGCAGATATCGTGTTGGCAGGGGATGATCCGCAAAAGATTCTGGAAGCTATAGATATCAGCAGAAAAACCATCGGTGTGATCAAACAAAGTTATGGGATCGCCATCGGCATCAATGCCCTGGGGGTTATTCTGGGAGCAGGAAGGCTGATTTCACCCTTTATGGCCGCCATTCTGCACAATCTCAGTACGGTAGGTGTAGTTTTGAATTCCGGGAGATTATTAAAGTACCAATCGAATAAAGGTACTATCAATAAGGGGCTATAAGAAACAGTATTTTTACAGAAAATCTTCTCTGATATTGTAGGATTTTGCAGGGACAGGCCTCAAGGCCTGTCCTTTAAAATAGACCATTTTATTGCCTAACAGAAGGGGGATTGGGCAATAATTAGGTATAGTTTCAGAGTCGAATGATGCAAATAGGAATTACTTGCATTTATAAAAAATGTGTGATATATTCGAGCTAGGTAAACGAACAGCACTTCGTTTCCACCCATCTCTGCAGCAGCAATCAGGCTGCTGCATTTTTTAAGGAGACCATTACATAGAAGGGAGTTTATAGGATGAAAAGTAAGGGTAATATTTTGATTGTAGTGCTTTTGATCGTAACAATGGTGCTATCCGCTGGTTGCGGGAAAGTTAATACGCCTCCTGCCCAAGGGGAAGGAGTAGAAGAAAAACTGCTGGTATATGCAAGCTTTTATCCCATGTATGATTTTGCCACAAAAATTGGCGGGGATAAGGCAGAGGTCAGAATGATGGTACCGCCGGGAGTAGAAGCCCACGACTGGGAGCCTACGGCAAAGCTGATGGGAGAAATTGAAAAGGCTGATGTGCTTATTTATAATGGATTGGATATGGAGCCTTGGGCAGATAAGCTATTGGGAGCCATACAAAATGATAAATTGATAACAGTAGAAGCAGTTGAAGGAATAGAGCTTTTGAAAACAGAGGAAGAAGCGGAAGATGAGCATGAGGAAGAAGATCATGCCCATGGAGAATTCGATCCTCATGTATGGTTAGATCCAATGAATGCCATGAAGCAGGCAGAAAACATTAAAAATGCCTTTATTCAGGCAGATGAGGCTAATAAGGATTATTATGAGGCTAATTATCAGGAATTTGCAAAAAAACTAATAGCTTTAGATGAGCAGTTTAAGCAGGAATTAAGCAGTCTAAAGAGAAAAGAAATAGTAGTTGCCCATGCAGCCTTTGGTTATCTGACCAATCGGTACGGCTTGGAACAGATTGCTATCCGGGGCATATCACCACAGGAAGAACCGAGTGCTGCAAAGATGGCGGAGATCAGTAAATTTGCTAAACAGCATGATGTTAAATATATTTTCTTTGAAACGCTAACCAATCCAAAACTGGCAGAGGTATTGGCAAGAGAGGTGGGAGCACAGACCATGGTGCTAAATCCCCTTGAAGGGCTCACCGAGGAAGAGCTAAAAGCTGGAAAGGACTATTTTGCTGTCATGGAGGAAAATTTAGCTGCACTGAAAAAAGCGTTAGGAGAATAATGCATGGAAAAGATCATTCAATTAAGGGATGTATCCTTTGGCTATGATGGCAACCGGGTACTGGAGAAAATCAATTTAGATATTTTTGAGGGGGATTATTTAGGGATTGTGGGGCCAAACGGCTCCGCAAAAAGTACCCTCTTAAAGCTCATGCTCAATATCCTGAGTCCCCAGGAGGGGAGCATCCGGCTGTTCGATCAGGAACAGCATCGCTTTAAAGACTGGGGCAAGATTGGGTATGTTCCCCAGAAGGCCACATCCTTTAACAGCAGCTTTCCGGCTACTGTAGAAGAGGTAGTAGGTGCCAACCTCTATCCGTTGATAGGACTTTTTAAACCCATGGGAAAAAAATACCGTGATAAAATCTATGAAGTCCTTCAGGTAGTAGGAATGGAATCTTATGGAAAGCGGCTGATCGGCAACTTATCGGGAGGGCAGCAGCAAAAGGTTTTTATCGCCAGAACCCTTGTGAGCTCGCCCCAGGTTATCTTGCTGGATGAACCTACCGTAGGGATTGATTTGAAATCCCAGGGAGAGTTTTACCAGCTTCTGGAGAAGCTAAATAAAGAAATGGGTATTACCATTGTTATGGTATCTCATGACATCGGTGTGATCACTGAAAAGGTAAGCCGTGTAGCCTGCATGGGGGATAAACGTCTGGTAACACACCACAGCTGCTGCAACATTCCTTTTAATGAAGTGCTGACTCAGTTTTACGGAGACAAAATGAAGTTGATGGTTCATAAACACAATCACTAAATAAAGGAGCAGTAGTATGTTAGAAATTTTACAATACAGCTTTATGCAGAGAGCACTGCTGGCGGGTATGATTATCGGAATTTTATGCCCTCTAATTGGTATTTTTATAGTACTCCGTAGAATGTCCCTGATCGGTGACAGTTTATCCCATGTGGCCTTAGCCGGGATTGCAGCAGGGATTCTGACAGGGATATATCCCCTTGGAATGGCCTTGGGTGCTTCCGTATTGGCAGCCTTGGCTATTGAAAAACTGAGAAAAACCTATGAACAGTATGCGGAGCTGGCCATAGCCATTATTCTATCCGCAGGGATTGGCATTGCAGTCGTGCTGATCAGTATGGCAAGGTCCTTCAACGTGGATTTATTCGGCTATCTATTTGGAAGTATAACTACTGTGCTGCCGGAGGATTTAAGGCTGATTGCTGCCTTAGGTCTATTCATTATCGGTTCAGTGGCATTATTATATAAAGAATTATTCTATATTGCCTTTGATGAAGAGGCTGCTGCTTTGGCGGGAATCCCTGTCCAGTGGATTAATATTTTCTTTATCATCGTGATTGCTGCCACGATTACATTGTCCATGCGCATTGTAGGGGTGCTGTTGGTTTCTTCCCTGATGGTTGTTCCGGTGGCCACCAGTCTTCAGATTGCAGGCAGCTTCAAACAAGCTATGCTATTCTCTTTGATCTTTGCAGAACTGGCTGTGATTTCTGGGATTATTATATCCTTTTATTTTGAACTGGCTTCAGGAGGAACCATTGTTTTAGTTTCTATCTTCATTCTGATAGCAGTGCTTTTGGGAAAAAATATACGGCAGGGTATCCAGGCAAAAAAAACAGTATCGGAAAATAAGAAGACGGCCTCTTTATAGGAGGGTAGGTCTATGAAGCGATTCAATGTGAATGAGTGGATCTGGTTTGCAATTTTACTGGGGTTTTCCTACTATATCTATAATCTGATTGCTACAGAAAAGATAGCTGTATTTATTCATCCTAAAATGATGAAATATGTGTACTTCTCCCTATTTGTATTTGTATTGCTTTCTATTTTTCAGATCAGGAGGCTTTTTCGCAGGAGCCATTCAACACCTGTAAAATTAGGCTATATCTTATTTATCATTCCCCTGATTCTGGGCTTTGGTGTAAATCCTCAGGGACTAAGTGCGGATGTGGCGGCAAAAAAGGGTATTACCTTCAATCAAGGGAAAGGTTCTATTTCCATACAAAATGGGCAGCCCCTATAGAAATTCATTTTATTTTCGAAGCTGAATTTTATAGGAATAAACAATCTATAAGCTATTTTGCGGAATAGTAGAATGCTGTGAGCTAGTACAGCTTGATAGGATTGTCATCCTGAACATAGGGAAGGATCTTGAGATCAAATCAATAGACCCATTCGCTGTGCTCAGGGTGACACGCTGTGATGGAGATAGATGTAGGGGCCAACAGTGTTGGCCCGCTGTGAATATGTATCGGTAGAACGATGTTCTCCCCTACAAATGATCTATTTGCTGATAGACATTAATCTGCAGAGAACCGTCGTAAGGGCAGACGACGGTGCAGACCAACAGAATAGAAGGGTTCTAATGTAGGGTTGGGCCTCTGTGCCCAACCGAATGGATAAAATCTTGATGGCGGGCATGGAAACCCGCCACTACGCATATGCGCATGAATGACATATATTCTAATTTGGAATGGCACAGGAGTAGTTCCTTACGCCAGATCCGGACATTTCCTTGTATAGATGGTCGGACGATTCCGTCCGACCATCTGTGTTATCTCTTTCTTATTGAGCTATCAAAAAAACTCATTGATATAGTTCTGATGTTTTGGAAAAATCTGTGCTAAAAGATTCAGCTTCTCCGGCTGTATCCGTATAAGCTCTAGCCGGATCGCCTGATCCATGTCAATAGCCCCCCAAAAAAGCTGGGAAAAGGCGTTGATACTGCAATACAGGTCTATATTCTCTCCAGAATAGGAAGCAACTTGAGCGGTACCTTTTTCTACGGTAACAAGAAATTTCCCGTGATTCCATGGCGCTGTTAAGTCCTGCACAGCTAAGGAAAACTCTCCGGAGACGGAAGATTCGAAGGAAAGATTCTCTAAAGCCATCTTTACATCTACTACCCTGCCAGCCATGAAGGGAAGGACTTTTACAGAGTTTACTGCCTTTGGTGTGATTCTGTCGGGAAGATACAAATAGGTTGGATCTCCCATGGGAGCAGTCCAGCCAACTTGATCCACTTGGGCTTTATGGCGATATAGAAAATCAAAAATAGCCCTCTGAGCCCAGGCAGTAGTGTACGCGATTTCTTTGGCAAAGAGCCTATGCTTTTCAAGGTAATACAACACATAGCCCACGGGCTGATGCTGATCGTCCCGAAGCAGCCGGGCATAACCGCCGTCGCAATATAAATCCTTTAACAGATTTAACCAATCCCTATGACTTCTGGCAATATAGCCTTGATAGGATGTCAGCCATTGGCGGTACACAGCATCCATAGAGGAAATATCCTTCTCAAGGGATACCATAGAAAATAGACCTCCCGGTTGAGATATTTTTCGCAAACTATCGGGGGGAACTTCATAACGAAGCTGGGTATAGCATAGTTCCCAGCCATAGGGTTGATAATAGGTGGTATCAAAGGGCATGAGTATGGATAAGCTGTGATTTCTCCGCCTCATTTCCTGCAAAGATGCTTCCAGTAAGGGTTTCATGAATCCCCGATTACGAAATTCCGGTGCCGTAATTACCCCTACTACGTAGGAGGCAGAAAAGCTGCTGCCTTTCAATTTTAACCTATAGGGATTAAGCTGCAGGCAGGATACAAGCTGGTTCTCGAAAAACACACCTATTGAATTTTCAGGCTTAAACACTTCATCAAAATACCAGCTATAGAAGGGTTCATTTTTTTCAA
This sequence comes from Geosporobacter subterraneus DSM 17957, assembly GCF_900142145.1. Taxonomy (GTDB): domain Bacteria; phylum Bacillota; class Clostridia; order Peptostreptococcales; family Thermotaleaceae; genus Geosporobacter; species Geosporobacter subterraneus. The sequence continues at coordinate 49,426 of NZ_FQZV01000006.1, read as the reverse complement.
AGGCATATCCCCACAGCTCTTTTGCAGTGGGGATATGGTTTTTATCCAGCAGTCGAATATTCATATACACCTCTACTCCACAACCACATCGTATTTTTCTAATAGCCTAATGGGATGATAAGATTCTTTTGCCTTTCTCAGATTTGCAAAGCCCATATCTTCCTCACGATTTACATATTGAATATCCTTGCATTCTTCCTGGCAGAATAGAAAGTTGATAGCTTGATAAAGGCCCCGGATTTCAGCATTGGCTTTTTCGATGTGAATCAACATCGTATCAGCATCGGTTTGCTCTCCTAAGGTAAAAGCTTCTACCTGGCCATTGATGAGAAGGGCTGCCCCTTTGTAGTCCAACTGCTTCATGTGTTTCAGGGCCTCACCAACGGCCCTTTCTTCATTCTCCAATAAGTCCTTTTCCAAAGGGGAGTAATCTCCTGCCTTTAATCTTCTCGTCAAATTTATGCATTCATCTACAAGAGATGGAGTTATAGGAATATATTCATAGGAGGTGTTGCGCATAAAAAAGTTCAAGTGATTTTTTTTACTGTGATATTTTCGTCCCTGCAGCGTGGATAAATCCTTTGCAGCATAAATATAGTCAAAATTATCGCGATCACTTTTAAAGATGAGCCGGTGGGACTTTAGGTTTTGAAAATCCTCCAGCATGTGTACCGGTAAAAACTTTATCTTTAGAGGGTAAGAAAAAATCTTAAAGCGGTTTTTTAAGATCGTCAAAGTATGAGAAAGAACTGCCGGATCATAGGATTTTTGGGCCAGGGGCGGAAGGATAAAGGGTTCCCCATAATAATAGCCCGATATACATAGCAGTCCATTGATGACTTCATAGCGAAGGCTGTAGAGATGCCGCCACATGAAAAGGTTGGTGAAATTAATATCAGAAGCCTGATAGGGAAAACTTTGAATATAGCGATTAAATAGTTCCTGATCCTCAATGCGGATTTCGTTAGAAAGTAAGTTTGTCGTGTCTACGTATGCTTGACATGGTAACATAATAATCCCCTTAACTATAAATTTGTATTGGCTACTCCTTATGCTTATTTTTCCGGAAATAGCTGATTTATTTATACCCCAAAATATACCCCCTAATCCAACAGCAGGGTTATTGAACACTCCAGGAATATTATACCTTTTTATTTTTATAAAATCAAAAAATCCTTTGACAGGAAAAGTAAAGCTATACTATAATTATAAATGAAAACAATAATCATTTCCAATTAAGAAACACTATTATCATTTGGAGGGATGAAGATGGAGAGACAATCTGGTAAGTGCTATTGTGTACATAGAGATACAACAGATTTTCTACATTGGTTAATTGAAATATTAGGGCCCGTAATCTTAGGCGCTAAACCCTCAGAAATACTCAGCTTTCCACTGCATGAAGCAGACAGCATGATGAAAATCAGCGCAATAGAGTCGATTTTCGACCAGGACAGTAAGATTGCGTACAAAAAAATAAACTACCACAATAAATGTGTAAAGCTATTGTTCTATCATCCCTGTGTTCTGGAGGAGACCTTGAAGGAACCAAAAAATTTGAGGTTTTTAAAACATATGGGTTATAGTACAGAATATGAATTGGAAAAGTATTTGGAATACTTAACGGAAAAGATTAGACAAGGAAATATTCCTGATGAAATCGGGGTTTTTCTTGGATACCCATTAAAGGATGTGCTGGGGTTTATGGGACATCCTTCCCTAAAGCTTACGAAGATCAATGGATGGAGGGTTTACGGGGATGAACGGCTTTCTGATCGAAAATATAATGAAATTCTTAGAACAAAAAACCAAATCAAAAGAATGCTGCAGTGCAGCACACCAAAAAGTATTATCCAATCAGCTTCTTAATTAAATAATCCTAAGCAGGAAGCCTTCTGCTTAGGATTATTTTTTAAGATTACATTTCTCACAGTATCCGTAGAGTTCAAACTTATGGTCTGTTAAAGTAAACTGTTTATTGATTTTTTCATAAATGTGGGGAAAAGGGCAAAAATCAATGGATTCCGTTTTGCCGCAGCCCTTGCAGATAATATGATGATGGTGAGTGTCCTCCATGATTAGACCATAGTAGAAGGTACCATCGCTAATATTGGTCTTATGCAGAATGTCCAACTTTTCAAACAGTTCCAGATTTCTATAGATGGTAGAGAAGTTGGTTTGAGCATATTTTTCCTTGGATTTCATATATATTTCCTCTGCAGACAGAAACCGGTTCCTATGCTCGAAAAATACGTCCAGCATGGCATTACGCTGGGGTGTAAGCTTATATTCATGATCCTTTAAGATCTGTATTAACTTATCTTTATCAACCACGGAATTCACTCCCATAACTCTGTTTCTCTTATTGTATAATATTATGCCCATGAAAGCAATGGATATAGCTGTAGGGCAAGATGGCCAATGAATGACAGAAATGAGGATTTTTTCAACGGCAAGGGATTTATAGTTTATCTGAAAAAAGCCGGCGGGTGATCATCTCCCGCCGGCTTTATGAATGGATGGGGTTACATTAGTGCTTAGCTTCCGCATAGTCATAGGTAGGCTCTGCGTCGCGATCCTCTTTGCCATCAATTGAGAAATATATCATAATACACACTAAAATCAGCAGAATTTCCATCCTATCACCACCAATTATTTTATAGATAAATTATAGCATAATAATATTCTGAAAATTACAATGTCATTAATTTGTAATAAAAATGTAATTCGTGTAATAAAATGGAAAACTTGTCCAAAAAGTTTCTTAATAACAGTGCATATAGTGGATTTCCAATAGTTGTGAAATTGATTAAAAATTACATAGAGTAGTTATGTAACAAAGAGAAAAAAATATTAGCAGGAAACAAAATATTTATCCTTTGGAAAGGAGATCTAGAAATATGAGATTGCATAAATCAATGATAGTATTTGTAGTATTTGCCCTTATTATTGGGCTGGTAGCAGCAGGCTGTGCTCCTGCAAGAAGACCTATCACCGACAGAGGGGTAACACCTGGAACACCTGGTGTCGGTGGAATGGGCGGTGCCGGCGGAACAACCGGAACAGCTCCGATACCTCCTGCAACTGAGCCCCTGCCTCCTGGAGATGTAGGGCCGACTAGAGATCTTGGTGGAGCCGTAAACAGAGAAACTGAAAATAGAATTCAAAGAGAAGTAGAGGCTATGAATGGTGTAAGAAATGCAGTAGTCATTGTGAACGAAAATGCCGCCTATATTGGCGTAGAAATGGAAGGCGCTCGTGCAGGGCAGCTTACAACCGATATGAGAGATCAGATTGTAGAGAGAGTTCGGCGGGTAGAACCGACGGTTACAAGAGTTCAGGTATCAGCAGAAACAGGAGTGGTAGAACGATTGAGAGGTTTTGGTACAGAGATTAGAGGTGGAAGACCAGTAACTGGTTTTATGAGAGATATTGAAGATCTATTTAGAGCACCTGCGGGAACACGATAATTAAAAAATCCCCACAAATAAGAACCGGAAATTTCCGGTTCTTATTTGTTTTAGGAATATGAAAAGAGTATGCACCACCGATTTTCCTGGAACATAAGATATAGTACTTAGAATTTTCTTTTTTGAGATGTTCACCACACAGGGTACTAATGGAGTAGAGGGTGTAGAAAACTTTAATTTGTACACAAAATGAACACAATAGGGAAACAGTGCCCCTTTAACCTGCTAAGCTTAATGGATTTGACATAATTTTCTCCTGGAGTCAGGCGTAGTTGTCTGAGAGAAGCTAACTTCCCATTGAGCTATGGTGGGTTATCTAACAATGGCATCATAATTGCAATAAGTATAGTTAGTTTATTTATTAACAAAAAAAAGGGGGACTATACATGGGACACACCTACGAAGAAATAAAAATAGGAGACAAGGCCAGTTTCGAAAAGACAGTAACAGAAACGGATATTTACCTTTATGCAGGAATAACCGGTGATCTGAATCCTGCCCATATCAATCAAAGGGTAGCGGAGAATAGTATGTTTAAGGGCAGGATTGCCCATGGAATGCTGTCAGCAGGTTTTATTTCTGCTGTTTTAGGAATGCACCTGCCGGGACCGGGAACCATCTATCTTTCTCAGGAGCTTAAGTTTATGGCGCCGGTTTTTATAGGGGATACCATCCGGGCTGAGGCAGAAGTTATTGAAAAAATGGAAAAGGGAAGGATCCGATTGAAAACTGCCTGCTATAATCAGGAGGGAAAAACAGTGTTAGATGGGTTTGCTGTTGTATTAGCTCCGAAAAACCGTTAATAAAGTAACCATAAAAAGCCTAGGAAAGTATTCCTAGGCTTTTCGCAGGGAAAGGGCTAAAAGCAGCTAATGACGAAATATGTTCACTTTCTGTACACTGGTAGAATGGGGATAACGCCAGCAAATAACAGGGTTTAGGAAATAATTTGAACCTATCAAATGTGTAAATATTATGAACAATCCTATGGGTTCCAGGAAAAGAAGTATAAGGATAGGTCAGGATGATATGGGAAAGAAGCCGCTCAAGAGCCAGAAAAATCAAGAGTGCAGAATGCTTTCTAATGAATTTGTGAACCGGTGATACGGCAGAGATTCTAGTTTGGCACGATCCTTGCGAAAATAATAAATGAAAACATTTTCACAAGTAAGGAGGTTGTGTAGATGAGAGTAAGATTTACAACAGCAGAAGAAGCAGTAAAGATTATAGATAGCGGGAAAACAATTGCCACAGCCGGGTTTGTAGGAAACGCGGTTCCTGAAGAATTAGAAATAGCTCTGGAAAAACGGTTTGTTGAAACAGGGGAACCAAAAAATATGACCTTGGTATATGCAGCAGGACAAGGTGATGGAAAGGAACGGGGATTAAACCATTTAGGCCATGAAGGATTGCTGAAGCGTGTTATCGGGGGACACTGGGGTCTAGTGCCTAAGGTTCAAAAACTAGCCTTTGAAAATAAAATTGAGGCATATAACCTGCCTCAAGGGGTAATATCCCATATGTTTAGAGATATCGCAGCAGGAAAACCGGGAACCATCACCCATGTGGGATTAAAAACCTTTGTAGACCCAAGGATCGAAGGCGGTAAGCTCAACAAGGCTACAACAGAAGAGATTGTTGAGGTGGTAAAGGTACATGGAGAAGAATATTTGCTGTATAAGACATTTCCCATTGATTATGCCTTTATTCGCGGTACCTATGCCGATGAGAATGGGAATGTGACTATGGAAAAAGAAGCAGGCTCCCTGGAAGTGCTGTCCATGGCCCAGGCAGTTAAAAACTCTGGAGGAAAGGTAATTGTACAGGTCCAAAAAGTAGTAAAGAGCGGGACATTAGATCCAAAGCTGGTAAAAATACCAGGCATTTATATCGATACCATTGTAGAAGTTCAAAATCCGGAAAATCATATGCAGACCTTTGCAGAAAGCTACAATCCTGCTTACTGTGGCGAAGCAATTGTACCGGTAAACTCTGTTAAGCCTCTTGCTTTGGACGAAAGAAAAATCATAGCAAGACGGGCGGCCATGGAGCTGATACCCAATGCCATTGTGAACCTGGGGATTGGAATGCCGGAAGGGGTTGCGCTAGTAGCCAATGAAGAAGGCGTAGGAAACCAGATGGTGCTTACAGTGGAGCCGGGGCCTATCGGAGGAATACCTGCCGGGGGCTTAAGCTTTGGTGCCGCAGTAAATGCAGAGGCAATTATTGACCAGCCCTATCAATTTGATTTTTATGACGGCGGAGGCTTGGACGTGGCCTTCCTAGGTTTAGCTCAATGTGATGAAGCAGGAAATATCAATGTAAGTAAATTTGGCCCTAAAATAGCAGGGTGTGGCGGATTTATCAATATAACTCAAAATGCCAAGAAAGTAATCTTCTGCGGAACTTTTACGGCGGGAGGCTTAGAGATTGCAGCAGAGGGCGGAAAGCTGATCATTCAAAATGAGGGAAAAGTAAAGAAGTTTATTCAACGGGTAGAGCAAATCACCTTCAGCGGCGATTATGCAAAGGATATACAGCAACCGGTATTATATATTACTGAACGTGCCGTATTCAAATTGGAAAAAGAGGGACTTGTATTAAAGGAAATCGCTCCGGGGATAGATGTAGAAAAAGATATTCTGGCCCATATGGAGTTTAAGCCGATCATAGATGAGAATTTAAAGGTCATGGATGAGAAAATTTTCAGAGAAGAAAAAATGGGGTTAGTTTTATCCCCAAAAGAGATCTGCGATATTGAAGCATTGGAAGCCAGTGCATAGAGGTATGACAGGGATTTTTCTGCTTCGACAGAACTGTTCTGAGGAACAAACCAAATTCTGGGGAAATCCCCTGGCTTTGGCGCTGTTTTCTTAATATTTTGTAATATATAATTTTAAATGAGGAGGTATTATAATGGGTGTTTTTGGTATTCTTCTATCCTTAGGCTTATTGATGTATCTGGCCTACCGAGGTATAACCGTATTGGTGCTGGCACCGCTGTTGGCTTTGCTGGCGGTACTGATGAGTGGCGGTGCATCTCTGCTGCCTACTTATACAGAAGTTTTTATGGTAAACCTGGCCAATTACCTTAGACAGTATTTCCCACTATTCTTACTGGGTGCGATCTTCGGTAAACTGATGGACGAGACTGGCGCAGCAAAGGCTATTGCCCATGCTATCGTTCAGAAGCTGGGAAAAGAAAGAGCCATTCTTGCAATTGTATTATCCTGCGGTATTTTAACTTATGGCGGTGTATCCCTGTTCGTAGTTGCTTTTGCAGTGTATCCTCTGGCAGCAGCCTTATTTAGAGAAACAGGTACGCCAAAGCGATTAATTCCTGCTTGTATTGCTTTAGGATCCTTTACCTTTACGATGACTGCGCTGCCTGGAACGCCGCAGATCCAGAATGCCATTCCCATTCCTTTCTTTAAGACAGATGCTTATGCAGCCCCTATTCTTGGACTTATTGCCGGAATCATGATGTTTACATTGGGAACCCTATGGATTCAACGCAGAGCAAAGAAGATGATCGCTGCAGGAGAAGGCTACCTGCCGGATCATATGACCGATGAAACTGCAGCAACAGTAGAAGCTGATGTAGAAGTAAAGATGCCTTCTTTAGGAATATCCCTTGCACCTATCGGTATTGTTTTAGTACTAAACTTCTGGTTATCTAAAATGTACTTCCCGGGCCAAATAGAAGCCTTAACGCCGATCCTTGAAAAGTTTAACACCACACCAGGAAAGGTAATTGGTATATGGAGTATTATTGTATCCCTAGTAATCTCTATCCTATTTATTCTACTCACAAACTATAAGAGAATTAATGTGATGGAAGCAGTAAACAAAGGAGCCTATGGTTCCATGCTTGCTATACTCAATACCGCATCAGAAGTGGGTTATGGAAATGTTATTGCAGGTTTGACAGCCTTTGCAGCAGTAAAAGCCGCCCTATTGGGGGTAGCACCGGGAAATCCGCTGATTTCTGAAGCCATTTCTGTAAACGTGCTGGCGGGAATCACCGGTTCTGCTTCAGGAGGAATGAGTATTGCTTTGGGAGCTCTAGGAGAAACCTATTATAATCTGGCCTTGGAGAAAGGAATCAACCCACAGGTACTGCATAGAATTGCAGCCTTATCCTGCGGCGGCTTAGACTCCCTTCCACACAACGGAGCCGTAATCACCCTGCTGGGTATTTGCGGACTAAATCACAAATTGTCCTATGCGGATGTAGGTATGGTATCTGTAGTTATTCCTTTAGCCACTACAATAGTAGCCATTATTCTTGGAACCATCGGTATCGTATAAAATAAAGACATAAGCAAAAGGCAATAGCACAAATCCTGTCATTATTAGGGTTTGTGCTATTTGTACCTTTCGTAGCTTCTGAAATTTGATGCACCCGGTAGTAAAGCTGAGGAGGATCATTTGAAGAACATATAGAGGAGAAGGGATCTATGGACAAAATTCATGAATTAATCAAGGTGGCTCCAGATTTCTATCGGTTTTTAACAACCATTCAAGGCGAAGAAATTTTTATGACTATATCAGACAAACAGAACTTTATATATGCTAAATGGATGCCGAATTTTGATCTGGGAATTCGCTCCGGCGATATCATCAAGGAAAACTCTGGAGCCTATGCGGCACTGACAAAAAAAGTCCCTATTCGAAGAGAAATGGATAGGAGTATATTTGGCGTCCCCTACATTGTGTACTGCCAGCCTATTTTAGAAAAAGAGCAGGTAATCGGAACCATAAATATTGCAATAAAGACTTCAAAAAAAGATATTCTAATGGAGTCGGCCAATGACTTAAATCATTTTTCTAATGAGGTTTTTGCTGCTATGCAGGGCATCGCTGCACAAGCCAATATTTTAGACCAGGTTGGTGAAGATATGATGTGTGAAGCCACAGCGGCTAAGCAGCAGCTGGAAACCGCATCGGATTTAATAAAGGGGATTAAAAAAATTGCAGACCAAATCAACCTGTTGGGCTTGAATGCAGCCATTGAAGCAGCCAGAGTAGGTGAGAATGGAAAAGGATTTATGGTTGTAGCGGAAGAAATTCGCAAGCTCTCGGGAGAAAGCAAAGGCTTTGTGGACAAAATAGGACAATTTTTGTTAAATATAGAGCAGACCTCCGCAGTAATAAAGAAAAAAAGTCAACTGATCCATGATGCAGCGAAGGAACAAAGTAAAATGAGTGAAGAAACCGTCAAGACGGTCGAAACCCTGACTACGATGGTTGGAAAATTGCGGGACGTGGCTGAAAAGATAGGTTAATTGCATCAACATATTCTATTTGGAAAAAGTGAACATAACTATTTATTAAGTAAAAGTTTTAGGGGGATGGAGGATGGAGAAGGAAACCATCGAAGTAATCAGCTTGTTTGAAGGGGAAAAAACCCTAGAGGAGGCCCTTGTGGAGTTACTGATCCTAAAGCTGAATAATAAATAGGAGGGTTAGCCTTTGAGATGTGCTGTATACGTTCGTGTTTCTACAGAAATGGAAACACAAAATACCAGTATTGCACATCAGATAAGCTATTTTGAAAAGTACGTAGAGGAAAGAGGCTGGAGCTTGCATAAGGTCTATCAGGACCGAGAAAGCGGTGTTCAGACAAAAAATAGGATAGGCTTGCAGCAGCTTTTATCCGACAGCCGAAGGACAATGTTTGATGCAGTTCTTACGAAAAGCATATCCCGATTTGCCCGAAACACCTTGGAGGGCTTAACAATCATTCGAGAATTAAAAGAAAGAAATATTCGGTTTATTACCATAGAGGATGGTTTTGATTCTCAGGAATATGACGAATTTATGCTTACCCTGCTGCTTTCTATAGCCCAAAAAGAATCGGTCAAAATGAGTGAGCGAATCAGGTTTGGAAAGCTCTGCAGAGCAAAAAATGGAGAATTTAACGGCAGTACGATACCCTATGGCTATAAGAAGGATGGGAAAAATAAATTGATCCCTGCAGGGGATCTATCCACACTAGTGGTGCAGCAAATATTCCGCATGTATCTGGAAGGCCTGGGGCTATATAAAATTGCAAAGGAGCTCAATGAAAAGGGCTATCCGACGCCGGGGCAGAGGGCAGGAAGGAGCAACAGCAGCAAGCTCTGGCATCAGAGTACCATCCGCAAGATTCTTAGCAATCCCGTATATATGGGAGATATGGTACAGAATAAAACGAAAACCATAGATGTACTGACGGGCAAGCGTACAGAAAACCGAGCCGGCGACCTGATTTATGTACCCAAAACCCACGAGGCCATTATAGACCCTCAAATTTTTCACAGCGTACAAAACCGGCTGGGACGGAAGCATCAAGCCCGGACAGGCTATCAGAAGCATCTTTTTTCTAATCTGCTGATCTGCGGTGAGTGTGGCAGTAAAATGCATTTTAAAAAGGATAGAGAAGCCTATTTGTGCGGCAGGGTAAATAAAATGGGAAAAAAAATGTGCAGAGGTACATACATTTCTGAGGAAATGATAAAGACAGCGGTATGTACGGATCTGAGGAGATTGATTCAAAACCATATCCCTAAAGAGCCCTTTCTAAAAGAGGTCAAATTAGCGGTTAGGCAGCAGCGGGATGAAAAGAGGATCAGAAGCTTCAACCGGATGATTGAAAAGAGTGAAGGGAAAAAGGAAAGATTATTGGAGCTGCTGCTTCAAAAGGTCATTGACGAGGACAGCTATCAAAAAAAAGTTAAGGAAATTCAGGCAGAAATAGATGCTTTTGAGCACAGAAGAGAGATATTGCTAAAGGACAGGGAAAAAGACAGCAATCATGGATTGTATACAGCGGAACAAATATTAAGGGTGGAAGAATTAGATATTATGACAGTACAAAGTCTGATTCACTCCATTAAAATATTTAAAGAAAAGAAAATAGAAATCAGATATACATTTAGGGTATAATATTAAGTGTACAAAAAGTGTACATAGATCTAAATAGACCAATACACAAAAATGTCTAGCCGTGAACTTAGGACAATGAGAAAGAAATAAGGTATTGGCAGGATACTTGCATGAATAGCAGGTAGAACCTTTTATAAAATTTTCTAAGGAGGAGTATGATCATGAAAGAAGTTGTTATTGCCAGTGCGGTAAGAACCGCAATTGGAAGTTTTAATGGCACTTTAGCAGCATTGTCCCCTGCAGAATTAGGAGCCGTTGTAGTGAAAGAAGCTATCCATAGAGCAGGTATTAAGCCGGAGCAGGTTGATGAGGTATATTTAGGCTGCATCCTGCAATCAGGACATGGACAGGGTGTTGCAAGACAAGCGGCAGTCAAAGCAGGTATCCCTGTAGAGGTTCCGGCTACTACGGTTAATATTCTATGCGGATCCGGTCTTAGAACGGTTTCTTTGGCAGCCCAGACGATTATGACAGGAGATAATGATATCGTAATCGCTGGTGGAACAGAATCCATGAGCCAGGCTCCATATCTTGTAAAACAATCGAGATTTGGCCATAAGATGGGTCATGGGGAATTTATTGATTCTATGATCTATGATGCCTTAACTGATGTATTTAATAACTATCATATGGGTGTCACTGCGGAAAACGTTGCCGAGCAGTGGGGAATCAGCAGAGAAGAACAAGATGCCTTTGCAGCAAGAAGTCAGAACAGAGCAGAACGGGCAAAAAAAGAAGGCAAGTTTAAAGAAGAGATTGTGCCTGTGGAAATTAAGACCAAGAAGGGCATCACTGTATTTGATGAGGATGAATATATCAAAGAAGGGGTTACCGCTGAAGCTTTAGGAAAACTGAAGCCTGCCTTTAAGAAAGATGGTTCGGTTACAGCCGGAAATGCCTCCGGTATCAATGACGGCGCAGCAGCCCTTGTAATTATGTCTAAGGAAAAAGCAGAAGAACTGGGAATTACCCCATTAGCTACCATCGTATCCCATGCTACGACGGGGGTAGATCCAAGCATTATGGGTATCGGCCCTGTTTCAGCATCTAAGAAGGCCCTGCAAAAAGCAGGTCTGACCATTAAAGATATCGACTTGGTAGAAGCCAATGAAGCTTTTGCTGCCCAAGCCCTTGCGGTTGCAAAGGATCTGGAGCTGGAAGATGAGAAAGTAAACGTAAACGGAGGAGCGATTGCTCTTGGACACCCTGTAGGTGCCAGTGGTGCAAGAATCCTGGTAACGCTGCTTCATGAAATGAAGCGCAGAGATGCCAAGCGGGGACTGGCTACCCTTTGTATCGGCGGCGGTATGGGAACTGCATTGATCGTAGAAAGAAAATAGTTTTGGCATAGGGGATGCTTTACTGCATCCCCCTTATTTTAACAATTCACACCAGCGGGATAACATAGACCTGTGAAGGAGGTGTAAGTGCTGTGAAGCGCAAGGAGTATGGATATGTATTTAACACACTGAATACATTGATTGAAATATCTGATGAGGGGATTGTGGTCATCGACAGGGATGAAAATGTCACTTATTTGAACAATGCTGCTGCCCTTATGCTGGAGGTGGATCCCAAGGACTATATTGGACATAAGATGAAAAATCTGATTGAGGACACCACATTGTACCGGGTAATGATTACAAAAAAGCCGGAAAAAGATGTACATTTTAGCAAAAACAACAGAGACTTCATTGCCAATCGCTTGCCTATTTTTGATGGAGAAGAGGTCATCGGCGCCTTAGCACTTTTTAAGGACATCACAGACTATAACCGCATAGATAAAGCCTTAACCGATGAGCGGGAACATTCAAAGATTTTGGAAACCATCATTGAAACAGCCTATGACTGGGTGGTATTAGTGGATAAGAATGGCGTGGTTACAATGATGAGCCAGACCTACTTAGATTTTTTAGGGTTGAGTAAGGAATACGCCATTGGCCGCCATGTTACAGAGGTGATTCCAAATACACGGATGCATATTGTTGCGAAAACGGGAAAAAGCGAAATCGGAGAAATACAGGAAATAAAGGGCAATCATATGATTGCTACCCGTCTGCCTATTGTCATAGATGGCAAAGTCATTGGAGCTGTGGGCAAGGTAAACTTTAAAGATATAAGCGACTTTTATACCATGGCAAAGAAAGTGTCCAATATGGAAAGGGAACTGGAATACTATCGGGATGAGCTAAAAAAGGAAAGAGCCGGAAAGTATTCCTTCGAAAGCATCATCGGGGTCAGCTCGGGGATTGCAAAGCTGAAAAGCATGAGTCAAAAAGTAGCAAAAAGAAGCTCCAATGTACTGATTCTTGGAGAAAGCGGTACTGGAAAGGAGCTGTTTGCCCATGCAATTCACAACCTGAGTATGCGGGCCAATGGTCCTTTTATAAAAGTAAACTGTGCTGCTATACCCTCAGAACTGCTGGAATCCGAATTGTTCGGCTATGAGGAGGGCGCCTTTACCGGGGCCAAGAAGGGTGGAAAAATCGGAAAGTTTGAGCTGGCAGACAAGGGAAGTATTTTCCTGGATGAGATCGGAGATATGGATATGAAAATGCAGGCCAAGCTGCTCCGGGTTTTGCAGGAAAAAGAGATTGAGCGGGTAGGGGGTAATGCTGTAAAGAACATTGATGTTCGAATCATTGCCGCAACCAACAAAAAACTTGACAAAATGGTAGAGGAAGGGAAATTTAGAGAAGACTTATATTATCGCCTAAATGTAGTAACTTTAAATATACCATCCCTTAGAGAACGGAGTCAGGATATTAAACCTTTGGCAAAACATCTGGTGGATAAGCTGTGTCACAATATGGGTATTATCGTAACCAACATTTCAGAGGAAGCCATGCGTTATTTAACCAATTACAGCTGGCCGGGAAATGTCCGAGAACTGGAGAATGTATTAGAACGGGCGTTAAACCTGCTGGATAAAGAAACGGTTATTGAGACCCATCATTTACCGCCGAAAATTGTTGAAAATGCCAACGTTTCCAGTGGAAATACTGAGGACTTGCAAAGCACTTTAGCTCGGATGGAGAAGGAAATCATTTTGAAATGCCTAAAAAATGTAAATGGCAATAAAAAGGAGGCAGCAAAGCGGTTAAATATCAGCAGAACCAGTTTATATCAAAAGCTTGAACGGTACGGATATTAACGATGTAATCCACGTGTGTTCAAAAAGTAAACATACTAAAGCCTTATTTTATCTTATTTCTTCTATTTTGGCGATATAGTTGTGTACATTCTTTGTACACAAAGGCCATAAACCGGGCTGCAAATCCCGGTTCATTCTTTCCTGTGATCTTTTAAGCACAGTCAAGTCCGGGAAAGTAGAGCCTAAACAATCTACAAGGAAAACTTTTTTCACATTGGCATGAACTTTGCGAAATAAAAAGGCAGGTAAATATTTAATCAATGTGAGGAGGATATATAATGAGATTGAAGGATAAGGTAGCGATTGTTACAGGCGGCGGAAGAGGGATAGGAGAAACTACATGCATCCGATTTGCAGAAGAAGGGGCCAAAGTAGTTGTTGCGGATATGAATGAGGCAGATATTCAAATCGTTGTAGAGAAAATCAAGCAAATGGGTGGAGAGGCTGTAGGCATGAAGGTGGATGTAACCGACGGTGTACTGGTAGAGAAAATGATTGCAGAAACAGTGACCAAGTATGGCAAGTTGGATATCCTAGTAAATAACGCAGGGATCACCGCAGACGGCAAGCTGGTAAAAATGACAGAGGAACAATGGGATAAGGTAATCAATGTAAACTTAAAGGGTGTATTTATTTGCGGGCAGGCTGCTGCGAAGGTCATGAGCGAGCAGGGCTATGGTGTAATATTGAATGCCTCCTCTATCGTAGGCATCTACGGAAACTTTGGCCAAACAAACTATGCTGCAACCAAGTGGGGTGTTATTGGTATGGCTAAAACCTGGGCTAAAGAGCTGGGACCTAAGGGCATCCGGGTAAATGCAGTAGCGCCAGGCTTTATCATGACTCCGATGACAGAGAAGATGCCGGAAAAGGTACTGGATATGATGAAAGACAAATCGCCGCTAAAGACTTTGGGATATCCGGAGGATATCGCCAATGCCTATGTTTACCTTGCATCGGATGAGGCAAAGTTTGTAACGGGAACAGTGCTGAGTGTAGACGGCGGTGTAGTACTATAAGAATATATCTCCCTGGGAAAACCCTTCATAGCTCTATGAGGGGTTTTTGCATGTGATGTTTTAGCTGTTACTTTTATGTTAACAATGATAGCTATATTTCTGATTATGATATAATGATATAGGAAGAAAATTGCTTTTAAAGGAGCTAAACATGAAAAAGCTAAACAGCAAAGACCTCATTAAGTCTATCAATACTGCTGAAAACAGCGGGTACTTTGAAAACCTCAACCGAATTTACCGTACGATTCCCCAGGGGAAGTGCAGTGGCTGCACCCGATGCTGCAGCGAATCGGTAAATACCTACTATATAGAGTTTCTAAACCTGTATCGCTACCTTCAAGAGAACAGGAGGCTGTATGAGCAGTTATTTCCCAAAATACTGCGGTTTTATTTTTTAGAACTGGTAGAGCCCCAGGATTGTCCCTTTTTAACAGAAGAGGGCTTATGCAGTATCTATCATTATAGGCCCCTTAACTGCCGTCTTTTCGGCCATTGGACAAGGGAAGAATATGAGGAGAACTATAGAAATGTGCTGGCTGAGAATAAACAAACCCTAAAGTTATACAAAAATCGTTATGGCATTGATTTGCCTGATCAGGTGATTCATCACAAAATCCAATATTGTGAAGACTTTGAGATTCACAAGCGGATTAACCGGCCCCAGCGGCAGAAAATGATTGACAGCATCTTTACCATGGAGTCTGCATTTTTTATGCGGGGACTTTTGACGGAGGACGCCATCGGCATAGGTCTGATTGGCTGGCTGATCCATACGGTTTTTGATGGAGAAGAGGCCGGAGAGCTGCGGATTCAGATCATGAGGGAATACTTGGCAGAGGGTTATAGTGAAACACTGGAGAATATTATAGAAAAAACCAGGCCGGTGATATAATCCCATCCTCCTACTCTCTACACTCCATACTAACGGAATGAGTAGACCCTGTATTCTTATAATGTCATGTTATTGCATCATTGACATAAAAAGAGTGAACCCCGTTGCCAGAGACATAAGACCGAATACACGGGAAAAGGGGGTAGGAATTTGGATGTGAAGCAAGAAACCATAAATATTCGTATCTATGATCATAGGATAGATCAGATTATTGAAAGACCTATGGATGAGCTTATAAGAGAAATGGTTGCAGCGCAAATGCCTGTAACCTTTGAAATAGAGGCTCTCAAAGCTCAGGCGATTATTGCCAGAACAAGTATTGTCAGAAAAGCCAGAGTTTTTGGAGGTGAGGGATGCAGCAGACATACGGGTGCAGATATGTGCAACGGTGAATGTGAAAAATGGCTTCCGAAAGCGGAGTGGCAGGAAATCTGGGGATCTGATTTTGGGCAATATTGGGGAAAGATAGATCGCGCAGTTCGTGAGACTAAGAATTCCATTCTAACCATACACAATAAACCCATTGAGCCTAGAGTTCACCCTACATGTGGAGGGGCTACGGAAAACTCAGAGTGTGTAGAAGGCCATAAAGTGATTTATTTAAGAAAGGTACTGTGTGAATACTGTAAAAACTCTCCCCAGTGGCGAGAGATCAAAGAGATTACGCTGAAGGAATTAGAAGAAAAACTCGACATTGAAACAGGGGATCTTTCACCCTTAAGAGAGGTTCCTATGGCAGGAATATTTGATCATATCGAGAGAGATGACGGTGGAAGAGTGGTTTCCGTTAAGATTGCAGGTAAAAAGTTTACGGGAAGAGAAGTTATGAAGTTATTGGGACTCAATTCTACGAGATTTGGCTGGAAACCCACGGTCTTTCAATTTGAAACACAAGGTATGGGAGATGGTTTAGGGCTTTGTCAATATGGCGCCAATCAGATGGCGGCAGAAGGCAAAAAAGCCGATGAAATTTTAAACTATTATTTTACAGGAATACAAATCAAAGAATTTGAACAGCCTAGTATAAATAAGCCTTTGAAAGACAAAATATTTGTAGTAGATCCAGGACACGGCGGAGACAACGAAGAGGATGTAAAAGGTCCCACCGGTCTTCGGGAAAAGGATGTCAATCTCAGCATTGCATTAAAAGTGGCAGATCTATTGGAAGAAGCAGGGGCAAAAGTTTTTGTAACAAGGAAGGAAGATATCTATGTACCTCTGGGAAAACGTGCAAATCTAGCCAATGATCTCCGGCCAAATTTCTTTTTAAGCATACATCAAAATTATTTTGCCAACCCCAATATATCCGGCAGTGAGATATATCATTATCGCGGGGATCAGGATGGAGAGGCACTGGCAGTTCAGATCCTTAAAGAATTGTCCAAAGGGATAGGAACAGCAGACCGGGGTGTTAAAGTAGCAGACTTTTTTCTCCTAAGAGAAGTAAGAACCAGTGCATTACAGATTGAAGTTGCCTATATAACCAATCCGGAAGAAGAAGCGAAGCTCAAGGATGAAGAATTTCGGAGCAAGGCAGCAGAAGCTATTGTGAAAGGATTGATTCGATACTATACCTATCAATAAAATAGAAGAACAATATTGTTCTTCTATTTATATTTTTTATAAGAATTTCTCTTGATTTATTGACATTCATACTATACCATTGTATAATATTTGATCAATAATTTGACATATTTCGTGAAGTATGGTATGATAATACTGTATACTTTGAAAGAAGGTGATTAGGTGGCTTCAAAAAATACATTAGCCGAAATTAAAAGAAATGTGGAACATCTTGTTGGTGAAAAAGTAAGATTAAAAGCCAACAAGGGAAGAAAGAAGGTATCCATTAAGGAAGGGATCCTTGAGACAACTTATCCTAACATCTTTGTTGTGCGTATTGACGGCGGATATAATTCAGTAAGAAGGGTTTCTTACAGTTATTCAGATATACTTACAGAAACAGTAGAAATTACACTCTGTAGTAACGAAAAGAAAGTACAAGTCAGCTAGCAGAAAGGCCATCTATCGAAAGGTAGATGGCTTTTTATTTTGGAATCATAGTATTACAAATTGTGGAGGTTTCAAAAAATCATGCAATTTTTCTTAAGTTTCTTAAAAAAGCAGCAGGAAATAAGAAAATTAAGAAGAATTTAAAAATATTACGTTTTTGTAAAACTACGTATGCCTCTATCAATAGAAAAAGAAGGGAGGGAGAATGGAGCAAGTGCAATTATTTTATTTACTTTAATGATACTACTACAGACGAAATACGGGTTTCTATGATTTTGGAGAGAGAAAAAGCAGAGGAGTATAGTACGAGTACATCTTAGGTGGGACTTAACCGATATTATACTTTTATTCAAGTGAATGGAGGGATTAATCGATGGAAAATAAAATACCTAGAAAAATTACCTTTGGAGAGGCTTTCCTTGTAATTATTTTCTTAGTAGCTGCCCTAATGAGTACATTGATGGTTTTTGGCGGAGATCCGCACATGCCGATCTTAGCGACTACTATCGTTGCAGCTTTAGTGGCAATCCGTGCAGGGTATAAGTGGAGTGATATTGAAGAAGGAATTATCGATACCATTCGTATGTCTATGCAAGCAGTCTTAATTCTTATGATTATCGGTTGTATCATCGGAACCTGGATTTTGGCCGGTGTTGTTCCAACCATGATCTATTATGGACTTAAAATACTATCTCCGGGAATTTTCCTTGTGGCTACATGTCTAATTTGTAGTATTGTTTCTTTAGCAACAGGAAGCTCCTGGACAACTGCAGGTACCGTAGGTATTGCATTATTAGGCGTTGGAGGAGGCCTTGGCATTCCGCTGCCCATTGTAGCAGGTGCTATCATCTCCGGAGCATATTTTGGAGATAAAATGTCACCCCTTTCCGATACGACAAATCTGGCACCGGCTATGGCTGGATCCAACCTGTTCGATCATATCAAGCACATGGTTTTTACAACGGGGCCAAGTCTTTTGATTGCTCTTGTACTTTATGGGATTATCGGAATGAGATATGCGGGTAAAGAGCTGGATGTGGCTGGCATTAACACCCTGCTGGAGACCTTGGGAGGCCAATTTACCATCAGCCCGCTGCTGTTAATTCCTCCTGTATTAGTAATTGCTATGGTTATTTTCAAAGTACCGGCAATTCCCGGCCTAATTGGCGGAACTATATTAGGCGGGTTGTTTGCAGCAATGTTCCAGGGCGCAGACATGAGTGCAATCATTGATGCTGCTCACTACGGATTTGTGTCTGAAACAGGGGTAGAAGCTGTTGATGAGTTATTATCCCGAGGCGGTTTGGACAGTATGATGTGGACCATCTCCTTAATCTTGCTGGCTATGTCTTTCGGCGGTACTATGGAAAGAACGGGAATGCTTAATGCCATTGCAGAAAAGATCTTAACCTTTGCAAAGAGCACCGGTTCTTTGGTAACGGCTACCATTTTAACTTGTATCTTTACAAATCTTACTACAGGGGATCAATATCTTTCTATCGTTGTACCGGGAAGAATGTACAGAAACATCTTTGCAGAAAAAGGACTTCATCCAAAGAACCTGTCCAGATGCCTAGAGGACTCTGGTACCCTGACCTCACCGCTGGTGCCGTGGAACACTTGTGGAGCTTTTATGTATAGTGCTTTGGGAGTTCATCCTTTTGCCTATCTGCCATATGCTTTCCTAAACCTTATCAATCCATTGGTTTCCATCTTCTATGGATTCACCGGAATCACCATGGAGAAGCTGCCGCAGGCTCAGGTACAGGAAAACTAAAAATTCATGGGGCTGTCGAAAGGCAGCCTTTTTATGTGAATCATACCAAAATAAAAAATTTATAGAAAAATCTTTATTTATAAATTTCAATTTTTATACAATATGCAAATAAGTTTCGGACACGAAAATTATTCATAATCTCCAGAAGATTGCAATAAAATACAAAATCCTTATAAAAAGCCTTTTAAGGGGAAAATGAATGAATATCCAAGTAAAATACAAAATATGGAAAATCACATAAGGTTCTTGAAAAAAGCCAACTTGAAAGTAGACTGAATATTGTATATACTGAAGCTAGAAATGAGATTTATTCATATCCAACTTTGGCGGATAGGGGTAAAAATAAGAAAGGGGGCAAAATAATGTCAGACAACAAACCATTTCTGCAGGTCAGATCGGAGATTGGGAAGTTGAAAGCCGTTATGTTGCATCGACCTGGAAGAGAACTTGAAAGAATCACACCACAATACCTGCATGAACTGCTTTTCGATGATATTCCCTGGTTGAAGAAGATGCGCAAGGAGCATGACGGATTTGCAGATGCCTTAAGAACCAATGGGTGTACTGTATATTATTATCAAGAAATGCTGGAAGAGATTATGCGGGATGACAAGATTAAGGAGCAGCTGGTTGCTGAGGTTTTAGAAAAGAGCAACATTGCAAACCCTGATTTGGAAGCACAGATTAAAGAGTTTTTGATGAAGAAAGCTTCCAGCGAAGTGGCAGAAATCTTGATCGCAGGACTTCATAAAAAGGACTTTCAAGAAGGCATTCGAGACAAGCGTTTGGTGGACTATATCAAGGAAGAATATCCCTTCTATATCAATCCTTTGCCGAACCTATACTTTACAAGAGATCCCGGAGCTGTTATAGGAAGCGGCCTTTGTATCAACTCTATGAATACGTTTGCCCGAGAACGGGAAACCATGATTTTAAACTATATCTATACTTACCATCCAACCTTTAAAAAAGAAGTTACACCCCTATGGTATGATTATCATAAAAAATACAGCTTAGAAGGAGGAGATATTCTAGTTCTTGGCGAAAATGTAGTAGCTATTGGCTGCAGTGAAAGAACCTCTGCCAGAGGGATTGAGGATGTAGCGGCCAACCTGTTTCATCATGACGAGAAAATCCGTCAGGTACTGGCCATACAGATTCCATTCACAAGAGCCTATATGCATTTAGATACGGTATTTACCATGGTGGATCACGATAAATTTACCATTTATCCAGGGGTTGAGGAGAAATTAAGAGTATTCCGCCTAAGTCCGGGAAAAACCCATCCAAAAGTAGACCTACTGCCGGATTTGCAGAGTGCCCTTAAAGAAGCATTGAATCTGCCGGCCATCGATCTGATTCAAAGCGGCGGCGGCGATGAGGTTACTGCTGCCAGAGAGCAGTGGAATGACAGCACCAACACCCTCGCTATTGCACCGGGAGTCGTGGTTACCTATGATCGAAATGAAGCTTCCAATGAAACCCTGCGACAGCACGGCGTTAAGGTAATCGAAATAGAAGGCTCTGAGCTGGTACGGGGCAGAGGGGGCCCACGCTGCATGAGTATGCCTTTAGTACGAGAAGAGCTATAAAACAATATGGGTATAAAAAATGCTTGTTTAAACAACAATGATTATGAGTCAACAGATGAACTTTATGAAAGGTGCAAGATTCAAGGTGCCCGGTACAGGAATTAAAACCATCTTTTATTTTTGCCCTCGTATCTTGTACCTCGTTAGTAAGCAGATACTCTTATAGTATGAGCTTATAATATACGCTGGATAATTGGTTTCTCAAATTACATATCAATATTGAAGGAGGAAAAAAGCATGGCAGTAAATTTAAAAGGAAGAAGTTTTTTAACATTAAAGGATTTTACCCCGGAAGAAATCAGATATTTGCTGGAATTATCAAAAGATCTAAAAAATAAGAAGAGAATGGGCGGAAAAGAAAAGCTATTAGCTGGTAAAAATATTGTATTGCTTTTCGAAAAGGCATCTACGAGAACAAGATGCGCTTTTGAGGTAGCCGCAATGGATGAGGGAGCCGGCGTTACTTTTCTAAGCTCCAATGACAGCCAAATGGGCAAAAAAGAATCTTTAGAGGATACTGCCAAGGTATTGGGCAGAATGTATGACGGTATTGAATTTAGAGGCTTCGCCCAATCAACCGTAGAGCTTTTAGCAGAGCATTCCGGCGTACCCGTATGGAATGGTTTAACAGATGCAGATCATCCGACCCAAATCTTAGCAGACCTGCTTACCATCATGGAGCACGTGCCAAAGGCTTTAAATAAAGTAAAAATGGTTTATGCCGGAGACGCTAGAAATAACATGGGCAATGCATTGCTGATGGGTGCTGCAAAAATGGGCATGCATTTTGTTGCCTGCGCACCAAAGGAACTTTTCCCAGAGGAAAGCCTGGTAGCAGAAATGAGAGAAGTAGCCAAGGAAACCGGTGCAGTGATCGAGCTGACTGAAAATATTGACGAGGCAGTAAAAGGTGCTGACGTCATTTATACAGATGTATGGGTATCCATGGGAGAGGAAGATCAATTCGAAGAAAGAATCAAGCTGCTGCATCCTTATCAGGTAAATATGGAAATGCTTCGCAAAACAGGAAATCCGGATGTAATCTTCCTCCACTGTCTGCCAGCCTTCCATGACCTGGAAACCAAGGTGGGAAAAGAAGTTTATGAGAAGTATGGGCTAAAAGAGATGGAAGTAACCGATGAGGTGTTTAGAAGCAGACATTCAAAAGTATTTGACGAGGCAGAAAACCGACTGCATACGATTAAAGCGGTAATGGTTGCAACCATGGCATAGAAAGCAAACTAAATCAAGGGGGTAACAGCATGAAAAAAGACAGAGTGGTCATTGCCCTTGGCGGAAATGCCCTGCAGGCAGATCCCAAGGATACAACTGCAGAAGCGCAGTTGATAACGGCAAAAGAAACGGCAAAGCCTTTAGTGGATTTGATAGAAGACGGACATGAACTGATTATCGCCCATGGAAATGGCCCTCAAGTGGGACAAATCGTAGCTACTTATGAAGCGGCAGCCGGTGTACCCACCATGCCTTTCCCAGAATGTGGCGCCATGAGCCAAGGCTATATAGGCTATCACCTTCAGCAGGCCATTCGAGAAGAAATGCTGCAAAGAGGAGTACAAAAGAATGTAGCGGCCATTGTAACTCAGGTAGTAGTAGACAAAGAGGACCCAGGCTTTAAGAATCCGACAAAACCGGTAGGTTCCTTCTTTTCGGCAGAAGAGGCAGAAGTCCTGCAAAAGGAAAAGGGCTATGTCATGAAGGAGGATGCAGGAAGAGGCTGGAGAAGAGTCGTGGCATCTCCCGAGCCTGTGGATGTAGTAGAAGCACCGATTGTAAAAACCTTAGTAGATGCCGGTCATGTAGTAATCACTGTAGGGGGCGGCGGAGTACCAGTAATAGATAAGGGAAATGGCGTATTGGAAGGAGTTCCTGCGGTGATCGATAAGGACTTTGCCTCAGAGAAGATCGCAGAGATTCTGGATGCAGATTATCTGATCATCCTCACCGCTGTTGAAAAGGTATCTATCAACTTTAATAAGCCCAACCAGCAGAATTTAGATGTCATGACCATCGCTCAGGCGAAGCAGTATATCGAAGAAGGACATTTTGCACCAGGCTCCATGCTGCCGAAGGTAAAAGCGGCTATGAAATTCGTTGCATCCAAGCCTGGCAGAAAAGCACTGATCACCTCTTTGGAAAAAGCTAAAGAGGGTATTCAGGGAAAAACAGGTACAGTGATCGTAGGGTAACCTATCAAAATACTGGAGAAAACTTCAGATTACTGAAAAAACTTAGATTCGTGTCATTCTGAATGAAACGAAGTGAAATGAAGAATCTGAAAAAAACTTAAATCATTAGATTCTTCGCTGCGCTCAGAATGACAATTAGGGCGATTGCCATACTTATAAAAATACCGGAAAATCCCGGTATTTTTCTTCTCGTGAGACCTGGGGAAGTTTCTCGACGAAGGAGAGACGCGTCCCTAAGTCTCACAAGGAGAAGAGGCATAGCCTGGATTTTCCTTAAGAAATACCGGAAAATTCCGGTATTTTTTTGTGTTTACCTGATAGAATATAAGTGGAATAAATTACCACAATTCTTTTTTTGGGAAAACCTTATTTTTCATGAAACTTTTTCTAACTTTTATACGTCTATTTATATACAGATCAACCATTAAGTAGTAATATAAACAATTTTTCGCAGAAAGCAAGGTGATCGATTCCAGCGAAAAGAAAATAGTGCCTACCGGTAAAAAATAGTTTAAACTGCACAGATGAACGTATAAAAGGAAATAGGACAAATAAAGTTGAAGGAAACAAAAATGGAGGGATCATGATGGTAAAACGAAAAGGCCTCGCATTTATGCTGGCGGCAACACTGGCTGCTACACCTACAATTCCAGCCTTTGCAGATGTACCTGTAAAAACCATGCCTGTAATGACCATGGAAGTAAAGGCCGCAGAAGGCACACCGGAGAAGCAGCCGGATATCAGCAAGGAAAAAGCATTGGAGACAGCAAAAAAAGCTTTAAAAGAGTACTTCGGTATAACAGTGGATGACAAGAAATATCAAACCAATACTGAATATCGAAAGGATTGGAGCAGTCCTGACCGATATGTATGGGCGATGAATTGGAATTATAACGATCACATGGAATATTTCTATACGGGAATTACCATTGATGCAACCACCGGTGAGATCTTGGAAATGAACAAAGATGGCGGAAAGTATAGTGAACAAGGTACGAAGGTTACCACCATCACAAAGGAAGAAGCCCAGAAGAAGGCTGAGGAATTTGCCAATAAGATTGTACCGGGAATGCTTGCCCAGACAAAACTAATGGAAAATCAGGATGAGCACTACCGTGATATGTACGGTGGATCTTATCCGGTATTTTACTATTTTAACTATCAAAGAATCCATGAGGGAATCAAATACGATGCAAACTATATCAATGTAGGAATTGATGGTGCGACAGGAGAAATCCGTAATTTTGGCTACAGATGGGATAAAACCCTTTCCAATTTACCGAAAAAAGACGGTATCAAGACTTTGGAAGAGGCTACGAAGATATACCGGAACAACATGGGAATGGAGCTGATCTACTTCCCAATCCGAGATCCATTTAAATACGAGCCGGTGCCTAAGACGGTGAAATTAGCTTATCGTGCTACTTACAAATTTGCAGATATGGTTGACGCCAAGACAGGCAAAATGATCGGCTGGAATGGAAAAGAACAGGACCAGCAGATGAAGTTTGCAAGTCTGACAGAAAAGCAGATTGATGATATTTATAAAAAGGCTAAGCCTGTGGTAAAAAGAGCAAAGGAGTTAACCAAGGAAGAAGCAGAAAAGGTTGCTCTGGCAGTGTTAAAGGCAGAGCTTGGAGATCAGGTAAAGGTGAACAGCACCAACTATGTTGAAGGTGACGGTTACTGGGAAAGTGCCGGCAGAAAAGCATGGAACATAGAATTTACCGTAGAAACTAAGGATAGCAAGGCTGCCAGTGAAAAAATGGCCATGATGCCAAATAACGGCAGAATTATGATTGATGCGCTGACAGAGGAAGTATTGGCCTTCAACAACTGGCAATACTATGACATGCCATACGGTCAACCCTTTGAGCCTGCTTTAACTTGGGAAGAGGCCTTTGCAAAGGCTGTGGAGATGATTGAAAAATATCACCCAGGAAAAATCAAGAGTGTTAGAACCGATCAAGCCAATGTAATCTACCAGGAGATGGTAGATGGGAAATTGATTCCGCCGATGGAATATTATTTTAATTTCCCTAGAGTGGTAAATGGTGCAACTTACGAAGAAAACCAAATCAGCATCAGCTTTAATAATAGAACCGGTAAGATACAGCATTTCAATGCAAGATGGCAGGAGGATCTCAAGTTCCCATCAATAGGAAACGTGATTTCTGAGGAGGCAGCGAAGGATGCAATATTTAAGGTAAATGAACTGGAGTTGGCATACTTCCGTTTCAACACCAACAACGATTATCAGAATCCTGTTTTCGATACGAAACTGGTATACAGAATAGCACCGAAAAAAGCACCATTTAATCCATATATGATGATTGATGCTGCTAATGGCAACATGATGGATTACAATGGAAAAACCATTCCAATTGATGCAGTCAATGATTTTGACAGTCTGATTAAAGGACACTGGGTAGAAAGAAGTGCAAAGTTACTGGCTCAGCAAGGCATTATTGACAAGAACACCTTTAAGCCAAATGAGTCAATCAGCAAGCTGGAAGCCGTTAAGATGCTTGTTAAGGCACGGGGAATGGATTACTACTATCCGGTGAAGGAAGCTGCAGATAAGCTGAAATTCTCTGATGTCAGTGAAGACAGTGATGACTATCGATTCATCCATATGGCTATGCGCTACGGTATCATTGAAAACAAAGAAGGAAAGTTTGACGGTGCCGCAGCAGTGGATCGGGAGCAGCTGGCCGTAATGCTAGTTAAAATGTTAAAATATGATGCTTTGGCCAAGACAAAGGACATCTTTAATATATCCTTTAAGGATCAGGCAGATATCTCACCGGAGAATATAGGATATGTGGCAATATGCAAGGGACTGGGACTGCTGGGTGCTGATACAAACTTCAGACCGAAGGATACCGCTACAATGGCAGAAGCAGCAGACATGATCTACAAGGCATTGGGAAATATCAATAGATAAAAAGTTTATAATAGATACAGATAATATAGACAAACGCTAGTAAAATGAAAAATAAATGTAGGGGACGACCCCTGTGTCGTCCCGAAAAAGCGGGCAGACACGTAGGTCTGCCCCTACAAAACAATATTTTGTTTTAGACGCGTAAATCTATACTGTATCACTCATTATAAAACCTTTAACGGGTATCCATAACTGGAAACCGGCAATCAACAAAGGCGACAATGTCGCCTTTGTTATTTCAATTCAGGGGGTGTGTCTATATGACAACAAAGAGAGTACTGTCCATATTGATTGTTCTGGTTCTTGTGCTGGGGAACATGGTTTTAGCCTTTGCAGAAGAGAAGAACAACGGGCAAACAGAATTAAAGGCAAAGATTTTAAAGGATGAAGCAAAAGCTGCAGCAGAAAAGGTACTAACAGAATACTTCAAGCAGGAAATCGATGACAAAAAGTTCCAAAGCAGATATGAGCTTCGCAGTGATTACGAGCTTCCAGGGAATCCGATCTGGGAAATCTATTGGGACTATAACAGCAGCGATAAAGGACTGCATATTCGTGCGGTAATAGACGGAACCACAGGGAAAGTCCTGGACATTAACCGCCATGAGTATACCTTTGGACAGGATCAGTCTGCAGTGGCTGCTATCACAGAGGAGGAAGCTAGGAAAACTGCCGTAGAATTCCTCCAAAAAATCAATCCAGAGGAATTTAAGGAAGTTAAACCTGTTGAGGATTCCATGAATATGTACTATGGAGGATACTATCCGAGAAATTATTATTTCCGATATGTACGCATGGTCAATGATATAGAATTTGAAAGAAACTACATCAATGTAGAGATCGACGGGATGAAGGGAACGGTTTCCTCCTACAGCTGCCGATGGTATGATACACTGAACGTACCTTCTAAGGAGGGTATAGTAGGGGTGGAAAAAGCAGCGGAGGTATTTGCGAAGGACATTAAAATGGAATTGTCCTATTTGCCTCAAAGAAAGGATCCAAATTTTTACGATCAAAAGGTAGAGCGGGCAAAGCTGGTTTATGTACCAAGCTATGCCAAGGGCTATGTTGTGGATGCCAAGGAAGGTGCTATGCTAAACTGGAGAGGGCAGACCACGCTGGAGGCAAAAACGAAAGATCTGACCCAGAAACAAAAAGAAGATATTCTAAAAAGTGCAAAACCTGCTGTAAGACAGTCGAAAGAAATCGATAAGGATCGCGCTGCGAAGATCATGGAAGAAATCATCAAAGAGTTTATGGGTGAAGGCTATGAGATTGAGTCTATGCGGTATCTATCTGGGGAAAACTTCTGGGAGAGTTCTGGAAATCATGCTTGGTCTGGTCAATTTGTAAAAAAAGACAGTGCCAGAAGATATGAAGAGGGGGGCAGCATCACCATCAATGCCTTTACGGAAGAACTGATTTCCATCTACAGCCACTATTGGTACGGGCCAAGTCCTGAGCCCTTTGAACCGAAGCTGGATTGGGAAGCTGCCTACGATAAAGCCATTGAAGCCATTGGTACTTACTTCCCTACGAAGATCAGAAATATTCAAACAGAGCAAACCTATGTGAAACACGAGCAATACATTGACGGTAAGCTGGTTCAGGAACAATCCTACTATTTCCACTTTCCTAGAACCATCAATGGTATCATCTATGGCCAAGACAATATCACCGTAAGCGTGGACATAAAAACCGGACAAATCAGAGAAATGCGGTGCAGCTGGAACGAGGATTTGATTTTCCAAACAGCCCAAGGGGCAATGGCAAGGGATGCAGCCCTGAAAATCTTCCTGGATAATCATGAGCCCCAGCTGATTTACACTATGTTTAATACTTCTGAGGATGCCAGAAATCCCAAAATGGAAACGAAGCTGGTATACCGGCTGAAGGCGAAGAATACAGCCTATCCATACTATCAAATGGACGCATTTACCGGTAAGTTTTTAGATTTTAATGGAGAAGAGATTAAAGAAACCGGAAGCGACTTTAAAGAAAAGATCAAGGGACACTGGGCAGAAAAAGAGCTAAGTGTATTGGCTTCTCAGGGAATCATTGATCCTAAAACCTTTGATCCAAATAAAAAACTTACAAGGATGGAAGCCATCAAATTGATGCTTACAGCTAGAAACTATAGAATATACATGAATCAGGAAGTAGAGGATCTAAAGTTTACCAACATCAGTAAATCAGATAAAAACTATAAAGAATTGCAAATGGCAGTACGGTATGGACTGCTGGAGAATAAGGAAGCAGCCTTTGACGCCGATGCTGTGATTACCCGTGAGGAAATGGCCGTACTGTTGATCCGATTGATGCAGATGGAGAACTTAGCAAAGATCAAAGAGATCTATGTACTGCCTTTCAAGGATGCCAACAAGGTAAGTCCTGATAAAATCGGATACATTGCCCTCTGTAAGGGATTAGGACTTATCAGCGGCAGTGATGGTTTCTTTAGGCCTCAAGATGAGGCAACGATGGCAGAACTGGCTGCAGCTGTTTATAAAGGCCTTAGCACCATCCGAAATCTCAGATACTAAAAAAACTGTAGGGAACGGCCCCAGTGGAGGAAACTGAAAAAGTCCAATTCTTTGCTGTGAAGTTAGGTCTGTCATTCTGAACGCAGTGAAGAATCTTGAATTTTAGCCATTTAAAGATTCTTCATTTCACTTCGTTCCATTCAGAATGACAAAAACCTGGACTTTTTCTGCAGTCTCCTCCTGTGCCGTTCCGCTGGAAACACCTCACATGAATACACGAAAGAAGTGGAGAATTTCAATTTTTTCACTTCTTTTTTTGTTGCAAACCGCATAAATATAGTAAAGACAAATCGGCTTGGCTATACAAAAATATAACATATTTTTGTGTCCTATAAATATGAATATAGTAAGAAATAGAAGGCTAATAAAAGGAGGAGGAAGATGCATGTCCGTTGAATTAATTCGCGATTTACTGAAGATAGATCAAGTTAAAGGGGAAAATCAAACACAGGTCCTTGTAGAAGGGGATATTCTTGTTCCGGACATTAAACCAGATATATCCAACGTGCTAACCGTTGAGGGGGCAGCCAATATTACGAAGAAGGAAGTACAGCAGGATAAGATCGTTGTAGATGGGGTTGTAAACTTTAAGATATTCTATACCGCAGAAAATGGAGAGCAGCCTATGTACAGCATGAACGCCAGTGCAGGATTTAGCCAGAATATTGATATGCCTGGCATAAAACCTGACATGATGGGGGAGGTAGCTGCAGAAGTTGAGCATGTAGACTTCCAAATCACCAATGAAAGGAAGTTGGCGGTAAAAAGCGTGGTAAATCTCTCTGCAAAAGCCTTAGACAGTGCAAGAATGGATGTACTGAGGGAAATCTATGGCCTAGAGGATATACAGGTGCTGCGCAATAAGATTCAGTACAACGACCTTGTAGGCACCAACCATGCAGAAACCATCGTAAGGGAGACCTTTGAGGTTGATGAGAATCTGCCGGAAATTCGTGAAATCCTAAGGTGTGAAGCTGTAGCTGTGGAAAAAGAAACTAAGGTGACCGACGGAAAGATAATTATCAGCGGCATTGTAAAAACCAATACCCTCTACCTGGGAGAAGATGACCGCAATCCAATGATCCAGTTGAAGCATGAGATTCCATTTACTCACTTTGTAGAATTGAATGGTGCCATGAAGGATATGGATAGTAAGATTAATATTAAGGTAGACGATATTTTTACAGAAGTGAAAGAAAATCTGGATAGAGATCGAAAGCTGTTTGATGTGGAAGCTACAGTAAAAATAGATGCCTCTGTTTTTGATAAAGAGGAAAAGGAAGTTATCATAGATGCTTACAGTCCGAGCAAAAAGCTGAAGGTAGAGAAAAAGCCTGTGATATTCCAGCAAACCCTAGGCAAAAATACTGCAAACATGATTGTAAAGGAAACCTTAGACATTCCCGAAAATCAAGGGGATGCCTTCAAGATATTGAGTGTGAACACAAGACCGGTACTTACAGACTACAGTCTAACGGAGGATAAAACCATCATTGAGGGAGTTATTGAAGCCGATGTGCTGTATTTATCCCAGGGAAAAGATCAGAAGGTACATAGCTTCCAACAAGAAATACCATTCAGACACTTTGTTGAGATCCCCGGAACCAAGGAAAATATGGAAGCAGACGTAGATATTAAGGTCTTTGATGTAGATTTCAGTTTAATTAACCCGGAGCAGGTTGAAGTCAAGGTGAATGTAGGGGCTTCCTGTGTCGTTAAGAAAAATGCACAATTAGAGGTATTGGTGAATGCTGAGGAACTGGAGGAAGTAGTAGATGTAACCAAGAATCCAAGTATGACCATCTACTTCGTTCAGCCGGGGGATACCCTATGGAAGATCGCAAAGCGCTATAATACAACCGTAGAAAATATTGTAAAGACCAATGAGATTGCAGATCCAAACCACATTATGCCGGGCAACCAGATCATCATCCAAAAGACTTATGAATATAAATTCTAGAAATGAAACCCCGTAGTAGTTTATGCGGGGTTGACTTTTTGAATGAAGAATATTTAATAGCAGCACTTGATGGGGCAGCAGGATAAGCAGTCGCTACAGCGTTAAAACTGGGTTTTGCAGAGTCTGCATGATACGCTGCCCCAGTAGATTTAAAACTGCGTTTTGTAGGCATACCATGCAGTCCCCATGAGTTAAAATGTCGATAAGATCACCTTGATATAAGTAGAAAGTTCATATAAAATAAAACCAAACAGAATAGACAAGCTTTCCGATAATAGCAAACCCGGTGAAAGCCGGGGACGCAAAGCCACAGGTCTAAAGTGAGGAATCACAATGACGGCTGGGTTGCCGAAGAAGCATATAGAGTATTCTCTTTTGCGGGCAATTCAGAGCTTTGTCAGTAAAGGAGGATTTTTTTATGAGACCAATTAAGTACGGTCAAATTCTTATGGCCTTTTTCATGGGATTGCTTTTCATGCTTCAGGGAGTGCCTGTTTCCGCAGAAACTGCTTATCTGAAAAGTAAAGGTGTTACTTTAATCCATGAAGCTCAGCCACAGGTTGAAGGAAAGATTCATTTGAAAGGTGAAAGTGAAAAAACGCAAATAAAGCTTTTAATCATAAAGGATGAAGAAAAAAAGTGGTATGAGCTGCCTCTTCAGGAGGGTAAATTTGATGAAGAAATCTGGCTGACCATGGGCAAGGGGAAGTACACCGCTGCGATTATGATTCATGAGGGCAATAGAAAATACAGCTATGGACCGAAGATAACCGTAGAAAATATAGGAGATGTAAATCGATTTTTAGTGCCGGCAAAGCATATCGAGAGTGAAGATAACAAAATCCGTCAACTGGCAGAAAAGATCATTGAGGATAAAGCCAGCGATCGGGAAAAGGCTAAAGCAATATATGATTGGGTAACTGCAAACATCCTTTACGACTATGATAAATATCTCAAACACCAAGAGGGAAACTATGACAATGAGTATGGCGCCTTGCATACATTGGAAACAAAAAAGGGAGTTTGCTATGACTATGCAACCCTTACAGCTGCCCTTTGCAGAGCAGCAGGGTTACAAACAAAGGTTGTTAAGGGACAAGCTTCAAATGCATATTACAATGGATATCATGCATGGAACGAGGTATATCTGCAAAATGAAGATAAATGGATTTTCCTAGATACGACTTTTGCAGCTTGTGAAAACAAAGAATATTTCGACAATGAAAAAAATGTAAAAAGTCATAATAAGCAGGAAGAATTCTAAAAAAGTGGACAATTTGTTCACTTTTTTATTTGGGTGATGTATGGCGAGGGTAGAAGAAATAGGAAAGGCTTTAAAGAAGTATGTAAAAAAAAGGGGATAAGTTTATAGATATGTGCGACCAAATATTACAAATATTTCATAGGGCCATGCATATACTGTAAATATGAGAACATAGGACTATAGTCCTAAAAGGGAGACGAAGATACATGGCCTGAAGCTGGGCACCTAGGCCATGAAGAGTCAGTGGTGCAACCGACCCAATTAGCATGATGTGGTAGGTTTTTTATTTTGTATAAATAAAGTAGATGAATGTGTAAATAATAGTATAAAAGTAATAAAATGGTAAATCATATAAATAAATTAGGTGGATGAGGATCAGCTTTTCATTAGAGGGAGGCATTTATTTGAATTCACAGTGGGGAAAAAAGGTGGTAAAGCTAGTACAAAACGAATCGCAGGAGATGAAAATCCTTATTTTTTACCGACTATTATCTCTCTGTATTACTTCCTTTTTCTATTTGATAAGTGATTTTAACCATACGATACAAAGAAAACTGTTTATTCTTATCAGTATTACCATATCGGCAGGTCTGCTGGCATATCTGTATATAGCCAATGAGGGTGAAGAGAAAAAAATCAAATCTCTGATTCTTCTAGAAACTATAGGAAACTGCCTGATTTTAATTCCTTCAGGAGGGATGAGCAGTCCCTATGTATGGTATGCATTGAATACCATCATGATTACAGCAGTAAAACTCAACAAGAAATACTGTGTTATGAATCTAGTTGCCTATGTCCTCATATCGACAGCGGCATATCCAATGCTGAGAAAAGGACAGGGAGGGCTGTTAGAAATATTACAGAAAGAATCAAATCTGATCATAAGCTTTGTTTTGATTAGTGCTGCTGTATTAAGATTATCTACATTATCAAAGGATGTCCAAAAAAAAAGTGAGAAGGTACAACAAATAAATGATCAACTGGTAATAGCGAATGAGAAAATTAAAGCCTCCATTGAACATAGTGTATCTTTATATCAGGCCATACATTCCTTCTCAACACAAATGAAGGAGAATGAGCTAATCGAAATATTCATGCACTATGCCAAGATCATAATGAAAACAGAGGACATTTTTTTCATTAGTATTATATCCGATAAAGATAAGGTGTTGTTTAGAGATAATGACCAAGTGTTGCAAGGTCAGCTTAATGATTTAAGAGAGAAGATAGCACAGAACTGGAATACTATAGGTCAATCGGACATACCCATTATATTCGGGGAAGAAAAAAGCTTTGCTGTGATGGCTGTAAAATCAAACTATACCCATTATGGCGTATTGGCATGTGATATGACCAATATTAAGAAGGACATCAGGCATCAGGAGCACTTGGAGCAATTAAAATTTTTGGCAGCATTGGGGTCTATTGGTCTAGAGAAGGCTCAATTGGAGAAAGTAAATGAGAGATTAGCCATTACACAGGAGCAAAACAGGATTGCCAATGAAATCCACGATAGTGTACTGCAGAGGCTTTTCAGTATGTCATTTTGTATTTTTGGATTGGCAAAAAATTTAGAAAAGATGAATAAAAATCAGATCAGGAAAGAACTAAGCGTACTTAGAGCTTCCCTAGACAGCTCTATGAAGGAGCTGCGTTCAACAATCTATGGATTGAGCTGGCAAAAGAACGGTCTTGATTCATTTAAAGAGGATATCCTTAAATATATTCGTGAGATACAGGATTTGAACAATGTGAATATTTATTTTGATATTTTTGGAAACTATGAACTAATGACAACAAGACAAAAAAAGGCAGTTTATCGGATCATATGTGAAGGAATAGGCAATGCAGTCCGACACGGAAAATCTACAGAGATCAAGGTTTTACTTAATATTGGTGCTGCTATCAGTTCCCTGGAGGTAACCGACAACGGTACAGGATTTGATATCAATAGTGTGGTTGAAAATAATCAAAGGGGATTAGGCCTGAAAAACATAGATTTTCTGGTTAAATCCCTAAATGGTATATTGCATATTCATAGTGAAATAGAAAGAGGAACGACTATTCTTATAGAAATTCCGTGCGAAATAACGTTGTTGGAGAAGGAGGATGTGGTATGAAGATACTAATTGCCGATGATCATCCCATGGTTCGAAAGGGTTTAGTATCAGCCCTATCCTTTGAGGAAAATGTTGAAGAAATTAATGAAGCTGCAAATGTTAAAGAAGCGGTTGCGTGGATTACTCAAAATGAACCTGAAATAGCAATGATAGATCTGAGGCTAGGAGCAGAAGACGGTTTGGAGATTGTCCAAAAAGTGAGGAAGCAGGGAGCAAAAACGAAGTTTATCGTATTGACTTCATCAATGAAAAAGGATGACTTCTTAAGATCGCGGGATGCAGGAATAGACGGGTATATATTAAAGGATGCCTTCCCAGAGGATATTGTATATGCTTTTCACACCGTATCCAGGGGAAAGAAGTTTTATCATCCGGAGTTTACGCAGTATGAAGGCAGGCAGGAGCAAAAAAGTGAACTGGACCAACTCACCCAAAGAGAAAAGGACGTATTGAGAGAGCTAGGAAAAGGGTTCAGCAATATAGAGATTGCTGAAAAGCTATTTATTTCAGAGCATACGGTGAAAAAACATGTCAGTAATATTTTACTAAAATTGAATCTGGCACATAGAACCCAGGCAGCATTGCTGTCTAGGGATGCCAGATAGAGCATATGAAAAATGGGAAGAGAGAGCTGTTACAAAAATGCAAAGGGGTGAGCAGGTTTGGCCAGGAGAAGAAGGAAACAAACCAAGATGTTCAGAAGTACACCAATCATTTATATGACAACCCTTCTGATGTTAAATGCTATAGGTATTAGTTATGCAGTTTGGAATGATAACACAACCATGAATGCTTCAATATCTACAGGATTTATTGAACCGTATTTTGAAGTAGATGAAACCAGATTCATAGGAAATGATAAAGGGGAGGTGACGCTGTACTTGTCAGAAGATAAGCGGACTCTGGAAATAAACGGCTGGTGCTATCCAACCTTTAATGAAAATCTATTTGTTAAAATAAAGAACAGAGGAACGATACCGGTATCCTTCAGCAACCTCGAAGTGCTAGAGGCTTCAGAATTAATAAAACAGGTGAGAGAACCTCAATACAGAATGGCTGGAGATTATGAAGGAGAGCAGTTACTCGGAGAAGAGGATGAAAAAATCTTTAAGCTGAATATTCAAGCAGGAAACCAAGGAATTCAGTCGATGAGGAAAAGCCCCATGGATGTAGAACAACCAGCATCAGAGGAACACAGTTTTATGTATGAACTTCAATTTGAACAAGGATTGAAATAGTGAATTGTAGATATAGAGAGGGAAGCGGTAGAGAACCCTAGTTTAGTATAAATGGGTGGAGGTATAGCTGTGAGAAAAAAATTGGTAGTAATAATAAGCAGCCTGTTATGTGGATTTTTAGTAATGTCAGGAGGATACGGTTTGTGGCAGAAGCAGCTAACCATAACGGGCCGTATTGAAGTTAGACAAGAACCGGTGGAAGAAACAGCTTTAACAAAAAGCACTCTGACTGCCGGTGGAGGAGGTGGCGGGGGAGAAATAACAATTCCAAATGTGCCTAGTGATCAAACAACCGACATCGAGATTACGCTTCCTACCAACCAAGGGGAGACAATAATAGAAGGGAATAGTAGAAATGAAACTGTTCAAGATGAGCCAACAGAAGCAGCAGATAATCCAGGTCAGCAGCAAAGCACAGATTCACAAGACGGGAGTTTAGGGGATGCTGCAGTAGACAATACCTCTGTGCAAGAGATGAGTACTTCAGATAGTAGCTCTGAAGCAGAAGAATCATCAAAAAGTTCCGATAGTTCGGAGGGCGCAACAAGTGATGGTAGCGGTTCTGATAGTGATTTGTAGGGGTTGCATATCATGCAACCCGATATGGAATATATAAAGATTTGTAGGGTACTGTATAGGATTCGGTCTGCATGCAACAAGAATTGCTTTACAGAAATTGTCAATTATACAACCCATCAATTTTATTCGGGTCGCATATTATGCGACCCCTACCTTTTGGAATTGAACCAAGATGCTCTGTAGGGGCTGCATAGCAGCAGCCCGCCATACTACAAAACCTGAAGAAAAAAGGGGGGAAACAATGATAACCAGAGAGATCTATCTACCTTCACGACGATCTAAATTGCGCTGTGGCTTAATCTTCGCAGGATTAATCATAATCTATATTTTAGACAACTCACTTATCAGGGGATGGATGGGTTACAGGACTTACAGCTATTTCCTAAACCCTTGCCTATGGCTAAGCGTTATTTACGGGTTATGGACAACCTCTAGGCTTCGTCCGAAATCACGATTAAAGCATAGAGCTGCCATCAACTTATGGGCTTTCAATTTTGCGGTTATATTTATATGTATTTCCGTCATAGCGGGACTGATTGATGGTTTAGGTAAAAGCCCATACAGTCGTACTTTTGTTGGCATGGTGCTCAATATCTATACAGCAGGTGCTGCACTGATAGGGAGGGAATGGATCAGAAGCCACTTGGTCAATAACTTAACTAAAGAAGATAATTATCTAGTGTTTATCCTTCTTGCCCTTTTATTATCTTGTACAAGCATATCCTTTAACCGATATGCGGCATTAAATGACTACAAAGGCATCGTACAGTTTCTTGCCCAATATTTTATACCTGAGTTCTGCCACAGCCTTTTTGCTACCTATTTAGCTTTTTTAGGAGGTCCATTGACTTCGATTATTTATCTGGGCATTATTCAGGGCTTCCATTGGCTGTCACCCATACTGCCAAATCTCAAATGGATCACAGCTGCCCTTATAGGTACCCTCTGTCCCGTATTTTTCCTTATGTCTATGCAGAATATCTATATGGAAGCAGCAAAGGAGATCCGGATACGAAAGGAAGACCAAGAAAGTGCCTTAAGCTGGGTGATCACCAGTGTGGTATCCATCGGCATTATATGGTTTGCCGTAGGGGTGTTTCCGATCTACCCTTCGGTGATCGCTACTGGCAGCATGGAGCCTATGATTAAGCCGGGAGATGTGATTTTAGTCAAAAAGATTTTGGACATGGATGGAATCAATCAGCTGAAAGCGGGAGATGTGATACAGTTTCGAAGAGACAGTATCCTTATATCTCATAGGATTGTTGAAGTGAAAAAGGACGAAGAAGGCATCCGCTACCGAACAAAGGGGGATAATAATTCCGGCGAGGATACGGAACTGGTAAAGCCGGAAGATGTGAAAGGGACCATTATCTATGTGATACCGAAGGTAGGCTGGCCCACACTGCTGCTGAAGAGCAGGAAAGATATTGAGCTGAATCAAATCGTATTTTAGATAAAAATGAAGGTAGAGTTAAGGCTCTACCTTCATTTTTATTGTCTTGTGAATATAGAACATCACACTGCTGGCTTGATTTTGAAAGGGGTAGAGAAGAGTCTCATTGCCCTCCTATGCTTTCCCCACAATCAGGATTAAATACTTAATTTTAGGTATATGGTAAAAAAGTAGTAGATATGTAGGTAAATGGTAGAGAAAACCTTTAGAAAATTACTACAAAGGGATAGTTGAAAACTACACCTTCGCAGGACGTAAAAACAGGGCAAAAAGCCTATAATCAGTAGTGTAAGAAAGTGAGGGATGGATTTTATCTTGCTCAAAGAACATTAAAGCGAGATAGAAAATATAAAAACAAAATAAAAGGAGAGATGTAAATGAAAAGATCAAGATTCTTAGCTTTGGCACTAGTCGTAGCAGTTATGCTAATGGGTGCTGGCTATGCAGCATGGACAGATCAAGTATTTTTAACAACTACAGTAAACACAGGTAATTTTAAAATGGAAATTGACAAAGGAACGAATAGTACAGTTCGTACAGGAAGTCGGCAAGCGGATAACTTAGTTCATAAATGGCATCATTTTGACTGGACAAGTGGAACTAGAGCTAATGATGTTAGCTTTGTAGGCGATGATACAATGGTAGTTCAGTTATCAGACTTATATCCCGGTGGAGTAGTTCAAGTTGATATGAGGACAAATAATATGGGTACAATACCTGCTAAACTAGGGAGTATAAACGTTCAGTACCTTGAAGGAGACTACAATCTATTCACCAAACTAGTAGCTAAATCAACTTGGAAGGCTGATGTAACAGGGGATCGCGTACAAGATAAGTGGAGCCATGGACCAAATCAATGGGCATCACTTCAAGATGCTATGAATAATTTAGTAAATGATACTAATACAAAGAATTTAGTAATTGAGCCAAACGGATGGTTTTCTTTAGGACTTGGCGAAGAGGACGAAGAAGATGGTTGTATCCAGTTTAAATTACTTGAAGACGCTGGCAACTATTATCAAGATAAAACTGTTAAGTTCAAAATAACATTCAATTGGGAACAATGGACAACGGATCCAAACTCAAATCCATATACTAACTATGGTGGAGATGGAGATCTTCAATAAATCTAATTTGCAAAAATAAAGAAGAGTAAGACAGATTCAACCGCTCCCTGTCAAGTAGATAGTGAAAAAAATAAAAGATTCTATACGACGTCAACCATCAATTTGGTTGGCGTCATTTTTATGCTGCCCGATTCATAAGATGTAGTCTATAAATAAAGGGACGGTTCTTGAATTGAATGAGCAGATAAAGAAGAAAATAACACAATTGTCTGGAAGATTCATATAAAATGCGAATCTGTACAGATGCAAGAAAAAGCTAGGTGTAGAAGTGCTCACTTCATCACTAATTATGTAGGAATTTGTAGGATGATTGGCCATACTCTCGGAGAGGGAAAATCTAGAAAATATAGAATAACTATGGAAACGGGGTATAGGAGTGGGGCAAATGAAAATCAAACTAAATAAAAACATAAGAATAATAGGGATCGGTATGCTTGTAATAGGCATTGGGGCCCTTTCTTTTTTATTATACAAGGGGGTGTATAGTCCCGGATTCAAAGAGGAGAAGGTAGCCCTCTATAGTTATCAGCAAAAAACCAATATAGACTACAAAGCTATTTTAAAGCCGAATGTTTTGTATTCTCACGAAAGCCTAGGGCCAGGGGAGGTCTATATTACCGAACTGATCGATTATATACAGGCTAGCTTTACTTATGAATTTATCGGTGAAAGGGCTGCTGCGTTAGAGGGAAATTATGAAATCATAGCAAAACTAGAAGGGACTGTAAAAGAGGGGGAAAAAGCACTGACTATCTGGAAAAAATCTTTTATCCTGCAGCCAAAGCAAAGCTTTCAGGTGAAGGATAAGATGGTTTTACTAAAAGGAAATGCCAATATACGGCCAGAAGAATACAACAACTTTGTAAAAACAGTTAATGAAAGCACTAAGGTAAATACACCTGTAAGCTGTATTATATCCATGAATGTGAATCTAAAAGCAAATACCGATAAGGGCGTAGTAGAGGAGAAGATGGCACCAACAATGGTGATTCCACTGAATACCAGCTATTTTTCCATAGATAGCAAATTGACAGAAGAAAAATCTGGCCAGATTGAAGAGACCAGGCAGGTACCAGTGTCTGTAAATCAGAAAAAGGTCATCGTATATGGTGTTATTCTTGGGCTTTTGGTGATTTTAGGGATAATTATGATATTCTTTTCAGAAACAAAGGCACCCTTGGACCCAAGGCAGAAAAAGCTTCAGCAGATATTCAAAAAAAACGGAGATCGGTTGGTAGCCTTAACCCGGGATATACCCGTACCTTGGGGAAATCACAAAGAGGTTAAATCCATAGATGATTTGGTTCGAGTTGCAGACGAGATAGGAAAGCCAATTTTCTATAAATATAGTCCTGATTATAAAGAGATATTAAGATTTTATGTGATCGATGATGATCAGATGTATCTATGGCATGTAAATGAAGAGTTGTCAAAAACCGATAAGGCATTAAATGCACCATCCACTGCATCGGAAGTGTAGGGGTTGCACAGGGTGCAACCCGCATAAATACATAAAAATAACCCGAAAGGATTAGAAAAAGTAACCTTATGTATGGCGTAAAAGTCAGTAGAAACGAATACAATAAGATAGAGTAAACCTATCGAATTGCTGTATATGGGGTGATATCAATGAAAAGAAAAAAGAAGCGCCTGAGTATGTTTTTGCAGTTTTTTATCATAGTACTTATCGTAGGTTTTTTTGCCAACGATTTCATAGAGGCCACCTATGCAACCATGACCCAGAACAATCCTAATGTAATTATTACAATAAATTCTTCTGGTCAGGTTCAACCTCCTGAAGGAGATTTGTTTGGAAGTGTATTATGGTATCCGGGAAGAGCTGAAAATGGTATCATACGGATACGGAATGATTTCAAGCGTATGAAGATCACGAATATGGCCATAGATGTAGATATGAGAAAAACAAGAGATGGATATGATCCAGATAGGGTCTATAATTCTTTCATAGATCATATGTGGCTTACAGTGAAAAAAGGAAAACTGACGATCTTCGACAAAGATATCATCGATTCAAAAACCTTTAGGGATCTATTATATACAGCTGGAAACAGGCAACAGGCAGGAGTGACCTTAGCAGATTCCGATCAATTCTATATAGACAAAAACGATTATGTAGATCTGAAATATACTCTGCTTATGGACGAGGACTCAGGCAATGAACTGCAAAGCTTATCCTCGAAGGTATCTTTTTTGATCAATGTAAATGAACTGTCCGTTCCAGCCGATCCCAGTGATCCCGATGACCCGGTGGATCCAAGGGATCCAGAGGAACCTTTGGAAGAAGAACCCATAGAGATCATACCGGATATTGCAGGCCACTGGGCACATGATTGCATTGTTACTCTATTGAAGCATGGTATCATCAAAGGGTATCCAGATAATAGGATTCGTCCAAATCGACCAATCACGCGGGCAGAGGCTGCGGTACTCATTGGAAGAGCATTAGAGCTGGATGAACAAAACAAACTATTCTCAAGCTACATTGACTATATACCGGGGTGGGCAAAGGGTTATATCATTGCTGTATCAGAGAAAGAAATTTTTAAAGGATATCCTCTTAAGCGATTTAAGGCCAATAAGAATATTTCCCGTCAGGAAATGGTTACTGTGCTGATCCGGGGATTTAAGAAGGAATTGATAGATGAAGAATTAACCTTCACAGACAAAGATGAAATTGGAGAATGGGCTTTGGAATTTGTAAAGGCAGGGGTACATCATGAGATATTGGCAGGTTATCCCGACAAGAGTTTCAAACCGAAAAATGACATTACAAGAGCAGAAGCCTTTACTATTATCTGCAAGCTGTTGGGACTTCATGATGAGCATACCGATAAAGTATTCGAAGAGAGAGAATCCATAATTGTACCGGAATCCTAGAGATTGCACAGTGTATAACCCGTAACAGTGAGATGTGAGTAAGCGGTCTGCAGGGTATGCAGCCCCTACAGGGACGAATTTTCTTCGTCTCTTTTTTTCTTTTCCTCCCTAGGGTTGAAGGAATTTAGTTATGCAGTATATAATATTATATATTGCATACATGATTGGACAAGACCAGTGATACAATAAAAATAGATACAATCCTTATGAGGGGTGAATTCGGTGCAAGCAATCAGACGTAAGGCCAGAGCCAAGATAAATATATCTCTGGACGTATTAGGCAGAAGAGCGGATGGTTATCATGAGGTAAAGATGATCATGCAGCAGGTGGACCTTTATGATGAAGTAGAAGTTCGGGAGATCGAGAGCGGGATTGTATTGGAGAGTGACTGCGGCTTTATTCCAAAGGATCAGGGAAATATCGCCTATAAAGCTGCTCAACTGATGCTGGAGAAGTATAATATCCACAAGGGCGTACACATATATATAAACAAGCAAATTCCTGTGGCAGCAGGTCTGGCAGGGGGAAGTACCGATGGGGCAGCGGTGATGCTGGCACTTAACGAACTATGGAATATCGGTGCCAGCCGGGAAGAGTTGATGACCCACAGCGTAGCATTAGGTGCAGATGTACCCTTTTGCATTTTAGAGGGAGCTGCCTTGGCAGAGGGCATCGGTGAAAAGCTAACCCCCATCAAAGGTTTGGAATTTGCTTGGGTGGTCCTTTGCAAGCCCAATATTTGCGTTTCAACGGCAGAGGTATACAAAAGCCTCCAATTGGAAAAGCTTCAGAAGCATCCTGATACCGATAAGCTGTTGATTGCTATGGAGAACAATGATTTGCAAACCATTGGAGAAAATTTGCACAATGTATTGGAACAAGTAACGGAAACCATGCACCCCATTGTTAAGGATATAAAGCGGCGTATGATGGAATATAATGCCCTAGGCAGCCTGATGAGCGGCAGCGGCCCAACGGTTTATGGCTTATATAAAGATTATTATAAGGCAAGGAGTGCCTGTGAAAATTTATCGAAGGTATATAAACAAACTTATGTTGTCAAAACTTACAATAGGGGGAATGCGTGATGAGTCTTCATGGTATGAACGGTTTAAAGCTGCAGAATTATCAACCGCTTCGTGATGTAGTTTTTGAACATTTGAGAAATTCTATTATCAATGGCGAGCTAAAGCCCGGAGAAAGACTGATGGAGGTACAGCTGGCAGAGCACTTGGGTGTCAGCAGAACGCCGGTGAGAGAAGCTATTCGAAAACTGGAGCTGGAGGGCCTCGTGGTAATGGTGCCGAGAAAAGGCGCCTACGTAGCTGATGTGTCGATTAAAGACATCCTAGATGTGCTAGAGGTGCGTTCTGTTTTAGAAGGGCTGGCGGCCTATCTGGCAGCAGAACGGATGACAGAGGAAGAAATGAAGGAACTGGAGTTGATCTCCTACCACTTCAAGCGATGTATTGAGAACGGCAATACTGAAGGCATGATTGAAAAGGACATGCAGTTCCATGACAGAATCTTCCGATCTACTCGCAATACAAAGCTCATCCAGATTGCCCAAAGCTTTCAGGAGCAGGTGCAAAGGTTTAGGATCACTTACTTTTCAGAGTATAATAAACCGAAGGACCTATTAATAGAGCATCAGGCGATTTTAGAAGCCATCGCCAACCGTGATGCAGTGGCTGCGCAGCAGGTGGCTCAGCAGCATATTGACAGCTTGGAAAACAATATTGTCATGCTGGCCAACAAAAATACGATGAAGTAGGTTTTAATACAAAATATTAAGTAAGGGACGACCCATAGGCATCAACTTAACCCATCATTTGTCATCCTGAGCGGAGTAAAACGGAGTCGAAGGATCTTAGCATTTAAGCCCTTTTAAAGATTCTTCATTTCACTTCGTTGCATTCAGAATGACAAAACCTGGACTTTTTCAGTGGCTTCCACACAGGTCTGCCCCTGCCATAGAAAACATATGCATCTAAAAAGAGGTGAAAGAAAGCATGACAAAGGCTGTGATCTTAGGGGGACAAGGTGAAGTCTTAGAAGGAAAGCTGCAGAATAAATCGCTGCTGAAAATCCATGATAAGGCAATGATCCGATATGTAATTGATGCTCTCCAGGAAACACAGTGTATAGATGAAATTTTGGTGATCGGGGATGTAGAGGCATTAAAGAAACTGGCATTAGACCCATCGGTGCGGCTGATGCAAAGCAGTTCATCCCTGATC
Organism: Geosporobacter subterraneus DSM 17957; assembly: GCF_900142145.1. Taxonomy (GTDB): domain Bacteria; phylum Bacillota; class Clostridia; order Peptostreptococcales; family Thermotaleaceae; genus Geosporobacter; species Geosporobacter subterraneus. The sequence goes on along the minus strand of NZ_FQZV01000006.1, from coordinate 5,999 downwards.
GAAAATATACAAAGAGGAATTGCGGCCTTCCCGGGAGAAAGAATATTGATCTCAACCAGCGACATCCCCATGATTACAAAGGATGCCCTAAATGATTTTGTGATGCAAAGCATGGACCTGGAGGCAGATTTATGCTATTCCATCGTAGAAAAGGAAACCTTAAAAGCCAGGTATCCCGAGGCTAAGAGAACTTTCGTAAAGCTGGCCGACGGTGTTTTTACGGGGGGGAATCTGTTCTTCGTGGATACAGGAAAGATCGACCGGTATATGGCAATAGGCAGGAAAATGCTGCTCCATCGAAAGAATCCTCTCCGAATGTGCAGCTTATTGGGATTAAAATGTTTAATGAAGCTGATCTTTGGAAAGCTATCTATTGAAGATATCGAAAAACGGGTGGAAAAGCAGATGAAAATTCGGGGAAAAGCAATCATATCCACCTATCCCGAGGTAGGCAATGACATCGATAAGCCGGAAGATATTTTAATGGCAGAAAAATATATCATTTAATAAAAATGCAAAAGGAGCAGCCAAAGGCTGCTCCTTTTGCATATCCCTAGGCAGTTATGCAAATAGTATAATAGAAGATTTCTATTGGAGAAGGTGATACTATTTTACAAAAATGGATGAATATTATAGTCAAAGAAGTGGAAACCATCTACTCTGCACCGGTAATGATGCTGGTGATTGCAGTAGGGTTATTTTCCCTATTATTCGATGGGCCAGCCTTAAAAAAGAAAAAACTCAAAAACGAAGCAAAGCTGTGCAGATATATGGGCCTCCTATATATATTTGGAGGGATAGGTTTGTACATATTGTTGCAGATTTTTTAATATCAAAAGACATATCTAGATAAACCGTAGAGGAGGCTTAAAATGGATTTTTTTAAAGAACTTTTCTCAAAGAAAAAAAACAATCCACGGGAAAAGATTCCTGTCAAGAAAGATTATCATGAAAATCTTGATAGGATAAAAGAGATTCTGGCAGGAACCGACGATGTAGTCTATAGAGAATTTAAGGTGGGAAAGCAGCAAAAAATGCACTTTGCCACCATATTTATAGATGGATTGGCAGATAAAGATCTGCTGAATGAAAGTGTACTAAAAAGTCTGATGCTGCTGTCTCGTATGGCAGAATTAGATCTTCACAGTCTGCGGGAGAAAGTTTATGAGGTAATTCGGGATGCTGCCCTATCGGTATCTGATATGAGAGAAGTAGAAGAAATCAACGAGGCCGTAGACAATATCCTTTCCGGAGAAACGCTCCTGATTTTTGATAATTGGGAAAAAATAGTGGTGATTGCTACAAAAAAGTGGCCTTCCCGAGGTGTAACTGAACCTTCCACAGAAACCGTTATTCGTGGGGCCCAAGAAGGCTTTACAGAAACCATGCGCATGAATACTGCCTTAATACGCAGGAGAATACGTGATCCAAAGCTGTGTATTAAACAGATGCAGATTGGCAGAAGATCTAAGACCGATGTTGCAGTGATCTACATTGAGGAAATTGTCAACAAGGCAGTATTGAAGATGGTTAAGGAACGTTTGGACTATATAGATATTGATAACATCATGGAAAGCGGCTATATCGAACAGTTAATCGAGGATGAATGGCGATCCCCCTTTCCTCAGATACAGCATAGCCAAAGGCCAGATGTAGTGGCTGCGGCACTTTATGAGGGTCGGGTAGTCATCCTTGTGGACAATACACCCTTTGCCCTGATAGCTCCGGCAACCATTACAGCGCTCCTTCAGTCGCCGGAAGATTATTATGAACGGTTTTTTATTGCTTCGGCCATAAGATTGTTAAGATATTTTTCATTAGGAACTGCACTGCTGTTGCCGGCCATTTATATAGCCATTACTTCTTATCATCCGGGAATGTTGCCCACGTCCTTAGCCTTATATGTGGCGGGAAGCAGAAATAACGTACCCTTTCCTGCATTTATAGAAGCTTTTATCATGGAGGGGGCTATTGAGCTGCTGAGAGAAGCAGGGATACGCCTTCCTGCACCTATTGGCGCCACAATTGGTATTGTAGGCGGTCTGGTGCTGGGGCAGGCTGCGGTGGAGGCTGGTATTGTAAGTCCGCTGATGGTTATTGTGGTAGCTTTAACAGCCATGGCCGCTTATTCAACACCTAGTTACAGCTTTGCCATTGCTTTTCGGCTCTTAAGGTTTATGCTGATGGCAGCCGCCGCTTTTTTGGGGTTGTATGGTGTGATGCTGGCCCTACTTATGATTCTGACCCACTTATGCAATCTCAAAAGCTTTGGGGTACCCTACTTAAGTCCTTATGCTGCCAGCAGTACAACTTTTAATGATTTTAAAGATTCTTTTATCAAAGTATCTTTGCGTTTCATGCAAAAAAGACCTCAATATCTACATAGAGAAGATAGTACCCGTTTAAAGAAAAATCCCATAGAACCTGCGGGGGAGGAAGATGAAGATGAACAGAAATAACGACGTGATACTTAGCAGTCAACTGGCAGCCATATTGGCTATAACGGTGGTAGGGGTGGGAATTTTGACACTGCCGAAAGATGTGACAGAAAAAGCGGGGCCTGATGGTTGGATACTGGTGTTGGCAGGAAGTTTTCTTGCACTGCTTGCAGGTTTGGTCATGTACATGGTAGTAAAAAAATTCCCCGGTAAAACTTTTGTGCAGCTTAGCAGCACCATCCTTGGAAAACCATTGGGTCTGCTGCTGTCCGCAGTTTTTTTTGTATACTTGACCATATTGACCGCCTATGAAGTTAGAGCCTTTGGAGAGATTACAAAGCAGTATCTGCTTTTTAATACGCCTTTAGAGGTGTTGATAGTTACCATGCTGTTGGGCACAGCTTATACAGCCAGAAGCGGGATTGAACCAATTGCTCGGCTTTCAGAAATACTATTTCCTATTGTTACACTCACAGCCATATTGATTGTACTGCCGATTATCCCAGAAGTCGATCTGACCCATTTTTTACCTGTGTTCAGAACCCCTGTCAGTCAGTTGATCAAAGGGGTGCCTACGGTTTTTTTTAGCTTTATAGGCATAGAGCTTATTCTTGTTTTTGCTGGCTTTGTAGATAGACCGCAAAACATTCATCAAACCGTCTATCTTTCTGTTGGGCTCATAACCTTTTTTTACATATCCATCGTTGTGATTACAGTAGCTAGATTTGGACTGACTGAAACTACCCATATTATCTGGCCGGTGTTGGAAATCTTTAAGACCGTCCAGTTTCCCGGCACCTTTATTGAAAATATAGAAGTTTTTATTATGTTCATATGGATCATTTCCATATATATGACGACAGCAGTCGTCTACTATGGTGCAAGCCTGCTGCTCAGTGAAGTGATTGGTTCTAAGGAATATAACTATTTTGTACTGCCTTTGTTGCCCATTGTATACTTTATAGCATTAGTCCCCGACAATGTAGCCCAGTTAGGGGATTGGATGGGCCAATATGCAAACTATGGCGGGACCTTCTTCATGGCTGTAGTGCCGCTGTTGATGCTGTTCCTTAGCCAGTTAAGAAAGAATAAGGAGGCAAAAAAAAGTGGCTAAAGGAAAAATGGGAATATTGATATTAGGGGTCATATGCTTTTTAAGCGGCTGCTGGGACAAGGTAGAAATCGACAAGCAGGCATTTGTTCTTGGCATAGCCATTGACAAATTCGAAAAAGAGGAAAAAGCCCAGCAGAAAGCAGATTTAGAGATGGAGAGCAACGGGGCAAGAGAGACGGAGGAAAGTGCAAGAAATCGCTATTCTGTGACCTTTACCTATCCCAATACGGGCTTAATCGCCGGGAAGGGAGAAGGAGATCCTAACTTTATATTTACTTCTGTAGGCGAAAATCTCAATGACGTTCGAAAGCTGCTGACTAGTCGGATCGATTCAAATCTATATTTTGGACATACAAAGCTGATTGTAATCGGAGAAGAGGCGGCAAAAGACACAGTGATGCTAAGAGAGATTTTTGATGCCATTGAAAGAAGCCCAAGCCTAGGCAGAAAAATTGATCTGATGATCACCCGGGGCAAAGCCAAGGAGGTTTTAAGCTGCTCACCTCCGCCAACGCCGGCAGTGGCACTTTTTATTAGGGATTTGATGATGCAGCAGAGCCGAACAGCACGGATTCCCGATGCTGATCTGGGGTATATCCTGCGAAGTATGCACGAGAGCAATACAGCGATTGCCCCTAGAATTATTTGCAGTGAGGATGATGTTAAAGTAGCAGGCTGTGCGGTGCTTAAGGATTTTAAAATGCTGGGCTGGCTGGGAGAGCTGGAGACAAGAAACTTAATGATCCTGATGAATAAAACAAGATCCATCCAAATTGCGGTAAAGGTGGATGGGGTTGAAACAGGTTGTGAGCTTCGCCAAAGCCTTGGGAAAATGAAAGTATTTGAAAGGGACGGGGAGATTGTAATCAGTTTTGCCATCGAAATGGAGGGAGAAGTAGAGCAGCATATGTTTGAAATCCGTCAAGGGGCCTATATCGACAAATTTATCAAAAATGTGGAAACCCAATTGGCTCAAGAGCTCAAAGCACAGATAGAGAGTACCTTTATAAAAATTCAAAAAGAATATGGTGCTGATTTGGTGCAGGCAGGAGAGTATCTTCGCAAGTTCCAGCCAGATATATGGGAAAAGGTGAAAGATAATTGGGATGAAATTTTTCCCAATGCAGAAGTAGAAATAACGGTGAAAGCTGCTATTCGAAGGGTGGGAACAGTTAGGTAGGAAGGCAGACCTAAAATATTCCAAGGAAAAAAGCCTACAATGGAGTTTAAAAATTCCCCTCTTTGCTAATACTGAGAGTAGAATAAAAACGTAGCAAGAGGGGGATTTTTATGAAGGACAATTTTAGAATTGTAGACTTAAATAAGGCAAAACAGCGGTGGATCATCGGGTTGGTATTGATTGCCATGGTGAGTACATATTTCGTTTTTACAGGCTTTGAGGTACAGGCAGATAAGGACAGCTATAAGGATCGGCTCATAAGATTTCATGTATTGGCCAACAGCGATGCACCGGAGGATCAGGCCTTAAAACTGAAGGTACGGGACCGGGTGATTGCAGAGATGAATCCTAAATTTGAGCAATCCAAAAGCCTGGAGGAGACAAGGGATATCTTAAAAGCCAATCTGAAGAATATAGAAGCCATTGCCAGGGAGGAGCTGCAGAAAAATGGCAGCACCTATGCGGTAAAGGCGGAGCTGGGATGGGTAGATTTCCCTACAAAGAACTATGGCAGCATCACTTTGCCCGCAGGTTCCTATGAGGCATTAAGAATTGTAATCGGAAAAGGTCAGGGAGCTAACTGGTGGTGTGTCCTTTTTCCGCCCCTGTGCTTTGTAGATATGAAGAGCGGCCTGACCAATGAAAAAACGAAAAGAGAGCTGATGAGTGTGCTGACAGAAGAGGAATTTAATATGATCCGTACCGCCGGCAGTGAAGATGCTATCCCTGTTAAGCTGAAATTTAAAGTAGTAGAGATTTTTGAGAGTGCTAAGAACAATATCGGCCGGGTAGTAGGATTAAAATAAAGAAGGAAAGGGTGCCGCCCTTTCCTTCTTTATTATGAAAATATACCCAGTGCTCAATCTTCGAATAATTGATTCCAGCCTTACAAAAAATAAAGCTGTATTCACAAATTTGTGGGTAGTGTAAAGTAGTTTATGAAAGAATAAAGCAAATAAAATCACATGTAATCTACGGAAAAAATCAAAACAGCATTAAATGGTTGGTGAATTTATGCCGAGTCAAGGGATTAAACTGGTTAGCGCCACCCTTGACAGCATGACAAACAATGCTCTGAAATTATTACCGACGGCGAAAGAACTCAAAAGCAGATAAACTTCACCGTCAAATTCACAGCATTGTAGCATTGTTCCTTACATGCCATCAAGGGCAAGTCCTACGGATGGCTATGTCCCTCAGGCTCAAGAATCTAAAAGCAAATAGAACTAAACATGCTGATTTTTCTGTATGTTTAAGATAGTCTGTT
>NZ_FQZV01000014.1 GCF_900142145.1 Geosporobacter subterraneus DSM 17957 | reverse complement strand
CATAAAGCATAGCCTCAAGAGAATAGTCTCGATTGGTACCTAGTGAAGAATAATACTTTTGATAAAAAGAAAAAGGGATAAACGGAGTAATATCAATATGTTGGTTTAATAGAGAAAGTAGATTATTTTGATCCTGATGAAAGAACTTATCAAATTCAGATGAGATATCACAAAGATTTAATTGTTTCGCTGAAATTGGCATAAGTTTCTCCTTTCTTGTAAGTTTTGAGTTATGTACAATTTCACAATGTATATATACCCAAAACGGGGGAAACTTAGCCATTTCAATAGATTAAAATGCAGTATTTGTGCGAGTTGTAGAGTTCTGCAACGAGCTAAGTATACACACAAAGGGGGAATTGGATTGACACAAACAATTAACTTCGAGGCGCTCATTGAAGAAGTGGGAAGATGCTGTCTTTCCCAAAATGCCTGTGGCTCCTGTGCCAAAGAGCAGTGCTTGGTAGGTTATTCAAAAAAATCACTACTCACTGCGATCCGACAGCAAAGTGAATTTATTGATGGAGGATATCATGCAATACCCTATCAGGATACGAAGGTCTATGATGACGATATCCTCATAGATGTACTGGGTTTTCTTCTAAATCAATGTAAAAACTGCAACTTGTATCACGATGAAGAATGTGTCATTAACATTATAAGAAGTGCTTTGGAGGTTGTTCTGTTAGGCGATGCACAAGAGTATAAGGGCAGTTCCTTTATTTATCTCAACGATATTAAAAGGATTAATCCCCATGTAGCAGATGAAATATATGCCGCTTTTCAAAAGCGTAAGAAAGGATGATCATTTCATGGAAAAAATTAGCTTAACCCAGGAAAATAAGATTGGTGAGACAAAAGGCACCGCATTAGAGCGTATTGTAAAACAAAATTTTGTCGGTGAAACCAGTGAAGTAGGAATGTACTTAGCAATGGCCCGTTTAGCACAAAGACAGGGTTATCCTGAAATCGCAGAGGTCTTAAAGACAATGGCTTGGGAAGAAGCAGAGCATGCTGCCCGTTTCGCAGAGCTTAATGGCATGATACAGGAAGATCTGTTTGATAATATTCGCCAAATGTTAGAGGGTGAAATCTTCGCCAATCAAGGGAAGCTTGAAGCTGCTGAAAAAGCAGAGGAATTAGGCTTGGATGCTGCCAGAGATTACTTCAGTGAATCTTCAAAGGACGAGGGGCGCCATGCGCGAATGCTGGAAGGTATTTTAAGCCGATACTGTAAATAAACAAAATTTGAGGAGCCTACTGCTCCTCTTTTTTTTCCTGCTGATTATCACAGTAACGGGTAAACCGCTCCATGATATCCTGATCCTGTTTAAAAAACTCTACCAAACGCTCAATGGCAAAAACGGTCTCAGGCATCAGCTGGCTTTCCAGTCTTCCCGCTTCCTCAGCGGGATCCCCCTCGCTGTTAATAATGAATAAAAACTCCTGCAATATGCTGTTACGCTTCACAATCAGCTTTCCCAGCTCTGCCCCTTCTTTCGTTAGTCCGATTACACCGTGGCGATAATATTGGATATAGCCTTCCCGATGCAATCTTTTTAGAATCCTAAACAACATCGCAGGTGTAGATTCAATATGTTCACCTATTTCTTGAGGTGTAAAAGTAGTTTTTTCTAAGGACAATTGATAGATTTCCTCTAGATAGCCTTCTAAATTTTGCGTAATCATGGAAGCCCCCCCTTTAAAGAATTCCTATACACAATCATCCTTGGAGTCAATTCCCCAAGGATGATTGTATATAGGATAGCCTTAACAACACTATCCATTAAATAATATTTCTTTTTTTAGAAATTATGCTTAACTATGGATATTTTCATCTCATTATCTTATCATAGGCGTCAATGTAATCCAATTATTTCCAAATAAACCTTAGAAGCATGTCATTCTGAGCGTTAGCGAAGAATCTTATAGAACATAAGCAAGATTACTTTTGATTATCAGAATATATCATCTAGCTTAAAGATCCTTCGACTCCGTTTTACTCCGCTCAGGATGACAAATTATGGGTTAAGTTGACGCCTATGATTATCTTATTAGACGCTTACTCTCCATCATCAAGATTTGCTTCTGGCTGAATTTCTCGATGGTTTTCTTGATTAATTCCAGTTCTTCATAGAATACGATGACGATATCTCCGGCCTTTGCCATATTCATAGCCTTCTCTAATGCAACTTCCTCTAAAATCTCAATCTCGATTTTTTTAGGATCAGCCCCGCCTTTCAGGCAGCCATCATAGAGTATTTCTGCTACTTCCCCCCATGCCCTGCCCCTTTTATCTCTGTCTTCCTTGATAAAAATGTGGTCAAAGCTTTGGCCTGAAATAATTCCCACCTCTTTGATGCTAGTATTTAGCCGGTCGCCTGGGACTCCGATAACGCCGATCAAGCGGTTAATTTTCATTTTTCTAAGTCCTTCAATAACCTTTTTATAACCGTCAAAATTATGTCCATAATCCACTACAACTTTGAAATCTGCTACATCATACATATTGAATCTTCCAGGATTCTGCTCTTCGTCACATCTAAAATTGATTAGTGCCCGGTTAATGATCTCCGAGCTGATTCCCAATCCCCATGCAGCAGCAGTTGCTGCTAAGCTGTTTTCAACATTGTGAGTCAGCAGACCTCCAAAGGTGGCTGGAATATTTTCTACATTCACAACTGGAATCTGTTCCTGGTCAGTGGCCAGATAAATGATATTGTCTTTGATATATACTACCCGACCTCCATCCTGGATATGCTTAACTACATACTTGTTGCTGTGATCCTTTGAGAATAGAATCAGCTGTCCATAGGCCTTATCACGGATAGAAAGACAGTATTCATCATCTGCGTTAATAACTGCATAACCATTTTCTTTAACTGCTTCTGCTACCAATGCTTTTGTATGGGCCAGATCCTCCATAGTTTCAATACCATCAATACCTAAATGGTCATCAGTAATATTGGTGATCACGCCTACATCGGCAAGGTCATAACCCAGGCCTCTGTTAACAATTCCCCCTCTGGCGGTTTCAAGTACAGCAGCAGTCACCTTCTTATTCATTAATATCTGCCGGGCGCTTCCTGGGCCTGTTGTATCCCCTTTCTCAATGCACTGATTGTCGATATAAATACCGCCGGTAGTCGTCATTCCTACACAATACCCCGCCTCCTTCAGTATAGCATTGATCATGCGGGTTGTAGTGGTCTTCCCATTAGTCCCTGTCACAGAAACCAAGGGTATGTGATAGGATTGATCATCGGGAAACAGAGAACGGACAATCTCTTCTGCAACATTTCTTGAAACTCCCGCAGAAGGATAATGATGCATGCGAATCCCCGGAGCAGCATTAATCTCTATAAGTGCACCTCCGGTTGCCGATAGGGGTTTTGTGATATCTGTTGTGGTGACATCGATGCCTGCTACATCCAGTCCGATCAACTCTGCCGCCTTCATACAGGTACTCTTTATTTCTTCATGCACTAGATCTGTTACATCGACTGCAATCCCGCCTGTACTAAGATTATCATTTTCACGGAGATATACTTTTTCTCCATTCTCAGGAATATCTTCTAAAGATCTTTTGCTTTTCTTCAAAAGCAGCAGCATCACTTCATCTATCTTGATTTTTGTAAGGGGCTTTTCGTGACCTTCTCCTCTGAGAGGATTTTTGTTCTCCAGCTCAATCAGCTGTTCAATCGTATGCACTCCATCCCCAATAACATGGGCTGGAATTCTTTCTGAAGCAGCAACTACTTTATCTTTCACCACAAGAATTCGATAATGCTTACCTTCAATATATTTTTCTACAAGGGCCTGATGGGTATATTGTTTTACAGCTTCATAGGCTGTTAGTACATCTTCATCCGTGGTAATATTGAGGGAAACCCCCTTGCCCTGGTTGCCATTGTAAGGCTTCACTACAACGGGGTAGCCAATTTCCTTAGCAACTTCAAGAACCTCATATTCATTTTTTGCAATTCTTCCGCTTGGAACAGGTATCCCATTCTGACGCATAAAGAAATTTGTCATTGTCTTATCACAGGCTATGTCTACAGCTATACAGCTCGCCCTTTCTGTCAGCGTAGCCTGAATAAGTTTCTGTTTTGCCCCGTATCCCAGCTGCAGAAGACTACCATCACCTATTCTGATTACAGGAATCTTTCTCTTATATGCTTCCATCTCAATGGCTTTTGTACTGGGTCCTAGGTCTAACTCAACGGCTCTTTTTCGTACAGCCTCTAATCGCTCCTCAATCTGAATAGGCAAACCCTTAAGAATATGATCCACAATTTCGAAGGCCATGAGTCCTGCTTCCATAGCGGCAGTTTCATTATAGTAGGTAAATATCACATTATATATAGAGGGTGCACTTTCCCTTCTTGCTTTTCCAAATCGAACCTTATAACCCATTAGCTGCTGCAGTTCAAGGGCTATATGCTCCATAACGTGAGCCAGGTAGGTTCCTCTTTTCAACCGGACTACAAAGCCTCCTTTGTAGCCCTCTGAGCATTTATGCTCCTTCAAACCTGGTAAAATGGAAATGAGCTGTTCATTAAAACCAGGAATGTCGCATGTAGGCGTATCGTATAACTCCTCCAAATCTACCGTCATCTTGATGATAGGATTGTGACTATACAAATTCCTGCCTCTCAATGCTCTTACATTTAAGATTTTCATCTATATTCCTCCTATAATTACTGTACTGCTTTTTCATTTGTTTTTTTATTATTGCAAAACTCTGATTTAATAATGGGGTATTTTTTTGCTAAACTATAGCCATAGCCGCTAGGAAGCACATGAAGCTTTACCTCCGTTATAGCAAGAGGTTCGTTGGGATATTGTTCACAGGTGTTGGTAAAGGCTATGGTTCTTCCGTCAATCACTGTGACTACCCCAGACCCTGCCACCTGGAATTCACCCTTATGGTCTAGGATGATGGCCGTATTTTCATCGATACCAATCCCTAAAGAATGCGGATTTTGAGCAATTGCAGAGAGCAGCCTTCCAATTCTTCCCCGTTGATTAAAATGCTGGTCTATAATCACACCTTCTATAAGCCCCATACCAGGAGCCATCTTGATGGTACAGCGGCTGGGTGCTTCCTTGTCTACACCCTCCACTACCATAATCTCACTCATCATCGATGCCCCTGCGCTGGTACCAGCAACTACCTTCCCTAGCTCAACGGTTTTATGCAGATTTTCATGAATTTTAGTTCCTCCTAATATAGAAGAAATTCTCAACTGGTCTCCCCCGGTAAAAAAAATGCAGTCACCTTTTAACATTTGGTTATTAATATCATCATTATTGGCGTCCTCACGGTTTTCAATATTTAACACAATAGTGTTCTCAATGCCCAGGCTTTTAAATACCTTTTTATATTGTTCTCCGACCTCTTCAGGCTGCTGGGTGGCTGTGGTAATAAATACGAATTTCGGTTCCTTTTTATTTGTCAGCTCCACCAGCTTTTTCAGGATTACTTTATCTGTTTTCTTATCCTCAGCACCTCCGATTACCACTAGGTAAGCATCCTTGTGCATGATCATTTCTTCATCCTCCTGTAGTTCTTAGGCTCATCCAATTGCTGCAGCTATATCATATTTTTTCCAAAATTTTTCTTTTTCCATACATTACTTTATTATTTTCATTTTTGTCTAATCTATACTTTCATAACTTATTTTTGTACTTATAGTTTCGTTTACAATACTTCATACTATAGATAGAAGGGAGCGATACACGAATATCTTATTAAAGAAGGTGGAAAGATCCAATAGGGTTACAAATACTAATACCGTATTGGGAGGTGTTTTAAATGAAAGTTGCAATTATGGGAGCCGGTTTATCCGGTTTAGCCTGTGCCATTACCTTAGAAAAAAACGGCATTACCCCAAGGGTTTTTGAGAAGAGAAGCCAGGTAGGTGACCGATTTGTTAACGGTGAAATCCTGCTCTCTATCCTTTCCAGGCCCGTACGTGATGATTTAGCTTATCTTTCTGAAAAACACGGAATATACTTGCGGCCTACTGGAAATATCAAGCATCTGCATCTTCATTCACAGCACGCTCATGGAGCGATCACTGGTGCCCTAGGCTTCAACAATATTAGAGGACGCCATAAACATTCCTTTGAAAAGCAGTTGGAAAGTCAATTGAAAACAACAGAAATCATTTTTAATTCTACAAAATCCTATGAAGAATTGCTGCAGGAGTATACCCATGTGGTAATGGCTACGGGAGACGCAGCTTATGCTGCAAAGGTGCAGAATTATCAGCAGGACTTAACTGTCTCCCTTAAAGGCACCATCGTCAAAGGAGAGTTTGACCGGTATATGGCGGCAGCTTGGCTGGATCATCGTATTGCTCCGAAGGGTTATGGATATTTGATTCCTATCTCGGATACAGAGGCAAATATAGTAATTGCTTATCCAGACTATCCGGAAAACGAGAATCTGAACATAGAGAATCTTTATCATTTATTCCATCAGCGTGTATGTTGTGATCTTCAGCAAAGCTTAGAAATCGTTGATAGTTTCCAAATCACAAACTATATTATTGGCAACTGCAGATCTCCTCGTATCGGCAATACCTTTTTTATTGGAAACTGCTTCGGCTCTATTATGCCCTTTTTAGGCTTTGGGCAGTTTTCGGCAATCTTGACAGGAGTCTACGCTGCCTATGACTTATGCGGTTTAGGCAGCTACAATAAGCTCTCCATCCCCCTTAGGCGCAGCTATGAACAGTCTATCATTTTGAGAAAGGCTATGGAACAGTTAAGCAATACACAGTACGATCTTTTGGTCAGGGCTTTGAATGGCTCACTTGGCCATCGTCTCTTCCATACGAAGCGGATCAGTCCCTTGAAGGCAGCCAGTTACTTGCTGCGCCCCTTTGTGTCTGAAAAGGTTCAAAGGTTCTCTCAGGATTAGGAATCCTTATCAAATAACACTTAATAATGATACACTTATTCCCCTCTTTACGAAAATCCTTTCCTCTGATATACTGTTTTTAAGCATATGCTTATATCATAAACAAAAGCTGGTGAACAAATGACTGCTAGAGAAAAAGAAATCCTTGACCTGATTAAGCAGAATCCCCAAATCTCACAACAGGAGCTGGCTGAACGTCTCGGTATTACCCGTTCATCTGCAGCGGTACACATCACCAATCTGATGAAAAAAGGGTATATTTTAGGTAAAGGTTATCTCCTAAAAGCACAAGATTATGCAGCAGTAATCGGCGGTGCGAATATGGATATCCATGGATTCCCTAAAGACGTGCTCCTTCCTAAAGACTCCAATCCAGGCAATATTAAAACTTCACCCGGTGGTGTAGGCAGAAATATCGCTGAAAACCTTTCGAAGCTTGGCGTTGCAGTAAAGCTTTTGACTGCCCTGGGAGAGGATATTCACGGCAAACAGCTGCTGGAGGAATGCATCCACTCCGGGATTGATATGGACCATTGTTATTTTTCAAAGGATCTTCCTACCTCAACCTATTTATGTATTCTTGACCATAAAGGGGACATGTCCGCTGCCATTGCAGACATGGAAATCCAAGAAAGAATATCTATAGAATATATTCGTGAAAAGGCCCATATCATCGATCACGCATCCCTTATCATATTGGACACCAATCTTCCGGAGGACACCCTCACCTATCTGCTGCAGCATTTTCAAAATTCGACTTTCTTCTTAGATCCTGTCTCCACAGCAAAAGCAGAAAAAGTGAGAGATCGAATCGGTCTTTTTCATACGATTAAACCTAACCGGCTGGAAGCTGAAGTTCTTTCGGGCATCTCAATCCACTCGGAGGCCGATTTGAAAACTGCCGCCAACTACTTTTTTTCTCAAGGGGTAAAACGGGTATTCATTACCTTAGGGGAAGAAGGGGTATACTATGGAGACTCTTCGAAACAGGATTTTCTTCGGTGCCCTAAGGTCTCTTCCGCAAATGCCACCGGTGCCGGTGATGCTTTTGCGGCTGCCCTGGCCTACTGCCATCTCCAACAAATGTCCTTGGAAGACACGGCCCGGTTTGCTGCAGCTGCCGCCTTGGTGGCCTTGTCCCACAAAAATACCATTCATCCGCTGATGAGTATAGATACTATTCAAAATAAGCAAAGGGAGTTGAATTTATAATGGAAAAATACATAGAGATTCTACCGGAAATAAAGAGGGCCTTAGACCACAACCAACCAGTAGTGGCGCTGGAATCTACCATCATTTCTCATGGAATGCCTTATCCTCAAAATATTGAAACCGCAAAAAGAGTCGAAGACATCGTTAGGGAAAATGGTGCAGTTCCTGCGACGATTGGGATTCTCGGGGGTAAAATGAAGGTGGGTCTGACAACAGAGGAATTGGAGTATATGGGTAAGGGAGAAGATATTTTAAAGGTCAGCCGGAGAGATATGCCCTTTGTTTTGTCAAGAAAGCTAAACGGCGCTACCACAGTAGCCTCTACCATGATTATAGCTGCATTGGCAGGAATAAAGGTATTTGTAACAGGAGGGATTGGCGGCGTACACCGGGATGCTCAGGAAACCTTCGACATATCTGCTGACCTGATGGAGCTTGCCCATACCGATGTTGCCGTTGTCTGCGCCGGTGCAAAATCCATACTGGACATAGGCTTAACTCTTGAATATCTAGAAACCCACGGTGTTCCCGTGATTGGCTATCAAACCGATGATTTTCCTGCCTTTTTTACAAGAAAGAGCGGTTATTCTGTAGATTATCGTGTCAATACACCGGAAGAAATAGCCCAGGCCATGAAAGCAAAGTGGGATTTAAAGCTCCAGGGCGGTATGGTGATCGGCAATCCCATTCCATCAGAGCATGAGATGGACCCTCAGCTGATTGATCAGGCTATCACGGATGCTTTACGGGAAGCTTCCGGGCAAGGTATCAAAGGTAAGCAAATCACCCCTTTCCTTCTTTCGAAGATCAAAGGCATCACTGCCGGAAAGAGCCTGCAGTCCAACATTGAGCTGGTTTATAATAATGCAAAGGTAGGGGCACAGATTGCCGCGGCCTATTCACGATTATAGTAGTTTAAGGTTACCATCATTCGTAAAATAGGAAGAATACGACGTAAGGCGGAACCACGGGGGCGTGGTTCCCTACCATTGAAATATGTCATTCATGCGTAATGGCGGGTTTCCATGCCCGCCATTGGGTTTTGAACCTGATTGGGCCTGAGACCCAACCCTACTTTATCATCCTCATAAAGCGGTCACCCTGAGGGGAGCGAACGGGTCTAGGATTTTAAAGGCCAGATCCTTCACTCCGTTCAGGATGACAACCATATAGAACCGTACTATGACGCAATATTCTACAATTATGAATTCTTTCCTTTATGCTGAATAGGTGATTCTTTGAATATAAATGAGGTCATATACTCTTCAGCACTTTTCTCGAACAGAACCTTTCTAGAATGTCCTATTGAATATCTGCCCGATTTAAATAAAGCAAACATCCGCTTAATGATGCTAAAAACATCAATGCAATCGACAGGATAGACGGATAGATTGAGAAATTCGGCGGTACCTTTTCCATGGTCAGGACAAAGGGTACCGTCCATGGATAAATGCTTACATAATCATCAGAGTTTATTACGATGATCGCAATCACCGTTACCATGATGGTAAAAGCAATGGACGGAACATAGTTTTTAAATAGCATCGTAATCAGTAACACCGGCGGTGTCAGGCAAAACAATAAAAACCCGGTTTTCATATATTGAATGAAATGATTTGTTAATACAGATATGTTCAATGCTTCAAAACTGCCAATGACACCAAGCAGCAGGCATAAGAGAAAGGCTGCCAGCATTAATATCTGTATCCAGCCAAAAAGTACGATCAGCTTACTGATCAGCAGCCCCGTTCTGCTGACAGGTATTGTAAACAGATTTTTTAGCGTATCCTCCTGATATTCCCGGTTGATAATGTAGGTGGCAATCAATCCAAAGAGTAAAGATCCAATCATCAGGGCGATAAAGATATGGGTTTGGTTATAAAAATTTGAAAATAGGATTTCTACACCGGGACTTCGATCCCTATAAGTGATTAGCATGAAAAATACCATGACTGGCGCCACTGCCGCTCCAAGCAAACTTACCAAAAACATTTTAGAACCCTTCATTTTCATCATTTCTGTATATAGTAAGTTAAGCAATGCTTCCACCTCCTGTGAGACTGACAAAATAATCCTCAAGATTTTCTTCACTTAAGCCCAATTTGGTTACTAGAATCTGGTTTTGCACAAAAACCTGGTTAATCAAGCCAATCTCATCATAATGGGAATAGATGCGTATATGCCTTTCTTCCAATACCTTATAGTCATGAATTCCCAGCTCCCTCTCTAACAGCATGGAAGCCCGCTCATCATTAGAAACCTGCACCTCGATATACCTGCGGTTTCGATGCATTAATTCTCCAAAAGATATCTCCTCCAAAAGATTTCCCTGATGAATAATACCTATAGTGGTTGCCAGCTGCTGCACCTCACTGAGCAGATGGCTGGACATAAAAATCGTAATCTTACGGGTTTCAGCCAACTCCTTAATAAGCTTTCTCATTTCCTTAATCCCCACGGGATCCAGACCGTTTGTAGGTTCATCCAAAATCAGAAGCTCCGGATGATGCAAGATAGCCCTTGCAATTCCTAACCGCTGCTTCATGCCTAGAGAATAATTTTGTACCAACTTCTTTCCCACATCCTCTAGGCCAACGATCTCCAATGCCTCAAAGATATAGTTTTCTTTTTGCAGTCCGATCAGCCTTGCATTGATTTTTAGGTTTTCAATTGCTGTAAGATTAGGGTAAAATCCGGGATATTCGATGGTGGATCCAATTCTTTGCAGAATTGATTTTTTTGAGCTTTTGAGATTTTCTCCAAATATCTCAATATCGCCTCTGGTAGGCTGTATCAATCCCAACAGCATGCGGATGGTCGTGGTTTTTCCTGCTCCATTACGTCCTAAAAAACCGTAGATTTCACCCTTCTTTACAACAAGGTTTAGATCCTCTACCGCTTTTTGAGTACCGTAATGTTTCGATAGGTTTGTGGTTTTTACGATAACACTCATTGTATTCCCTCCTGTTTTATTCTACACAACCATCATACCCCCGCCATCTTACATAGCCCTTAAGGAATTCTTACAAGTTTCTTACATTGATTTGTTCCTCTGGCTAAAAAACGATATAGAAAATACAGACACAGATTCGCTAGTTTTGCCCTTTTGGTCGTTCTAAAGCTCCTTACGATAAAGAAACCTAAAACTTGCAAACTCACTGCGTTCAAACACGCAAGTTTTTATACGCTTTCTTTATCTGCACTCGCTAAGATTGCAAAAGGATCAAAGAGACGCTCACATAGTGTCGTGTATTTTCTTTCGCTATGAAATTTCGAGCAGCTACATAATCCAACACTCTAACTCCTTGGCAAAGAAAAAGAAAACACAGTTTTTTCAAAGGGTACACTCTCTACCCAAATCTTTCCCCCTTGTTTCTCTAATAGCTTTTTTGCAATGGCCAGTCCCAGCCCACTGCCTGCCGCACTGTTTCTTGCCTGATCTACCCGGTATAGCCGGTCAAAGAGCCTGGATAAATGCTCTGTCTCGATTCCCGGACCCTTGTCCCACACATGTACGATATAATCCTTTTCCTCAGACACTAACTGAATTCCTATTATTCCTCCAGCTTTTCCATGCTGTATGGCATTCTTTAAAAGATTTGAACAAACACGAATAATACTCATCCGGTCTATATAAACAGACTGATAGGCCTCCGGTATTTCCACCTGAAGCTTCATCTGCTGTCTTTGGAGCTCCGGCAAAAAATCGATTATGCATTCCCTTAGAAGCTCCGACAAATCACAGGGTACCGGGTGCAATGGCAAGTCCTCCGCATCCAGCTTGGCCATGTAAAAAATCTCACTAACAAGATTTTTTAAGTATCGTGCTTTAGAAAAAACAATATCTAGATATTCCTGCCGCTCCTCAGGGCTTTGGGCAACACCGTCACGGAGTGCCTCCAGATAACCCAGGATAGAAGTTAGCGGAGTCCGCATATCATGAGATATATTGGACAGCAGTCTTTTTTGACTTTCCTCAGAGCGTTGTCTTTCAATACTGGTTTTCTGCAGAAGCTCTAAGATATCATTGAGGGTTTGGGACAGCTCAGCCATCATTCCCCGATCATGGACATAAATTCTTGCATTTTCATTTCCTGATAAAATCCTTCCGGCCTGCTGTTGAATCTGTTCTGCAGCGGCAAAAATCCTTATCGATTGGAATAATAATATTCCCCATAAAACCAGCAAAAGTACCCATAAAGGCTGTCGAAGTTCGGTCCCTTCTATTTCCATGGCTTCCATTCCCAACAGAAGGAATGTAATTCCGCCACACCCAGATATCAACAAGTTAAACTGCAGCTTTTGCTTTTTCATCGATTTCCATCTCCCACAAACTTATATCCTATCCCCCAGACTGTCTGAATATACTCCGGCGCTTCCGGATTTTCCTCAATTTTTTTTCGCAGTCTTCGAATATGTACCATCACAGTATTATCATCCTCTATATATTCATCTCCCCATACCTGCCTGAAGATTTGTGCCTTTGTAAATACCTGATTGGGATGATCGGAGAAAAATTTTAACAATTGAAATTCCTTAGCGGTCAACACAATAGATTCTTGTCCCCTTTGTACACTATATGAAGCCATATCGATGGTTAGATTCCCGAAGACTTTTAACTGATTTTCATCCTGCTTCGTTCCCAGTAAAAAATACCGGCGGAGCTGCGCCTTTACTCTGGCTAACACCTCATTTATCCGGAAGGGCTTTGTGATATAATCATCGGCTCCCATCCCAAGGCCCAAAATCATATCCACCTCCCCATCCTTGGCAGTCAGCATCAATATGGGAATGTTGCTCTGATTGCGCAGCCTTCTGCAGACTTCAATACCATCCATTTTAGGCATCATGACGTCCAACAAAACCAAATGGTAAGGATATCGTTCAAAACTGGCTAAGGCCTCTACACCATCGCAGGCCGTGTCTACCTTATATCCCTCTTTCTCCAAATATTTCTTCAGCAGCATCCGAATCTCCCGATCATCCTCTGCCACTAATATTTTTCCCTGTTCCATTTTTTCACCTACTTCAATAGATTGCCATATATTTCATTCTAGCCTATTTTACCTTTTATTATCAATGGCTCTTTTGAAATAACCTCATTTTAAACAACAGACTAAAAATTTTTATAAAAAAGATATTTCTGCTGAAACTTTTTTCTTTTTATGGTGTATATATTTATGGGTAAGCTGGAAGGGGGAATTTTCCTTGGAAATTTCAGATGAGCGACTTATTCGCCTTTGTAAAGCAAATAATAGAGAGGGCCATGAGCTTTTCTACAAAAAGTACGAAAAATATATTTATCGCCTCTGCTACTACTATACCCATTCCAAGGAAGATACACTTGATCTGATGCAGGAGGTGTATCTTAAAATATTCCGAGCTTTCCACAGTTTCCAAGAAGGAAAACCCTTATTGCCCTGGATAAAAAGAATTACTGTCAATACCTGTTTGAATTTTATCCGCAGCCAAGATGGTAAAAAGCTTTCCTTAAACACATCCTTTGGTCAAGAAGGCTTCCTGGAAGATACTATTGCCGCATCCACTGACGTAGCGGAAGAGGTCAGTACCTTAGATACGAAGAACATACTGGTCCGGGCCATTGGTCAACTGCCCGGCGATATGAAGACAGCTGTTATCCTGCGCCACGTGGAGAATATGAGCTATAACGAAATTGGAGAAGTCATGGATCTGCCCATCGGTACAGTAAAAACCTATCTGTTTCGCGGGAGAAAAATCCTGATGGAAACATTAAAAAAAGAAGGTATTTGGGAGGTGTAGACAATGCAGTGCAAATTTGATTCTGATCTGCTTCACGAATACTTGGATGCCACCATTGAGCCATTGGAAAAGCTGGTATTAGAGGAACATCTAAAAGGCTGCCGCAGCTGCAGAAGGCAACTGACAGAATTAAAGCTATTATTTTGGGAGCTTGAAGATGCAGATCAAATCGAAGTTCCTTCTGAAGTTCATTTAATTCATCATCGTGTAGCAGCTGCCTTGAAAGAAGATTTATCCACCGGCAATTTTTCTGCGAAAGACTTATTAAGCCTCCAAAAAAATATCCTGGATGCTTCCTGCAGATTTGTCGGCTTTGTCCCCGGTGTGCAGGCTATCGCAAACCAGTTGGAAAAGAATATAAAACAAAAACCTCCCTCATTATATAAAACCTTGGAAAATATGATAAAGGGTACAAGAAAGTTGTATGCCCTTAGGGGGCGGCTATGATTATTTTGTGGATTCTCGGCTATTTGCTGCTGTTTCTGCTGTTTATACTTGCCCTGACCATCATTGTCCCTTTCGAATATGTTCTATCCGGTGAGCGTTATATGTATTATCAGGTTCAAGGACAGTTCATGTGGCTCTTTCGATCAGTAAAAGGATCCTTTAAAAAGGAGCAAGCCCAGGAGAGTACCTTTTCTATCCAGTTGTTTGGTTTTAGAAAAGTCATGGATATTAAGGATCACGATAATACTTCTTCTATTCCTGTCGAGAAAAAGGAAAAGAAACAGAAAAAGAAGGCAACAATAGAGAAAAAGAAGAAAAGAATGGATTGGAAGGCGTTTTTAAACCGCGGACTGCTGGAGGAGGCTTTCGGCTTTATCAAAGAATTCATGCTGCATATGGCTCCTGAAAAACTGGAATGTACAGGTGATTTTGGTTTTGAGGATCCCTACCACACTGGTATCAGCTGCGCAGTCCTATCTGCTGTTTCACCCCTTCCGGAGAGCTATGGCCTGTATCTCACCCCCCATTTTGAGGGTCCAAAGCTTGAGGGAAGGTTTTATATAAAGGGAAAGATTCAAATCATAGTATTGCTGTTTTATGCCTGTAAGCTAGCCTTTTCAAAACCTGTAAGAAAAATATTATTTCAATTTATAAAGGAGGAAATATCTTATGGCATTTAATCTGAATGAAAATGTAAATACCCTGTTTGAAAGCCTTGAAAAGTTTTTAACTTCAAAAACCGTGGTAGGTGAACCTATCCATATCGGCGAGGTTACACTGGTACCTATTATCAACCTGGCCTTTGGCGTAGGTACCGGCGGCGGAGACGGTATCGATGATAAGGGTTCCAAAGGACTCGGTGCCGGCGGCGGTGTCGGTGCAAAAGCCAGCCCAACAGCGATTATTGTGATTAAAGGCGATAGTGTGGAGATGCTCCCGATCAAAAGCTCAAACGGCTTGGAAAAGCTGATCGATATGGTGCCTGAGATTGTATCAAAGGTAAAGTCTAAGAAGGATGAGGTTTCTAAAGAAGCAGATTAATGATGAGGGTCGCAGATCATGCGACCCCCTTTAATATCTATACAAAAAATTGCAGTATCTTCGCTTTTCCCTCTGTATAATAAACTTTCGCCTGTGCACCGTTAATAAAGGTAAGCTGTGGAGGCATATGTCCAATGTCTGCATCATATAAAACCGGTATGCTTAACGCTCCAAAGGCAGCCTGCAGGGCATCCACATAAGTTAAATCTTGTGTATCCTCATAGCCCTCCACTCTGCCATAAAGAACGCCTCTGCAGTTTTTAAACCACCCGCACTGCTTCATTTGCCATAGGGTTCTATAAATATCCGAAGCTTTCATTTCACAGCTTTCCAGATACCAAATGATACCTTCCTCTTCGAATTGCTCTAGGTAAGCTTCCACCGGTGCATAGGGTGTGCCGATCAGCTTGCAGAGTACATCCAAACAGCCTCCTATAAGCCTTCCCCCAAAGTTTGCTTCCTTGCTTCCCCCGAGGGCCTTCCACTCCACTTTTTCCGTCAAATTATAGGGAGGAAATTCCGTCTCCGTAACCGCCAGCCATTCCTTCTGATAGTGGGTCAGACTATGCTGCTCAAAGCTTTCCCCTGGCTCTGTACCTAAAATATCTAAGGCTCTAAAAACCGATTCATGGACAGCAGTATTACTAAAGTCCATAAAATTTGGACCGTGGGCAGTAGCCATATTCAGCTTTAATGTCATTACAAAAAGCAGTGTACTGGTGTCAGAAAAACCCATGATCCACTTTGGGGGCAACGTATTAAGCACTTCAAAATCTAAGTAAGGTAATATATCAATTAACAGCTCGCCACCCCAAGGCGGGATGATGGCTTTGACTGCCGGATCCGTATAAAGCTCCATAAATTCCAAGGCACGGATTTCTGCCGGTCCACTGGCTGCCTTATGCTGTTTTCTGACTAGAGAGGTTTCTTTACTGGGATACCCCAAGGCTGCCATCTGCTGAATACCGTAAGCCAGTTTGTTTTCGAAAGGTCCCGTTACACCGGATGAGGGTGTACAGATCCCTATTAATTCTCCTTTTTTATAGGGTTTAGGGTATTTCATTATCATTCAGCTCCTTTCGTCATTTAAGTCATTATACTAAATGTGGAATTTTTTGTATATCCTTTTTTTGATGACAAGCAACTTTTATAAAACCGTAACGTCTAACAGATATATCAACAAAACTAAACTCCTTAAGGTGAAAACCTCCCACAGGAGGTTTCCATATAAAGAGATGTACTCTCTTAAAAAATCCCCGAATGGCAAGAACCCGCTAGAGATCTAATTCTCCAGCGGGTTCTTGCTGTATTCCTCAATATTATTTTCCATAGTCCTGGAAATCACAAAGGTCACTACAATTGCCATTAAGGTTCTGGTTCCCAGCAGCAGCCATCCATTGGCTCCTACGGCGACAAAAACCAGTGTATCTTCTATGACAGCATGACAGGCGATAAGAAACACACCGATCAAACTGGTATCCTTCTTCGTAAGATTTCCTTCTTTGGCACTTTGGAGGATAACCCCCGCTCCATAGGATAGTCCGAAAATGAGTCCAACCATAAGAGGGAATGCCGCTTCCTTCGACATTTGAAAGGGTTCTACAATAAAACTAAATCCCTTTGAAATTTTGTCCAAAACCTTATAGTCCTTTGCCAGCTCCATCACGATCATCAATGGAATCACAATTTTCGCAATAGAATAAACGGATTTTATGCTGCCAAAAAGAGCCTCTTGCAATATCCCTACCATAATAATACACCTACTCTCGATACCGCTAAGCCAGCTATTAGCGCTAGACCCATTCGTATAATCAATACATTGGAAAGCTTCATACCCAGCTTCTGAGTAATTGCCGTCTCCATAAACAAGCTGTGTGAGAAGGATAGCATAATGGCCAGAATCGTCACCTGCAATGGAGAAAGACTCATGGCTTTCATGGCACCAATGGCCGCATACAGATTAAGTACATTTCCCAAAACTAATACGATTGCCGCTTCACCAGGCAAGTGAAAAAATTGCATCAGAGGCTCAAAGAGCCTTGCAATCCAATCAATCGCCGGCGTATGCTTTAAAAAAGTTACAAAAAAATAAACAGGAACAATGATTTTTCCAAGCATCCAAGTGGTTTCAAGGCCCTTTTTAATGCCATTTTTTATTGAATTTTTCAACATCTGATTTCACCTTTCCCTATACACTTCTGCAATAACCCATAATTGTTTCGTGTCCCTACAGAATAGTATATCATAAGACTACCGCTGCTGTCCCAGATAAATGGTATGTCCAGTAAAGTTTTTTTCAGCATCCTCCCACAGCTGGAACTTAATGGTTTCCGGATATACAGCTACAGAGGTATTCTCGATTTCCGCCCGTGAATAAAACCTGGATTCTACTATAAATTGCTCCTCTACCTCAGGATCTATACCGGTTTGAACCGCTTCACTTGCTCCTTGAGCCGTAAAGAAAAGTCCTACATGATGGATATTCTTGTTCCAATCAATATATTCCCGTACGTATACCAGTCTGCCCGGCTGACATTCGATACAGCACTCTTCTCTCACTTCCCGAACCAGAGCATCGGTAATGCTTTCATCTCCTTCTATTCCCCCGCCCGGCAGGGTCAACCACTCTTCTTTTGTCTCAGGATCCCGGTGAAACACTAAAAGCAGCTCATTCTTCTGATTGAAGATAATTGCCGCCGCACGAACACGAATAAACATAATCCTCACCCTTTACTGCTTTTTCCTATCCTTATTATGCCATACCCTGATGCTTTTTCCCATAGCATATTCCCTTTTACTTTTGAAAAAGTCTATCATCCAAAGGATTAGGATATGCTATACTGGAAATAGATGTATATCTTTAGGGTCTCAAAAGGATATTATTTATTATAGAGCTGGAGGGGATAAATCATGCAGTATAGAAAATTTGGCAAAGAAAATTTTGAAATTTCATTACTGGGCTTTGGCTGTATGCGGTTACCTGTCCTAGATGGAGATGACAGCAAAATCAACGAAGCCGAAGCCACAGCCATGCTTCGAAGAGGTATTGATCAGGGTATCAATTATGTGGATACAGCCTATCCCTATCACAAAGGAAGCAGCGAGCCTTTTGTTGGAAGAGCTTTAAAGGATGGCTACCGTGAAAAAGTCTACCTTGCTACAAAGCTTCCCGTATGGCTTACCAACAACTACCAGGATTTTGACAAATACTTAAATGAACAGCTGAAAAGGTTAGATACTGACTGGATCGACTGTTATTTGCTTCACTCACTGCATAAAGAGGTTTGGGAAAAGATCAAAAGCCTAGGGGTATTAGACTTTTTAGACGCAGCAAAAAAGGACGGTCGTATTCGTTATGCAGGCTTCTCCTTTCATGATGAAGCAGAGCTGTTTAAAGAAATTATCGATGCTTATGACTGGGATTTCTGTCAGATTCAATTGAATTATACGGATACAGCTTATCAGGCGGGACTGGAGGGCTTGTATTATGCCAATGCCAAAAATATACCCGTAATGATCATGGAACCTCTAAAGGGTGGCCGCCTTACCCTAAATCCGCCCCCGGAAGTAATGGAATTATGGTCCCGATCGGAAGTAAAAAGGAGTCCTGCTGAATGGGCCCTGCGCTGGGTCTGTAACCATCCGGAGGTGAATGTTGTATTAAGCGGTATGAGTACAATGGAACAGGTTGAAGAAAATCTGAAAGTCGTTGAAGATGCCTATCCTAATACCCTAACTGCTGAAGAATTGGAAATTATCGGTGCTGTTAAAGAAAAATACCAGCAGATGATCAAAATAAACTGTACCGGATGTGAGTACTGCATGCCTTGCCCGGCTGGTGTTAACATTCCCCGGAATTTTACCCTTTATAATGATGTTTTTATGTATAATCTGCTGGATCCATCCATACATACCTATAACAACTGGTTAAAGGAAGATGAAAGAGCTTCTGCCTGTGGGGCCTGTGGCCAGTGTATGGAGGTCTGCCCGCAAAACATCGATATCATAGAACATCTAAAAGAGGTTCACAAGACCTTAGCAAAAAAATAGTCTCTAAAAAGAGACTATTTTTTCGTAATAACCATTTCACAGCAATCATCGCCCTTGCTTAGCAGCTGCTTAAACTCAAGACCCAAATGGGGGAAGCATTCTATCATTCCATAGTCTCCAAAGCTTGCCAGTTCACACAGCTTCGCTACTTCGTCCGGGCCACAGCCCAGCTTCTTCCAGGCCTCTACCAGTGCACAGTATCTAAATTTAATTACACTCTCATTCTTGTCCAGCTTCACAGGTTCCATAGCAAATGCTTCTCTTGGATGTCCGGAAAGGATGGCATTAGCAAAATCCAAGGCTGTTTTAGCCTCTCCAATAGCAATACCCTTCATATTTCCAAATTCTTTGATGGCCTTCTCTGCAATTTTATCCACATCGGCATTTTCTTCCTTAGCGTATTTTAGCAGCAAATAAAACCATCTGGCTCTGTCCTCAATCGCTGCCCTGAAAGCATCTGTTAAATCCTGCTGTGTATAAATTTTGTTGCACATTTTTATTGTCCTCCTTTAAAGTTCAGTTTACTCTCCCAAATAAGCTTTTTTCACCGCATCACTTTCTAACAGGTGCTTTGCATCATCGGCTAAAACAATTTTACCTGTTTCCAGTACATAACACCGGTGAGCAATCATTAAAGCCATTCTTGCGTTTTGCTCAATTAATAGAATGGTTGTTCCCTGTTCATTGATTTCCCTTATTAATTGAAAAATTGTTTCTACCAGTAACGGAGCCAATCCCAAAGAGGGCTCATCCAACATCAGCAGCTTGGGCTTGCTCATTAAAGCTCTTCCAATGGCCAGCATCTGCTGCTCTCCACCGCTTAAGGTTCCCGCAGCCTGATGCTTTCTTTCATAAAGCCTTGGAAACAATGCATAGATTCTCTCAAAGGATCCATTCATCTCTGCTTTGTCTTTTCTAGAAAAAGCGCCCATCTCTAGATTTTCTAAAACAGTCATTCTAGGAAAAACCTGACGTCCCTCCGGCGATAAGGATATTCCCAGCTTTACAATTTCTGGTGCAGATTTGTTACCAATCTCCTCACCATTAAACTGAATGCTGCCGGTTTTGGGTCTGAGCAGTCCTGCGATTGTCTTCAAAGTGGTGGTTTTTCCTGCACCATTACTACCAATAAGGGTTACAATTTCTTTCTCTTTTATTTCAAGAGAAATACCTTTTAATGCCTGTATGTTGCCATAGAAGGCATGCACATTTGATAACACCAGCATCATCCTATGCCCCCTTTCCCAAGTAGGCCTCTATTACACTTCTATTGTTTCGAATCTGGGAGGGTATTCCTTCTGCTATCTTTGCTCCGTGATCCAGCACATAGATTCTGTCAGAGATATTCATCACCAGCTTCATATCATGCTCTATTAATAGTATGGTTATGCCCTGTTGTCGGATTTGGCTGATATATTGGTTTAAGTCTAAGGTCTCCTGTGGATTCATTCCTGCCGCTGGTTCGTCCAACAGCAAGAGCTTTGGCTGTGACGCCAGTGCTCTAACAATTTCAAGCTTTCTTTGTTCTCCGTAGGAAAGGTTTTTTGCATATTCCTCACATTTATCTTCAAGTCCTACTGTAGCCAGCAGTTCTATTGCTTTGTCCTTGCTTTTTCTTTCTTCATCGTGAAAGGTCTTGGTACGAAAAATACTATTGAGTATACCGTTCTTTGTTTTCACATGCATGCCCAGCATAACATTTTCTAATACGCTCATGTTGGAAAAAAGCCTTATGTTTTGAAAGGTTCTTGCCATGCCAAGAGAGGTTACCCTTTCTGGAGATTGTCCTTCAATTTGCTTTCCGTCAAAGGTTATACTTCCAAAGGTAGGGCTGTATAGACCTGTCAATAGGTTAAAAAAGGTTGTCTTTCCGGCACCATTTGGGCCGATCAAGCTGACGATTTCACCCTTCATTACCGAAAGGTCTACTTGATCAACTGCTCTTAGCCCTCCAAATTGCTTGGTTATATTCTTTGCTTCCAGAAGCATCATTCTTTGCCTTCCCCCCTTTTCCAAAGCGTACTCCACCTAATAAGCCCTGGGGTCTTATCAGCATCATTAAAATCAGAATCAGCCCATAGATTACCATACGATAATCCTGCAAGGATCTTAGCATTTCCGGAGCTGTTACAAGTATGGAAGCTCCTAGGATGGTTCCAGGGATACTACCCATCCCTCCGAGAATAACGATGCTGAGTATCTGTATCGATTCGTCAAAGGTGAAGCTCTGCGGGTCAATATAGCTTACATAGTGGGCATAAAAACTTCCTGCGATTCCCGCGAAAAAGGCTCCTATAGTAAAAGCTAAAACTTTGTAATTAGTCGTATAGACGCCCATGTATTGCGCGGCCAGTTCATCCTCTCGAATGGCCATCAAGGCTCTTCCAATTCTTGAATTCACAATTCTGAAAACCACTAATAGGGTGACTGCTGCCAATCCATAAATCACATAATAATACCCGATATTGCTCTGGAGTTCATATCCAAATAAGCTAACGGATGGAATACCAGGAATCCCCATGGGCCCCCTTGTTAAGTTCATCCAGTTCAGTGCTGTGATCCTGACAATCTCTCCAAAGCCTAAGGTTACAATGGCAAGATAAGCTCCCTGGAGCTTTAGGGTTGGGATACCTAATAGCAGTCCAAAAAATGCCGCTGCAAGACCACTTAAAGGTGCAGTAATACCAAAGCCTAAACCATAACGGGTACTTAGAATAGCTGATGTATATGCCCCAATAGCATAAAAGGCTGCATGCCCTAGAGACAGCTGTCCGGTAAATCCTGTGATCAGATTTAAACTAAGACCCAGGATGATATAGATACCCACCATGATGAACATTCTTAAAGCAAAGCTGCTCAATCCTGCCAATGGAAGTACCAGTAGAGCCAAACCTAGTATAGTTATCAAAGGGCTCCATCCTATATTTTTCTTCTTGAGATATGGGATCACGGATCATCACCTACACTTTCTTCTGTACGGGTTTGCCTAAGAGTCCAACAGGTCTTACCAAAAGCACGCCTATTAATATTGCAAAAGCAATGGCATCACGATAACCCGCATGGATATATCCGGCTGCCAGAGTCTCTAGCACCCCGATCAACAAACCACCAATTACAGCACCTGGCAGTACACCAATGCCGCCTAATACCGCCGCTGCAAATGCTTTTAAGCCTGTCATAAAGCCCATCATAGGATCTACTGTTTGATAATACATACCAATCATGATTCCTGCTACTGCCGCCAGTGCAGCCCCTAGAAAAAAAGTAAAGGAGATTACCTGATCTACATGGATTCCCATAAGCTTAGCAGCCTCCATATTTTGTGCAGTGGCTCTCATAGCTTTTCCAAGCTTGGTCCTTTGAATGATCAGAGTAAGCCCAATCATCAACACAATACAAGTGCCCATAATTACCAGCTGAAAATAGGAGAGCTTAAATCCCTTAATATTCAGTGTGCCAAGATTAAAAACCATTGGGAAATTTTTGGTCTCAGATCCCCATAACAGCATCACTAAATTTTGAAGAAATATAGAAACCCCAATCGTACTAATTAGACTGGTAACCTTCGGTGCATTTTTCATTCTTAAAGGGTACAAGCAAATCTTGTCTACAAGCATCCCTAAAATTCCAGTAATCACTAAACTTAAGAGAAAAGCCATCAAGAAATTGATTTTAAAGGTAGTTATCAATATCAAACAAATAAAGGCACCAAACATATATACCGCACCGTGAGAAAAGTTCACCAGTTCTAAAATACCAAACACCATCGTATAACCAATGGCTGTTAGAGCATATGCACTTCCTAAGGTAAACCCATTGATCATTTGTTGTAATAACATTTTCTCACTCCTAATTAAATTCGGTTTATCCCCTTTACAGAGGATAAACCGCTACTTTATCTATTCAACAACCGTAAATTTTCCATCTCTTATTTGAAGCACCTTCAGGCTTTTCACAACATCTCTGTTTTCGTTGAAGGTAGTATTACCTGTTACGCCAGGGTAGTCTTTCATTTGCGCCAATGCATCACGGATAGCAGCTCTATCTGTTCCTGCTGTTTGAATCGCCTCAATCATCATGCCCATTGTATCGTAGGCTACTGCTGCAAACTGATCCGGCTCACTGTTGTATTCTACCTTAAAGTTTGTGATAAAATCTTGAACCAGTGGATTTGTATCTCCAGGGAAGAAGTTTGTAGATAAATATAAGCCTTCTACCGCATCACCCGCTAATTTGATCAGCTCTTCATTGAATAGAGAGCTTAAGCCCGCCATGGGGATATTGTACCCTAACTGCTTCATCTGCTGGGCAATCATACCTGTTTCAGAATAAAAGGCTGCTAAGAATAATACATCCGGTTTCTTTTCGTTTATCTTTGTCAGCGTTGGCGTAAAGTCCTTCGTCTGTCCTCCAATAAAGGTTTCCTCTGCTACGATCTCAGCGCCTAATTCCTTTGCAGCATTCGTAAAATTATCCTTTGCTGTAATGCCCCAGTCGTTGTTAATATAGATCACTGCTATTTTTTTGCCTTGCATTTTATTTACAACCATATCAGCTACAATGGGTCCTTCAATGGCTTGTGTATTAATATTTCTAAACATGTAAGTTCCCTGTTTCGTAAAATCAGGGTGTGAAGCGGTAGGCGAAAACTCAACTAGTCCGGCTTTTTGATAGATCGGTGCAGTGGCTAAGCTGGCTGTACTTGAGAAGTGGCCTACAACACCAACAACACGCTTGTCTTCTACAAGACGCTGGGCAACATTTGCGGCTTCCTTCGGATCGTTTTTATCGTCCATCAGAAGGATTTTTACTTCTTTTCCGTCTATTCCGCCATTTGCATTGATTTCTTTAACTTTTAAGGCTGTTCCTTTTCTAAAAGCTTCCCCATACTGTGCATAATCTCCCGATAATGGCCCAGTCACTGCGATGGTGATACTCTCTTTCACCCCATCTTTTTCGTTATTCGTTGAACTGGTTGGCTGAGAACATGCAGCCAGTACCATAGCCGTGACTAAAAGAAGTGCAATCAAGATCAAAGACTTACGGTTTTTTTTCATTGCTTCATCCTCCTGGTTTAAATTGGTTTCATGATTTTAATTACTTATATTCAAATCGGATTTATTGGTTTTATTGTATCAGTGAAATGCATCCACGTCAACTATAAATATTCTTAAAAAATAATTAAAGTTTTGTACCATTGGGGTCATCTCTCTTAAAACAAATCAGGATCTAGTAAATCTGTTCTTTTGAGCACTTTCTTTTAATGCTTTTTCATAAATACATCCCCGCCTTGGGGCACGTCAGCATTGGTTAAATAAGCATTTGCCATGGTAGATAATCCTACATGCGCTATCAATCCAATAGACAGAATTCCAGTAAGAAATATCATTTTTTCTCTTTTATTGAGTACATAACCATTCTTGATCGTATAACTAATAAAAGAAATCACGATTCCTAGAGGAATAAGATAGGAAACATAAACAGGACTCTCTTTAAAGTGGGAAATGCCCCCGCTGATCATTCCTATACCGATTGCTAATGTAAGTGATACAACGATTAGTCGAAGTACTTTACCAATGGATGCTTCTTTCTTATCTATGACAAACTCATTGATGTATGAGCCGGAACTAAATAAAAGCAAGCCAGCAGCTAAAATAATGGAATATCTCACGTAATTAAATGGCATCAATACGATACCGCTTGAAACCATACCAATTCCTAGAAAATAAATAACATAAATGATATACATGGGAATTAACTTTTTAAACATTTAACATCCTCCTAGTTTATGCTTTCTCTGCATAGTCTGCTGCTTCAACACGTAACAACGCTCATGCATCAAAGAAATCGCTATTCTTCTGTATGCATCTTCGCTGCCTTTATTAATTGTTTTTTATAGGTCAGGTCCTATGTCTGCCCGTTTTTCGGAACGACACAGGGGTCGTTCCCTACCTTCATATTTTTGACTTGCGTAGGGAACGGCCCCTGTGCCGTTCCATTGAATGTAATATTTCCTAGTCCATATTATCAGTAATATATGTCCTCCTTTCAGAGCGCTAAATACTTCGTCTATATGTATTAGCAAGTCCTATGCCAAGTCGTATTTTTTCTTATTGTACTCCTTGCTTCTTAAAGAAAGTCTTTATTCTCAATGGTTCAACGTAACTTAAATGAAGCTTTTCATTCTTTTTCAAACTATTCATACTTAAATAGTATAGATTCCATTGGTCATTTGCCACATTCACTGTGGGATTTGCAACAGTTGATTACTCCGATTCTTTGATCCATAAAAAAGTATCTTCGATGCTTTCGCTAGGAAACCCTAGGTTTCCTTCGACGGCTGCTCTGCAGCCTGAGCACCTTCCTGAATGCGGGCAGGGGATTACATCCCCTACAACCCCTTTTTTATATAATAGGAAAGCAGAACTTTCCTATTATATAAAAATAACCCCTCAACTGAGGGGTTTCGCATCAAGTTGCTCCGAAATTTTATTTCATTCCATGCTTCTCCATTCTGTAGATCAGGGTGTGTCTTGTAATCCCCAGCAGCTTCGCTGCCTGGGTCTGATTATTGTCTGTTCGCCGAAGAGCTTGTTCAATAAAACTTTTCTCAAGCTGGTCTAAATCAATGCCTTGCTCAGGCAGCTCAAAAACCTTGCCGTCACTGTTCTGAGAGATCACTTCCTTAGGTAGCGCCATTTTTGAAACCTGCTCCCCTTGGTTTAGAATAACAATTCTCTCTATAACATTCTCCAGTTCCCTAATATTACCTTTCCACGGATAGTTTATCAAAATATCTATGGCCTCTTTATCAAAGCTGATCTTGTTCCTTCCCATCTCCTTACAGAACTTTTCCACGAAATGATCGATTAATGATGGAATATCTGCTTTTCTATGCCTTAAAGGAGGCAGTTCGATAGGAATTACATTCAAACGATAAAACAGGTCCTCCCGAAAGGTTCCCTGATTGACCATTTCTCTTAAATCCCGATTAGTGGCGGCAATTACTCGTACATTTGCTTTTATGGTTTCGATACCTCCAACCCGCTCAAACTCTTTCTCCTGCAGTACCCGGAGAAGCTTTACCTGAACTGCTGGTGTAAGCTCCCCTACTTCATCCAGAAAAATAGTTCCCCCCTCTGCTCTTTCAAATCTTCCCGGTTTTCTAGCAACGGCACCGGTAAAAGCGCCTTTCTCATGTCCAAAGAGTTCACTCTCCAATAGCCCTTCCGGTAATGCCCCGCAGTTTACTTTTATATAGGGTTTGTCCCTTCGGCTGCCATTATAATGGATAGCATTGGCAATAAGTTCTTTTCCTGTTCCGCTTTCACCGGTAATGAGTACTGTTGCGTTGCTGTTAGCTACCCGATTTACAATCTCCAACACCTCATTCATTTTCTCACTGCTGCCAATAATACTCTTTCCCGTACTGCGTTCCAGCTCTTCTGTCAAAAAAGCAATCTGCTGCTGCATATTTCCAATGTCCAGAGCTCTTTCGATAATAATTTTTAGTTCGTCTATATCAAAGGGCTTTGACAGATAGTCCAATGCACCCAGCTTCATTGCCTCAACAGCACTTTCCATGGTACCATGGGCTGTTAGCATAATTACTGGTATTTTATCATTCATTCTTCTTATTTTCTTTAGTGCTTCCATACCATCCAGCTTTGGCATGCGCAGGTCCAATAGTATGAGGTCCGGTTCCTCTTCCATTGTCAGCTTTACCGCTTCCTCTCCATCAGAAGCAGTAATCAGTCGGTACCGTTCATCCTTCAGTGCCTTCTTCATCGCCCAGATCATATTTTTCTCATCATCTGCGATTAAAATCTTCTTCATTTTTTCCATCTCCTTGTATATGATTCTTGGGTAAGTACACATGAATCGTCGTTCCCACATTTTTTGTGCTCTCTATCTCTATATAACCTTTATGCTCTTCAATAATGCGGTGGGTTATAGCCAATCCTAAACCGGTTCCCTTTTCTTTTGTGGTAAAAAATGGTTCAAATACCTTCTCTAGCTTTGCTGTATCAATTCCAATACCTTTATCCGTAAAGGCAATCTTAACCCAATGATCATTTGTATCTAGGCATATTACAAATGATCCGCCTTGAGGCATTGCTTGTATGCCGTTGATGATAATATTCACGAAGGCCTGCTTTAATTTATCGGCATCCGCAAAGATAATCTCATCTTTAGCATACTGGCTATAAATGCTTACCTTGTGCTGCTCCGCATATTTATTGACGATTCTAACTACATCATCTACAATCAATGCAATGCTTTGGTATTTGCTGTGGAAAACACTTGGTTTTGCAAAATCTAATAATCCTTGAATCACCTTATTGGCCCGATCAATTTCTGATTCTATGATTTGCAGTCCCTCTTTCGTTTCTTCATCTTCTATTTCCCTGGAAATAGTCTGAGATATGGTTTTAATAATCCCGAGGGGATTGCGGACCTCATGGGCAATTCCCGATGCTAATTCCCCAACCGCTGACAATTTATCTGTGCGCCTTATATGCTGCTCAAGCTTTTCAATCTGTGTAATATCCTCAATAACCAGTACCATGCCCTCCAGTTTATTTTGACGATTCTTAAGGGGATACCCGTGAATCCGTAAACTTATTTTATGGTCTGGACCCCTATAGTTATAGGTTTCATACCGGTGAATATGACCCTCACGGGCCATTGCATCAGACAATATCCCCTTTACCTTCCCCGCTTCTTCAAAGTACTCATATATATATTGATTACCTGAATTTTCCGGGAAGCATAATATATGCTTCCCCTCTCTGTTGATAGATTGAATCTTCAATTCCTGATCAATAGCAACTACACCTTCCAGAATACTGTTTAATATATTCTCCGTATAGTTTTCCAGATCTGTCAATTTGGTTATTTGCAGCTCCAACAGCTTTCTTACTCTTGATTCTGATTCTACTAAAGCACCGGTAATGCCTCCAATGATTATGAACATCAATGCTTCTAATAATTGATTGATTACATTGATGTTCAACCTGCCAAAGTAGATCAGCAAATGGGGTGCATAGACCAAAATCACCGTCATGGAAGAGAGAAAAGCTCCCTTTAGCTTAAATTTAAAGGCAGCAAGTATGATGGGGATATAGTATAATCGACGATAAAAATCGTGAAATGCCCATATGGATGGTAAAGTAAAGTAATGCAGCAAAGTAATAATACATATGCTGATAATGATAAACCATTTATATTTATTCCCTGAGGTCATATACTCACCTTCTTAATTGTTATAGCTCTATTTTATCGCAATATGGACAATGTCTCCATTGAATATTTATAGTTTTCCACAATCATGACATTTCTTCCTTAAGGGTTCTTTGCATTGGAGACAACAACGTAAATCTTCTTTGATCTCATGTCCACAGCTATGACATATATTGCTTCCCATATCTATATTACAATTAAAGTGCTTTTCATAGATGTAGTACATAGTCCCCGTCAGCAAAATCATGCCAATGAGTATCATGTTTTTTCACCTCATCTTTCATGCTTTCTATTCATAGAATCGCAAAAGATATTTCATTATATGATAGCTGATTTTTATTCTATTGTTTACTTTATTTACATGCAAAAGTCATGCCTTTTGTAAAAACTTTAATAGGAACAGAATCCTGGACAATTTGTTTTATCATCAAGATTCTGCTATTGAATTTCAGTCCACTGTAGCAGCATATAGAACAATGAAAAATTTCTGCCATAATAAAAGCACCCTGCAAAAGGGTGCTCTTAAGGTGCTTATGCGAATCTACTATTCCTGATCTGCCTTATATTCTTCCCGGTTTCCCCCATGACAGGAGCCATGGCCTGATTTTCTCATCATAAACATCATGCCTATATGCATTAACGGACAAAGTAAGAACGCATAGGAAGCCAATCGCCCTCCTCCTAGACCTAAAAAAGGTACTGCTGCAATTACTAGGATTGGCAGCATGCAGCAAAGAATCATCATTAAGCCATGCTTCAGTCCCATCTTGTGTCCACCTTTAACGCTTTCGTGACAGCTTTGCTTTTTTTCATGAATCTTTTCCATTATTTATTCCCCCTTATTATAGTGTTCCATGAATAAAGTAGTAAAACCATAAACCTATGCCGGCAATTGCTGTCATAAGCATATATTCACTATTTCCTACAATTACTGTGTCATTTGACTCATTCATTTGTAGATTTTCATGCTTTGTTTTTATAATCTTCCCAGCCAATTCTTCCGACTGCCTGTCCTAGTATAATCCCCGGGCAAAGGTATCGGCCGCCTTCCAGAATGGAATTTTCTTTTTCTTGGTATACCAGCAGCCAAACAATGCTCCCGTGATTAGAGCTCCTTGTATAGATAAACCGCCTTGTTGAATCATCAGTATTTCCACAGGATTGCTTAGATAATGCTCTATATTAAACAGGGCAATATAATATAATCTTGCTCCTGCTATAGCGGCAAATATGGTATATACCGCCAGATCCAGCATGCTCTGCTGTTCTAAGCCCTTTCTTTTCGCTTCCCGTATCATCACCCACAAACCTGCTGCCATGCCCAGCATAATGGTGATCCCAAAGAGATAAATCGTAAAGTGTCCAATGCTGGATATCGGTTTCAACCGGTCTCCCCCTTTCGATACCATTACAATGCAACAGTTATGCCAAAAAACTTTTCTCAATTTATCTGGCCCTTCAATGCCCTATTCTCATTCTATTGCGGCATATCCTACACATCCCAAAGGATATCCTACATATGGATAAACTTAATTAGGTTTCTAATGGCAGCTGGCACCTGCACCATCAGGTATCTCAATGATTGTATCTTCTAATTTCTTCAAATCTGCGGCATTTAAATCATTGACAATCACAATTTTACCTACAAATTCCTCTACACCAGATGTAAAGATGAGTTCACCAGAATTTTGGGGAGTAAATTTGATTTCATTTTCTCCTTTTCTTAATGGTTGTGTAAATCCGGCATCGGGTATGGTTACAATGCTGTTGAACCAGTCGATCTCCTCCACATTAATCACCCAGCGGGTTGGAATTCCTTTTTGTACTACAAGGATATTCGGACTATAGGATGAACTGTCTACGTTCATTTCAACGATCTGTGCATTCCCTTCGATTTTAGCCGCAGCAGCCTTATTCTCCACAATTGTCAATATCTTCCCACTTTCATCAGGAGAATCAATCTTTCCTGAATTGCTGTTTTCAATGGCATCGAGATTCTTCACTGCTGTAATTCTCGTAGTAATCATCCCCATCCAACAGCTGATTCGGATTGTCCCTTCCTTTGTGGGCATAAATTCCAGCACCGGATCTGCCGAGGTCAAGTCCGCTTGGACTCCGTATTCTGGAATGACGATAGGATTGTTACACCCATTAATGCTCTGTACATCCAGCTTAATTTTCACGGGAACACCTACCTGGACAAATTGCGCATCCGGTATATATCCCCTACTGGTGACTGCCATATTTATTATCTGCTTGCCATCTTCCATTACAACCTGTTTTGTTTCACTTTGAAGGTTTTTTGCTAATCCAAAATCCATTGCAACACCGGACAATGCCAGTCCACGGTTGAGCATTACGATGCCTAGCACCATCACCAAAGCTGCACTAATTTTCATCATGTTTCTGCTTAATCTACCACTGATCATGGAAGTAATGGCGCCGAAAGAGTAAAGCAATGGTACTGTACCTAGGCTGAAAAAGAACATAGACAGTGCACCCTTTGTAATACTTCCTGTTCCCAGTGCATACAACTGCATGGTCTGCAGGGGTCCACAGGGCATAAAACCATTAAAAAGTCCAACGATAAAGGGCCTCATAGGATTGGATGTGCTGATTTTTCCGGGTTTAAGTCCTGGGATTCTAAATCCTAAAAGATTAGGTAATTGAAGGATGTTCAGCATTTTGAGTCCCAGTAAAATCATGAATATGCCAGCTCCAATTGCTATAGTCCCTTTAAACTGTCCTGATGGAGTAATTACAGCACCTAATCCCCCTACAATTCCCCCAATAATCGTATAGGATGCTACTCTTCCAGCATTGTATAGAAATGATGGCATAAATTTCCCCTTGTCTTCCCTTGTGTTGACGCTTTGAGACAATGCAATTCCGCCGCACATTGCAATACAGTGCACAGAAGTTAAAAGACCTACCAGAAAAATCAAGCTGTAGCTCATGCCTTCTGATACCTGCGGGATGAAGTTGAAGCCGATTGTATTTTGTATGATATAAAAACCTCCAAATAAAAGAATCAGTAGAGGCATAATACCCTTCATAGAATTCTTTGGTTTTTCCAATACTGCGTATCCCAATCTTTCAATTATTTCTACGATGCTCTTCTTAGAAATTCTGTCGCTTTCAATAGAGATTTCCACCTTCCCCCGTTGAAAGGAAGCCATTACATGATTAATTCCCTCAACCCCTGCAAGCACAGTCTCTATTCTCTTTTCACAGCTCCCACAGGTCATGCCGTCAATAAACAGTGTAATCTTTCTTTCCATATTCTCACCCCTATTTCTATTTGATTTGCAATTTCATACACATTTTCGCATCATAAAAGCATCATAAAAGCAAAAACCGTGCCAGAATAGAAGTTCATTCTGAACACGGCTTTTTACAAAGCTCTGGTGTGTAATTTTTCCTATAGAATAGGTCTTAATCCATTCTTACTGTATCTTTTCATACTACACCTGTAGCATATGCCACTATTTTAAGTCAAAGGGTTTCAGCAACTTATCCACTTCAAACTTTTTCCCATTTTCCATCATCTCTACCTTTGCAAATACCCATCCTTCTACCTGTTCAGGATTCACGCCAGCATCGATAAATGGTTGTGGATTTAATACAAATACGATATCCTTATCGTTCTTTGTCATATCCTTGGCCCATTCAAACATATTGCCATCCCCTAGGGCAATCCCATAATGATCTAAAGCTTCATGGTATCCGATAAGACTTCTTTTTGCTTCCACAATCTTTTTAAAGGAATCTAACGGTTTTGCTTCCCCACTGTAACTAAACTTTTCATCCCCTAAAGCAAAGTTTAGTGATAATCTACCAGTTGACGGATCATAGCTATAGTTTTCCGGTAGTTTGGTTACATCTAGTCCTGCACTAATATAGGGTGCTGCATCAAATTCAATAATGCTGTCAGCTTCCGTAGCGCTAAAATCCTTACTCCACTTGAATTCATCCCCTGCAGGTGACTCTAATGTCCAGGTTCCTTTTTCCTCATCAAAGGACACATTATCCGATGCGGCATTTAACATCTCTTCGAAGGAGGTTACAGCTACTTTACCAACTACATCTGTTGACTGGCATGCAGTAAACAGGAGTGTTGCACCAAGAATTGCTGCTAATAATAATCTCTTTTTTCTTTTCATTCTAATTCCTCCAGTTTATATGACTTTACATAGGTTTATTTCATCATTTTTTCTATGGTATACAATAGCTCATCCACAACTTCATTCTCTCCAGCCTGAATTCTGCTGATCAAGCAGCTTTTCATGTGACTTTCCAGCAAAAGCTTGCTAACGGATTTCATGGCTGATTGAACTGCTGCTATTTGGATGAGTACATCATCACAATAAACATCCTTCTCAATCATTCCCTTGATCCCCCGTACCTGCCCTTCAATACGATTCAATCGAGAAACTAAAGCTTGCTTGGTTTTAGCCGATCTATTGGCTAATCTGTGATGGCCATCTCCTCCACAACAAGCCATTGTTTCCATATCCTTATCAAGATCATCCATTGGACATCCTCCGTTCTAAACAGATTTCTTATTAGATGCCTTTAATCCCTACTACCTCGTATCCTGCTTCTTCAATAGCTCCTTTGATTTGCTCATCGGATAATTCATGATTCGATTCTACTACTGCATTCTTACCCTTCAGATCTACTACTACTTCTACTACTCCTTCCAATTCCTTTAACGCTTCCTCTACGTGTCTCACACAGTGACCGCAGCTCATACCTTCAATAGATACTAGTTTTTTCATTTTTATTTCCTCCTCATAATCAATATTTTTATTTATAGGGTTTAAAGTTTTTGAGTCTTAAGGCATTGGTTAATACGGATACCGAACTGAGTGACATGGCCGCCGCAGCAAATACCGGGTTCAACTTTGGTCCACCGAATGCGTATAGCAATCCTGCCGCCAGCGGAATTCCTGCTACGTTATAGGCAAAGGCCCAGAATAGATTTTGCTTGATATTTCTTAGGGTACTCTTGCTGAGCTGGATCGCAGTAGGCACATCCATTAAATCACTTCTCATGAGTACGATGTCTGCAGATTCCATAGCTACGTCTGTACCAGATCCGATAGCAATTCCTATATCCGCTTGTGCCAGTGCCGGCGCATCATTGATACCATCTCCAACCATGGCTACTTTCTTTCCTTCTTCCTGCAGCTTTTTCACTTCATTTGCTTTATCTCCGGGCAATACTTCCGCTAAAACTCTATCGATTCCAACCTGTTTTGCAATTGCCTGTGCAGTTTTCTTGTTATCACCGGTTATCATGGCTACTTCAATGCCCATTTCATGAAGCTTTCGAATAGCCTTAGCACTGCTTTCCTTTACAATATCTGCTACTGCAATGATTCCAGCCAATTGGCTGTCTATAGCCATGTACATGGGTGTTTTACCTTCTGAAGCCAATCGATCGGATTCTTCCTCCAGTTGTGCCAGCTCAATATTTCTTTCTACCATAAGCTTTCTATTTCCTAGGAGTATTATCTGTCCCTCTATTTCTACCTCTATGCCATGACCAGGAATGGCTAGGAATCGGTCTAGTTTCAACATCTCCAAGTTTTCCTTCTCTGCTCCTCGAACAATGGCTTCACCCAACGGATGCTCAGACCCTTTCTCGGCAGATGCAGCAATTTGAAGCAGCCTGTTCCTGTCAATCACATCGGTGTGGACAATATCCGTAACTTCAGGTCTACCTTCCGTAATGGTTCCGGTTTTATCAAAT
The DNA here is from genome assembly GCF_900142145.1 of Geosporobacter subterraneus DSM 17957. Lineage (GTDB taxonomy): Bacteria > Bacillota > Clostridia > Peptostreptococcales > Thermotaleaceae > Geosporobacter > Geosporobacter subterraneus. Next base: position 53,111 of record NZ_FQZV01000014.1, on the reverse strand, counting down.
ACGATGGTCTGTACTTTATGGGTTGTTTCTAATGCCTCTCCACCCTTAATGAGCACTCCATACTCAGCACCTTTTCCCGTTCCAACCATGATGGCAGTTGGTGTGGCTAAGCCAAGGGCGCAAGGGCAGGCAATCACCAGTACTGCGATAAAAATTGTAAGAGCGAAGACCGCGTCTTGACCAGTAAAATACCAAATCGCTGCCGAAAGGGTGGCAATCACAAATACAATCGGTACAAAGTATCCGGATACAATATCAGCCATCTGAGCAATCGGTGCCTTAGAACCCTGTGCATCCTCAACCAGCTTGATAATCTGAGCTAGTGCCGTATCGCTGCCTACTTTTGTAGCTCTGAACTTAATAGAACCATGCTTATTGATACTTGCCCCGATTACTTTATCTCCTACTTTTTTGTCTACGGGAATACTTTCCCCTGTTAGCATAGATTCATCGATGGTTGTATGCCCTTCAATGACCTCTCCATCCACAGGGATTTTTTCACCGGGCTTCACGAGTATAATATCCCCTACTTCCACTTCTTCTATCGGTATTTCTATTTCTTTATCATCCTGAATTACTATCGCTGTTTTTGGAGCCAATCCCATTAGTTTCTTAATTGCTTCAGAGGTTCTGCCTTTCGATACAGCTTCCAGATATTTCCCCAACAAAATCAATGTAATGATTACACCGGCAGTTTCAAAATATAAATCATCCACATACATGAAATCATAAATCGAGATTCTATAAATAGAATAAATACTGTAAATGACCGCTGCAGCAGTACCCATGGCAATCAAGGAATCCATATTGGGGCTTCGACGGATAATCGCCTTAAATCCTACTGTATAGAACCTGTAGCCCGCTATGATTACGGGAATTGTTAATGCCAATTCTACTAACCCATATAGTAGTGGAAACTGCATGGGCTCCAGCCATGCTGGCAGCTTCCAGCCTAACCATGGCACCATTGGTCCCATGGCAATATATACAAGGGGCACAGTAAATATGGCTGATATGACAAATTTGATCCAAAGAGTTTTAATCTCTTTTTCTTTTCTTTCCTTGTCTTCATCCACCCGATTTTTATTCTCTATCTCTAAAGGCGTATAGCCCGCCTTTATGATGGTTTGCTTGATCTCGGACAGTCTTACATCTTTAGGATTATATTTAACGCTTACCTTTTCGGTAGCAAAATTAACGGCAACGCTCTCAACCCCTTGTAGTTTTCCGACTGCCTTTTCAATAGCCTTGGCGCATGCAGCGCAGGTCATCCCGGACACAGGCATAGAGACTTCTTTGGTCTCCTTTTCTTCCTCTGCTTCGTATCCGGCTTTTGAAACAGCCGCTTTAATTTGTTCTATTGATACCTTCTCAGCATCAAAATCTACATTCATTTTTTCCGTTGCATAATTCACGCTAACCTTTTCCACACCATCCAGCTTCCCTACAGCCCTTTCTGCTGCCTTGGCGCATGCGGCACAGGTCATGCCTAGAATCTTTAGATTTTCATTCCTCATCTTTTTCACTCCTTCAAATCCCTTAAGGACGTCCTAAGCAATATAGTGTATATTCATTATAAAGATTATACCATACCCCCGTGGGGTATCTTGATTCTATATTACTCCTTCTTCACAATCCTGTCAATATATTCTTTTCATAATTTCTTTTTTTATTTTTTCCTTTTTCGTAATTCTCATGATTGCTTTTCCTTTCTTAATTCTAATAGGTAATCTACCTCACTATTACCCAAAAAAAGTTACCAGTTGACATAAATATTTTGTGATGGTAGAATAATTTCATAAATTCATATCAAATTACTATGATTTAGGAGGAGAATAGTATGCAATTTAAGAAAAGGTCATTAGCTTTGATATCACTGGCTTTATTGATGTTGGTTATAGCCGTTGGCTGTAAATCAATTCCTAGTAGTAAAGTAGGAAATCCAACGATTACGATCGGTACATCTGGAGGTTATCCCCCCTTTACCTTTATGAATTCCGAAGGTAAGCTAGATGGATTCGAAATAGATGTATGGAATGAAATCAGCAAAAGAATTGGCTATGAAGTAAAGTTTGAAACTGCAGAATTTAGTGGTTTGTTTGGAATGCTGGATACAGGTAAAATCAATACCATATCTAATCAAATTACCATTACAGAGCAACGAAAAGAGAAATATTTATTTCCCACGCCTTACGTATTCTCTGGTGCGCAGTTAGTTGTTAAAAAGGGCAATGAGGATATTAAATCTCTGGAGGATCTGAAAGGTAAAAAAGTAGGTGTTAGTTTAGGATCAAATTATGAACAGCTTATTAAAGAATATGATGTTAACAATGAAATTAACGTAATCACCTATGAAGATTTTATTGGTTCCCTTCAAGATGTAGCTATCGGCAGAATCGATGCCGTGATGAACGATAAGCTTGCGGGGATAATCAATATTCAGAAATCCGGATTAGATCTTCAACTAGGCGGAGATCCTGTAAAATCACTGGAAAATTCTTTTCCTTTTGTAAAAAATGATGATAACAAAGCTTTAATTGAGAAAATAGATAAGGCCATCCTTGAAATGAGACAAGATGGTACTCTAGAAAAAATCTCTAACAAATGGTTTAACACAGATATCACAAGCAAATAAATCTAGAGTGGCAGGTAATAAAAATGAATCTGAATATCGATACAGCATTCATGCTGGAGGTCTCTCCAAGAGTCTTTCAATACGTCCATGTAACTCTGAGTTTAACCTTCATTGCTTCATTGATTGCCTTATGCATAGGGACGACACTGGCATTGATTGCAACCTATAGAATCAGACTTCTATATCCCTTATCAAGGGTTTATATATCCTTTTTTAGGGGGACACCCTTGCTGGTACAATTATTCCTACTTTACTATGGGATACCTCAAATCATCCCGCAATTTTCCAGAATGAATGCGTATACAGCAGCCTTCATCGGCTTAGGTCTTCACAGTGCTGCTTATATGGCCGAATCTATACGAGGAGCCATTCAATCCATAGACAAAGGACAAATAGAAGCATGCTTATCTGTAGGAATGACTCCCTGGCAAGGCATGAAAAGGATTGTCCTTCCCCAAGCAGCCCGTGTTGCCATTCCTTCTCTGGGCAATAGTCTGGTTGATTTGGTGAAGAGTTCCTCCCTGGCCTTTACTTTAGGTGTACCGGAAATGTTGGCACAAGCCAAAATGTCAGCTGCAGCCACCTATAAATTTTTTGAAAGCTATTTAGTAGTCTTAATGGTTTACTGGCTTATTACAATCTGTATGAGTTATTTTTTAGGAAAGCTGGAAACACGTTTGAATAAAGCCTATTAGAGGGTGATTCTATGATTAAAATACAAAATCTGCATAAAAGCTTTGGAAATAACCCGGTTTTACGGGGAATTGATTTAGAAATAAGTCAGGGAGAAGTAGTCGTTATTATCGGTCCCTCCGGCTCCGGTAAATCAACCCTATTAAGATGCCTTAATTATTTAGAAGCTCCTGATCAAGGAACCATAGAAATAAACGGTTTTCAAGTAGATGCAGAAAAAGCCCGTAAACAGGAAATCCGTAACATTCGCAAAGCCAGCGCCATGGTATTTCAAAGCTATAATCTTTTCAAAAATAAGACGGCCTTAGAGAACATAACAGAAGCCTTAATAACTGTGAAGAAAATGTCCAAAGCTGAAGCCCAATTAGCTGGTGATGCATTATTGACACAGGTTGGACTGCTTGAAAAACGCGACCAATATCCGTCTCGTTTATCTGGCGGTCAGCAGCAGCGAATCGGTATCGCTAGAGCTATGGCAGTAAATCCCCATGTCATATTATTCGATGAGCCGACTTCCGCCTTAGATCCTGAATTAGTCGGAGAGGTTCTAAGTGTTATCCGTAGTTTGGCAGAAAAACACATGACCATGATCATTGTTACCCATGAAATGAGCTTTGCCAGAGATGTAGCAGATCGAGTAATATTTATGGATCATGGGGCAATCATTGAGCAGGGCTCACCAGAAGAAATCTTTTGTGCGCCAAAGCATGAAAGAACACAAAGGTTTTTAAAACAGATCATTGGAAAATAGAAAAAACTCCTTCAACGGAGTCTTTTCTATTTTTTGTATTAATCACTTTTCCCTGTTGGCAGGAATGGCAGCAGTTGACCTGCCAGATTTGGAATCGGCATGGTTTGAAGCCATACCTTTCCCGGTCCCCTCAATCGGGTCAGGAACAATCCTTCTCCACCAAAAAGCATATTGGTAATCCCTTTGACTCTCTCGATCTCAAACTGTACAGTGGGCTCAAACATTGCCACATGCCCGGTATCAACCTTTAGCTCCTCCCCTGACCTAAGATCGTACTCAATCACCGAACCGTCAATTTCTACAAAAATCGTCCCCGGCCCAGTAATCCGCTGCAATATAAACCCTTCCCCGCCAAATAGTCCCGCACTAAAACGCTGCTTAAAGTGAATCTCCAGCTTTGCAGACCGCTCTCCTACTAAGAAGCTTCGTTTCTGACAGATCACAGACTGTCCTCCTTGCAGGCTTAAAGGAATAATCGTCCCTGGGAAGGAAGATGGGAAAGCAATAGTGCCAGTAGATTCCCGGCAGGTATAGTTGGTCATAAACAGGGACTCTCCTGAGAGCTTTCTGGCAAGTCCCCCCAAAAGACCGCCTTCCATATTGGTATCCATGTCAAATCCGGCAGTCATCCATCCCATGCCGCCAGATTCCGTAAAAACCGACTCTCCCCGCTGAAGCTCAAGGATCACCACCGGCAGGTTTCCTCCTCTTATCTCGTATTTCATCCTACACCCCTCCAATTCTTATATCCATTATTTATTATACTCTTCTCCACCTATTTCCATTATCCTTTTTTCCGCATAAAAACTAAGGATCCACTTTCAGGATCCCTAAGTTTATCTTATGCAACTATTCTTCTGCCCATTTGTCTAGCTTTTCCATGACGAGCTGATAGGTTCGCTTTGAGATCTCCGGAAGTTCCCCGCCAAAGATCTTCTCCACTGCCCTAAATCCCTCTTCAATGGCATCCCTAAGCATGCTTATTTTTTCTTTGTCTCCTCCTGAGATCGCCTTGGCAAAATCCACAATTCGGTCGCTGACGGCTTCAGGACTCAAAGGCCCGCCCTCGGCGATCATCCCTTGTGCTTCGAGTCTGGTTTCTTCATCAATCTCTAGCTTGTCCGCCTCCTGCAAAGTCAGGCCCTGCTGCTTTAAAAGCTTTTCAACCATTTGCCGGAGATGCTGATAAGTCCGCTCGCTTTCTGCTTTCAGTTTTTGTATCGTGCCTTGGTCAATCTTAGGCTTATCATAGTTGATAGGTCTCTGTTGATGGCTGGAAGGCACATATTCATCCCTGATGCCTTCTGTTTTCTGATTGTCGCTTTTCTTGGGCTGTTCCTTGGATTCTGGCATGCTGGAATGGATATATCGGTTCTCCATGCTCGTACCATTGATTTTCATCCTGCTCACCCCTTTATAAAATGGTTCTTTCCAATGGTTTCCATCACCTTTATCCCTAGTATCGACCATTCTCAATCATAACTTTAATATCCATATAATTAAAAAGCCATAAACTGACTGGCAAAAGCAAAGAATTCATCGGGATCTCCTAAGGGTGTTCGCACATTACTATTTTTATGAAAATCTGATTCCCACCGATCCACATGCTTTAACATATTCAGTATGTCCTGCAGGATCGAGAGGTTAACCGCGATCCGTTTTTGATTCAGTTGTTTTCCTAAACTGGGATGGGCTTGAACCATTTTATACAGCGCCACTACCCCTTGATAGACTACCCGATAATCCTTTGATTCTTCAATGATCCGCATGACAGCGGGTAAATATTTTTCTACTTCTTCTATATCCCTTGATATAGCGGATAGGGATCTAAAAACATATTCCTTAAAAAGACTGCTGTCTATTTTCTCAATAGCATTCAACACATAGGGAAATAAGTCTTCTAACTCCAGGGTTTCAATCACCTTGAAGAAGTGGGGTGTTAGAGAGCTTTTTTCTTTAATATGCTCTTCCAGCGCCTTCAGCAGCTCCCCAATGGTTCTTGGATTTTGGATCAGTTCCAATTCTTTTTGAAGCTGTATTTTTTTGCCTTCCTCAAAGCCTTCAAAAACCTGATTGATCTCTTTGCTCAATAACATTTTTTCCATCAAAACACCTCCATTCATCCATATTTTACCCCTCTTTTCCTTTAAATAAACGAGCCCCGTATCGATCTATAGTCTGTCCTACAGACTATATCTGGTGGACATTTCAATCCATTCAGAAAACTTGCATTGACGAAGCTCTGGAATTTATGATATGCTTTTAACAAAGAGTTCTTGTATAGCTATCTCGAAATCATGAAGATTTCTTTAAGCTGCTGAAGCAGCCTTAGAGGAATCTTTTTGCAAATTACACTAAAAACGGAGGAATGAATATGTGTGAATCAATTGCCTACTTAGCAACCCCTCAAGGCGAAAGAAAAATCATGGAGAATGTTGTCTATATGAAGCCTGAGAATGGCAAAATATATCTCAGTGATCTGCTGGGGGAACAAAAAATTGTAGAGGGCTATGTAAAAGAAATCCGCCTGATCGATCATAAAATTATCATTGAAGAAAAGAAATAATTAAATTTGGGGGACCTTCAGATGATCATCGCAGTAATAGATGGAATGGGCGGAGGAATTGGGAGCCAGATTGTAACCCATCTTCGGCAGGAGCTGCCAGCCCATTTTGAAATATATGGTCTTGGGACCAATGCAACGGCAACCTCAGCCATGCTGAAAAGCCATGCGAATAAAGGCGCCACAGGGGAAAATGCTATTGCCGTATCCATCAAAAAAGCCAGTGTCATTTTAGGGCCTGCATCTCTCATTATACCCAATGCCATGATGGGAGAGGTTACCCCTGCTATTGCCACAGCTATAGCCGATGCAGAAGCCTTAAAAATTCTATTGCCAATCATACCGGATAATTTTGAACTGGTTGGATTGGAGAATAAACCATTGATGCTCCTGATTAAGGATGCCATCAGTATCCTAAAAAAAGAATTTAATATTAAATAGACTGACAAGCCCTATCAGAACAATCAAGTTTCCGATCATTGATGATTGCCTGGAGGGTTATCATAATCATCAAGAAAAAGGAGAGGGATTATATTATGCATTCCGACGAAAAAAACCATCACTGTCATACCCATGATCATGGCCATGAACACAGCCATGATCACCAGCACAGCCACGGGCACAGCCATGAGAGCCCCAGCGGCCACAGCTACCACCATGAGCACGAGCATCATCACGTACATACCCACGATCACGATCATACCCACAGCCATGACCATAATCATTCCCACGATCATGATCACGGCGATCATGACCATGAGCATCCATCCCCGGCCAGCATAGAGAATGATGAGAAAACCCTACGCGTACTGCTGGTACATTGGATCAATCATAACCGATCCCATCAGGACAGCTTCCAGCAGTGGGTAGAAAAAGCAAAGCTTATGAATCGTCCGGAAGTGGCTGCCCATATAGAAAAGGCTATTGAATACATGGAAATGGCTAATGGTATGCTGATTGAAGCAAAGAAGCATATGTAAACTAATGGAAAAGGACTTCATTCAATAAATGGAGTCCTTTTATTCTTAGGCTCTGTTAAATTCCTATAAGCCATCTAGATTCATTCCTCTTTTTTATGCTTATTTTCATAAAGTCCCTTCCAGTTGGGTATCTTCCCGTGATTTCTAAGGACTCCAATGGCCACATCGCCAACCACAGCCAGGTCTTCTGCATCGAAGTAATAAGGCGTGTTCATATCAAACAGAATATTTGCCGCTGCTGGCAGCTCATCATCCCCCCTCCAAAGAATGAAGGTCAAATAGACATTATTCATAAATTGAAAGCGATAGCCCACGTCCCCCATTTCTACAGGCTGGCCCCCTACAGCTTCAAAGGCTTTCTTAAGCTCTTCCAGACGGTTTCCAAAGATTCTGGCCAAACGATGGATAGTTCTATTATTGAAATTGCTGTAATATACATGGCCTCCAGGGATTTCCTTGTAGGTGATGTCCTTTCCCGTGGCTGGGATTCCCCTGGCATTTGCCAGATACCGCAAGAATAATGTCATTACTGCATATACCTCTATAGGCTCCCCATCCTCTGTGTAGATTTCTCCCGTTGGATACTGCACCTGGTAGCGCCTCCCCATCATATGCACAGTAAAGCGTCCATTCTCTGGATCATAGGGAGCGCTGGCCAGCTCTGACATCATAAGAGGATCTTTATTTTTAAAAATATCCCGGATAAACTCATAGGGCACTTTCCCCTGCCGATCTTCTTGTACTGCTCGATAATCCATTTTCCTGCCTCCTCATATACATTTATAGCAGTTGTTACAAAGATTTTTGGATAAGGTTAAAACTGTGTTCATGGCATCCATTCCTTTCGGTTTCTGCAAAAGAAGATTCCTTTACAGGGGTTTTGCCTGTATAGAAATCTTCAGAACAATCTATTGGTTATTTATTTTAATGATACTGATGGGAACCGCTCAATATCTGTATGAGGTAAAAAACAGGCGGAAATAAACTCATCCATATAGCTTGGGTAAGCACTCAGCTCCATATAGGTCATTTGTCCGGCAATAGTTTCTAGTTTCCTGCGGGCATCCTCGCTCATTAAGGTAAGATAACATCCCATCAAAGAACTGTTGCCAATGTAAATATATTTTTCTCTGTCGATGTCAGGAAATAGGCCGATTTGTATGGCCTTGTCAATGGCTAAGCTGTTGCCAATCCCGCCTGCAATATATACACGATCGATAATGCTCATATCCAATCCGAGACTTTCAATCAGGGTAGCAGCTCCGGAATAAACTGCTCCTTTCGCTTTAATAAAGTTGTCAATATCAATTTCTGTTACTGTAATATCCTCATCCAGATTCCACTCTTCCTTAAACACTAGTACGTATTCTCCGATCTCGTACTCATCAAACCGGATTCGTTTTGTGTTTAAATCCCGGTTTAGCTTACCCCTTCGGTCAATGATCCCTGTGACCATCATCTCAGCAATCAAATCAATGAGTCCGGAACCGCAGATTCCTTTCGGTGCTTCTTCGTTAATAGTTTTCAGCCGGGGTTCTAGGGTAGATGAATCGATGGAGATTCGTTCTATGGCACCAGGCGCTGCCCGCATCCCGCTGCTGATTTCTCCTCCTTCAAAGGCCGGTCCTGCAGAGCATGCGCAGGTCATAAAATAGTCCTTATTTCCAAATACAATCTCCCCATTAGTCCCTAAATCAATAAACAGAACATTTTCTTCTGAGGCCCATATACCGGAGGATAATACGCCTGCAGTAATATCGCCGCCCACATAGCTTGCCACAGAGGGTACGATATAGATAAAGGTCTCAGGATTTGCTTCCAACTCCAGCTCTGAAGTTTTTATAAAAGGTGCACGAATAAAAGCAGGGATATAAGGTTCTCTCCGAAGATGGTCAGGATATACACCTAACAATAAATGACACATGGTGGTATTTCCTGCAGCAACAAAAGCAATCACTTCATCCCGGTGAACCCCTGCCTCAGTATACATTTTTCCCAACAGAGGATTAATCGTCTCATGAACGATGGCATGGGTCAGCTTCTCCAAACCACCTTTTTTTGTGGCATATATAATTCGATTAATCACATCGGCCCCATATTTCATCTGGGCATTGCCGGCAGAAGCCTTGGCTAAAAGCTTACCTTCATAGAGATCTACTAAACAGGCGGCTACAGAAGTAGTTCCGATGTCTAAAGCTACACCATATAAGCGGCTTCTGGTATCTCCCCCTTCGATATTCACAATAGTTGTTCGATTGTCTCCTCTAGGAATATGGGTGATGGTAACTTTAAAATCGCTCTCCCGCAGTGTATTGGGAATTTTTCGCAGCATAGGCAGTCTGCAAAATACCTTCGTAAATCCCAAATGAATACGCAGATGCCTTTTTATCCGATCCCAATCGGAAATATTATCGTCAAGGGTGGGTAATTCAATCTCCAAGTATTCCTTCTTCACATAGGACCCAAAGGACATTCCGTTATCAATCACTTGCTTTCTGGCTCTTTCAAATATTTCCTTTTCTCTTGGCTCCGATATACCTTCTATTCTCATTCCGGCTAAATTGGTAGCATGATTGGTAGGGATTTCAACCACAACATCTTCTATAACTTTTGCCTCGCAAGCCAATATATACCCCTCTGCCCATTCTGCCTCTTTTATATGGTGGGTTTCCTTCGTTTCAGCTTTTCCTGCAACCAGCTTTACCTTGCACTTTCCGCAGGACCCGTTTCCGTTGCAAGGAGCATCAATAAACACATTGGCCCGCCTTGCCGCCTCAATCAAGTTCTCTCCTGGATCAGCCATTACTTCTACATTTTCTGGTATAAACTTTACTTTGAGCATATTATTATACCTCCAAAAAATATCTTTTCCCCCTAGGGGGGAAAAGATATTTACCTTTACTTAAGCTAATGTCGCCTCATAATCTGCTGCACTCATCAGTGCATCTAATTCTGATTCATCAGCAATCTGAACTTTTACAATCCAAGCTTCATAGGGTTCTTCGTTAATAAACTCCGGTTCTTCGTCAAGTCTTTCGTTGATTTCCAATACCTCGCCAGAAATTGGCGCGTAGAGGTCGGATGCTACCTTAGAGGATTCAACAACTCCAAAATCCTTGCCAGCTTTCAGTTCATCTCCTATTTCCGGCATTTCAACAAACAGTACTTCTCCCAGCTTGGATTGGGCATAATGGGTGATCCCAATTAGGGCAGTATCCCCTTCAACCTTTACCCAAGTATGCTTATGATAATACTTTAAATCTTCTGGATACATGTAAACTTCCCCCTGTTCTACATGATAGAATCCATTGTCAATGCAGGATGTCCTTTTTCAGTTAAGAATTCCAACACCTTTTCTGGATCCGTTGCAATCGTCTCATCACAAACCATATCTACAAAGTCGTCAATACCTAGTACTTCTTTTGCTGTTTGATTCAATTTCTCTCTTACGGATTCTTTTAATTCCTTTGGCATCCATACGATTCTGGCTGTTCCGCCTTCTGCAGAGATGAATTTCTTTGAAGAAATGAAGTATCTGCCATGGCCCATAAATCCTGGTGTTTGCACCCCGCCGCCAGTCATAGAAGCCAATTCGCCGAAGCGCATACCTACCGGTGTTTCTCCTGGGAACTCACGGTTTACAATGATTACTCCGTTTGCTTCCGGCATAATACCTGCGATGCACTCAAAGCATCCACAGGAAGTCATAGGATCTTCCATCAAGCTGTATAGGGTTACTCTGCCTACTGCACCTTGAGAGTTTTCTTCTACATACTCATTTACAGATTTCCAAATACCTTTTACTTCGTCCTCAACACCTTCTTTTAAGATTGGCTGACATGGTCCCGTTGGATCAAGTTCTTTTGTTGCTTTTGCATCCAGCCAGCTAACGGCACCACAAAGTCCCAATCTCTCAGGGGTCACTATACATACGTGGGCAGGAGCGAAGGATTGACATAGTTTACAGGAATAGAAGGTATCTACGCTTTCATCGGTCAAGGAAGCCAAGCGGGCATCTCTTGCTGCATATCTTGGTGCTGCATACTCAGCCTTTAATGCTTTTACCTTCTCTGCATCTGTAATGATCGTTACTTGACACTTATCTACTACGGTATCAAACTCATCCAGCATTTTTGCATAAAGGATTTCACCAAAATGCTTTAATCTAAATCCTTTTTCAAAGGCTTCTTTGCCTACACGGATCCATGCTGTATCTCTTTGTCCAACGTGCATTACACCTTCTGTATAGTTCATGAAGTAGTGAATACGTCGTTCCAATACCGGCTCGAAGTCTTCCTGCATGTTCTTGCCTGCAACGTCTACGATAACAGCCATTGGCAGTCTCTTTGTATCCCCTTCAACGCTGTCGATATCTGGTCCGATAACTTCAATTTTGTGATCTTCGATTTCGGACAGTTCTTTCTTTCTTAATAGCTCCCAGCATTCTGTCTTAGCTCCGCCAAATTCGATATACATATCTTCCTTACGAATTCTTTCACCTTCGAAAGCAGCTGCAAATGCAACGGGAATTGGAAGCTCTGTGATCTTGATTTTGATTCCTCTTGCTTCAAGAGAAGTGGCAACAAATTTATCATAATCTTTTTGTGTTAACAGTAAGGTTGGTACTTCAGGCACCACCTGATCTGTAATAACCGGGAATCCAAGGGCTATTGCACCGGCACCGGCAGATACTACCAATTCGCTTAATGGTCCAAAGGCATTAACAAAGGCTGGAACTCTATTCTTGGTGTACTCCATATGTTTATCCAGTTTTCCTGGCTCTACGGCACCAAAAATCAAGCTGGCACGAATCGCTACAGATACTACGTGGATTACAGAAGTTACGTCATAGCCCAATGGGATTACACGAAGCTCTAAGCCCATTTTTACATTGCCTTCGATCGCCTGATCAATCACTTTTCCTACCAGGAAAGTTAATAGACCCTTTGATTGATAATCCTTAATTACCTTTGCAGCTGTAGCACTGTCCGGACATTCACCGAGTACAACGGCAACCCCCGGGATATCTCCCGTAACCAGCGGAACCCCTAAAGAACGGATAATCGGGTCACTGATATGGCCGGCACAAGGTGCTTCGTAAGGCGTTTCATTCATGGCGTACTTGATGGCCTCGATAATCTCTGCTGAAACGGCTGTAGCTAGACCTGCGTTCAATGCTTGCGTCAATTGAAGCTCTTCTACGATCAAGCTTTTCACAATGCCAATAGCACCTTCAAGTTCACCTAATGTAGTGATCTTGATCCCTGTAGCAGCATAGATTACCGGCAAGGCATAAGCAGTATCTGGGAAAGCAACCTTATGATCTCTGCCTTTCTGTTCGATTGCTTGCTTCAGTAAACCCTCTGCTGCACTTACTGCTTGATTTGAACCTGTAAAAATCGTTTGAAACAAGTTCATCTTTCATTCCCTCCCTTTAAATCATCATATTTATGTAAATTATAATTCTAGATAGGAATCAGCGTATAGGATATTTCCTTTGATTACATCACAAGTCTTAATAGTTTCCATTAATTCCTTATCACATGGATTGATGATTGCTGATGAAAGACCAGCCTGCATTGCCATGGCTGCAAAAACTGCATCCATTTTAGGGCGAATATGCTTTGGCGCGCCATTGGAGATATTGCTCAGTCCTCCCGTTGTCTTCAGACCCATTTCCGTAATCATGCGGATTGCTTCCAATACTTCATTTTGCTTTTCTTGCATTCCCTTTACAACCAAGAACAATGGGTCAAAAAGGATGTCTGTAGGGTCCATGCCCACTTCCATAGCCTTTTCAAGCATTTCTGTACAATAAGCCATACGCTCATCATTATCTCTTGGTATACCCTCTTTTGCACAAAGACCAATGATTTTCGCATCATACTGTGCGGCTAATTCGAATAAATCTATTCTTGGACCTGCATCAGCAGAGTTAATGATGGCTTTCCCCTTCTCACTGTTATATGCTTTTAAACCTGCTTCAATGGCTTTTCTGTTTACGGTGTCTAATGCCAGCGGTACGTTGTCAAAGTTGGATTGAATTAGCTGTACTGCCCAGGTCATTAATTCCTCTCCGTCTCTTTCGGCAGGACCAATATTTACATCTACATAGTCTGCACCGGCATCGATTTGCTCCTTAGCTCTTTTCAAGATTGGCTCCGGATCTCTTTCAGCTAAGGCTTTACGAATAACTGGTGAAATACAGTGAATTCTTTCTCCGATTACGAGAAATTTTTCCATTTTTTTACCCCCCATTTATTATTTTTAAAAGATTCTTCATTTCACTACGTTTCATTCAGAATGACAGCATCTGGACTTTTTCAGTGACCTTCAGAGTCTTCCTCCCCTATTTAAAACATATTTATTTTAATTTCTTTAAGAATTGTGGCAGGTGCATTGCTTCGTCCGGACCAATCATGATCTCCCAGCCTGGCAGATTGTCTTCGATATCGCCCTTTAATACAGCTACCTTTCCAGGAATGATCAGCTTTCTGTTGTTTGTCATCTTTTCAGCACCGCTCTCCTTGATAAAGCTGGAGATACTGCTGCCGCCAAATTTGCCGGCTGCCCATGCTGTCAATACAGAATAACCTCCTGCATCAGGAATTGCCAACCATACGGGAACTTTAGATCTTTCAATCTCTCCGGCTACGATAAAGTAGGTAAGTGCAAAGTCTACGGTTACTAATACCGGTGAATTTTCATCAGCCCCATTGAGTGGGTATAGCTTTGGTTCTACTCTCATTGGTCTTTGTGGGTCTGTGTAGACATTTTGTCTTAATGCAAACAATGGCAATGCTCTTGCATAGTCAATATCCTCCAGTACGATGATGGAACCATATTTTATAGTTAGCAGAGAAGCTAGAGAGATTTCAAGATATTTATCGCCCTTAGCCAATTCATTTGCAAATACTACCGATGGATAGCCAAACTTTCTATCCTGTTCTTTTAATGCAATTTTTCTGATTTGCAGTGTGCTTTGTACTGCATCCTTAATATTGTCTGCTTCTGTTCCCAGGAGCAGTTCTTTATAATCCAGACCTTGTACCTTCTCTACCAGATTGTATAATTCTTCTAAATTGGCTGCCTTTAATCCCAGTGGCAGCTTATCTGCCTTCACCAAGTTCACCATTGCTTCATAGTTATCTTTGGTTGCACCATAAACAATTGGGTTTTCATCCTTCACAAGAGCCAATGCATCCTGAAGTACTGCAGCATCTTGGCATACCAGCATATATACAACCTTTAATCCGCTTTCTTTCACTTGCTTGATTAAAGCTATGTAAGCATCCTTGTTGCCTGTATACTGGAGGGCTGCAATTTCTACTTTCATTGCCTCACCGATTCTTACATAGTCAACCATTTTCATGTTGTCTAATTTGGCAGCAATCTCTTCGGCAGTCATGGAATCCTTAAAGCTTACAGCAAATCTGTTTCTATTTACGAAGGTCTTTTCATGACGATAAAGGACTGTTTCTCCGCCAAGGGCATATTCCGTTTCCCCTTTACCAATCTTTACTGTTTTCATTGGCGGCGCTGTTGCTTCTGATAATTTATCCAGTGCTTCTGCACTCATATGCGGGCATTTGCTGATTTCCGCTCCACCAGCCGCAACCTTCATGGAGAATGCTAAACAAGTTGGAAATCCACAATCTTTACAGTTTGTTTTTGGAGTCAATTTAAATATATCTAATCCCGTTAAAGCCATTTTTCTTTCCCCCTTATTCAAATTCAATTTCACTTGGTATAAATCTCCTGTTATTTAACTTTTGCCTATACTAAAGCCCCTATAAAGGTTCTCAATGTCTCCAGTGATTTTGGATGACGTAGGATCACTGCATCAGAACCAACGGTGATGATGCTGGCGGCTGTAGAAACCTCCATGGCAATACCGCGATCTTCTCTTGCACCCCACTCTGGAGCATCTTCTAATTCTGCGATAGATTCTTTTACGCCCCAGGTTTCAAAGGCTACCGGTGTAATAACAGGCATTTGCAGCGTCTTATCGTTTTGTCCCAAAGCAGCCAATCGAATACGATCCATCGTAGATACTAGATACTCAAAGCCATAGCCGGCTGCTGCACATCCTATATTCATCACTACATCTTCATTCTTAACCCCTAATTGCCCCAATAGAACATTTAATTGCTTTGCAAGGTTGATATCAACAGAAGACTCAGCCCCAACCTTATGCTGATAAGCCAAACCTGCTGCTGCGCCCACTGCCTTATAGTTATCTTCTGTAGCTGCTAAGAATAAGCAGTTATGTCCATCTACGGCTGCTGCAACCTTTTCAAAAAGCTTTGCATCTTTCTCATGATTGTTGGTTCCTGCTATGACAAGCGGTAAAGAAATGGCTTCTGCCACAGCTTTTGCGATTTGTGCACATTCTTCAACAGGCTTGTTTAACCCGTTTGGATCTGCTCCCATAAATCGTAGGCAGATAAAATCAGGATTGAATTTTTCTTCAACAAACTTCGCCCACTGTGCAGGGTCTTGCGCTACATCCTTATAAATCTCCTGTAGGGATGGAATCCACTCCTCAGGATAAATGTCTAAAATCTCTAACCCCACCTTTGGTAAATTGGCGCCTTCACCTTCTGCTTCGAAAAAAGCCACAGCGTTTTGGCCTCCTAAAGTGATTGCCTTGTATCCGGTTCCAATGGTTACTTCGCCTATTTTTCCTTTAAAGCCCTGTACTGACATTTTAAATGCCACTAAAATCGCCCCCTTAAATTATTACTTTAAAAAGTCTAGTTTTGAAAATATTTCTGTTAGTGCCTTTTTAGATATCGTGTCCTCTGGCATTTTTACCGTTGGTATTCCTTTTGCATCATATTCAAAAACCATTTGATCTAAAGGAACCACCCCTAATAGATTGAGTCCCTGCTTCTCGATTTCTCGGATTGTCTCGTCTTCAAGCTTACCTTCAGGTGCTCGATTTACGATCAGATAGATATTGGATACCTGCAGCTCCAGTTCCTTGACCAATTCCTTAATTCTGCCTACTGCCTGGATGCCTCTCTTGGAACAGTCGCTGACCAGCAGCAGGGTATCGATGTGTTTGGTTGTTTTTCTGCTGAGATGTTCCATCCCTGCTTCATTGTCTATCACTAAATATTTATAGCTATCTGACAGAGAATCAATTTGTTCTCTAAGAATTCCGTTCACATAGCAGTAACATCCTTGACCTTCTGATCTTCCCATAACCAAAAGGTCGTATCCACTGCCTTCAATCAAAGCAGTATTTAAGCGATACTTCAGATATTGTGCCTTTGTCATGCCCCCTGGAAAGCTGTTTCCCGTCAGCTCTCTTTGACTTACCTCTTCTCTTATTTCTCCGATGGTGGCCTCCACCACTTGCCCTAAAACCTCATTCAAGTTTGAATTGGCATCGGCATCAACAGCCAAAATCGGTCTATCTCCCCTTTTTACCAGATAATCTATTAAAAGACCTGTCAATGTTGTTTTTCCTGTACCACCTTTTCCAGCTACAGCAATTGTATAACCCATATAAGTTTCCTCCCAGTTCTGTAATATACAAAAGCTCTCCGGATTCACAGCATATGCTTTCTGATTGAAGACAGGTCTCTTAACAGACCTATTCTTTACAATGAGTGAACACAGGCTTTATGCACATCATGCAGTGCTTCCATCAAAGCTTCTGATAATGTGGGATGAGGATGAATCACGTCTCCCACTTCCTCAGCCGTTAATCCTAAGTGTACTGCTACTGTCAGTTCTGCCAGCAAGTCCGTTGCGTGAGGTCCAACCACAGATGCACCGATGATTTTATCCTGGTGATCTACAAGAACCTTTACAAAGCCTTGGAACTTACCGATGGCTTGGGCTTTTCCCAAGCCTCTGAATTCAAATCTGCCTACATGGTATTCGATGCCCTTTTCCATGAGCTGTTTTTCAGTTAAACCCACTGCAGCTACCTCCGGATCGGTATACACACACCGGGGCACGGCCTTATAGTTAATCTTTTTATTCTTGCCCATGGCGTTTTCTACAGCAACTAAGCCTTCCTTAGAAGCTACGTGAGCCAGGAAAGGACTGTCTACGATATCCCCGATAGCATAAATACCTGGTACCGTAGTTTCCATTTGTTCATTTACAACAATCTTTCCATTTCTGACTTCAATACCTGCTTCTTCCAGTCCCATATTTTCCAGATAAGGCTTGCGACCCACAGAGATCAGTGCCTTTTCTGCTTCAATCATCTTGCCGCTCTCTAGTGTAGCCTTTACTACTGCTCCATCCACAACGCAATTGACAATTTTTTCACCATGTATCATCTTCATTTTATCTCTTTTAAATGCCCTTGACAACTGCTTTGCCACATCTTCGTCCTCAAAGGGCAGCAATTGTTCCGCCATTTCGACTATTGTGACTTTTGTTCCCATTTTGCTGAAAAACTGGCCAAATTCACAGCCGATTACGCCGCCTCCAACAATGAGCAGAGACTGAGGTGCCTCCTGTAGAAACAACGCCTCGTCACTGGTAATCACATGTTCTCTGTCATAAGGAAACATGCCGGGTATGATCGGTACTGACCCTGTTGCAAGAATAATTTTGTCTGCTTCCAGTATTTCCTTAGTCCCATCATCCAGGGCTACTTCTACCTTGTTGTTTGACGCTAATTTTCCGAAGCCTCTTACCAGTTTAACGCCCTTGCTCTCAAATAGGAATTCTATGCCCTTTACCAGCTGCTCAACAATTTTATCCTTGCGCTTCATCACTGCAGGGAAATCAATCGCAACATCTCCCATGACATTAATGCCAAATTCCTTTGCTTCCCTTACGGCTTCTAATATCTCCGAGGAAGCCAACAGAGTTTTCGTAGGAATACATCCTACATTCAGACAGGTACCTCCAACCTTTGACTTTTCAACGATGGTGACCTCTGCACCCATCATTGCTGCTTTAATGGCTGCCACGTAGCCTCCAGGACCCCCGCCAATCACTACGATTTTCATGCCTTCCACCTCAATTCGCTTATAGTCCTGCTGCATCTAGAATGGCAGGTACATTTTCCTCAGCCCCAATGGCCATGATATGTACGCCATCACAGAGATTTTCTTCCCTTAACTGTCTGATAAACTCACCGGCGATCTGAATACCTTCCTTTACCTTATCCTCTGCAGCCTTAATTCTGGCGATTACATCCTCCGGTACATGGATGCCTGGTACATTGTTGTTCATGAATCTTGCCATTCCTACAGACTTAAGGGGTATAATACCGGCAAGTACTTTTGCGTCCATACCCTTTGTCTTTTCTCTGAACACTCTCATGGTTTCCAAATCATACACTGCTTGTGTTTGGAAGAATCTTGCCCCTGCTTTCACTTTCTTCTCCATCTTGAAGATTTGAACATCCAGCGGATCAAATCTCGGTGTAACGGAGGCCCCCAGATAAAACTCCGGTGTTCCTTTTAATTCATTTCCTACCATATCTTTCCCCCCGGCAAGAATGGTAGCTGCCTGAAGAATACCAATACAGTCCAAATCATATACAGGCTTTGCTTGTGGATGATCTCCCACTACAGTATGGTCTCCCGTTAAGGATAAAACGTTCTTAATACCAAATACACTGGCAGAAAGAAGCTCTCCTTGAATGGCGATTCTATTTCTGTCCCTTCCGGTAATCTGCAGCACAGGCTCTAATCCTTCATCCTTTAAAAGCTTGCAGGTAACTAAAGATGTTGCACGCATAACCGCTGATTGAAAATCCGTTACATTAACACCATGAACTCTTCCCTTTATCGCTTTAGCGCATTCTAATAGGTGAGCAAAATCCGTTCCCTTTGGAGGCGCCATTTCTGCGGTTACAGCAAATCCGCCTCTGTCTAATGTTTCTTTTAACAAGCTCATGCTAATCCCCCTTTACCACCTTAGGCTTCTACAGCTTCTTTATTGGCTTCTCTTAGATTGATCTTTCTCGGATTATTGGATTTTTGGAAGTTCTTTGGCTCCCTTACCTCCATCAATTTATCCAACTGTCCAAGCTCACGCATCTTTTCATAGATCATAATCCAAGCACAGTCGTTTTCCTTGTTGACTTCGCATTTTTTATCCTTTGCACCGCCACAGGGGCCATTGATAAGGCCCTTAGCACATCGGGTAATAGGACAAATAGAACCGGTCCATCCCAACTCACATTCCCCACAGGCCCTGCAGGATTCCTCATATTGTCCAACTCTCTCTATTTCTCCAATAAACATGGTATCTACCCCTGGATATACGGGAAGCTTTACAGCTTTGGCTACGGTCTGAGTGCCATCACCGCAGGCTACGGAAAGAATTGCATCGGCGTCCTTTAACTCTTCCTTCATTTTCTTTATATCCTTTGTGGTTTTTAATAGGTTGCAAGCAGGATCTAATACCCTATAACCGGTAATTTTTTTGCCTTCTTCCTCTAACCATGCCTTTAGCTCAAGAATTTCCTCCTCGCCACCAACCTTACAGGTAGATGCACATTGAGAGCATCCTGTGATGGCGATTTTTTGGCTTCCTTTTAGAAAATCTAACAGTTCCTCCTGAGATTTTTTTTGAGATATAATCATTCCCCCACGCCTCCTTACACATAAAGAATATTGTATACACCTTATAAATACCGATGGATTTTTACTTTATCTATATAAAGAACACCTTTTAGGTTTATAGGTTATTCTGTAATTTACAAGCCTTCACTACATTTTTTGCCAGTATCGATGTGGTTACTGCCCCAACACCGCCTGGAACCGGTGTAATCATCGCTACTTTATCTACTACATTATCAAAATCTACATCCCCGCACATATTGCCCTCTGGGTCTACGTTAATGCCTACATCTACTACAACAGCACCTTCGGCAATCCAGCTTTCTTTTACCAATCTTGGAACGCCGCAGCCTACAACCACTACATCTGCTTGACGAGCCATGGCTGCTGTATCCTTGGTAAAGATATGACAGATTGTAACCGTTGCATTTTCATTTAATAGAAGAATTGCTGCCGGCTTTCCTACTACCATGGATGCACCGATTACAGTTACATTTTTTCCTTGTAATTCTACATTATAGTGCTTTAAAATCTCCATTACCGCCGTTGGTGTGCATGGTGCCAATCCTGTTTTGTCACCCTCCATCAATTTCCCTTCATTGACAGGACTTAGGCAGTCGATATCTTTTTCTGCAGCAATTACATGCTTCAATTCTTTTTCGTTCAAGTGACTTGGGAGCGGTCTGAATACAAGGATTCCATGTACGGACTTATCCTCATTCAGTTTCT
Source organism: Geosporobacter subterraneus DSM 17957 (assembly GCF_900142145.1). Lineage (GTDB taxonomy): Bacteria > Bacillota > Clostridia > Peptostreptococcales > Thermotaleaceae > Geosporobacter > Geosporobacter subterraneus. Next base: position 32,212 of record NZ_FQZV01000014.1, on the reverse strand, counting down.
TAACGCCGGCAATAAAATCCTCTTGTGTGATCTCTTGTGGAAATTCATGTACATCTACTTCTACGCCTACCTTTTTACATCTTGTTAATGCACCCTTTTCGTAGGCTAAATCGTCTGGTCTTGCGCCGACTCTTACAATGGCCAGCTTTGGTGCAAACCCTTTCTGTTTAAGCCCCTCAATCTCTGTGGTTAACTCTTCTGCGATTTTGTCTGCCACTGGTTTTCCTTTAATAATTTCACCCATTACAAAACCCCCTTAATTTAAATAATCTATTTATAATGAAATCTTATACATAAAGTACTTTTTCTACTTTTTGATATACCTCATCTGCAATCTTGGTTCCCTCTTGAACAAGTTTTTCTGTCTCTGCTTTCACTCTTTGCACATAGTCCTCATCCTTAATCATCCCTATGTTGATCATAACGTTTAGCTGTCCACTGACCAGCGCTGCTCTTAGACACTGAACCCCTACCCCAACGTCACTGATAGCCAGCTTTGAGCCTTTATCCACCAACTCTTCGTGGAGTTTAATGGCTTCATAGCAGGTTTTCACAATCCGGATCGGCACTTCACAGGCTTGTTTCAATGCGATTTCCAATACTCTTTCTTTCTCTTTCTTTTCTTCTTCTGTATTGGAAGGCATTCCATAGGCCTTAGAAAGGGGCAAAAAGTGTTCCGCATCCTCATCTACCATGTCCAAAAGCTCTTTTTGTATTTGCTCTGCCTTTGTCAAAATGGCTTTTACTTCTTCTTCCACCTGTTGATACTTCTTCTTTCCAACAGTTAAGTTGCATACCATACCCGCAAGGGCTGTGCCCAGTCCTCCAACTAAAGCAGCTGCACCGCCTCCGCCAGGAACCGCAGCCTTAGAAGACAGAAGACTCGTAAATTCACTGCAGCTTTGTTCTACTAGTTTCAATACACTCACATCCTAACAATTGTAATAATTTTCCATCTAAGAATTAAAAAAAACAATTTATAGATGAAAGGCATCTATATTTTACAAAAAATACGGTACAAGGAAATTTTTTTATTCTATGTAATTGTGGCAGTTTTTTCCTTGTACCCCATTGTTTCTATCTATTCAACATTGTCTCTTCCTACTGATTTTAGAATAATCCTGTGATAACTCCATTTTCATCTACGTCGATCTTCTCCGCAGATGGTACCTTTGGTAATCCAGGCATTGTCATAATCTCACCGGTTAATGCAACGATGAAGCCTGCTCCTGCAGATACCTTTACCTGTCTTACTGTTACTGTAAAGCCTGTAGGCCTTCCCAGTTTATTTGGATCATCGCTTAATGAATATTGGGTTTTTGCCATACAGATCGGTAGATTACCAAATCCAAGCTTCTCCAATCTCTCAATTTCTTTTGGTGCATTTCCTGCAAAAACAACATCGTCGGCACCATAAATTTTTTGTGCGATTGCTCTGATTTTTTCTTTGATTGGCATATCTAAGGTATATGGATGGGTTAAGCTTGCTTCGCCCTTCTCAATCAGCTTTAATACTTCCTGAGCCAATTCCTGTCCACCTTCGCCGCCCTTTGCCCATACTTCAGAAAGGGCTACATTTACACCAAGCTCACCGCATCTTCTTCTTACTAATTCCAACTCAGCTTCTGTGTCTAACGGGAATCTGTTGATGGCTACTACTGCAGGCAGATTGAATACCTTTGTAATGTTTTCAACATGCTTTAACAGGTTTGGCAGTCCTTTTTCCAATGCTTCCAGGTTCTCCTGATTTAATTCGCTCTTTGGAACGCCCCCATTATATTTTAAAGCTCTAACCGTTGCTACGATGATTACTGCATCGGGGCTTAAACCTGCCATTCTGCATTTGATGTCTATAAACTTTTCTGCTCCCAAGTCAGCCCCAAAACCTGCTTCTGTAACTACATAATCAGCAAAATGAGCTGCCATTTTTGTTGCGATTACAGAGTTGCATCCATGGGCGATATTTGCAAATGGTCCACCATGTACGAAGGCTGGTGTTCCTTCTAAGGTTTGAACAAGGTTTGGCTTTAATGCATCCTTTAATAATGCCGCCATTGCACCATGTGCGTTAAGCTGTCTTGCGGTAATCGGTTGATCATCTTTCGTGTAACCTACGATGATATTTCCAAGTCTTTCTTTTAAATCCATAATGTCGCTGGCAAGACAAAAAGCAGCCATTACCTCAGAAGCAACCGTAATGTCAAATCCATCTTCCCTTGGAACGCCGTTTCCTCTGCCGCCTAAGCCATTCACTATGTTTCTAAGCTGACGGTCATTCATGTCCATTGCCCTTCTCCAGGTTAATTTTCTAGCATCGATGCCTAGTTGGTTTCCTTGGTAAATATGATTGTCAATCATTGCCGCCAATAGGTTATTTGCTGCTCCAATTGCATGAAAATCTCCTGTGAAATGCAGGTTGATATCTTCCATCGGTACAACCTGGGCATATCCGCCTCCGGCTGCTCCGCCTTTTACTCCAAAAACGGGTCCTAGAGAAGGCTCTCTTAGTGCAACCAAAGTATTCTTGCCAAGTCTGGATAAAGCGTCGGCAGTACCAATGGTTGTAGTTGTTTTACCTTCTCCTGCTGGTGTAGGGTTAATGGCTGTCACTAATATCAGCTTAGCTTTTTTTCCCCCATTATCCTTTTTAAGTAGATTATAATCTACCTTTGCCTTGTACTTACCATAAAGCTCTAAATCGTCCTCTGTCAGATTCAGCTTTTTGGCAATTTCTCTGATGTCTTGCAGTTTCGCTTCCTGTGCGATTTCAATATCAGATTTGTACATCGGAAAACCCCCTCAGTTTTTGATATATTTGTTCAATATCTATCTTAGTCTCCTCACTTTGATCGTAAGGAGATAGATTAGCACGGTCCGAATCGATTACATTTTGGTTATAATGTATAAAGCCAAGACAGGCTTCTTCACTAACATGACTCAAAATGAAATCCTCATCTTCCTTATTTCGCACTTTATTTCCTACTACATATACCTTATTGATTCCTATATCTTCCCCTAGCTGTTTTACTTTTCTGTAAGTTTGTAAACTTCTTTCTCCCGGTTCAACCACTACAATAAAAAAATCTACTCCTTTCGCCGTTCCCCTTCCTAAATGCTCTATTCCTGCCTCCATATCCATAATCACAACATCTTTATTACCAATGATCAGATGGGTGGTCAGGGTTTTTAGCAGAACATGTTCGGGACAGACGCAGCCAGAGCCCCCCGTATCTACAGTGCCCATGGTCAGGAGCTTCACTCCTTTATATTCTTTGCAGTATTTCTCAGGAATATCACTTACCTTTGGATTCATCTTAAACATGGTGCCGAAGGTACCAGGCTGTGCCCCCGTTCTCTCGGCCACAAGGTTTTTCATGTCAGAGATGGGAACAATTTCCTCAGCCAGTTCATGGGGAAACCCCAATGCCAATGCTAGGTTGGCATCAGGGTCTGCATCCACTGCTAAAACGCTATAACCTTTATCTGCTAATAGTCGGCTTAATACTGCTGAAAATGTTGTTTTTCCTACTCCGCCTTTTCCTGTTATAGCAATTTTCATTCGTATCACCTAAATTCCCAGTTTTTGTCGTTTCTCTTCAATACGGCTTAATACTTTATCTGCTAGCACATGTGGATCTTCTTCGATAAAGAATTTTGCACCTGTCATGGCTTCTACTCTATTGGTCATGATATCCATAACTTCCTCAGAACCGGTTACAGGAGGTGTAATTCCCAAGAAGGTATCGATTCCTGTAGCTACTACGTAATTTGCAATGGCCACGGCCTTTTCTGACATCCATTCCGGCGCGATTCCAGCTACCGGCAGATCAGAGTTATCCAAATCCATATGTTTTGCAACTTCGCCAACAATAGTCATGATACGGCTGATGTCAACACAGGAACCCAGATGAAGTACCGGAGGGATATCGACCAACTCACATACGGTAGCCAAACCCTGTCCTGCCAGCTTCCTTGCATCCTTATTGGTTAAGCCTGCTTTGACAGCTGCTTGCGCTGCACATCCGGTAGTCACTACGATAACATCGTTAGCAATCATTTTTTTCATAATCTCGATGTGGCTGTAATCATGCTTGGATTTTGGATTGTTACAGCCTACGATTCCAACTGCACCCCTTAATACCCCTGCCTTTATAACGTCTGCTAATGGTTTTATAGTACCCATTGGATCAATATGTGGATTTACTACTTTATCTAACTGCTTAATGATGGCCTCTACGCTGTATCCAACGACTCCACTTGACTTTTCTGTTGGAATAAACACTTTTTCTTTCTTTCTGTTTTTAAAGTTTTCGATCGCCTCTCGTACGATTGCCTTGGCAGATTCTAGAGCCCTATCCTCATGGAATTCGATATGCGTTGCACCTGTAATCTTTGCCTTTGGCGAAGTCGTAATAAACTTTGTATGATAGCACTCCGTTATTGGTACCAAAGAAGGGAATATACACTGTACATCTACAATTACTGCCTCTACCGCTCCTGTTAATACAGCCATTTCCTGTTGATAGAAGTTACCCGCAATTTTGACGCCATGTCTCATAGTAACTTCGTTACCGGTACAACACATTCCTGCCAAATTAATACCTTCTGCACCAACTTTTTTCGCTAATTTTTGCATTTCCGGATCTAAAGAAGCCATTACAATCATTTCAGAAAGGCTTGGTTCGTGTCCGTGCAGGATGATATTTACTTGTTTTTCATCCAATACCCCAAGATTTGACTCAGTCTCTCTTGGTACTGGTGTTCCGTATAAAATATCACTAAACACGGTACCTATCATAGACCCGCCCCAGCCGTCTGCTAAAGCTGTTCTCATAGACATATGCAGTAAGCTTTCTGCATCACCTGTACATCCAATATGGGTTGAATGCAGAATAGTAGCTATTTCCCGATCAATGGCCCTTGGCCTGATCTGTAGATCATCCCAAACCTTTTTTCTCTTTTCTGGTGCTCTTTCCAAAAATCTCAGTGTGCCAAAGGGCTTGCCAAACTCATTTAAAGCAATTTCTGCAACCTCATGGGCGACTTCATAAATATCTCTATCCTCTGTTTTTACACCCCACTCACTAGCCAGGTCTAATAATTTCTTTTCATCTCTTATTTTAAAATTCCCATCTCTGCTCGCCATATGCATCACATGAGCAATATCTCTTGCATGATCTGAATGGGATGCAGTTCCAGCTGCAACCATTCTTGCAAGGTTTCTTGCCACAATTACATCAGCAGTAGCTCCGCAGATTCCTCTCTGTGCGCCTTTACCGGCAACAGGACTTATACGGCAAGGTCCCATTGCACAAATTCTACAACAAATCCCTTTTTCCCCGAAACCGCAAGGTGCCTTCATGGCTGCCTTTCTATCCCACATGGTTTCAACGCCGTCTTGTACTGCTTTTTCTAAAAGTTGTTCTTCACTGGTTTGATAAATCGAAATAAATTGATCGCTCATAGTGTCCCCCCTATATTTTTACTAGGAATCCTGTGTTCCTAGATAATTGACAAAATGTGACGTTATTTTTTTAACATTTATTCTAAAAAAACAAATAGTTTTCTATTTCAGAGTGGTAATACTTTCCTCCACTAGACCATTTTCGATAGTGAAAGCTAAATATATTTGTTATTTTTTTAACGTTTTTCTTAAAAAAAAATAGGTGTTTTCTTTTCTAAATCATCAGTTTTTCACTTTATCGAATTATAATCCTATGTACGATTTCATTGTAGCATAGACTTAGTTAATTATCAAACAAATTGTATAATAAATTTTTAATACATTATACTGTATTATGTATTCAATTTTCTGCCATCCATATAGGCTGCAAAGGATTTCCTCCTCGTCATAAGATAATGTTAGTATAAAAGGGTTCTTCATAAACTTGACTGGTATTTTCAAAATATTTTTTATTAATTAGTATTATAATACACCTGTAAAGAAGACGTTTGTAATATCTATATATTTTTTGTATTATATTTGTTTTTTCAACATGAAAAATGCTTTTTTTTTTGCATGACAAAATGCCAAATCCCCTTACACCCCGGTTATTTGGCTAATCGCAGCACTATTAAATTGAATCTAACTTGAAACATATTAGGGAATCCCTACGATCATTTTAACTTTTCTTTCCTTTTGAATAATGATCGCAGGGAGGGAATGGCTGTTTTTATATCTGTCTGATGCATGCACACACAATAAAAAAACCATGCGGCAGCCACAGGGCAGTTCTTCAACCCTAGCTTAACCTTCATGGTTAGTTGTCTTGTTTAGTATGTTTTCATTTTTTAAGCTAAGAGAAGTCTATCATATTGTTACGGTGTTGTCAATGTTTTTTATTTTCATTCCCTTATTCTAAAGATTATTTGCTATTTTTTAAATTGTATTGATTTTTCAATAATTCAACATAAAATCAAGTTGAATTTTTTGAATATTTATGATAATTTTATATTATACAATATATTACATTTTTACATATCTTATCAAGCCCTGTTCTTTCATTCTGCAGTGGCTTCATTTACTGTTTTATGGCTAACATCTATAAGTGTAAGGGAGGAATATTATGAAGAGCCTAGAATTCAAGTATCCTATCATGGTATTTGCAAAGTGCGGCTGTACAAACCAAGTTCCTGTTACAGAAATGCTTCTAGAGGAAAAGAGCCCCAATAGCTGTGATCTGCACTATAACTTCACCTGCCCGGTCTGCAGCGGAAAAACTGAAAAATCATTGTCAATTACAGAAGATGCCTCGGATTTTACGGATTTATTCAATGTTTTTAAAACGATACCTGCATTAAAGGATGAACTATCCATCATCAAATTGGATGCCGTTAAAGGAAAGGTTAAAGATGGCACCTTAGCTTTATATGGGAAATACAGCCACTTAAGATTTTGGGATAATGTAGTGCAAAACGATATTATAAAAATTCCATATAGTATCAAATAAACAAGGCGGAAAAATCCACCTTGTTTATTTGTGTTATTTTACTTATTCTCGATTTTTTTGAATTCTGACAATCTCTGCATGATCTAATGCATTGTAGTGAAGATAACCACCAATGTGGAGAATCGTATCTCCTAACTCCGGGTCAATTTGCATACCTCCCATACAGGGAAAACTGTGCCAATACTTAGCTACACACTTCTTTGCATCTTCCCCTAGCTTGACTCCTAAAAGATGCTTCGCTATATTATATCCGTTTCCACAGGGGGCAGATACCAGCACATCTACCTTTCGAATGATATCCTCCTCATCTATATAAAGACGTATTTTAGGCTTACCGATTCTAAAAAAGTCCATAAACCGATTGATAGTCTCAAATTTTCCCTTTTTCATAGCACAAAAAGGCTTTGGAAAATCATATTCCAAGCCAAACCTTTCACATTCCTCTATGGTTTTTTCCCTTGTCCAACGGGACACCCAGTCAGAACCTTCACAAGGTACAAGAATTGCCTTTCCACCGGCCTCATTGATCAGGCGGGGAAGTTCTACCAATATATCCTGGTGAACACCAATTACGACAAAAACATCACTAGGCAAAAATGTTTTGGGAAGATACTCCAGCGGTTCATCCACAAATAGGGGATATATATCAGGGAGTTCGATAAGTTCTTGGATATGCTCTGAAAAATCCAATGGATATTGCCCCCGGCACCAATAGCACTTTTTCCCGCACAGGTTGCACGCAAGAGGTTCATCTTTCAAATGGGGTATAAATTTTACATTTGCAAATCGGCTATCGGTTTTCATTTGGAATATATTTTCCGGATGTTTACCACTTTTTTCTGAATAAATAATGGTAATTTTCATTGATCTGCCCTCTCTTTCTATCGATATTGGAATGTGTCTTCATTGCTCCGCGGTTTGCATCCCAATACTTATGCTATTGGGCCTCTGGGTTTATTATCCTCTATTTACCCTCCCAGAAGATACCGCACGCATCGTAAAAGAAATTTTTATTTCCCGAGAGGAGGGTTCCTATTTCTTCCGGGCATATTGCCAATGCCTTCAATCCATTGGTATAGGTCATTTCATGAACTTTCTCTTTCCCAACTCCCGCCTTTATCATATGGTTCATCTCGTCAAAAATACCAGTCCCATGGGGTACACCGTAAGCTCCTGCATCACTGCCAATGGCAATTTTTACGCCAATCTCCAATCCCCTGCGAATGAGATTCTGATGATGCAAATAGGTTTTTTCTATAATAGGGAGCTCCTTTAAAAACCTATTATCCTGCTTATCTACTAGATTTCCTAGGGGTGCTAAGGTAGGAATCCATAAGATATCCTTTTCGGCCAGTCCCTGCAGCTCTCTTTCTGTCATAAAGTAACCGTGTTCCAACGTGTCTACTCCTGCATCAATGGCTCTTTGTACCCCTTCAGATCCATTGGCATGAACCATTACAGGTATGCCCTGTGCATGGGCAGCTGCTTTCATATAAGACATTTCTTTTTTTGTAAAGGCTGTAGCTCCTATTTTTCCATATTGTTCAAAGCTGACTAATCCCGTCAGCAGAATTTTTAAATGATCCGGTTTTTGTGTCATCAGATCCTGAAATTCTGTCTGAAAATCTTCCAGACCCATAACCGGTTTTCCGATAAAGGTTCCGTAATATCCCTTTTTATATAATCCATAGACAGGGGTCCTATAGATCATTCCTTCTTCCTGGGCAATCTCCCTGGCAATGGCAGAAAAGCCAAAAGCATCGCCCCCATCCCTCAGTATATAAATCCCTTTTTCCTTATATCCTCGTAAAACCTTTCGAATCCATGCTACCTTTGTCTCCCGGTTATCCATTTCCTTTGTATGACTTATGTCTATACCATTTAGGGCGATATGAATATGACTGTCAATCAGCATGTTTATTCCCTCCTTGGGACGGGTTCAATCTCTGGTAAATTATATCACGGGCTATGGATTTGGTCAAAATCAGTATCGTTGACACCTACATATAGCTGAACTATACTGAAATTATAAATATTAGGGAGGGGTTTTATGGACCATTTACTTTGGGAAAAAAGTATAGATTTTCATGGACATGCCTGTCCAGGACTAGCCATTGGCTTTAAAGCTGCCCTTGCAGCATTGGAAAAGCTGAAAATAAATCGTTCTTCCGATGAAGAATTGGTCTGTGTTACAGAAAATGATGCCTGCGGCGTGGATGCAGTACAGGTGGTAACCGGCTGTACTTTTGGAAAAGGGAATCTAATCTATCGTGGTACAGGAAAACAAGCCTTTACCTTTTTTCACCGTCCTTCCGGAAAAAGTATTCGGATCGTCTATCACAAAAGCCGCAGCCCTCACGGAACGGACAAGCATTCACGAATGATGGAGATTTTGGCTATGAATCCAGACAGCTTATTTCAGTTTAAAGTCCCCAGCTTTCAGCTACCGGAAGAGGCTCGGATCTTTAACAGCGTTACCTGCGAAATCTGCGGCGAGCAGGCTCCCGAGCATAAAATCAGGCTCCAGAATGAAAAAAAGGTCTGTCTGGACTGCTTTGTTCCTTATTCTAGAGAAATACGTCTTTAAAAATTTGCTTTCTGTTTTGAATCCTTGTTTGTGGGCATATTATAATAGAAAAGTTATTCTTATAGCAGTGTGATATTGAGTAGTTTAATATTCAACGGAACTGTGAGGGCACAGTTCCCTACGCAAACATAATACAGAAAGGTAGGGATCGACGCCCTCGTCGTTCCGGATATAAATTAGGATTCTCAATCACATATCTATGAAAAGGAGGATGCTTATGTTAATCGTTAATACGGAATCTATACACGGCAAGCAAATCAGTGAGGTGCTAGGCCTGGTGGAAGGCAGTACAGTACAATCCAAGCATCTGGGCAAGGACATAGCTGCAGGATTGAAAACTCTTGTAGGGGGTGAGTTGAAAGGTTATTCCGATATGCTGAACGATGCAAGGAAAATGGCGACGGAAAGAATGGTGGAGGAAGCACAGAGAATGGGTGCCGACGCAGTTGTAAACGTGCGGTATTCTTCCTCCGCTATCATGCAGGGAGCTGCAGAAATATTGGTTTATGGCACGGCTGTCCGACTAGCTAAATAATAAAATGCATATTTTGAAGATTTGCATTTTTTAGTTATATTTCATCTTTGTTCTAGGGTAGGGGTAGGCCTTGTGTCTGCCCGCTTTTTCGCAATCACATATCATTGCCCTCCTACAGTTCTTAACAAAACAGGGATAAATAAGAGTGGCGGGCATGGAAACCTGCTACTACAGCACATCATGTTTTATATTAATAACTTAAACTTTTCAACAGACTTACTCACATCAGGGACATCAAATACAGCGATCTTCATGCCTGCCTGCAGTGCCGCACCTTTCACCTCCATGACTTCCTTCCCAAAACCGATAATATGATTTTCATCATAGGGGTGCAGATAATCGCTGTATCCTGGAATCTTTAGATATCCCAGCATTTTTGGTTCCTTAGGCTCCTTTAGATCTAGCACGAAGAACGGGTCCGTCTCCCGGAAGGTTACCATGTAGCCTTTTGCTCCCACAAATCCCATAGCGTATATACGCTCTCCAGGAGCAAACCCTTCTAATTTTCCTACCCTTTTTATTTGCTCATCTAAAATATATACATTGTTCTTAGAAGTGAATTCATCGCTGCGCCACATTTCCCCAGTAGTCGTAGCGATTCTGAAATGCTTCTCGTCCTCGTCCATAGAAAATTGATTTAGAATTTGGCCTGGCACTTTGCCTTTATCAGCATACTAAAATTCGCCATTTTCCAGTTTAAAACGGTAAACTTCCGTATTGTGGTCATAGATTGGCATAATTCTGCTTGATTCCGTTGTCCCTTCTGTTTGGTTTATTTTCGGAAACGACAGCTGCTCCAATTCATAACGATTTACTGCAATATAGAGATTTTCCGGAGTTGAATTGAAACCAGCATCAATCCCTTTCTTTTCATTTCATCACGTCCTTTACAAATATTCTTTATATTTAAGACGCAGAAATCTGTAAATTGGTTCCAGTTGTTTTATATAAATTTTTCCGTTAGCAATACCCCAATTATCGTTTTTCCATCTTGAATTTCCCCAAGCTCTATCTTTTTCAGCAACTCCTTAAAGGGAATTTTATGAGAGGTCAATATTTCATCCCCATCCAAATGGGGTTTTGAAACCTCCTTGATTTTTGTGGCCAAATATATGTATATTTTCTCGTCATGAACACCACCGGAAGGATAAAATTCTGTCAGCAGCCTCCACGCCTCTGCACCATGACCGGTTTCTTCCTTCAGCTCTCTTTTGGCAGCCTCCAGGGGTTCTTCTCCCTCATCGATCAGACCTGCAGGCAGTTCCATCAGCTTGCACCCAATAGGATATCGATACTGCTCCACCATCAACAGGTGGTTTTCTTCATCTAATGCTACCACTGCAACTGCGTTCCGGTGTCTTACAGACTCACGATAGGTCTCTACCCCGTTTTCTAAACGAACCTTATCCTTCTCTACACGAATAATGATACCTTTATAAACCTCTTTACTATCTATTTTTTGCATGATCACACTCTCCCTTCTCTATAAACCTATACAGAGTATTCCCCTCCTACTTTGATTATAACATATCTTTGCAAATAAAAACGGGCAGACACAAGTCCTGCCCTCTTTCCGGAACGACCAGGGGTCGCTCCCTACATTTTTTCCCTGCTTTAAACTATTTTTTTAATATATTCTATAGCTCTCCTCGCTTCACTCTTTCGATCAAATCAACGACTTTATCCCGAATCAAATCCCTTGTGTTTCTAAACCCCTCAATCGGGCCCCCAGAGGGGTCTGTCAAGCCCCAATCCTCTTCATGCTTGCAGGGTATAAAGGGACATACTACACCGCATCCCATGGTAATCAATATATCTATTTCTTCGGGAATATCTGTTAACAGCTTTGGATAATGCCCGCTCATATCTACCCCGGCCTCTTCCATCACTTGAACAGCCAATGGCTTTACCTCATGATACTCCTCTGTTCCTGCAGAGTAAACTTCCAATACATCTGAGCCTAAGTGCTTGGCCCAGCCCTCTGCCATTTGGGAACGACAGGAATTGTGAATACATACAAATGCTACCTTCTTCTTCATGATGCTCCTCCTTAATATATGAGATTAGATTTAATTATTGCTTAGTACTTCATACAATTGTATTTCTCTTCCGAAACATCCTTAAGCAGCTCATTGGCCAGGGACAGTATCCTCTTTATCTTCTCATCCTTGATATTATAATAAATAAATTTGCCATCCTGTTTGGCATCGACCAAATCGCTTTCTCTCAAGCACTTTAAGTGGTTTGATATTTTTGACTGGCTAAAACCTGTAAAATCAATGATTTCTGTAACGGTTTTTTCCCCTTCCATCAGACACTCAAATATACACAAACGGCTATAATCCGCAAAGCCCTTGAAAAATTTGCTTACCAGCTTCAGCCGCATGATATCCTCGTTGTTAAGCTTGCCTTGCATCTAATCCCCTTCTCTCTTCCAAATATAACACCGTATTTTTATATTTTAGTATCACCATACCATGTTATATTCTATACCAAAGCTTAACAAATATCAATCCGGTCTCCGGTAACCATAAATATTATTCGCTCGCAAATATTGGTAGTATGATCAGCCATCCGTTCAAAATACCTGCCGATCAGCAGCAGGGATGTAACCTGTTTCGACGCAGCCGGATTATTTGCCATTATCTCCTGTAAATCTTGATTGATTTTTGAATATAACAAATCCACTTGTTCATCCATTTGTATTACGGCCTTGGCCATGTTTATATTTTCCTGTTCAAAGCTTTCAATAGTCAGTTTTAACATATCTTTTACCAGGTCTGCCATCTTAGGGATATCGATTAAAGGTTTTACATGGGCTTCGTTTCCAATGCTCAGGGTGATCTTTGCTATATTTACTCCATAATCCCCGATTCTTTCAATATCGGTGATGATCTTCAGAATCGTTCCTATCCTCCTTAAATCCTTTGCTATAGGCTGTTGCAAGGCAATCAAAGACATGCATTTATTTTCTATTTCCCTCTCCAATTCATCAACCTCATCATCCAGCCTGATAGCTTTATTGGCCTTCCCTAAATCGTGCTCCTTTAAAGATATAATTGCCAGTTCGATTACATCACGGGTTTTTTGTCCCATTTGTGTAAACATATCCTTTAGGGATTGTAGTTCCTTGGAAAACTGCTCCCTCATGTTCTAACCTCCTCTCTCTTTACCCAAACCTTCCTGTAATATAGTCCTCCGTTCTTTTATCCCTTGGCTTTGTAAACAATACATCAGTCTCTCCATATTCCAGCAGTTCTCCATTTAAAAAGAATCCTGTAAAGTCAGAGATACGTCCCGCTTGCTGCATAGAATGAGTTACGATTACAATGGTATATTTTTTCTTAAGTGCTTCAAATAACTCCTCAATTTTTTGGGTTGCAATAGGATCCAAAGCAGAGGTTGGTTCATCCATCAGTAAAACTTCCGGTTCCATAGCCAGACATCTGGCAATACATAATCGCTGCTGTTGTCCCCCCGATAAAGCTAATGCCGATTGGTGAAGTTTATCCTTTACTTCATTCCAAAGAGCTGCTCCTGTTAAGCTCTTTTCTACCAGCTCGTCTAATTGGCTCTTATTTTTTATGCCATGACGCTTTGGCCCATAGATTACGTTCTCATAGATGGTTTTGGGGAAAGGATTGGGTTTTTGGAAAACCATCCCTACACGCTTCCGCAAATCTACCACATCGGTTTCGTTTTTCAGTATATTTTCACCATCTAATAAAATGCTTCCCTCCACTCTGGTCCCTTCAATCATATCATTCATTCGATTCAGGGTTCTGATAAAGGTGGACTTACCGCAGCCTGAAGGACCAATCAAAGCGGTGATTTTATTTTCATGCACATTCATATGAATATCTTCTAAAGCTTGAAAAGCACCATAATAGAAATTCAAGCTTTCTACTTTTATTTTCAAATCCATGACTTACCTCCTGCAGCTTAATTAATCCGTTCGGTTTTGGTATTTGTTTCTCAGTATAATTGCCGTTGCATTTGCGGTCAGCAGCAATGCCATCAGTACAATAATGCCCGCTGCTGCAATATTCTGAAACTCTGCTTGGGGTCTGGATGTCCAGTTAAAAATCTGTATAGGCAGTACAGTGAAAGAATCCATAGGTCCGCTGGGCATAAATGCAATATACCCTGCAGCTCCAACCATAATCAATGGCGCCGCTTCTCCCATAGCTCTTGAAATGGCTAAAATGGTACCTGTCAGAATTCCTGGCAGGGCATAGGGCAGCACAACACCGGTTATGGTTTGCCATTTGGTAACCCCCAGAGCAAAAGAACCTTGTATTAAAGAGTCCGGTACGCTTTTAATCGCCTCTTGGGCTGCTACGATAATGACCGGCAGAATCAACAAGGTCAGGGTTAATGCTCCCGATAAAATACTCCTTTCGAAATTGAAAAAACGGACAAACACTGCTAATCCCAGCATTCCATATACGATAGATGGAACCCCTGCCAGATTGGCAATATTGATTTGTAGCAGCTTGTTAAGCCACGATTTGCTATTGGAATATTTTTCAAGGTAAATAGCAGTCCCTACACCTAATGGGAAAGAGAATAGGGCAGTTAGAGAAATTACCCATATGCTTCCCACCAGAGCTGATTTGATCCCAGCCTTATGGGGAAACCTGGAGGGCATGTTATTGAGAAAATCAAAGCTAAGATATTTAAATCCTGTACTAAAAATCTGATATAATAACAATGCCAGTACGATAATGCTCATTGTGGTGGCAAGGATTAAAAATCCATGGAAGACTTTATTTTTCAACTTTCTACTGTTAATGTTGTTTTTCCTTTTTATGGTATGCATATTGGTTTGCGTATTGATTTCCATCAATATTCCTCCCTATACTTATTCACGATCAGCTTGGCGACGATATTCATCATAAAGGTTATGACAAACAACAAAGCCCCCACGGCAAAAACCGTCTTATATTCAATGGTTCCATGCTGAATATCCCCAAGACTTATGTTTACCATGAATCCCGTCATGGTCTGTATACTCTTGAGAGGATTAAAGGTCAATGTAGGACTTGCCCCCGCCGCAATGGCCACAATCATCGTTTCTCCGACAGCCCTGGAAATAGCTAAAACAAAAGCAGAAGCAATACTGGATAAGCAGGCTGGTACAATGACTTTCATGGCTACCTCAAATTTTGTAGACCCAAGGGCATAGGCCCCTTGGCGGATTGAGTCTGGGACGGCCATCATTGCATCTTCACTGAGAGATGCCACCATAGGTGTAATCATAATCCCCACCGCTATACTGGCACTAGCTGCGTTGAAAACCTGGGTTTGAGGCAGTATTTTCTGCAATATGGGTGTAATAAAGGTTAATGCGAAAAAACCATAAACGATTGATGGAATACCTGCAAGTATTTCCAATACTGGCTTTACCACGCTACGTACCTTTTTATGGGCATATTCACTAAGGTAAATAGCCGTAAACAAACCTAAAGGCAATGCAATGATACTTGACCCTAATGCAATCATCATGGTTCCTACCAGTAATGGAAGAATCCCAAAATTTCTCGGATGCAAGGTAGGCGTCCACATTTTGCTGGTGAAGAATTCAATGATGGATACCTCCTGAAAGAAGATAAAGGTTTCCTGAAATAAAGTAAATATAATGGCAATTGTCGTCAGAATAGAGATTGCAGCAAAAAGCTGAAGGGCTTTTTCAATAAAGAATTCTCCCAAATGAACTTTCCTTTTTGCTTTTCCTTGACTTTTCATAGTAGACCTCCTGTTTCCTCATAAGAAAAAATCTTCGGTAATACACCAAAGATATATTCGTTTCTATATATATTATATCATGATATTATGATATTAAATCATAATTTTTTCTGCTTCTATGTTAAATCTTTGTTAAATTCAACCTGTAACATACTAATGGATTCTTTTAAATTATTGGACAGGGCACTGAGGTTATCCGCATAGTGCTTGATCTCTTCAACCATAGCAAATTGCTGCTGGGATGTGGCAGAGGCTGTAGTGGCAATATCTGCGGTTTCTGCAGCTATACAGGAAATCCCATTGATAGTATTGATAATTTCATTTTTTCCTATATCCATTTTATCTGCTGATAAAAGTATATTTTTTAAATACATTGCCATCTGTTGAATGGCTTCTTGTATCCTTTCAAAGGATTTTGCTGTATCCTCCACTGCAATACTTTGCTGTTCTACAATTCTTTCATTTAAAATAACCGCATTTTCAACATTTCTAGCCTTAACCTCAATTTCCTTAATAATCCCCTGTATGGTTGCCGTTTCCTGTGATACCTTTTCCGCCAGCCTTCTGATTTCATCAGCCACAACTGAAAACCCTCTGCCTGCCTCTCCGGCACGGGCTGCTTCAATGGCAGCATTTAGTGCAAGCAAATTGGTTTGTTTAGATACAGCTGTAATGGTGTTGATGATCATACCTATCTTCTTTATCTCCTCGTCCAGCTCTAGTACCACCCTATGTACCTGTGTAGAAATCTCATATCCTTCCTTCGATTTATTGCTTAATACTTCTACTTGTTTTAATCCTTCTTGCAGCACTTGTTCCGTTTCATCTGATCTATGGACAATATGAACCGTATTTTCATTCACATGGCTAATGATCTCTGCCAGTTCATTCATCTTATATACGCCCAACCCTATATCTCTGGCCTGTTCCCCAGCCCCTTCTGCAATATCACTGACAATTTGTGCAACATGACTGGTGTAATCATAGGTATTCCGGGATATATCTGTAAATTTATGTGCAGCTTCTGTGATCTCTATGGAGGCTGTCGTAATCCTTTCAATCAAATTCTCAAGATTTTCTACCATATGGTTAAAGCTGTCATTGAGCCTGCCGATTTCCTGATTCGTGTGATAATCAGACCTTACTTTTAACTGTCCTTTCGCTACTCGATTCATCAGTTCTGCCAGTTTTTGTACAGGTACTGTTACACTTTTAGAATATATCACCGCTACCGATAGACATAGTACGATCAATCCCAGGACCATGATTAAAATTAAGTTCCTTATGATCACCATACTTTTGTCGTACTCTGTTTTATCCATGGCGGCCACCACAAGCCAATCGGTGCTTTGCAGCTTCTGAAATGCAGCTACCTTCTGATCCCCATTTAATCTATAACTGCCAAAACCATTATTTTGTAGTTCATCTCCTATATTTTTCACGACATCCTGAATGAGTTTGTTTTCGACTTTGGTCATGAACTTCTCCGGGGTTTTATGATGAAGAATAAGGCCTTGATCATTTACAACATATACATATCCTGTCTCCCCTACCTTTAAGTCGTGAATAGGCGCTGTAAATTTTTCTAAGTCAAACATAATTACCATTACGCCCATTTGACTGGCTATGCTATCGATAGATTTTGCCACGGGAATGAGTATTTTTCCTGTTGCCTTGGATTCTATCGGCGCTCCCACATAAAAGCCGGTCCCTTTTTTTATTACCTGATAATAATCCGTATCTTGAATATTCATTTTGGTGTAAACTTCACGATAAGGGGAACCATCGGCAATGACGTTTCCCTGAATATCTGTTATAAACACGGTTTCATATAATTTTTCCGAGCTCTTTACCGCATTTTTCAATGAAAAAATCATACTGTTCAATTTGATTACATCGTTAATCTGCTGATCACTGTTCACATCTTCCAGAAGTACGAGCAAGTCTGATTGGGCCGATAGTCCCTTCAAAATATTCTCAGTACTCCTAATCGTACTGTCAATATTATTTGTGATCCCTTCAGCATATACAGACATCATTTTTTTCTGCGATAAAGTAACCTGTCTATAGGTGATCGTGAAGCTCACGATTCCTATCAGTAGAACCGGTAGAATAGATATCAGGGTAAATACAATAATCAGCTGCTTGCGCATGGGCATATCTGAATTTTTCTCAGGCAGCATTCCTTTGAGATTATGTAGTCTTTTCAACCATTGATGGTCTGGGTTTATTTTCTTTTCTAACGCAGCTTTAAGTCTTTTAAAACTGTCTTTTAGCCGACTGATTAGATTTTCTATCCTGCTTTTCCATGTTGAAAATTTTTCCATCATGTATGCTCTCCCCAAATATGATTTTGATTTCCATCCTTGCTTGGTTATGATAAAGCGCCTCCAAATAATCCTTTTGAAGGCGCTTTTCTTAGAATCAAATAACTATTTAATTTTATTTAGCCCAGCTGCATATTCTTCATCCGGAAGAGCTACATATCCTACTTCTTTAACAATATCCTTTGCCGTTTCCAAATAGAAGGTTACGAACTCCTTCACTTCCGGTTTCTCTAAGGATGCCTTGTTTACATAAATGAATAGGGGTCTTGACAATGGAGCATAACTGCCATCCTTGATCGTATCAAAGGTTGGTTCAATAGCACCATTTCCATTATCAATCTTAACAACTTTCAACTTATCCTTGTTTTCTTCATAGTAAGCAAATCCAAAGAAACCTAAAGCATTTTTATCTCCTGCAATGCCCTGTACTAGTACGTTGTCATCTTCACTTCCAATAAAGTCCGGTCTGATGGCACCACTTTTGCCATTGATTTCTTCTGTGAAATAATCGAAAGTTCCTGAATCTGTTCCCGGTGCATAAAGCTTGATTTCTTCTGCCGGCCATTCAGCTCTAACATCTTTCCAAGTCTTCACCGTACTATCTGGGGCCCAAATTTTCTTTAATTCATCAACAGTAAGATAGTCTACCCAAGTATTTGATGGATTTACCAATACCGACAATCCATCAAAAGCAACCTTTAGTTCTACGTATTCTACCCCTGCTGATGCAGCATCCGCAGCTTCTTGGCTTTTAATTGGTCTCGATGCATCATTAATGTCTGTTTCCTTTGCAACAAACTTCTTAAATCCGCCGCCTGTTCCGGAAACCCCAACAGGTATTTTTACATCCGGGTAAACTGCTCTAAACTCTTCTGCAATGGCTTCTGTAATCGGGAATACTGTAGAGGACCCGTCAATCTTAATTTCTCCTGAAAGCTTTACCTCTTCCTTTGCTGGTTCTTGTGCAGTTTGCCCGGCTGGTTTACTGCCACAGCCTGCTAATGCAATCATACTGATTACCAAAATCATTGCTAAAATTGAAAATTTGTTTTTGAACAACTTCATTTAGTCATTCTCCCTTCATTTCTTATAATTTATATTTAGGGAACCTGTCCCCAACCACCTTTTAAATCATAATATCACATTATCATGATGTGTTTGTTTTAAAAATGTTTTGTTCCTGTTAATTTCTTGTTAAGTATTCCCATTTTCTCTTGCAACCTTTTTACCTTATTCATGGTACTTTTATAGTTTAGATACCCTAATACACTAAAAATTATGAATGTACTGCTGATTATCATGATATTTTCTAGATTCATATTCATGGAATCACTTCCTTATAAAAAATAGGGGGTTGGCTTCCTCTTTCTATATTTACTTGTGGGAAGTGAATGGGAGGAGGAGGAAGCCAACATTGCATGAAAAAACCTTATCTCAAATTTATTATATCATGATATATTGATATGTAAATAAGTTCTATGTTAATTCTATGTTAATTCTATGTTAATTCTCACAGTCTCCTCTAGAAGCAGGTTGCACACTGTGCAACCTCTACCCTCGATGAATAGAAACCGTAGGGGCAGCATATCATGCTGACCGAATTATGTCAGATCTATGCATCTATCATAGGCGTCAACTTAACCCATAATTTGTCATCTTGAGCGGAGTAAAACGGAGTCGAAGGATCTTTAAGCTAGATGATATATTCTGATAATCAAAAGTAATCTTGCTTATGTTCTATAAGATTCTTCGCTAACGCTCAGAATGACATGCTTCTAAGGTTTATTTGGAAATAATTGGATTACGTTGACGCCTATGATTCATCTATTAAACAAATCAACGCTAGCCTAAGAAAGAGCTTTTATTTTAATAGTTCCAATTATCTAATCAAACAGTAAAAATCATAACTTATCGGTTCCTTTTCTAAGAATTGCAGCAAACTCATCTAGTAGTTCCGACTCCTCTATTTCCTTTGCAACCTTTTCGATGTCATATTCAACCCGTATAAACTCAACACGGACTGAATCTTTTATTTCTATAACACAATAACAAGCCCTGTTGTCACCATCCTTAGGACGGCCTACACTGCCTGCATTAATGAAGAGCTTACCCTTAACTGTTTTATAATAGGGATAGTGGGTATGTCCCATGATGATAATGTCCTCTTCATACTCTGAAGCAATTTCCCTCTGTTTTTCAATATCCTCTTCATAAACATAATCATTAATCGCATAGGGACTTGCATGAGTAAGCAATACTGTATACCCACCTTCCTCCAATATCAGTTGTTCCTCCAGTGCTCTCAAAAACTGTTTATTTTCTTCTGTGGTGTGATTTGCCGACCACTCCAAAGAATTCCTGGACCTCTCCTTACTCATTTTTGAGTCAATATGGCAGCCACAGCTGGGCAAATAAAAGCCCACCGCCTCGTCATAGTTTCCCAGCACTGTTTGAATGTTATTTTTTTGAATAAGTTCAATCACTTCATTGGGTCTAGGTCCGTATCCTACTAGATCTCCCAGGCAATAAACATCTTGAAAACCGATTTTTCTATTTACGATATCCTCCAATACCCGCTCTAGGGCCTCAATATTTCCATGAACATCTGATATAAATGCCATTCTTTTTCCCATATCCATCTCTCCATTTTTTACAATAAATTTGTTGATCTATTTATCTTATACCATAATGATTTTCCATTATTCAACAAAATAGAGAGGTACAAATTCTACCTCTCAGATTTTATTGTAAACTATTTACGATGGAGTTGTCATCTCCTAAAATCCTATACCAGCATATTGACTAAGGCTTGATATAGGTATCCAAAGCATATTCCGCCGAGATATACAAAACCTACATAGAACAATATGGCCTTTTTCCTAAGTATTGTTGACATACCTGCAATTACTGGAATACCGGTGGCTTTTCCCGTAATTAAAAAGGCTAAGACTGCTCCTTCACCTGCCCCTGAATGCATAAAGGACTTCATGATCGGCAATGAGGCCGAACCCGATACATACAAAGGTAATCCAATGGTTGCACCTAATGGGATAGAGTAGCTTTTATCCTGACTGAAGAGGGCCAAAATCCATTCTTTTGGGATTATCATCTCCACAATCCTTCCAATGGCAATGAATACGATAAAAGCAAGAAGAATCTTCTTAATTCCAATATTATAGAATTCTTTCACAAATTGATCTATCTTATATTTTTCTCTGAAGCTCTGCTTATGTTGGGTCATTACTTCTTCTTGTGAACAGCATGCAGCAGGCTCTAGTAAATCTATCATTCCATCACTTTCTTCATCCTTATTACAGCAGCTTTTCTGACCTTGTGCATTTAGTCTAAACTGTCCTGCAAAAAAGTTGGTTTTCATGTCCAGCAAATGGGCTATGAAGCCTGCCAGTAACCCTAATGCGATGGAAGATATTAAAACCATAGTGGCGAATCGAGCCCCAAAGAAGCTGGTCTGAAACATAAATTCTGAGGGACTGGTTAAAGGGGATGATACCAAAAAAGCCATTACAGCCCCCCAGGGCATGGAAGAGATAAACATGGAAAGCAGCACCGCCATGGTTCCGCAGGCACAAAGGGGTGTTAGAGCGCCAAAGGCCACTGAACCAGGCACCGACAATGCAGCATTTTTCTCCAGATATTTTTTTAGCTTCATAGCATCAACATATACGTTGATGCTAACGGCCATGAGAATACCTATGAGTAGGATATGCCAATCGGCTTTTAAATAGTTAAATACGGTGAGGAGTACATCCTTCACTAAATTCATCATACCTCATTCTCCTTTTCATTTTTGTATTATGCATAATTTGTATCATACAATTATTTGTGAAAATTTTTAGCAGCAGTTTGGATTTGCTTTATCAAAGGCGTTAAGCAGTAGAAATACAGCGTTTAATACGTTGTCAACTTGCCCCTCTGGTAGATTCTGAATAATATTCTTGTAATATTTTCGTATGCTTTCGTTTAACTGCAATGCAGTATTTCTTCCCTTTTCCGTTAGTTCTAAAACTACGATCCGCCGGTCCTCTTCCTGACGCTCTCTCGAAATCAACTGATCTCTAACCAGCTTGTCGATTACCCTAGTCATGGTACTGGTATCCAGGTTCATTTTATGACTGATTTCGTTCATGGTCAATTGCTCTACTTTCAATAGTTCCAGAAGGCAGTAGCATTGGGTCGTAGTAACACCAAATATTTTAATCTGATCTCTCTCGATCAATTGGAATACTCTTACCAGCCGCTGAATCATATCACCTACTTCTTCTACACAGCAGTCCTCATTGCTTGTATCTTGTTCTTTTAAATCCTTGATTGGATCATCTATTTCTCTATTGTTCATCATACCTGCCTCCTTGTTTTTAATTGTATCATGCAAATATTGTATAGTCAATGTAATTTTAGTTTTTTGTTTCATTATATAGAACATCCATTTATATAGATTTACGCGTCTACAACAAGATGTTGTTTTGTAGGGGCAGACCCATAGGCGTCAACGTAATCCAATTATTTCCAAATAAACCTTAGAAGCATGTCATTCTGAGCGTTAGCGAAGAATCTTATAGAACATAAGCAAGATTACTTTTGATTATCAGAATATATCATCTAGCTTAAAGATCCTTCGACTCCGTTTTACTCCGCTCAGGATGACAAACTCTGGGTTAAGTTGACACCTATGGGGGCAGACCTGCGTGTCTGCCCCTACAAGAGTACATTTATTTCTAATGGCGTAAATCTATAAATAATAAATTGTATCAATTCTAAAAAAAGGTTCCATATACGATACCGGCAAAGGTGGCCATCACCACCACCAATGAAACAAATACCACTGTCTTTTTCGTGCCCATGACCTGACGGATTACAAGCATATTGGGCAGAGATAATGCCGGTCCAGCCAGCAGCAGAGCAAGTGCAGGTCCCTTCCCCATCCCTGCGCCAATCAATCCCTGCAAAATCGGTACCTCCGTCAAAGTGGCAAAATACATGAAGGCACCTGCAACCGATGCAAAAAGGTTGGCTTGTATGGAGTTGCCTCCTACTAATCGCTCTACCCATATGGACGGAATCAAACCTTCATGTCCTGGTCTTCCAAGTAAGATACCGGCAATTAACACTCCGAAAAACAAGAGTGGTAATATTTGCTTTGCAAAGCCCCAGGTGGAACTAAACCACTCATCTCTTTCTTCTTTATTGAACCATTGTAAGGATGCATAGAGTATTACGGCTAAGAAGCCCGCTGCCAAAATCCACTTCATACTAAATATAGTTGCCCACAACCCAGTTGACTGCATGGGTCTTCCCCAGTTTGCAAATACTAAAACTCCTACCATTGAAAAGAAATATACAGCAGTTTTCCATAGGGGCTTATCATCTGTATCCTCATGGGCAAACATTCTGGCATCTTTATTTGTATTCTCTTTTTCTTCTTTTAGGAATATCAGGTGCATTAAGTAACCGATCACAATACTAAATAATACTGCACCCAATGCTCTGGCAATTCCTAGTTCAGGGCCTAATACCCTGGCGGTGATCACGATAGCCAATACATTGATGGCCGGTCCTGAGTAAAGAAAAGCTGTTGCAGGGCCCAATCCGGCGCCTTTTTTGTAGATACCCGCAAATAGAGGCAGGATCGTACAGGAGCAAACAGCCAATATGGTTCCGGATACTGCAGCTACCGAGTAGGCCACCCATTTTTTGGCTGTAGGTCCGAAATATTTAATGACTGCATCCTGGGATACAAATACGGCTACTGCTCCGGCAATAAAGAATGCTGGTACCAGACAAAGCAATACATGCTCTCTGGCATAATCATTTAGCATGGCAAAGGATTCTATGATAGCCCCCTGAAATCGAAGGCTGTTTACAGGCATAAAATATGCAGCTAGAAATACACCAACGATGATCCAAAACTTCTTCCACTCGCTCATGGTTCTGCCTCCAATCATATGATAAATATATAATGATATTATTATATATTTATCATATGATTATTTAATGATTCTGTCAATGCCTAACAGCTTTAGATATGTGCATAACTGCAAAAATACATTCTTCCTGCATCGCATCCCCTCCAAACTGTTATATAGATAATGATCTATATATATTATGTTATGCATATAGATACGTGTCAATGTATTTATGAAAAATATAGACTGATTGGTTTATCAGTCTGTTATAGGATTTGATATTCATATCCATTCTATTCTTTTCCCTTATGGATTTGTCTCTTCTGTAATATATAACTGATATCTGCCGTATCCTTCAATATTTATCAGCAGTACATTATTTTGAACATAATTCTGTAATATGCTTTTTTCCACATATAATTTTATGTCCTCTATTTCGAACAGCTGGAAGTGCTCTAAATTCTCTGGTTCTCCCATCAGACCTGATGGCGTCTTAAAGATAGATCATCAGCCCTTTAGCGTAATTCGACCTGTAACATTCATCGAATCCCCACGTTCACGAATATAGCTTAATAGCCATGGAGACAATTTACCTTTTCTCATCCATTTCCTCCTGAAGCTACTTTATTAAAAAGCCTTTAATCTCTTCTGTAGATGGAATTCTTCCCGATGCCTTGATTTCTCCATCAATAATCAATCCTGGGGTTTTCATGACACCAAGATTAATGATATCAGAGAAATCTGTCACCTTTTCTACATTGGCCTCCATATCCAGTGCCTGCAAGGCTTCCCTTACATTGGCCTCTACGGTCTTGCAGTTCTTACAGCCTGGTCCTAATACCTGAATCAACATGATAAGCCCTCCTTCATAATAATATATTTATATTTTTATATTATGATTATTTAATGTTCATGTCAACCTAAAATATTAGGCATAGCCTAATATTTGCAATACATCCTCCAGCTTCACCAGATTCCCCTTATAGCCTTCCTCATAAAGGGGGCGGCAGTTTTTGATATTCTGCGCTCCGCTGATCAGTTTTGAAGCGAAGGCCATACAAGCGGTTTCTCCGCACCGTCTGCAATTGAGCTTTGGCAGATTTTTATAGACCTGGATAGGGCTGATTCTCTCCCTCATTTCATACAAAGGTTCTATATTTTCCCGATTATCATACGTATCATTGATTAAATTCTGCACCAGACCCATAACTTCAAAGGCATCGGTTTCATTGATCACCTTTGAAACCGCCAGCTTTTCAGGATATATTGTGATCATACGAAACTCTTTATGGAAAGTTAAGGTACCGGCAGCTTTATGGTAGATGGCAGTCTGCATCCTGCCGTTAATATAGGGAAGTATCTCTGATACATCTCTTGAAAATTTGGCTTTAAATTTCATTCTGCCAGCATCGGCAGTACAAGGTTGTATACGTGTCATCTTCACTTCTTCCAAATACATTTATAATTCCGTCCCCCTTAATTTTACTTATCCCCTATAATCTCCTTTAATGCCTCCACAAGTTTATCGATGTCTGATTTTTCATTGAAATACCCAATCCCTATTCGTAAAGTTCCTTCTTTTTCTGTTCCAATAATTCGGTGGGCCGTGGGGGCACAGTGCAAACCGACACGAACCATGATATTGTAGTCTTGGTCTAGCCGATAGGCCACATCTTCTCCCGATATCCCCTTCAGATTGAAGGATAAAACCCCTACAGCTTTTTCCGCATCCTTTGGTCCATAAATGATAATATTTTTAACCTCACAGAGTCTCTCCAGCGCATAAGTTAAAAGTCTTTTTTCTTTATCCAATATTGTCTCTATGCCTTCCTTTTGGATGAATCTCAAGGCTTCTCTCAGTCCAATGATACCGCTGACATTTAAAGTTCCTGTTTCAAATTTGTTTGGATAGTACTCAGGTTGAAATTCATAAGCTGAATCTCCTCCTGTTCCGCCATGCTTTAGTGGATTAATCACTCCATTCCAATTAATAATCAAACCTCCTGTACCCATTGGCCCCATAAGACCTTTGTGTCCTGTGAAAGCTAAAAGATCAATATTATCCTTCTCAATATCAATTGGGTATACTCCAGCAGTCTGAGCTGCATCTACCAGAAAAGGAATCCCCAGTTTTCTTGCAATAGCCCCTATCTCTCTCACAGGCTGTATCGTTCCCAGGACATTTGATGCATGGGTAAATACAATGAGCCTGGTATTTTGCTGTATTGCTTTCTCAACATCCTCTGGATTTGTAAATCCTTCCTTTGTAGCAGGGATGGCTGTAATACGAATGCCTCTGTCCCTTTCTAAGGTCTTTAGACATCTCCATACTGCATTATGCTCTAAACTGCTGGTAATGACATGATCCCCCTGTTTCAAGATGCCATTCATCACCAGGTTTATGGATTCTGTTACATTGGAGGTAAATATCACCTTTTTAGAATCATTAAAATGAAAAAAATCTGCCAGGAGTTTTCTCGTCTCATAAACCAACCGATCCGCTTCCATAGCCCGCCCGTAGGCTCCCCTGCCGGCTGTAGCTCCATTGTACAGCATATATTCATATACAGCCTTTGCTACCTCTTGTGGCTTTGGAAATGATGTAGCTGCATTGTCTAAATATATTCCCATAAGTCGCCCCCCTTACGATCTTCTCTAGAATTATTGAATCAATTCCTCTGACTTTAACTTCTCAATAACTATCCTATCTGTGGGAAAAGCCAGCTCTGGCATATCTTCAAAAGTAAAATATCCCACTTCCTCCAAGTCATCACCGGCTTTTTCCTCTCCATCCATCACTTCTGCCATGAACCAGATTCCAACGGTATGCTGTGCCGGATTATGAAAATTCGATAGAACCGTGTAAACCTTCGATATACTGATCGTTAATCCTGTTTCCTCATAAAATTCCCGGATGACCGCATCATAGACATCCTCGTCCCATTCCACATAGCCGCAGGGAATACACCACTGTCCCGCGTAGCTCCCCTGCCGTTTCCCCAACAGCAGCTTTTGATCCTTGATGACAATGGCCGCAACCCCTACAGCAGGATTCTGATAAAAGGTAAAGCTGCACTGGGTACATTGAGGCTTATTCTTATCCTGTGTTTTTTCAATACTTAATGCCCCACCGCACTTGGGACAAAAATGATAGCGCATTTTTCATACCTGCTTTCATTATATTTTATTGCATCAGCAGCTGCCATAGAAAAACGGTGCTGATGCTGCCAAATACTACAATGATTAAATTAAACCGGAAATAAGCAAGGCCTGCTGCCACCAATCCCCCGGCCGCTGCCGAGGACAAACTGCTGGTAGATGTCAAAACTCCCGGGAATATTAGGGCTCCAAGGGCTGCATAGGGAATAAACCGTAGAAATCTCTGTAAAAAGGGATGCAAGCTCACCTCCTGCAGCAATACCATAGACAGCATACGGGAGCTATAGGTTACAAAGCCCATCCCTAAAATCAGCAATACCAGCTGCTTCATTTTATAACGCCTCCTCTGTATATATCAGGGCCCCTGCTGTTGAGGCCAGGATGGTTGTTATTACGATTTTCCAGCCTGTTGAAATGACTTCCAGTCCAGGAGTCCAATGTAAGATGCCATGCAGCAGTACAGCCAGCATAGCGATATGAAAAATTGCCTTCTTTTCTCGAGCTGCTGGAACAAGCAATCCAATAAACATGGCATATAGAGCGATTCCCATACTGCTTTGTACAGAATCGGGCAGCGCAGTTCCTAAAAATACTCCTGCCCAGGTCCCTGCATTCCAAGCACTAAAGGCGATAAGGTTTAGACCTAGCAAAAACCAGGGGTTTAACTGCTGTTCTTTTTCCATTGAGGCCACAGCGAAAGTCTCATCAGTTATTCCAAAGGCCAGCAATGCCATCCAGGGCTTGGATAATCCTTTTTCAATTCTTTGAGAAATGGAGGCACCCATAAGAAAATGTCTAAAGTTTAAAATAAACGTCGTTAATAGGATTTCCCAGTATCCTGTATGCAATGCCAGGAGATTTACGGCTACAAACTGGCTGGCGCCTGCATAAACCACCAATGACATCATAATACTGATGGCATTAGGTACACCTGCTGCCTTAGACAGTAATCCGAAGGTTATGGCAATTGGAATATATCCTACGGCTATTGAGATTCCTGTTTTCATCCCCCGAATCAGCTGTCTCCCTTTTTTTATTCCAGCATCCTCATTTGGGTTGACTTTTATTATGTTTTCCTGTTTCATCCTATTGATGCATCCCCCTTTGACCAAATGTACAACCATAAACCTGGTTATTTCTATATATACTACATGGATTTATTCGATAAATCAACTTCTATTTCCTTCAATCAGCATTGAATCCCATTGCATAATAAATTCATTCCTGCAAAAACCTATAGGATAATCTATTTGTTTTTTAGATTGAAAATAATTGAAGGTGAAGGAAATGAGAATTGGTCTGCGTACCATCAAGACAGGCATTGCTGTAGCCTTGGCTATCTTGATTGCTCCCCTCTTGAAAATTGACAATCCCTTTTTCGTGGTCATCTCCGCTTTGATCGCCATGCAGCCTACCGTATCCGATTCATGGAAAACCGGTATGAACCGGCTGCTGGGTACATCCCTAGGATCTGCTATAGGCTTGGCCTTCGTGCTCATGTCTCCCGGCAACCCTCTTGTAACCGGAGCTGGAATCATTGCACTGATCTCCATTATGAATCATCTGAAATTACAGGATTCTATTGTCATGGCCAGCATCGTATTTGCCGGAGTTTTTTTTAATGCAGAGGGTCAGTATATTGATTTTGCTTTTCGAAAGCTAATGGACACCTCCTTGGGCATCAGTATAGCCCTGGTTATCAATTTCAGCATTTATCCTCCAGTCTATCATCAAAAAGCCTTCGTATCTGTGGAAAAGGCACTAAAGGAAATCCTGGGTACAATCATCGAAATGCTGGAAATACTACTAGGAGAACATGAAAAAGACCTTGCCCAGCTGGATGACCGGCTAAAAGAACTTTCTCATCGGCTGCAGCAATCAGAAAAAATGCTGCAGCTGCAAATCAAGGATGAAAAGCTAATGTCCTATGGCAGCATGCACAGCAGGGAGATGCTGGACACAGTAAATCAGGCAAAAGTAATTCTGCAGCATCTCCACCCCATTCTGCAGATTCTAAACAAAGACATCCACCTCCGGGTGGTGGATCCTGTGCGGGAAGCCATGCAGAAAAACAAAGGGCTGTTAAAAGAGTTGGAGCCTATGGTTCCCGAAAACTGCGCAAAGAACAATAAGCTCCAAAGGGCTTTTTCATTTATTTTATCGGATATCCAAGAAACCAAAAACTGGTTTATCTTCAACGCTGAACACAGCAACTTCCCCGTTGACGATGTTATCAGCTTATTGGTTCTGCTCTACAATTTAGAAGAAATTATCTCCATCTACTGCAGCATTCTCCAGGAATCCTAATCCTTAACCTTTTATCAGATGCTCATAACCTATTAAAGCAGCTCCAATGGCTCCATTAAATTGGGACAGTGGTGAAACAAAAACCTCTGTGTTCAATTTCTGGCCCAACAAATCTGACAGTAGGGGATTACGAGCTACACCACCGGAAAAGAAGACCTTTCCCTGTATACCTAAGCGGCTGGCAAGTGAATAGGTTTTATTCACTACTGACTGAAGCAATCCCGCAGCGATACTCTCCTTCGAAGCCCCCTCCGCCATAAGGCTTACTACCTCTGATTCAGCAAACACGGTGCACATGCTGTTGATACTGCGTGGTTCTGCTCCTCTGGCGATTTGGGAAAGCTCGCTGACATCCACTTCCAAAGCATGGGCCATCACCTGCAAAAACCGTCCTGTTCCCGCTGCACACTTATCATTCATCAGAAAATCCACTACAGCACCTTCCTCATCCACTCGGATAACCTTACTATCCTGTCCTCCTATGTCTATGACAGTTCGAACAGCAGGATTCAGATAATAGGCCCCTTTCCCATGACAGGTTATCTCTGTGACCTTTCGGTCAATAAAAGGCAAGGCGATTCTCCCATAACCGGTGCCCACAATCATGGCAACCTGTTCACGTTCTATATTTCCCAACCTCAGAAGCTCCTCCATAATTTTTTGTCCCGTTTCCTTCGGACTCCACCCTGTGGGCATGATTACCTTGGCAGCAATGCCTTTTCCATCATAGGCGATGGCCTTTGCTGCTACGGACCCCATATCGATGCCAACACTAATCATCTGATCACATCCTTGTTTATAAGTACTAATATAGATTTACACGGCTACAACAAGATCGCATTTTGTATGGGACGACACATAGGTCGTCCCCCATAGGCGTCAACTCAATTAAAATATTTCCAAATACACCTTAGAAGCATGTCATTCTGAGCGTTAGCGAAGAATCTTATAGAACATAAGCAAGATTACTTTTGATTATCAGAATATATCATCTAGCTTAAAGATCCTTCGGCTTCGTTTTACTCTGCTCAGGATGACAAATTATGGGTTAAGTTGACGCCTATGGGGCGTCCCCTACATTTATCTTTCATTTTACTGGCCTAAATCTATATTGCACAGCTTCTGAAAAAAAATAATAGTTAGAAAGTTTTTCATTAACAATCTATAAGAGCCCCATATTCATGGAGCTCTAAAGCTGCTTTACTTTATGGTTTCTAAAAATGCTTCCAGCCTAACCTTCAATTGGCCCGCGTCGGAATCTGAATAATCGGTTTCAATCTGGATAAACGGCAGATTTAGCTTTTCCTTTGCAAACTGACGTACCGTGTAGGATTCGATATTGTATGTATGACAGGCCTGCCATGTTAAGTCTACAATACCATCCACCTGATACTCCTTAGCCATTCTTTCGATCAGGTCCAGTCTTCCGTTGTTTGGTGTCATACAGGAACATGGCGTTGAAAGGTACTTTTCCGCCAGTGCTTCAATAGGGGCCTTCTCCTCATCTACCAATACATCCAGTCCTTTATATCCTGTACAGTTCTCTAATGCAACTACACTGGCACCGGCTTCTTCAATGATCTTAAGGACCTTCTCGGAACCGCTGCCGATTGGACATCCTGTTAACAGAATTCTGGGACTGTCTGCTGTAAATGGAGAAATGCCGTTTTCAATCTGTTCTTCTACTTGAGCAATCAAACGCTCAATGATTTCGATCCCTGCTTCCTTATCTATATTAAAGCCCTTCAGCCATTGAGCCAGCATCATATCCATTCCTGAAAGAGGAGCCGGTTTATGGGCATTGAGCTGGTGAAGCTTTCGCATGACCTTTCTTTCTCTGTTCATCAGTTTGATGGCATCCCGAAGCTTTTCATCAGTAATCTGTACCTGGAATTTATCTTCTAGATAGTTTTTGAATTTCACCATTTCATTTTTCCAAGCTTCCAATGCATCCTCACCTTGAGCAGTTTGGGGCAGATTCATGATATGCATAGGTTTGATCTTACCCATCAATTCATACATTTTCTTCTTTCCATCGCAGGTAGTTTCAGCCAGTAAAACATCGGAAAAATAAAAATATGGACATTTATCTGTAATGGCAAAGCCGTAACTGGATTTGATCAAGGGACATAAATTTCGCGGCAGGTGCTTTTCTGCATCTTCAATAGGCTCCTGTTTTGTACCGCATAGGGTTACTGCAATGGCGCCCGCAGCCAGTGCAATTTCCTGCGGTGAAAATACACAATACATCCCTACAACTTTCCTTCCAGCTTCGCTTGCTTCCTTTACCTTTACAGAGTTGATTCCTCTTAATCCTTCTACTTCTTCCATCATTGACGGCCTCATTCACATTTCCCCCTTATTCATATTTAATTAGCTCGTTGCAGAACTCTACAACTCGCACAAATACTGCATTTTAATCTATTGAAATGGCTAAGTTTCCCCCGTTTTGGGTATATATACATTGTGAAATTGTACATAACTCAAAACTTACAAGAAAGGAGAAACTTATGCCAATTTCAGCGAAACAATTAAATCTTTGTGATATCTCATCTGACTTTGATAAGTTTTTTCATCAGGATCAAAATAATCTACTTTCTCTATTAAAGCAACATATTGATATTACTCCGTTTATCCCTTTTTCTTTTTATCAAAAGTATTATTCTTCACTAGGT
>NZ_FQZV01000082.1 GCF_900142145.1 Geosporobacter subterraneus DSM 17957 | reverse complement strand
CGTTTCTCCTTTGAACTGGTCGCATCTTTTTCTTGTATTTCCACTCATAAAAAGCAAGAAGGAATTGCCAGTCTTGTTTAACAAACGTTTGAATGATTGGCAGCTTATCAGTTTTGAATTTCTGATACTTAGGAGAATGGACATCGTCGTGAGCCCATTGACCAATAGGAATAAATTTAGCAATAAAAAGCACTAAAAAGCGAATTAGTTGATTTTGATATTGTACAACTGAAAGTAAATGAGTTATAATTAAGTTCAAAACAATGACATCCTTTCTTTGGTATATTTGTTGTGTTGGAACTTCAATTATAACTGAAAATAGGGGGTCATTGTTTTTTTATTTTAAAAAATAGTGAAAACCTTTGAAATACAGCAGTTTTAAAAATTAAAAGTGGTGTAATACTTTACACTACCTCGCACCCCACGAGGGTGCGTGGATTGAAACAGGCTAAAAGAAACATCAAAGTTGCAGCAAATGTATCTATGAATTGTAACAACAAAAAAACAAACAGGAGATATCTCATATTAGGGGTCTCCTGTTTATTTTTTTAAAAGCAGACAATATGTTAAATTTTTATTGATATGGGATTCTCATTTAAATATGGGTAATTATTATTCATAGAATGTTATTCGCCAATCATAGGCGTCAACTTAACCCATAATTTGTCATCCTGAGCAGAGTAAAACGAAGCCGAAGGATCTTTAAGCTAGATGATATATTCTGATAATCAAAAGTAATCTTGCTTATGTTCTATAAGATTCTTCGCTAACGCTCAGAATGACATGCTTCTAAGGTTTATTTGAAAATATTTGGATTAAGTTGACGCCTATGATTCGCCAATGAGTGTATTTCGTTGTATAAGGACTGAAAATCAGATGAGGGCAGGAGGTAGGCCATATGACTATACAAATCAAGGACCATAATGAACACAGGTATAAGGCCCTGATAGAAAATATGCTGGATGGGTTTGCCTATCATAAGATTGTATTCGATGAGAATGGAAATCCCATAGATTATGTTTTTCTAGAAATCAATGATGCCTTCGAAAAACTGACCGGACTGAGGAAAGAATCCATATTGGGAAAAAGGATGACGGAGGTATTCGCAGATTCACCAGATGGTCGGGAGGATTGGATTGATCTATATGGACAGGTTGTAGTGACCGGAAAGAGCATCCGCTTTGAAAAGTTCTTCCCCCCCTTAGGCCGATGGTATTCCGTCTCTGCCTACAGCAATGAAGGGGGTTATTTTAGTACTGTATTTCACGATATTACAGATAATAAGGCAAATGAGGAAAAATTGAGACGGGAGCGGGATGTAATCGCAAAGCTGATGGAGACTAGCCCCGCTGGAATCACTGTGGTTAA
Source organism: Geosporobacter subterraneus DSM 17957 (assembly GCF_900142145.1). Lineage (GTDB taxonomy): Bacteria > Bacillota > Clostridia > Peptostreptococcales > Thermotaleaceae > Geosporobacter > Geosporobacter subterraneus. The sequence goes on along the minus strand of NZ_FQZV01000082.1, from coordinate 8,717 downwards.
TCCCGAAGGAAAAATCATATTTGCCAACGCTAGAGCCGAACATATTTTGGGCCTGCCCCGCAGTCAAATTATCAGTCGACAATACAATGCACCCGACTGGAACAATATGGATGTCAATGGTCATCTTTTGGAAGATGAAAAGTTGATATTTAGACAAGTATTGGAGAGTGGAAAGCCCATATATGATTATCGGCAAATGATTGAAAGACCAGACGGCAAAAAAGTCGTGCTTTCAATCAATGGAGCACCTTTGCTGAATAGTGAGGGTACCATCAGTGGCGTTGTATTTGCAATCAATGATATCACCCAGGTAATGGAGGCAGAAGAAGAAATACGTTACTTGAGTTTTCATGACAAGCTGACGGGTTTATATAACCGTGGCTTTTTTGAGGAGGAATTAGAAAGGCTGGATACCAGCCGTCAACTGCCTTTAAGCTTAATTTTAGGAGATGCCAATGGTCTGAAGCTGGTAAATGATGCTTTCGGCCATGAGGCAGGGGACAAGCTGTTGAAGCGTGTGGCCCAGATGTTTAGGGAAGTATGCAGGCAGGAGGATATCATTGCCCGGATTGGTGGAGATGAATTTGCCGTTATATTGCCTAGAGTGGGGGAGGATGAACTGACAGAAATCGTCGCACGGATGAAAGAGAGATGCAGACAAGCAGCCGCTGATCCGATTAAAGTAAGTATAGCCTTAGGTGCGGCGACTAAGGAACATGACGATCAGAATGTTAAAGCTGTATTTAAGCTGGCTGAGGACAGGATGTATCAAAATAAACTCTTTGAAAGCAAAAGTACAAGGAGTTCTATATTGGCTTCTCTAAAACAGAGCTTAGAAGAACGCAGCCATGAAACCGAGGAACATGGCCAGCGGATGAAGCTCTTAGCGCTAAAGCTGGGGAGAAGTATAGGATTGAATGAAAATCAATTGATCCAGTTAGATTTTCTAGCCTTGTTACATGATATAGGGAAGATTGCCATTCCCGATTCTATCCTGGAAAAAGAAGGAGCATTAACAGAGGATGAATGGAAGATCATGAAGACCCATAGTGAAATCGGCTATCGCATCGCTGGGGCATCCCAAGATTTGGCACCCATTGCAGATAGTATTCTGCATCATCATGAGCATTGGGACGGCAGCGGATATCCACAGGGTTTACAAGGAGAAGAGATTCCACTGTTGGCAAGGATTATTTCAATCGTAGATGCCTATGACAGTATGACCCATGGGCGTCCATTTGCCAAATCTATTTCAAAAGAGGAAGCATTGGCGGAGCTGCGGAAAGAATCGGGAAAGCAGTTTGATCCAATTATTGTGGAGGCATTTATTCAGATGCTTACCCACTCTAAGAGAACAAGTGTACAGCAGGAAATTGCCTCAGCTAAAGAAGAAAAATAAAATCTGAATAGAAAATTAAAAAAGATGATTCCAAATGAAAAACGAAGGAATATGATAAAAATAGAAGAAAGGTTAAGCTAAATTCAGAGAATAGTTAAAAGAAAAGACTAATAAAGAAAAATTCTTAGTAAGAAAATTTGACTATCTTTGACCTTTATTTTATATTTATAGTAGATCAACAAATATTAAATGGAGGTGTTAAATATGTTTGGCGGATTAGTACCTTTTAACAGAAGAACGAGGGAAATAGAGAATATCTTTGAAAGAATGTTCCATGAGGATTTTGGACTTCCAGCTCTTTCAACGGGAATGCGGGTAGATATTAAGGAAGAGGAAAAACAATATGTTTTAGAAGCAGAGATTCCAGGTGTAGATAAGGAGCAAATCAATATCGACTACAGAAACGACTATTTAACCATTTCCGTTGAAAATACAGAAGAAGTTAACGAAGAAAGAGATCATTATATCCGAAGGGAAAGAAAGATGGGCAGAACCAGCAGATCCTTTTATGTGGAAAATATCCGCAGCGAAGGAATTCAAGCCAAATACGAGAATGGCATACTAAAGATAGTGCTTCCTAAGGACGAAAATAAAAAAACTACCAAAAGAATTGAGATTCAATAGAAACTCCGGCTGATAGGCCGGAGTTTTTAAGTGCAGTGAAATAAGTGTAAAAACTTTGAAAAAAAAGACAACAATGTTTACAAGTACAGAAGAGATTTGTTAAGATGATAGAAGAAATAAGATGAAAAAGGTGAAAAAAAGTAGAAAAATGCACTCGGTCGTATGGCAGCTGCCAGAGATTTACAATATAGGTAGGGGAGTTGAAGGACGGAGCATGATACATACACGGGAAGAGATGAGGCTTTATACGAAGAAGGTGGAGGTAGATAAGCTGATGCCAGGGGATATACTAGCCCATGATCTGTATCTTGATCATGGTGTATTGGTCATACCGGCAGGAATAAAGCTTACGGAATATCATATCGCCAAGTTGAAAAATGTAGAAGAAAAGGTCGTATCTATTGACTTAACAAAGGTATATGTAAAGGCGATTGAGGACAGCAAAGTGTTAATGAAAAAGGTTGAAGAGGGCAAACCCATTACTAAAAAAGAAGTTGTCAGGATGCTTCAGCCGATCTTAAAAGAAACGAGACGGGAGAAAAATATTGTTAGATTGCTGATTCAACTCCAGTGCCAGGATGATTATACTTTCCAGCATACAGTGAATATCGGTATTGTGGCCGGTGTGATTGCAAAGTGGATGGGATATACAGACGAAGAGGAACTATCTAAAATTGCAGTAGCAGGAACACTTCATGATATTGGCAAAAGCAAGGTCCCTATGCAGATATTGAAAAAACCTGGACCTCTGACATCCATAGAGTTTGAAGTAATGAAAAAACATCCAAAATTGGGATTTGATATACTAAGCAGGTTTCCTTCCTTTGATGATGAGGTCAAATTAGCAGTGCTGCAGCATCATGAAAGAGAAGACGGAAGGGGATATCCGCAAGGTTTAGAGGGAGATGCGATTCATCCTTATGCAAAAATTATTGCCATTGCAGATGTTTATCATGCCATGACTTCCAAAAGAGTCTACCGAGGCAGGATAAGTCCTTTTCTGGTATTGGATCATCTGCATAAAAATCTGGATTGCCTGGATACAGAAATCATTCTTGTTTTTGTAAAAAACATGCTGAATTGCCTGATCGGTACAAGGGTTGCTTTAAGTGACGGAAGAATAGGATATGTAACTTTTATTGATCCCAAGGCTATTGGGTACCCGGTGATCCGACTTGAAAAAGATCACAAAATCCTCGATTTATATGAACATAAGGATATAACCGTTGAAGAAATATTGATAGAATAGTAAAATCAAGAATTAAGTTCTTGATTTTTTCATTGATAATGAAAAAATATTTTTTCTAAGGGGGAGAAAAAATGGAAAGACTGAAAAGAATACGGGAATACGGCATTCATATTGGAAGCTTGACTGCGGGGAAAAAAAACCAAATTACGGATGTTACAGGTATACGGGTGGGGCACGCTACTATCCAACATGGGGATATAAACACCGGTGTAACAGCAATTCTGCCCCATGACGGAAACCCCTTTCGCCAAAAGCTGCTGGCGGCAATTCATGTGGCCAATGGATTTGGAAAAACCATGGGCTCTATCCAAATAGAAGAGCTTGGAAACATTGAAACACCTATAGTATTGACAAATACGCTCAGTATAGGCGTTGCCAGTAATGCCCTTATCTCCTATATGCTTGAACATAATAAGGATATAGGATTGACCACAGGAACCGTAAATCCTGTTGTATGTGAATGCAATGATGGGTATCTCAACGATATTCGGGGGATGCATGTTACTGAAGAGGATGTGCGGTATGCTATAGAACATGCAGCTGAAGATTTTGAAGAAGGTGCAGTAGGGGCAGGGACAGGGATGTCTTGTTATGGATTAAAAGGAGGAATTGGATCTGCCTCCAGAATAATAGATTTATCTGAGAAAAACTACACCGTGGGTGCCCTTGTGCTGACGAATATGGGATGTTTAGAGGATTTTCGTCTTGACGGCAAGCCATTGGGAAGACTAATTCGAGAGAGGGAGGAGGAAAATACTCAGGAAAGGGATAGAGGTTCGGTCATCATGATATTGGCTACGGATATTCCTTTAACAGAAAGACAGTTAAAGCGGATAGCCAAGCGAGCTGTTGTGGGACTCACAAGAACAGGAACCAGCCTAGGCCATGGCAGTGGAGATATAGTGATTGCATTTACAACAGCCAATAAGATTACCCATGAAAATGCCAAAGGGATTTATAATGTCAAAATGGTGCACGAAGAACTGTTGGATAAAGTATTTCAAGCTTCTGCTGAAGCGGTGGAAGAGGCTATATTGAATTCTATGGTTGCAGCAGATACTACAATTGGAAGAAATGGTCATATTAGAAAGAGTTTAGCCCTATATGCAGACTTATTCGAAGAGAAAAAATAAATCCTACAGAACCCCCAGCTAGATTTCTATTTATTATTAAGAGACCATTAGGATTTATGTTATAATAGGGATAGCGAAAGGTTTTCCTGATTATTTGTGTAGATTTGCATGAAGTTGTTTTGCTCCTGCGTTTAAAAAATGGAAATTTTCCCAATATAATGAAGGAGAATAGACAAAGAAGCAGAATGTGTATTATAGGATCAATGGAAATGAGTAGGAAATTGCTTAGCAATAGATGATTCGCTGAGATATAGGGCTTTTTATATCTACAGAAAAAAGCCAGTAGAAGGGAGCAGGAGAATGATCGAAAACTACAATGAGTCAAAGGAAAACCGGATGGCCGTACTCATCGACGGAGAAAACGCACAGCCTTCTCTTCTGGGGAAGATGCTGGCGGAGACGGGAAAACACGGTTCAGTAACCATTCGGCGGATTTATGGGGACTGGACGACTTCCAATATGAATGGATGGAAGGATGCTTTACATAACTATGCCATACAGCCAATACAGCAATTCCGTTATACAGTGGGTAAAAATGCTACGGACAGTGCATTGATTATTGATGCAATGGACATCCTCCATGGAAAACTGGTGGACGGCTTTTGCATTGTTTCCAGTGATAGCGATTATACAAGACTGGCCACGAGAATTCGGGAGGAAGGAATTTTTGTTATGGGCATTGGAGAGAAGAAAACACCCAAGGCTTTTGTAAATGCCTGTGATGTATTTATTTATACAGAAAACATATCACCAAGGGAAATAAAGCCGATATTGAAGGAAGATAGCCAAAAGAAGAAGGAAAATGGAAAGACATTGGCTTTAGTGCAAATGCTGCGGGAGGCTTTTGAAATGGTAGTACAGGAAGATGGCTGGGCGCACCTGGGGTCTATGGGAAAAGCGTTACTGCAGCTTGACCCGGGCTTTGATCCCAGAACCTATGGACACAAGCAGCTGTCTCAGCTGATCCGTGCCTATCCTAAGCACTTCGTATTAAAGCGCATTGATGAATCGGGACCTAGTGCCGTGTATGTTCAATCTAAAGAGCAGAGTGCATAGCTGTAAATAACATAAAAAACCCATAAAATATGCTCCTCCTTGTATATTCTTCCTTCATAATCTATGTCTACTTGGACTTGCATATGATCAAAATAGGCGGCGGTATAGGATTTCTAAGGAAAAAAATTTCAGATGTAAATTTCTACGTATAATTCACATAAAATTCTGCAAAATTCTTCTTGGTTTAAAAAAGAAAAACATCAAGATAGGCCTTGATGTTTTAATGCAGAATTATAATTGTTCAGGTTCTGGTTTAGTACTGCTCCTGTCGAGGCTTTCCGTCATACTGAGAAGGAATAGAAGTACAGCCGCTCCTAGGGAGCCATATAGGGTAAGGGGCCAAACAGACCGCAGACTGTGAGTGAGCAGATATTTGCCCGTAAGATAGGGACCTACTGCATGACCAGCCTCTGCGATGATAGGAAAAATAGCGTTAAATCTTCCCCGATGGGATATGGGAGTATTGTTGGCCACATAGGTCATTCCATTAGTACTTACCAGTATTTCACCTAGGGTCCAGATAAAAGTTGAGAGGATGTAAAGATAGAAATGATTAATTCCTAAGAGCATGCCAAATCCGATCCCATAGAACAAACCACCCAGGCCTACACAGAAAATGGGCTTTAGTCTCAAGGTCAGCTGTGTGATAAGGGTTGTAAAGAATACAACCGTTAGGGCATTAACGGACATAAGCATACCAAAGTATGAGGTATCCTTTTCACCAAATACCTGTGTCATTTGCAGCGGCAGAGTGAATTGATGCTGTACATAAATAAAAGAGTAGAGGGCGATAAGCAGCATAAAGATACAAAGAACCGGCCTTTTGATTAATGCCATAATGAAGCTTCCCGATTCCATTTGCTCATTATGGGTGAGTTCCTGATGGGTTTCCATCATATCTAAATCCGGTTTTGTTTCAGGAATAAACTTAGCAACCAGAAGAATAGATAAAAAGCTAGTGAATGCATCTCCTATAAAAATCCAGGGCAGATGGTTCCGATATAAAAAACCTGCAATCAAAGGACCTAAAGCGAAGCCTAAATTGTGGCCCATATATAGCAGGGAATAGGCTTCTTTTCGGTTGGTGCTTTTCGTCAGGTCTGCTACCATGGCACTGTTTGCAGGACCTGCAGCACCGCCAAAGAAACTGGATAAAATCAAAAACCATGGAATCAACATAGAGCTTCCCAGGAAGGCGCAGGGTATAAAACTGCAGGCCGCCAGCCCTTGGAAAAGGATAAATATTTTCTTTCTTCCCAGAAGATCGGCCATTTTGCCGCCCATCATAGATCCCGGTACATAAGCAAAGGCAGCAAGCATCATATAATAACCAATTTGCTTCGTATTCAATCCGATTTTGTCGCTTAAAAATATGGTCATAAAGGGCATAACAAAGTGTCCGGCACTGTTGACGACGCGGGCGAAAAAAATGATAAAGATGCTGTTGGACAAATGCTGATAGGGGCCGAGAAAACGACGTAAAGACAAAACAATTCCTCCTTTTGATCAATGAAATATCCAAATTATACCATGGATTATATTATATCATTATCAGAATTGCCTGTATATAATTTTTTTTATATGGATAAAGCACTGAAAAATCGGACAGAGAGGAATTGAAATACAATGTATTTAAAGCTTCAGTTTATGCTATAATACCAATAAAGTGGCAAAATAGAGTACATATTTTAGGAGAGATCATATGAAAAAAATTCAGCTGATTGCTACGGCTACCTTTGGCTTAGAAGAGATGGTTAAACTAGAGGTGAAAAAGCTTGGATATGAAGATATCACTGTAGAAAATGGCCGGGTGACCTTCGGTGCAGATGTAGGAGCTATTCCAAAAGCAAATCTGTGGCTGCGGACCGCCGATAGGGTTTTAGTAAAAATGGGAGAATTTGAAGCCAGAACCTTCGATGAATTGTTTGAAAAGACAAAGTCGTTGCCTTGGGAGCAGTGGATACCGGAAAACGGCAAGTTCCCAGTAATAGGAAAGTCTGTGAAGTCTACATTATTTAGTGTTTCTGATTGTCAAGCTATTGTAAAGAAGGCGATTGTGGAACGACTGAAGCAAAATTATGAAGTAGAGTGGTTTTCTGAAAATGGGCCTGAGTTTCCTGTTGAGGTAGCCCTGTTGAAGGACGTGGTTACCCTGACCATTGATACCAGTGGTGTGGGATTGCATAAAAGGGGATATCGGGAACAGGCCAATGAGGCACCGCTGAAGGAAACCCTGGCAGCAGCCATGGTGATGATCAGCCGTTGGAGAGAGGATCGGGTGTTGATTGATCCCTTCTGTGGGTCCGGCACCATTGCTATAGAAGCCGCCATGATTGGCAAGAATATTGCTCCGGGGCTGGAAAGGAGCTTTATATCAGAAAAGTGGCCTAAAATTCCTGAAACACTGTGGAAAGAAGCCAGAGTAGAGGCATTGAAGGCCATTCGTCAAGATGTGGACATACGGATATATGCTTCCGACATAAACCCCAAGACCATAAAAATAGCGGAAGAAAATGCTTATCAAGCCAATGTAGACGATTGCATTACCTTCTCTATTCAGGATATGGCCAGGATACGTTCTGATGAAAAATACGGCTATATCATTTGCAATCCTCCCTACGGAGAAAGGCTTGGGGAGCTAAAGGAGGTAGAAAGCCTGTACAAACGTATGGGACAGGTATTTAGCAAGTTTGATACCTGGTCTGTCTATGTGATCACCTCTCATGAAGAGTTCGAAAGATTGTATGGAAAAAAGGCAGATAAAAAGCGAAAGCTCTTTAACGGTAGAATCAAAGTAGATTACTATCAATTCTTTGGGCCAAAACCGCCAAAAGAGTTGTTTGGGAATCTGTAAAAAATAAGGGGGTGAGGAAATGCCTGTTTATGAATTTAAATGTGAGGACTGCGGGAAGGTTTTTGATTTGCTGATGAAGACCGGCGACTATGAGAAAGTGCAGCAATGTCCTCACTGTGAAGGTACAAAGGTGAAGAAGATGTTTTCAACCTTTGGCGTAGGTCAAAAAGACAGTGGCGGAGGAAGCTGCCATAATCATGACTGTGGCAGAGGATGAGGGTTATAAAGGCTCCGGTTTGGAGCAAGTAAAGCATCCCGGTTACAATAGCTGCAACCGGGATGCTTTTTATATGAGAATCATAGGCGTCAACGTAATCCAATTATTTCCAAATAAACCTTAGAAGCATGTCATTCTGAGCGTTAGCGAAGAATCTTATAGAACATAAGCAAGATTACTTTTGA
>NZ_FQZV01000042.1 GCF_900142145.1 Geosporobacter subterraneus DSM 17957 | reverse complement strand
AAACCCGTGAAGAAGCTAAAATAGCCATTATTAATTATATAGAAACCTGGTATAACTGTAAAAGAAGTCATAGCAGCTTAGATTATATGTCACCTATGGAATATGAACTGCATCATAGTCAAGGCAAGGATTTAGCAGCCTAAAAGATGGTTTAAAGAAATAGTTATATAAGCAATATCTCATTACAAGCACTAAATGGTAAATTTATCTATTTTAAGGAATGAATTACATAATACAATCTATTATAATACCTAAATTTGTAGGATAAATAAGATATTCTAAGAAAACAAAAGCAAAGAACCTTTATTCGTGTCCAGCTAGGTTATACCACTCCAAGGTTGCTATCATTTGTAAAAAAACACATGAAAAAGGATTATTGAAACTCACTATTTGATACAATATACATCACATGCCCAATAGGTGTAATTTAGCCATAAATCACGTTGCAGCTTAGGAATTCTAATAAATAGGCAAAGAACTCTATAGCATCATATAATGCATTCTTCTGTATTATATACTGAAACTTTATCCGCCACCACATAGTCGCATTTTTCGTACTTTGCTCTTGATGAGGCTAAACTGGCAAGGTTAACAAGGTTTTTAACCATTTCAGAAGTAGTATGATTACGGCTGTTCAACCTTCTACCCCCTGATATGCCTGCTGCGATGGTTATATCAATTTGATTTGTAAAAGTATGATTAAAGACAGTGTGAATAATTTTTTCAGTAAGCAAAACAGCGTCATCGAGTAAATATGGAGTTAGAATTAAAAACTCATCTCCCGCATAGCGACATAAATAGGTATCCTTTGGAATGATTTGCAGAAGCAAAGCAGAGATCTCTTGTAATAGTTTATCACCTATGATATGCCCATACTTTTTATCGATAATACCAAAATTATTCAGGTCTATAAAAATAAAAGATACTTCTTTGTTTTTGCGGATTAACTCCTCTGCATAATAGTAGATGTAACTGCTTTTAAATAGACCGGTTAAGGGATCAACATGCTTTCCTAATGCTATATCTATTTGAGGCTCTGTCAATACTCCCACAATGTCGCTGTCCTTCATTACAATCAAAACTTCACATTTTGCAATACTAAATCTATTTTTTGCAGACCATAAAAAATCATTTGGAGAGATTATTTCATAACGATTAGACATTACATCGGCAGCAATTCTATTTGGATGAGCAAATAACAAATCTTTCAAAGTAATAACACCTAGCAACTTGCTATTTTCCATGACTAAAAAGCAAGACAGATTGCCATTGTTTTTTCCAATATTCTTAATCTTTAAAACACCATCCTCTGGATGCACATTTATAAAGTTCTCAAGAGATATCTCAAACACTTTATCTTTCATAGGTCTATAGATTTGCTAATCTGAAGCGTGATATTAATTTGAGCCTTAATAATCATCGTATCGTTAGCAATTGCTCCTCCTTCTTCTAAAATCAATGGTATCAATTTATCTTGCGAGAGCATAGTTAATAGCGGTTTTCTAATAACAATAGCCTCTATACTTTCATGCATAATTTTTATAATTTCGTATTGATCCGGAGACAGAATATCTACCATCCTACGAGCTGCTTCAGGGCCAATGGGAGCCTTCTTGCCAATTAGCAATACATCTTGCATTGGAGGCATTTCAAACTCAGACATTTTTATTGTAACTTCTGCTTTTTTTCCATATTCAACTTTCTTATGCATTGATAAATCACCTCCTCTTAACAGACATTTTATCATATTATTCACAATAGTGTCTATTTAGATTGGTGAAATTTGTGGAAAATAGTAGGAAAATGGAAGTGACAAGCGTGACAAGGGGACGGGGGTATTGACACTAACTATCTATATGGTATAATTTACCATGGGGGTGATTTTCATGCCAAGAGCGGCAAGGATAAAAAGTAAAAGTGGAATATATCATATCATTATGAGGGGAATAAATCGTCAAACACTGTTTGACGATGAAGAAGATTGTACCAAGTTTATCCAAACCTTGCAAAGATACAGGGAAATTTGTGAATACAAGTTATATGCTTATTGTTTAATGGGTAATCATCTCCATTTACTGCTAATGGAAGGTAAGGAACCATTAGAGAAAGTGATGAGAAGAATATGTGGTAGCTATGTTTTATGGTATAACAAAAAGTATGATAGGATAGGGTACTTGTTTCAGGATCGGTTTAAAAGCGAGCCTGTGGAGGATGATACATATTTTCTGACGGTACTTCGATATATCTTTCAGAATCCTCTAAAGGCTGGAGTAGTTACTAAAATTCATGACTATAATTGGACGAATTACATTGACTACGTTGAACAAAGTAATATGACTGATATAGACTTTGCCCTTGATATTTTTAATACAGATAGAGAAAAAGCAGTAAGATGTTTTATTGAATATGTAAGCAAAGAGAACGATGATGAATGCCTAGATATACTGGAAAAACATAAGATAACAGATGATGATGGCAGAAAAATAATCAAGGATCATTGCAATGTTCACCATGGGATTGATTTACAAAAGTTTGACGCACATAAAAGAAATTTATATTTAAAAGATTTGAAGGAAGAATATGGCCTATCAATTAGACAAATTGAGAGACTGACAGGAATTAGCAGGGGTATCATACAGAGAGTATAGCGTGACATCAACCCCGTCCCCTTGTCACCTACAGAGAGTATAGCGTGACATCAACCCCGTCCCCTTGTCACCCGTCCCCGTCCCCTTGTCACCAGAAATATTAAGTTGATTTGAACCTACTACTATGCTAAAATGGATACGTAAGTTGCAACTTATAAATTACAAAAAAGTTTATATAGTTTAGTTTTCTAGGGTTCCGCAGTTTATAACTGGCTGGTCCGAGAGAAGACGCACAGATAACTGTGTACACGGAAGGATAAAAGCCTGGGAGATATTGTGAAAATATTTCCTTGGGTTTTTTTATTTTTATTCATTTTATGGTGATCTTGTGAAATTAGTAAAGTTGGGAGTGATATTTGTGAATTCACAGTATTTGCCAATTGTGTTGGTAGTTTTATCAAGTTTGTGTTATCATATATTTCAAAAATCAACGCCAGCAACGTTAAATCCTATTGCTACATTAATTGTTACTTATGTTTGTGCCTCAGTTGTATCTATTACATCTTTCTTTATTTTTGTTCCTAAAGCAAACTTAATCGAATCACTTAGAGCTGCAAATTGGGCAAGTCTTCTATTAGGATTTGCTGTGGTAGGTTTAGAATTGGGCTTTTTGTTGTCATATAGAATGGGTTGGAATATAAGTACAGCTGGGCTTTTATCAAATACTTTGGTAGCACTTTTGCTTATTCCTATAGGACTTTTGCTTTATAAAGAAAACTTTTCTTTTACCGGTATTTCAGGTGTACTACTATGTATAACCGGCTTAATACTTATTACCCAAAGGTAATGGGTATAAAGTTATTTAAAATATCCTGAATTATACAAAATGCTCTGTGTTATAAATATGAATAATCAAATTATACGAGGAGGAGTAATAATGAAAAATTTCGTAGTTGAAGATGATTTTTGGAGCCTGTTTCCAAATGCAAGGATAGGAGTTGTTATCTGTCATGATATAGATAACTCTATAAACGATAAAGAACAATATAAAGAACTAATTTTAAATGCAGAAAAAGAAGCTTTCAAATATTTGCAGGAAATAGAATTTAGCAATAACGAAGTGATAAAAGTATGGAGAGAAGCATTCCAAAAATTTAAAACCAAGAAAGGTGCAAGGTCATCCGTCGAGGCTTTACTAAAACGAGTTCATAATGGAAATCACATAGGTACTATTAATCCGCTAGTTGATATTTATAATTCTATTTCCTTAAAATATGCATTGCCTTGCGGTGGTGAGGATATTGATACATTTGTTGGAGATATAAGATTGACTAAGGCAGTTGGAAATGAAAATTTTGTTACATTAGGAACGGATGAAAATGCACCACCCTATGAAGGTGAAATAGTATATAAAGATAATGAAGGAGCAATTTGCAGGTGTTGGAATTGGAGAGAATCAATAAGAACAATGCTCACTGAAAATACAAAAAATGCATTTTTGTGCATTGAATTAGTTGATGAAAGAAGATTGAAAGAGTTTGAGAATGCTTTAAAAGATCTAGCAAAAACAGTACAGGATAATCTAGGTGGAACATACAAGATATCAATTCTTGATATTAATAACAAACAAGTATCAATAAAGTAATTTGAGGAGGATAAGGTGATGAGCGGTTTCACTTATAAAGATATTTATATTGAAGATGGAAGAAGGGTACTGGAAGTTAATATACTTCCGGAAAAGTATTGTAACTTTGACTGCATACTTTGTCCTATTGGAAGGTCGCAAAACAAAGTAGATACCCAAAAGTCATTTGATAAAATAGATAGTTCATTGACTGAATTAGAAAACATGATAGAAAATACAAAAGCAGAATTAATCTTTATTAACTCAAAAGGAGAAGCCTTTGTAAATGATAAAATTGGTGATATTATTGACCATATCAAAATCAAAGGCTTACCTGTAAGACTGCTTTCTAATGGATATTTACTAGGTAGAGATGAATATATGAAAATTGCTAATAAATGCGATGAGGTTGTTGGAGAGATAAAAGTAATCACAGAAGAAGATTTTCAAAAAGTCCAAAGACCAATTGAAGGGTATAGGTTATCAGAATATATTTCAAACATGGTTTCCTTTAATAAACAATACAAAGGGAAATTTATATTTGAAATTACTGTCATTAAAGGCTATAACGATGATGAAGAATCAATTCAGAAGATAAAAAATATTATTAAGGAAATATCTCCTGACAAGGTAATTATTGCAAGACTGGAAGAAGAAAGATTTAAGAAAAAACTTGGTATAACTGACGAAAGATTTGAGGAAATTTCAAATGCATTACTAAATATTTAGCAATGCTAATACCTAATATTCTTATATTAGATCATATTCGTACAATGATGCGACGTAAGGCGGGTCGCATGTTATGTGCCCCCCCTACGAAAAACATTTTAGAAAAATGTAGGGGTAGCAGACCCTGCTGTCCGCTTTATGTCTTGTCGTCCTGAACATAGTGAAGGATCTTAAACGGAAATCCCCAGACCCATTCGCTGTGTTCAGGGTGACATCACTATATACTGGTAGATGTAGGGATGCACAGCGTGCACCCGCCAGTAGTATTTATTGGGAGAACGGTGTTTTATCTTACAAAGGATCTATTTGCTGATAGCTATTAGTCTGCAGAGAATCGTCGTAGGGGTGAATGACCCTGTCCACCCGGGCTGAAAACCCAATGGCGGGCATGGAAACCCGCCACTACATAGTACAGAACACGAATCATGCGTTTTATCCGTAGGGGCGCACAGTGTGCGCCCGCTAACAGCATTTCACGGGAGAACACTGTTCTTCCCTACAAAAATCCTTGTTTATGTCACATACTTCTTTTAATACAAAGCAAGGGAAGCTCTCATGGGTTTAAAATGCAACATTATCTGTAGTTCTTTAATAAAGAAGAATATAAATATGCAACTATCAATTTATTGACCTGAAAATGCAGAATTAACAATTTCTATTAATTGCCTTGCATAATGTTACACTTTTGTATTGCAGAAAACAAATAGTTGACCCATAGAGTGCAAGATAAAAAATAGAACATCCTGCGATGTGCTATTTTTTATTTTCATTATTTCCATTTTGATCATACTTCTGCTTGATAAACGCGATGTATTCATCTATTTGCCGAACCGCTTCCTCCGGCAATCCGGATTTGTCCAGAAGGTAGTAATGACTTGGATCTTTTATTAAAATCCCGTTATCCGTATATGGGTTTTTAATATCGGATCTTCCAAGGAGGTAATCGACTGTAACATTGAAAAAATCAGCTAATCTTTCTAGCATAGCAGAATCTGGCGTTCTTTTCCCCAACTCATATTGAGAAATCGTTGATTTGGCAAGATTGAATTTCATGCCCAATTCCTCTTGACTAAGATTGAGTGTCTTTCTAAGATTGCGAAGTCTATTTTGAAAATCAGCCATATAAGCACCTCCTTATGAATATTATAATACACAATTTGTGAACTTTATCAAAACACATAAAAAGTAGTCAAAATGACTAAAAAATATTGACTAGTAGTCTTATTGTGATATTATATAACCATGGAGTATTCATTATGACTACTTTGAGGCGGAGGTGATAAATTTGTACAAGAATTTAAGAGAACTAAGATTAAAGAAAGGAATAACGCAAGAAGAAATGGCCTTAAAACTTGGCTACAAATACACCAGCGGCTACAATCAGCTTGAAATGGGGAAAAGGAAAATTGACATAGAAGCGGCAAAAAAAATATCAATGATACTGGAAGAGCCTGTAGAGGTGATTTTTTTTGATAAGAAATAACCAATAAGACTAAAGGGGGGATTTCATGCTTGAAAATACACTGGAAAAGAATCATGAGTTGGTAAGCTTAAGAGAGACTATAGAAGAAACAAGAGCACAACTAAACAAAATGGTCGCCATAGAACAAAACCATTTTAATGAAGATATCTTAAGCTTGAGCAGAACCTTAGATCATATGATTTATAGGTACATGGCTTTGGAGATACGTTTAAAACCCAAAGTCTGATTATACTGCCGTACAGCATAATTAGGCTTGAGAGCGTATTGAGAGATTTTATTGATCAATTCGGTGATCCCGTAGGCCCTGGACAGTAAGGTAAACCTTATTGTACAGGGCTGTTTATTAGGATTTTAAATGAATCCAATGCTTGAAGGCGCTTCAATAAAAGTTTATAAATATTTAAGATTTTGTTTATATGAGGTTTAGGATTATATTTTATAATTAAAAGAAGGATAAGTACTACCATAATGAAGGGGGAGATACAGAAATGAAAGAACAAAAGAATCCTAGAAAGCCGATTATCTATTACTATATCGCAGCAATGGTTATGGTGATGCTCCTAAATGCTTTTGTTTTTCCCTTGTTGATAAGACAAAAAATAAATCAGGTGGACTATGGTACCTTTTTAACACAAATAGAAAATGGCAAGGTAAGAGTTGTAGAAATAGAAGAAAATCAAATAGGATTTATCACTGTTGATGATGAAGGGAAAGAAAACATATATGTAACCGGGCGCTTGGATGATCCGGAGCTGGTAAGCCGCCTGCACAAGGCCAATATTAAATTTTCCAAGGTGATTCCAAAGCAGAATTCACCTCTTATGAATTTTATTATGACTTGGGTTTTCCCCATCATACTATTTATTGGGCTCGGACAGATCTTTGCAAATTCTCTTCAAAAGAGAATGGGCGGCAATGCCATGACCTTTGGGAAGAGCAATGCCAAGGTCTATGTGGAAGCACAAACGGGAAAGACCTTTGCCGATGTTGCAGGGCAGGATGAAGCAAAGGAAGCCTTAACAGAAATCGTAGATTTTCTGCATAATCCAGGAAAGTACAAAGATATCGGTGCCAGTATGCCAAAGGGTGTTTTATTGGTGGGCCCTCCCGGTACAGGCAAGACACTTCTGGCTAAAGCGGTAGCAGGAGAATCGAAGGTGCCTTTCTTTTCCATATCGGGCTCTGAATTTGTTGAGATGTTTGTAGGTATGGGGGCAGCCAGGGTGAGAGACCTTTTTAAACAAGCCCAGCAAAAGGCTCCATGTATTGTGTTCATCGATGAGATTGATACTATAGGTAAGAAAAGAGATAATGGCGGTATTGGAGGAAATGATGAAAGAGAGCAGACTTTAAATCAGCTGCTGACAGAAATGGATGGATTCAACGGGGAAAAGGGAGTTGTGATCCTTGCCGCTACCAATAGACCGGAGACTCTGGATAAGGCATTGCTGCGTCCCGGTAGATTTGACCGCCGGGTACCTGTGGAGCTGCCTGATTTGGCCGGACGAGAAGCCATTTTACAGGTTCATGCCAAGAAAGTAAAGATTGACAAAGATGTTGACTTCAATGAAATCGCCAGAGCAAGCTCAGGGGCATCAGGGGCGGAGCTGGCCAATATCATCAATGAAGGAGCCCTTCGAGCCATTCGATGCGGTCGTACGAAAGTTACCCAAAGTGATTTGGAGGAGGCAGTAGAGGTTGTAGTTGCCGGGTATCAGCGTAAGGGAGCTGTTATTTCACCAAAGGAAAAGCAGATCATTGCATACCATGAAATCGGACATGCAATTGTAGCGGCTAAACAAACGGAATCTGCACCGGTACACAAAATCACGATTATTCCTCGTACATCCGGTGCTTTAGGCTACACCATGCAAATATCCGAGGGAGAGAATGTCCTCATGACTAAAGAGGAGGCATTCAACAAAATCGCCACCTATACCGGCGGCCGTGCTGCAGAAGAACTGATTTTCGGCACTTATACCTCCGGCGCCGCCAATGATATTGAGCAGGCAACAAAAATCGCACGAATGATGGTAACCCGTTTAGGAATGAGCAAAAACTTCGATATGATGGCATTGGAAACCGTGTCCAATCAATATCTGGGAGGGGATGCTTCCTTAATATGCTCTCCTGAAACTGCATCTAAGATTGACGAGGAAGTGTTGAGTATCATCAAAAAAGCCCATGAGAAGGCTATCAACATCCTTAAGGACAACATGGAAAAGCTCCACGAGCTTTCCAGATACCTCATTGAAAGAGAGACGATTACGGGAGATGAGTTTATGGCGGTATTGACCAGATAAAGCTGAGGGTAAGAATATATTCTCCCTAATGGAACAATCATAGATTGTAGGAGAAAAGGAGCAATTGGAAATGAGGTACCAAGAATGAGGATAAAGAAACGGCTAGGATTGTCTTATGCTGCCATGCTGATGATTCCTATTGTTCTGACGATCATTGCGGGAATGCTGCTGAGCAGTCTATCCCTTTCTGAGGGCGGCTACCAAATGTTAAAAAATAAAAATCCCATAGAAGAGCTGCTTAATCTCAGCCAGCGAACGCTGTGGATCGTCAACCGCCAAATACTGGATCATCCCGATCGGTTTGCAGAGGCAAGCTATATTGAAGAAATCCAGGAGGAAATTGGGTTTAAGAACGCAGGGCTGATCGTCAGAAAAGGGGATGAGATTTTACACGTACCCGGCTTCCTGGAAAATGATAAAGAACGGATACAGCTGATGCCCTTTAAAAGTATAAATAACAATGAGATAAACCCGTCAAACGAAAAGAATGATGTTATTTTCGTAAGACTGCAGGATTTTTATTTCAGTGATAAAAGTGAAGGCAGCGTATATCTGGCATTTGATACGGCACCAATTAAGACGGAATATATCAGACTGCGGTCTATATTTATAATATTGGCTATCCTAAGTATCATCATTGCAAACGGTATACTGACCCTGCTAGTATATCGGAGTATAATGAAGCCATTAAAGGAATTGGAACATGCTTCCAATGCAATCAAGGAAGGCAATTTTGACTATAGGATAAAAAATGTATTCAATGACGAATTCGGAGACGTTATTTCATCCTTTGAAGGAATGCGGGAACAATTAAAAAAATCTTTGCTGGTACAGCACCAATATGAAGAAAACCGGAAGATACTCCTTACCCATATATCCCATGATCTAAAGACACCTATTACCTCTATCAAAGGATATATAGAGGGGATCAAGGATGGTGTAGCGGATACACCGGAAAAGATGACAAGGTATATCGATACTATTTATCGGAAGGCTAAGGATATGAACGAATTAATCGATGATCTATTTTTTTATTCCAAACTGGATCTACAAAAGTACAGCTTTGATTTTAAGGCCTTTGATATCGTCCATTATATAAGGGACATGGGAGAGGAGCTACAGTTTGATCTGCAGAAAAAGGGTGTAGAACTGGAGTTGGATTATCCTAATAAGGAGCTCATCGTCACTGGAGATGGAAACAATCTAAGAAGAGTGGTCATGAACATCATAGACAACTCTATAAAATATGCAGGACATAATCAAGTCCGCATTTTCATTAGCATTAAAGAGATGGCGGATCAGGTGCTTCTGGAATTTAGAGATAATGGAAAAGGTATCTCAAAGGAAGCACAGCCCTACGTTTTTGATGAATTCTATCGGGCAGATCCATCTAGAAATATGAATACCTATGGTAGTGGACTTGGCCTGGCTATTATTAAGAAAATCATAGAGGAGCATGGGGGAAAGGTTTGGATAGAAAGTGAGACTAACCAGGGCACAAGTATCTTCTTTACGTTAGGAAAAGCAGCAAAGGAGGAGGTTCTATGAAGAAAATACTCATCATAGAAGATGATATCAGCATTGCAGAGCTGCAAAAAGACTATCTGGAAATCAATCAATTCAAGGTAGACATAGAAACTACAGGGGATGATGGACTAAGAAAGGCCTTAGAGGATCACTATGATCTGGTAATCCTAGATCTTATGCTGCCCGGGAAGGATGGCTTTGAGATTTGCAAGCAGATCCGGCTGAAAAAAGATATCCCTATACTAATGGTATCTGCCAAAAAAGAAGATATTGATAAAATCCGAGGTCTGGGCTTGGGTGCTGATGATTATGTGACCAAACCCTTTAGTCCAAGTGAGCTGGTAGCAAGGGTGAAGGCACATATCTCAAGATTTGAAAGATTGACTTCCGGAGATGATAGTAAAAAGGAGCAAATTGTCATAGGCAGTTTGCACATTGATAAAGCCTCAAGAAGGGTTTTTATAGATCAGGAAGAAAAGCTGTTGACTACAAAGGAGTTCGACCTGCTATGTCTGTTGGCCCAAAATCCCGAGAGGGTATTTAGTAAAGATGAAATATTTGAAAAGATATGGGGATGGGACTCCACCGGGGATATCGCAACAGTAGTAGTGCATATCCGGAAGATTCGGGAGAAAATTGAGCGGGACCCCTCCAATCCGAGATATATTGAAACTCTTTGGGGTTCTGGATATCGATTCAAGGGGTAATAAAAGGGTTAAAAAATGTCATGAAGTCAGGGGGAATGAGGATGAATGCATTTTTTCAATTGATGTGGATGGTTGTATTGTGGATGATGGTTCAACATATCTTAAAAAAGGTTGGACTGCTGCGGACCAATACACCAAAGGATAATGGGCATAGACCTGATAAAACAGAAGAAAAGAGAAACTTGGCAGAAGAGATACGCACCCATAGGGAAAGCATCGTAGATATGGTTGAAGTGGAATGCTGCAAAGTGTATATGCCGGAAGATCAGGCATACCTGATCATTGATGGTCCCGGGAAAACCCATTACTTTTGCAGCTGGGAGTGCAGGGAGAAATATTTGCTGGAGAATAGTCAGCTAAAAGCATCCTAGGTTATCTAGATAGTGACTGAGAAGACTAATGAATATTCGGAATGACGAGGGCGTCGATCCCTACATTTCTGTTAAGGTTTACGTAGGGAACGGCCCCTGTGCCGTTCCACTGGATGTTAAATTTCTTAATCACACATCTATACTAGGGACGGAATAGTAAAAAAAATGATAGTTAAAGGAGAGCAATATGAATAATGTGAAACTATTTACCGATAGTACCTGTGATCTGTCTAGAGAAATGCTTGCAGAACATGATATCTCCGTAGTGCCCTTATATATTATCTTTAACGGGCTAAGCTACAAGGACAGTATAGATATGGATACCTCAGAACTGTACAGCAAGGTGGAGGAGTTGGGCGTGCTTCCTAAGACCGCAGCCCCAACGCCTGCCGATTTCTATGAGGCATTCAAACCTTTTATCGATGAGGGAAAGGATATCCTTTATATTGGATTATCCTCTCAGCTGTCCTCAACTATACAAAACGCTTTGCTGGCAGCCCAGGAGTTTCCGGAGGGAAGGGTAAATGTGATCGATTCGTTGAATTTGTCTACCGGGGTAGGAATACTGGTGATGAAAGCAGCAGACATGATAAGAGAAGGTCTGGCAGCAGGAGAAATAGCGGAGTCTATGAGAGAAATGGTTCCAAAGGTCACTACTTATTTTACCATTGACACCTTTGAGTACCTTTACAAAGGGGGAAGGTGTTCCGCCATACAGGGGCTTGTGGGCAGCATGCTTCAGATCAAGCCAATTACAAAGCTTGTAGACGGAAAGATCACTGTATACGATAAACAGCGAGGGCGAAAAAAGGTAATATCCTCCCTGCTGCAGCAGGTCCAACGTGATGTTGAAAGAATAGATACCAGCAGATTATTTGTGGTAAACTCCTTTGCAGAAGAGGATGCAGTGCATATAAAACAAGAAATACATAACAGATTTAATGTAGGAAATGTTGAAGTAACAAATGCCGGTTGTGTAATATCAAGCCACTGCGGTAAGAAAGCTTTGGGAATAAGCTATATTATCGAGTAGCGCAGCAGGCACATATAATGTAGATAACTACAAGTATTAAAGTTTAAAGTGAAGCATGAACATGAAAGATCTAGATACTAAAGTAAAAGGGATAAGTTCACTTATCCCTTTTCTGATGCAAAGCAGGCTCTATTTCTGCCGCTATTTTTTGCTATATACAGAGAATGATCTGCCTCTTTCATTAGCTCTTCTAAGGTTTTTTCCCACCCTCCTGCATGCTTTCAAATAGCCGATCTCTGGCTATGGCCGAAACATCAAGCAGACCAAAATACAGAATACCGAAGGCGAAAATAGAACCGTTTAATGCAATGATCATTGAGCCTAAATCCAGGTCCCAAGGAACTAATCCGATAGCATAGGTGGAATAGCCAGCAACCGCTCCTATGGAGCCTATAACCATGGACAATGCTTGTCTTCTATATATGGCAGAAACTCTGGTGTAATGGACTATATACAATGATGTGCTGAGGATTAAAGAATCCAGCAGCCATGCAGAATTAGCCACATATAAAATACCTTTTCCTATCAATTGCTGCGAATTGCCACCGAGGATTTGGTAGAGGGAGAGACTCTGCAAGGCTAGGCAGTGCTATTAAGCATTCCTTTTTGCAAATATACAAGATATGTCAGGATTTTGATAAAAGAATAAGAATTTTGAATAAAATTCCTTGTAGAATATGTTGTTTTAGTGGAAGTTAAGCATATTTGAACGAATCAGAAATATAATTCACCTAGATAACTTTTTTACAAAAATGGAGGATTTAGATGTGGCATGTAGAAATAGGATAATAAATAAAATACAGAACAACAAGGGGATGATTCTGGATATGAAGTCCAAGGATAAGTATAAGGTATTGATTGTAGCATATAAGAATATTGACGAAGCTACCCAAAAGAAAATCGAAAAATATGCCTTAAGAAGTATCACGTCAGTAGATCAACTGGAGCATGATAAAAATTTTTACTCCAATTCTACAAAAGCCTTTAGCATGAACGATAGAATTTCTATCTACATTGACTGGATTACGGAAGAAGCTGCAGAAAAAATCCAAGAGGGCTATACCATTGCCATTTTGGAGCTGCCGATCGAAAAAAGCGAAGGAAAGGTAGTGGGAACCGTAAAGGCATTGGATATTGTATTTGGAGACGATGTACAGATTCTAACAGAAAGAAGCGTCTAGACATAAACACCCAGGTTTGGGTGTTTTTCTATTATATAGAATTTCTTTAACCAAAAACAATCTCCTGCCGCATTATATGAAGCATTTACTGACCTTAGCTTTGCTTAACACATTGACAGTATATACAATGTGGAATAAACTGGATATAAAAGACAAATTAAGAAGAATTTCAATCACACTTTATTCGACCTATGTATTTTCATAGAATCTCTAGTTAAATAATCTATGGTTGAGAGATGTTTGAATTTTAGGGGGAGATATTATGATGGCAAAGCAATTATATACCTGACTACTATGTTTAATTTGGCAAGAGAAACCTTGTTTATTAAAACAGGTACTGATAAGAACTATGTTTTAACATTTTCTAATCCTGATATGAAGAAAAGAATTCTTGACAGCATATTGAAGTTGAACAATGAAATCGTTGTTATACGAGAATCTTAGTTTAAGGAACATTTAGGGATACAAGCAGAAAACGAGACAAGTACAAAAGCGGGGGATGACATTGGCAAACTTGAAGACAAATGCTATGCGGATTCTTGATAAGGCGGGAATTCCGTATAAAACATATGGTTATGATCATAAGGATGGGCTGGTAGATGGTATTTCCGTCGCTTCTAAAATTGGTCAGCCTGTTGAAAAGGTTTATAAAACTTTGGTTACCCAGGGAACCAGTAAAGAATACTATGTTTTCATTATTCCTGTTGACAGCGAACTTGATCTAAAGGCGGCAGCAAAAGCAGTAGGTGAGAAGGCTGTTGTGATGATAAAGGTTGCGGATATCAATAAGATTACAGGATATATACGGGGAGGATGTTCACCCATCGGTATGAAAAAAGAGTATAAAACTGTATTAGACAGCTCCTGCAGCACGTTAGATGCTATGATTGTCAGTGCAGGAAAAATAGGATATCAGATTGAACTGAAACCTCAAGATTTGGCAGGGCTCCTTGACTGTAAGCTAGAGAATGTTATTATACAAAAGTAGAAGCAGTAAAAGATATGAATTAAATGCTTTTAATACTGGACAAGGAAGTCAATCCCTTGTCTTTCTTATGGAAACTGTGCAATTGAAATCAAAAAAGCTACTGCTCCTTTAGATATACTGTTATTGAAGGTGGTGATCGGATTGGAATGGAAGGTATGCGTGCAAAAAATGATTGATTACATTGAGAAGCATCTGAAAGAGGATATCCTGCTGGAGGATGTGGCAGCCCAGGTGGGATACTCTAAGTTTTATTGTTCCAAGGCTTTTCATATTGAAGCAGGGATGAGTATGAAGGAATTTATCCGTCTGCGCAGAATATCGGCAGCAGCACTACAGCTGAGGGACACCAGAAGACGTATTCTCGATA
The DNA here is from genome assembly GCF_900142145.1 of Geosporobacter subterraneus DSM 17957. Taxonomy (GTDB): domain Bacteria; phylum Bacillota; class Clostridia; order Peptostreptococcales; family Thermotaleaceae; genus Geosporobacter; species Geosporobacter subterraneus. The sequence goes on along the minus strand of NZ_FQZV01000042.1, from coordinate 18,823 downwards.
TCGCCCTGGATTTCGGCTATAACTCTCAGGAGGCTTTTACCAGAGCCTTCACCGACGCATTTGACATTACGCCGGGGGCATATAGGAAACGCAAGAATCCAATCCCGCTGTTTTTAGAGTGCAATATCAACCACCAGCATATCAAAAAAGGAGATGATTGTTCAATGCAGGAGGAAATGATGAAGGATGTGAAAATTACATTCCTTGCAAAGCCTGAACGAAAAATGCTGGTTATGCACAGAGAAGGTGCCAATGATTATCATGAACTCTGTGAGACCGAAGGTGCTGAAAAAATGTGGGGCACACTGGTAAGCATGCAGGGGACCCTAGGCGGCGTGATCTGCGGATGGCTAAATGAAAATGGAGAAACCAGATATGTCTGGGGCGTAGAAGTGCCTCTGGACTATAATGGACCGATTCCTGAAGGGCTGGAAACGGTGATTGCATCTGCCTGTGATTATGTAAAGTTCTGTCATCCTCCCTATAAAGAGGAGATGCATGAGGCAGTGACGGAAGCGGTCTGGAATGTCAGCGAGCTATGGAATCCGAAAGACCATGGATGGGAATGGTATGACGAAGTAAATCCTGTTTATGAGGACGATACAGAAGCAGAGGGATACATGGTACTGAAGCCAGTCAAAAAACTGTAGGAAAAGGGAAAGCCAAACATATACCTCCGGTTTAGTGAAAGAACTTTGTCGTTAGTCCGGTAATAAATGCTTTAGATACTGTTTGATAAAAGGGTTGAGAAGGAATTCAAATGCGGTTCCTTTATCAGCCCTTTTTTAGGTGGTATTGTAGGCCGCTATGGAGCATTACTACCGCACGGCCTGTACACACCAATAGTTATTCTCTCTGCCTATGGTTAAGATATCATAACTGGGGTCAGAATCTCCTGCAGAGGTGGCCCAGTAATATTTGATCGTAAGCTCATAGGTATTGCTGTTTATCTTTTTGATATGGGTGATTTCATATTTTTGTACCCATGGACTGGAACCACCGATGATCCAGAAATTCTCATCTGCTTTTCCCCATTTACGCTCAATGACTTGCTTTAGATTGGGGCAGGCTACCGCATATTGATAGACACCATTTCTCGTTTCACGGCTTTTCGCCCATAGCTGAGCTGCCTGCATGGGACTGATGGCGCCAAATTCATCCAAGGCCTGTTTGAAGAAATCAACCTGTGCTTTCAGCTGCTGCATAGACACCGGTTCACCACCGGAAGTAGTATCATCTATGCCATCAGTGAATATGTTGTTTCGTATAAAGCTGCCGAGATTCAATGCTTTGGTTGGAATAGATGCAAAAACAAACAGGATTGCTAAAGCCAGAAGTGTATATCTAACATAATTCCTCATTCCACTACGCTCCTTTAATATCAAATAATATCTGCATATTACTAGAATTCCCTGCTCCGCATTTCCCTATGAAAGGAACATACTGCTAGTTAGGATAAAAAACATGTCGACTTGTCGAAAAAAATCGAATGATTGAAAAATGATAGTAATCGAATGTAAGGAATTAAATATGATCAGGATGCTTATATACAATGGGTTAAGGAAAATAAAGGAGTCGGGGTGAGATATGAGAAAGCTATACTGTTTATGTCTATGATTAGGTGTATTACTTGCTTTATCAGGTTGTTTCAGTAAGCCGTCGAATACCGTGCTGCCGGATGATTCAAAATCAACTGGCCTTGGTGGGTGCTATGCTTTGATTTATTAAAATAACTCGTGGAAAAAGCCGTGGGTGCTTGGAAAACATCAAACCCTACGGCTTTTTATGTACCCCTTTATATTTGGATAGGTATCGGCTGCATTAGTGAAATATGCCTAAAGCTCCCGACAGTAGGACGATCACGGCAAACAGCATGCGATAGACTGCAAAGATCCGCATGGGTCTCTTTTTAAGATAGGAGATAAATTTTCCAATAACTATGAGCGCCACCACAAATGAAACGAAAAAGCCTACCACCAGTGAAATCAATTCTAAGGAAGTTAAAGCGGTGAATCCACCAAATTTAATGATCTTTAAAAAGCTCATGCCAAACATGACTGGGATGGCTAAAAAGAAGGAGAATTCAGCAGCAGCAACGGTAGAAAGTCCGGAAACCCATCCCCCGATAATGGTAGAGGCCGAGCGGGACATCCCGGGGATGATGGCTAAGCATTGGAATAATCCAATGGTCCATGCTTGTTTGCTGGAGATGATTAGTCCTTTTCTATGGGCATTTTTATTTCTGAATCTGTTTTCTGCATAGATCATCAATATTCCGCCGAAGAACAGGGTAATCGCTACAGAGATTGGATTAAACAGGTACTGCTCTGCAATATCATCCAAAAGCAGCTGGCCTATGGCTCCTGGGATACAGGCAATAAAAATCATAAACCAAAACCGGAACCCTGATTTTTCATACCCCACCTGTTTGGGGAAGAAATGTATCAGGGTATCCCATATCTTCTTCCAGTAGAGGATTACTACTGCCAGTATGGCACCCAACTGTATGACATAGGTATACATTTCAACATAATTTGGATTTGTTCCTTGAAAGTCTAACAGACTTCCCGCAATAATCATATGGCCTGTTGAGGATACGGGCAAGAACTCTGTCAAGCCTTCTACGATGCCAAGTATTATAGATTTAAAAATGAATAATATAGATTCCATAGGATCTCCTTTTCCTTAACAATTTTATATTCCGGCACAACCACTCCATACTAGGTATTATAGCGGAAGAATAAGATAAAGCATATACTTTGACTGGAATTTTCCAAAACTGCTGGGTCAATGTCTAGTCTTCAGTTTTAAATAGCTTTATGTACTGCCGGTGTTTTTAGTATAATCAAATAAGCTTAAAGATCGCTTAAAGAATTCTTAAATATTTCTTAATAATGTTGTTGCTTGCTGACCGGCAAGTCATATAGATCCGTGATTAAGAAATCTAACATTCAGCGGAACGGCACAGAGTCCGTTCCCTACGTAAACCTTAATAGAAAGGTAGGGATCGACGCCTCGTCGTTCCGAACATAAATTAGGAATCTCAATCACATATCTATAATCATCAGGTACATGAAGAAAATTTTATGAAACAAAATAAAAGCTGACATATAGATGTCATATTTATCTTGTAATATATTCTTAGTAATACAATTCCTTTTTCTAAATAATACAGGTTAAGGCATCTTTCAAAATATATGGTGGATCTCTGAGAGGAGTGAAAAACAAATGAGAGAATTGGAAAAGTCCCCAAACATCGGGAAGGTATCGGCAGAAATGCTGGAGCGGGTAGGCATAGCCAACATAGAGGAATTGAGGGAAGCAGGGAGCAGAGAAGCCTTCGAGCGTCTAAGATTTATAGATCCTACCACTTGAGTCAATACCCTGTATGCCCTGGAGGGTGCGATTCAAAATGTTCGGTGGCACTATTTAGACAGTGGGACAAAGGAGTCCTTAAAGAATTTTTATAGTGAGGTGTCTATAGATGGAAAAAAAGGTTGATTATAAGAAGGATTATAAGGAATTGTATCTTCCGCCCCAGAAACCTATGGTTGTTCAGGTGCCGGAGATGAAATTCTTCATGATCGACGGAAAAGGAGATCCCAATGGTGAGGCCTTTGGAGAAGAGATACAGGCATTATATTCTCTTTCTTATGGGATAAAGATGGCGCCCAAAGGAGGCATGACCCCGGAAGGATATTTTGAGTATACGGTCTTTCCACTGGAAGGAGTATGGGATTTGGAGGATGATGCCAAGGATTTTACTATCTTGGATAAAAACAAATTAGTTTATACGATCATGATACGGCAGCCGGAGTTTGTAACGGATCAGCTTGCTGCCGAAATCCTGGAAAAAACGAGAAGAAAGAAGCCAAATCCGGCTTTAGACAGAGTTCGTTTCGGCTGCATAGAGGAAGGCTTATGTATTCAGATGATGCACATGGGGAGCTATGATGATGAGCCTGCAAGCTTTGCCAGGATGGAATCATTTTGCTTAGAAAATGGTTTTAAGAGAATAGAACATACCCATCGGGAGATTTATCTGTCAGATCCTAGAAAAACGGAAGCACATAAGCTGAAAACGGTGCTGAGATTTAAAGCAGAGAAGATATAATATAGACTTCATAGGTTGCAAGGGGCCCTTTTATTTAATAAAAAAATTCCAAATGTAGGGGGTACATTTGGAATCAAAAATAAGGGGGGTATGTGTTATCTATGATTTCTTAGAAATTTTATTATTATTGGTATTGGATGTTTTCTGCTGATAAAGATGGGATTGCAAATAACTGTTAAGCTTTGTTATGGTTAAGATGTTCGTAGTACCTAATTTCATAAAATCACCTTCTCTGAAAGAAATTGATTTGATTATGATTATCAATTGATTTTTCTTATTAATTATATACCACCCTTTAGAGGTTTTAAACAGTGGGGAAAAAAATAAGATGAACTGATAAGATTTATTGAAAGAAATAGCTCTAGCAGCTATTTTTTGATTCGAAATAACTTGTCCAGAAACCATCCGCTGCTTATGTTATAAGAAATTATCATAATTTTATGCCAATAGATTCATTATATCCTTGACAAATAGAAAAAAGAGGAATAGTATTTTAATTAAGCAATCGCTTAACTGGATTGGGGGTGAATAATGGACCGGATTGTTCAGTTATTGAAGGCGCTAGGGGATGAAACGAGGTTAAAAATACTCATTATTCTCTCGAGAAGAAGAATTTGCGCCAAAGGAATTGCCAAGCATTTAGGTATTTCAGAGGCAGCTGTATCACAGCATATAAAAATTCTCAAAGATGCAGGAATTATTGTTGGCGAAAAGGTGGGATATTTTGTTCAATACGATTTGCAGGAATCTAGTCTGGTTGAAACAGCACAGTTCATAGAACAGATAAAAAACAGCCATATGCAGGGCAGTTGTCCCTTAGACACGCATATACCGAAAGAATGTGCCGAATCCTGCAGCGTAACGAAAAACAAATGCTGCAAAAAAATAAGGGTTTTAGAGAAGAAAGGGGAATAGATATGAAGATATGTATACCTATAGAAGAAAATAAGGGATTAGACAGCATCGCTTACAGCCATTTTGGTTCAGCTCCATTTTTTTTGATTTATGATTTGGAGAAGGAAGAGCATAAGGTGATCGAGAATAAGGATTTGCACCATGTCCATGGCATGTGCCAGCCCTTAAAAGCCTTAGGCGGAGAAGCAGTGGAAGCGATTCTGGTAGGGGGCATAGGCGCAGGAGCGTTGACAAAGCTGAATAACCAAGGCGTAAAAGCCTACCGGGTTACGAATGAAACCGTACTTCAAAATATTGAGCGTCTAAAGAATAATGAGCTTCAAGAGTTTGCTGTCCATAATAGCTGCAGTCATCATGGTTGCGGTCATTAACATTAAGGGTAGAGATTAAAAGAGACACCTATCTGGAGGAGACCACTGAAAAAGTCAAATAATACGTTGTATCCACAGGACTGTCATTCTCAGCCTTTAGTCCTGAGCGATAGCGAAGGAGCTTGCGAAGAATCTGAGTATTTAAGTCACTTCAAAGATTCTTCATTTCACTGCGTTTCATTCAGAATGACAAAACCTGGACTTTTTCAGTGGCCCTATCTGGGATAGATGTCTCTTTTTAGAATTGAGGTGGATGAATGAACGGATATCTGATGTACGGTTTAGTTATCCTGCTTTTGATGGTTTCTTACTATAAGGATCGGAAAAAAACAAAAATGGCTTTATTAAAAGCTTGGAAATCCTTTGAAAACATTTTGCCCCAATTGCTTGGTGTACTCATCCTAGTAGGAATCATGCTCGCCATATTTGATGCAGTGCTCATATCGCGGCTCATCGGAAATGAATCTGGATGGCTGGGAGTGGTTTTTTCTGCCCTCGTTGGGGCGATCACTTTGATTCCTGGATTCGTAGCTTTTCCTACCGCTGCACTATTATTAAACAGTGGAGCGGGATATATGCAGATTGGCGCATTTGTATCAACGTTAATGATGGTAGGCGTCATCACTGCCCCTGTTGAAGTCCAATATTTTGGAAAGAGGATGACCCTCATGAGAAATGTTTTGGCCTTTTTCTTTTCTTTTGCTGTAGCATATGTCATTGGAAAGGTGGTCGGGGGGCTATGAAGTTATTAAAGCGATATAGATTCTTTTTAATAGCGGCTTTATTTCTGTCAATTCTAGTACTGAGGAATAGAGAACTGGGAATAGAAGCCATCAGCATTACCGGATACAGTTTAAAGGAGATGATTCTAGTTATACCGCCTATTTTCGTGCTTTTGGGATTATTAGATGTATGGGTTCCAAAGGAGACGATGATCAAGTATATGGGGGAAGATTCGGGGTTGAAGGGTATTCTATTGGCATTTTTAATAGGTTCTGCAGCAGCAGGGCCACTCTACGGTGCTTTTCCCGTAGCAGCAGTCTTTATGAAAAAGGGAGTCAAATTTAGTAATGTACTGATTTTTATTGGAGCCTGGTCTACTACCAAGATCCCCATGCTGCTTTTTGAAATCTCTGCTTTAGGTGCAAAGTTTGCGCTGACAAGGCTGCTGGTAGATATCCCGGGGATCATTCTCATAGCCTATGTTTTATGCACTTTTGCGGATCAGGCAGAAATAGAGCGGATTTACAAGAAGGCGGAATCCATGTAGTTTTGAACTAAAAAAGAGGGGATTGAGGGGGAACATTCATGATTATATACAAGAGATGTACCGACAAAGTCCGTGAATATATTAACCGCTAGAAAACTGATGGATTAAAAGAGGATAAAAATGAAAATTCTAGAACTATACTATAAGGTATAGGGGAGAAGGAGGATGATCATGAACGTAAAAATTTCAGAGGTAGCAAAAACGGAATTGGAACAGCAGTTAAAGAATTATGACATGACCAACAAAGGTTTAAGACTGTATATTACAGGGTATGGTTGAGCAGGCCCAACCTTCGGAATGGCTCTGGATGAGCTAAAAGAGGAAGACCATGTGGAGGACTGCGGTACCTTTAGCGTAATTGTAGCTAAGGAAGTACTGGAAGGAGTGCCGGAGCTGAGTTTAGATTTCGTGAATAATGCCCGGGGGAAAGGCTTTACGATATCTACAGGTGCAAGGAGCTGCGGTGACAGTTGTGGAGACAGTTGTCAGTAATAGGCTTTATGGATAAATCATATCAAGCTAGAGGGAATTTCAGCCTCAAAAACAGGCTGCACATGAACAAGTTGCAAAAATAATTTGCATAAGCAAATTATATTCCTTCAACGAAAGACATAAAAGTTAGGTAAGTGTTCTAATGGAATGCTGCCTAACTTTTTATTTTTTGCCCCTTTAGAAACTCGACAATAAACGCAATTTTTCGTTTCAAGATATTAAAAACTAAATATTCATACAAAATATTCTAGGATATGGGGCCTTAAATAAGTCAGAATAAGGTTCCATAATATTGTCACTTTTGTATAGTGACACAACTACATATCTTTGGCTTGTAGGCCTTGGAATATCAACATATAATGAAATCAATACTTAAGTATTTTTAAAATGACATGTCATGATCAAAAATGAATAAATCTGAGGGAGGGATATTATGTCAACAGCCACAGCTTATTCACAAAAGGACATGAAAGGTTCAGTACAGAAATTTGGACGGTTTTTAAGCGGAATGGTAATGCCAAATATCGGGGCTTTTATTGCGTGGGGATTGATTACTGCATTATTTATACCTACAGGCTGGACACCGAATGAAAATTTATCTAAGCTGGTCGGACCTATGATATTGTACTTATTGCCATTATTGATCGGTTATACCGGCGGTAAGATGGTTGCAGGGACCAGAGGCGGCATGCTTGGTGCTGTAGCAACCATGGGGGTCGTAGTAGGGGTAGATATTCCTATGTTCATAGGCGCTATGATCATGGGTCCTTTAGGGGGCTATTGCATCAAGAAGTTCGATGAATGGGTAGACGGAAAGGTGCCTGCGGGATTTGAAATGCTGGTAAATAACTTTTCAGCAGGGATCATAGGAATGATCATCACATTGGTGGCTTATTTAGGGATAGGCCCTATCGTACTGGGGCTTAATAACTTCTTGAAGACCGGAGTAGAAGGGATTGTGAATGCAGGGCTGCTGCCTTTAACCTCTGTGTTTATCGAGCCAGGTAAGATACTATTTTTGAATAATGCTATCAACCATGGGGTCTTAGGGCCTTTAGGCATTCAACAGGCTAATGAAATAGGAAAATCTATATTCTTCCTGTTAGAGACCAATCCGGGGCCAGGCCTAGGGATATTATTGGCCTACTGGGTATTTTCCAAGGGAATGGTTAAACAATCTGCGCCAGGTGCAGTGATCATACACTTCCTAGGCGGTATTCATGAAATCTATTTCCCATATGTGCTGATGAATCCATTGCTGATTTTAGCAGTGATTGCCGGCGGTGCCAGTGGAGTATTTACTTTCAGTTTATTGGGTGCCGGGCTTATCGCAACACCTTCACCGGGAAGTATCTTTGCACTGCTTGCCATGACACCAAAGGGAGGCTTTCTGCCGGTGATATTGGGTGTAGCTGTATCTGCGGCAGTGAGCTTCTTTGTAGCCGCCTTCTTTATTAAGAGAGGAACCGGTGAAGAGAGTGAAACAGAGTTTGCTGCAGCAAAAGAAAAGACCCAGACATTAAAAGGAAAGAAAGATGTGGATGCAGAAATAAGCAAGGTGAAAAACACGAAGATTCAAAAAATTGTCGTTGCTTGTGATGCCGGAATGGGTTCTAGTGCCATGGGAGCTACTACTTTGAGAAACAAGCTGAAGAAGGCAGGGCTAAACATCCAGGTAGTGAATACTTCGATTGATGATATTCCGCAGGATGCACAGATGGTGATTACACATGAAAGCCTGACTTCTAGAGCAAAAGAGAAAGTACCTCATGCAGATCATATGTCTATCCAGAATTTTGTTGATGGCAAACAGTATGATGAACTTATTCAGCAGCTAAAATAATTTCAGATAAATTATTTGAAAGGCAGCTGATCCTAATGAATATCAGTTCCCGTACAAAACAAATCATTCAGATTCTATGCCAACAAAATGAATATATAACGATTGAAACCATCAGTAATCAATTGGAGGTCAGTTCCCGCACCATTTTACGGGAGCTGACTGCCGTTGAGACATGGCTTGCAGCGAAAGGGTATGCGCTGGAGACGAAAAAGGGAACGGGCATTCGACTCAACGAGGGACAGAAAGCAAGGGAGAATATTATTGCACTACTCCAGAACGAGAAGGTAGAGAAAAGCTTTACGCCTGAAGAGAGACAGGCGATGATGCTGAGTGAACTGCTTATGAATAATGAAATAACAAAAATCTATTATTTCACTCGGATGTTTCATGTAACGGAAGGAACCTTAAGCCATGATCTGGATAAGATCGAAGAACGGTTAAGAAAATACCATCTGAGATTGATTCGTAAGCCTGGCTTAGGTATTTTCATTGAAGGCAGGGAGAAGGATATACGGCGTGCCGTGACGGATATATTCTATGAGAATGCCGGACAAAACCAAGTATTGAACTTAATCGGCAAACGGGCGGATAAAGCTGCAGCTGAAAGGCCTGCCATAAATCCTGTTACGCAAAATCCAATTTATGATTTTATTAATCCTGATATTGTTGAAAAATTAGAAGTGCTTATCAAGAAAATTGAAAAGCCCTTGGGATATCAATTGGCTGACGATGCTTACTCAGCCTTGATCGTACACCTGGCCATTGCACTGCAGCGTATCCGCAATAATGAAAAGATTGTCATGGATGATGCTATTTTGCAGCAGCTGCGCAGTACAAAGGAATTTGCTATTGCGAAAGAACTGGCCCGTACTATCGGGGGGGTTTTTAACGTAGAGATTCCATCGGCGGAGATCGGCTATATCACCATGCACTTGAAGGGCTCTAAGGGAAGAAATATTTTTAACAACAGTGAGAGCTCTATTACTGAGGATTTTAAACTGGTGCGCCTGGCCAAAAAGATGATGCATATTGCTGAAATGGAAACAGGCTGTTATTTGGAGGAAAATGATAAATTATTGCTGGGCCTTGTACAGCATTTGGGGCCGGCGATTAACCGGATCAAGTTGAATCTGGACATCCGGAATCCGCTGCTGGAGGAGATCAAGGACTTTTATCCCAAACTCTTTGAAACTGCAAGAAAGTGTGTAAGGGTCATTGAAGATCAAGAAGCTATAAAGGTACCGGAGTCTGAGATTGGATATATAGCAATGCATTTGGGTGCTGTAGTAGAGCAGAAGAAAAAGGAACGTCAAATTAAGTATCGGGTGGCAATCGCCTGTACAAGCGGAATCGGTGCATCGAGACTGCTTTCCAGCAGAATAGAAAAAGAGTTTAGCAATTTGGAGATTGTAGATTTGATTTCGATTATTAACCTATACGAGGAAAATCTCACAGAAGCTGGAATTGATTTTATTATTGCTACCACCCATATACCAGATTGTCAGTTTCCGTATATTATGGTAAATCCACTTCTTCATCAAGAAGATCAAAAAAACTTGGAGACCTTTATCCGGAACTTTTCTGCCGGACAAAAGGAGCAAGGAAGCTCAAAGCAGAGCGGCCTGCATCTAAAAGAAAAATTTGAGATGTTGAGTATATGCAATCAAAGAATCCTGCAGGTTCTAGACCATTTTAAGTTATTAGAAGCCGTTGATGCAGCAGATGTGGATTCTTTAATCGAAGAGATAAGCAATAGGTTCGTTGAGGGTTCTGAAAAGCGAAACAAGCTTTATGAGGATTTGAAAAATAGAGAAAAACAAGGCAGTACCTTATTAAAGCAAAAAGAGATTATGCTATTGCATTGTCGAACGACAGTAGTGAAGGAGCTTTATTTTGCTGCATTTCGACTGGCAAATCCCATCTATATAAGCGGTATAGAGGGAGAAGTCCAAAAAATCCAAGCGGGAACTGTGATGCTGGCACCTTACGATGCAGAGAAAGTCGCCTTGGAAGTATTAAGTGAAATCACGAAGGGATTGATTGAAAACGATCGTTTTTCAGCAGCGATTATAGAAGGATCAAAGGAAGAGATATTTAATGATCTTAGCTTAATCCTGGGACGATTTTATCAGCAGAAGATGATGTAGATCAGAAATATAGGAGGTGTTTTACATGGAAACGCAAGTTAACACGAATGAAATGCATGCATCGGGTAAGATGCGTTTGAATATACAACGAATGGGCAGATTTTTGAGTGGAATGGTGATGCCGAATATCGGAGCATTTATTGCCTGGGGACTGATAACGGCGTTGTTTATTCCTACCGGTTGGCTGCCAAATGAGAATTTATCGAAGCTGGTGGGACCGATGATCATTTATTTGCTTCCGATTTTGATTGGATACACGGGAGGCAAAATGATTGGAGATCTTCGCGGCGGAGTTTTAGGAGCCGTTGCAACTGCAGGGGTAATTGTAGGCGCTGATGTACCCATGTTTCTTGGAGCAATGATCATGGGGCCTTTGGGCGGATTTGTGATGCGTAAAGTAGATGATATGTTGAAAGATAAGGTACCGGCAGGATTTGAGATGCTGGTGAATAACTTCTCTGTAGGGATTATGGGTGCAGTTTTAGCTGTGGCAGCCTACAAAGTCATAGGCCCTGTTGTACTGTCCCTTAACCTGATTCTAAAAGGTGCAGTAGAGACAGTAGTAAATGTAGGTCTGCTGCCGATTGCCTCTTTGGTGATTGAACCGGCAAAGATATTGTTCTTGAACAATGCACTAAACCATGGGGTGCTGGGCCCTATGGGAATGCAACAGGCTACTGAAACGGGAAGATCTATCTTCTTCCTGCTGGAAACAAATCCCGGACCTGGGTTAGGCCTGCTGCTTGCTTACTATGTATTTGCAAAAGGAATGATCAAGCAATCTGCACCGGGGGCGATTATCATTCACTTTTTAGGCGGGATTCATGAAATTTATTTTCCATATGTTTTAATGAATCCTTTACTGATTATTCCTGTGATTGCGGGAGGCGCCAGCGGTGTATTCACCTTTGCGCTTTTAGGCGCAGGACTGGTGGCAACACCTTCACCGGGTAGTATTTTTGCCCTTATGGCTATGGCACCACGGGGTGGATTATTGGCCGTGCTGGCGGGAGTCTTAGTATCTACTGCCGTAACCTTCTTCCTCTCTGCGCCGATCATAAAAGCAAGGGGTTATGCAGCAGATGAAGAAAAATTGGAAGCTGCAAAAACACAGCTTCAGGGTATGAAGGGAAAGAAAACCGAGACAGAAACAGCAATTAAATTAAATGTCGCGGTAAAAAAGATTGTTTTTGCTTGTGATGCCGGAATGGGTTCCAGTGCTATGGGAGCAAGTACGCTGCGCAATAAACTTAAGAAGCAGGGCATACATGTGCAGGTTAGCAATGACGCAATTGAAAATATACCGGAGGATGCCCAGATTGTTATAACTCATGAGAATCTAACGGCTAGAGCCAAATTGGCAGCTCCGCAGGCAGAGCATATTTCTATTCAGGATTTCATAGAAAACCCTGTATATGATTTATTGGTAGAGCGCCTTGTGGAAATCAAAGAGAAGCAGCAGGAATCCCAGGTAAAGCCGATCGGCACTGAAGAATTGCCTGTACTGCAGAAAAAGAATATTCTTTTAGGACAAAGAAGCGTGGAGAAGATGGAAGCCATTAAAATGGCTGGACGCTTGTTAGCAGACAGCGGATATGTGGCTGAGGAATATATCGATGCAATGATTCAACGGGAAAATGATCTGAGCACCTATATAGGCAATGGGATTGCCATACCTCACGGAGTAGCCAGCGGCAGAATGCAAATTCGAAAGACTGGTATTTCCATCCTCCAGTTTCCCGATGGCGTAGACTTTGGCGAAGGGCTAGCTTATCTGGTTGTGGGAATCGCAGGCGTGGGCAATGAGCATTTAGCTATTTTATCTAATCTGGCTTCTATTATGGAGGAAGATGAGATTGCAGAGCGTCTTAAGACAACAGAAGATTTAGAATATGTTTATACACTCTTTACTAAGAAATAGGATATGGAAAACTAGAGGAGCGATTCTATGGTTATTACAGTTACGCTAAATCCTGCAATGGATAAGACCATTGTATTAGATACACTAAAAGAGGGAAGTGTGAATCGGGTTTGTCAAGAAAGAGTAGATGCCGGGGGAAAAGGCATTAATGTTTCAAAAATGATTCGAAATCTTCAAGGTGAAACCTTGGCCACAGGATTTCTTGGAGGACACACCGGTGCACAAATACGTTCCCAGTTAGACCAAATGGGTATCAAACATGAATTTGTTGAGGTAGAAGGCAACACAAGAACAAATATTAAGATTGTCGATAAAGAGAAATGTCTGTATACGGATATTAATGAGCCAGGGGCCCCTGTTTCAGCAAAGGCGCTCAAGGAGCTGGAAGATTCAGTGTTTGGCCCTATGACAGAAAATGATGTGATTGTATTTTCCGGCAGCACACCTCAAAATGTGGAGAAGAGCATCTACGGAAAGTGGATAGCAATCGCTAAATCAAAGGGAATAAAAGCCATCCTGGATGCTGATGGGGAGGCACTTCGGGAAGGGATTAAGGCAGGTCCTTATATGATTAAGCCTAATATACATGAGTTGGAAATGTATATGGAAAGAAAAATTGAAACAACTGAGCAGATCATTGAGGCAGCACAATCCTTATTGAAGACCGGCATTGAGATCATAGCGGTTTCTATGGGAGAAGAGGGAAGTGTGTTTGTCACCAGAGATAAAGCTTTCGTTGCTGAAGCGCTGAAGATAGATGTGAAGAGCACCGTAGGGGCAGGTGACTCTATGGTTGGTGCATTGGCCTATGCGGTCAGTAAAAAAATGACTCTTGAAGAGGGTATAAAGCTGGCTGTGGCAGCAGCTGCGGCTACAATTAGCAATGAAGGAACTAAAATGGGAACCTTAGAACAAGTAGAATATTTAAAAGAGCAAGTTAACATTAAAACCGTGTATTGTTAGCTTATGGAGGGAGAAATCATGAAAACAAGAGCTGTACGATTATATGGAGAAAGGGATTTACGATTAGAAGAGTTTGAGCTTCCGGAGATTCGGGAGGATGAAATATTAGCCCGAGTGGTTTCAGATAGTATTTGTATGTCAACCTATAAGGCTGTAATCTTAGGAAATAAACACAAGCGTGTACCTGAGGATATTGCTGAGAATCCAACGATTATAGGACATGAATTTGCTGGCGTTATTGTTCAGGTAGGAAAGAAGTGGCAGCATCAGTTTAAGCCGGGTCAAAAATTTGCACTGCAGCCGGCCCTTAATTATAAAGGGAGCCCCTATGCTCCCGGTTATTCCTATCCTTATTTTGGCGGCAATGCAACCTATATCATTATCCCGCAGGAAGTAATGGAGTTAGGGTTTTTGCTTAACTATGAAGGAAAAGGCTTCTATGAAGCTTCCTTAGCGGAACCCATGTCCTGCGTTATCGGTGGATTTCACTCAAATTATCATACGGAGACAGGCAAATATGTACACCACATGGGTATTGTAAAGGGAGGGAAAATGGCCCTCCTTGCAGGCTGCGGGCCCATGGGCCTGGGGGCTATCGACTATGCCCTGCACTGCGATAGAAAGCCGGGAATGCTGGTAGTCACAGATATTGATGATGAACGATTGAAGCGGGCAGAAAAGCTCTTCCCTGTAGAGGAAGGGCTGCGGAATGGTGTGAAGCTCCACTATGTGAATACGAGGGAGCTGGAAAACTCAGCAGCTTATCTAAAGGAGCTGACAGATGGAACCGGGTTTGATGACGTATTTGTCTATGCTCCGGTACGTTCAGTGATAGAGGATGCAGATGCCATCCTGGGTAAGGATGGATGCCTCAACTTTTTTGCAGGTCCCACAGATACCCAGTTCAAAGCAGAAGTAAACTTTTATAATGTGCACTACACACCTACCCATATCATGGGTTCCACCGGTGGAAATGCAGACGATATGCTCGAATCCTTGGAAATGTCAGCTAAAGGTTTGATTAATCCGGCTGTAATGGTTACCCATGTAGGGGGATTGGACAGTGTGATCGATACAACCTTGAACCTTCCGGAAATTCCTGGAGGAAAGAAGTTGGTTTACTGCAATGTTGAAATGGAACTGACTGCCATAGAAGATTTTGAGAAAAAAGGAAAGGAAGATCCGTTTTTTGCAGAGCTTAGCCGAATTGTGGAGAGGCATAACGGACTATGGTCAGCAGAAGCGGAGGAATACTTGTTAGCAAATAAATCAGTGGATTAGTAAAGGGGGAATACAGCAATGGTAGAAGCTTCCATCATCGTTAAAAATGCCAATGGCTTGCATGCAAGGCCAGCAGGGCTGTTTTCAAAAGCTGCCAATAAATATCAGTCAGATCTTAAGATGATCAAAAACGGAGATTTGGGAAAAAGCTGTAATCCCAAAAGCATTTTATCCATATTAAGCCTAGGGGTTTACAAAGGCGATCAGCTGACAATCACTGCAAGTGGTGTGGATGAAGAAGCCGCAGTAAAGGAACTGATCAGCATATTAGAGCAAGAAATTGATTAGTGAAGAAGCACGCTATAGGACACTTCATGGAATTAGAACATGGGGTGTCTTTTTGTGTAGAGAAATTTCTAAAAAATCAAACTATTGAACTTGGGTAAATTGGTGTATAATAGTGTTTAGGGAAAAAAGGTATTCTTTGGAAAATATGCAGGTCTGCGAATGTTATTGATAAACATTACATAAAGGAGGTAGAAGCATGAAGTTAGATGGAAAGGTTGTCGTAGCACAAGGGGGAGGACCAACTGCAGTTATTAATCAATCGCTGGTAGGTGTCGTGCTGGAATCAAGAAAATTTGAACAGGTGTCGAAGGTTTATGGCGCTATTAACGGTGTGGCCGGAATTGTGAATGAAGATTTTCTGGATCTGACCCAGGAAACAACTCACAATTTGGAGCAGGTAGCCGTAACCCCATCCTCTGCACTATTTTCTACAAGGGATAAACCGGATGTGAAATACTGTAAGGAAATTTTCAATGTATTGAAAGCCCATGATGTAAGATATTTCTTTTATATAGGTGGAAATGATTCTGCAGATACTGTACGAATCGTTAACGAACAGGCAGAGCAATCGGATTACGAATTTAGAGCGATCCATATTCCTAAGACTATTGACAATGATTTGATGGTTAATGATCATACTCCCGGATACGGTTCTGCGGCGAAATTTGTGGCACAGGCTTTTATCGGATTAAACCTTGACAATAGAGCCCTACCCGGGGTGCATATCGGTGTTATCATGGGAAGAAATGCCGGATTCTTAACAGCTGCTTCATCAATGGCCCAAAAATATCCCGATGATGGTCCCCATCTAATTTATCTTCCTGAGAGACCTTTTAACGTGGATCAATACCTAAGCGACGTTAAGCGCATATATGAGAAGCATGGAAGATGTCTCATTGCAGTATCAGAAGGAATTGTAAATGAAAAAGGGGAACCAATAGCCCTTGGATTAACAAATAATGTTGAAAAGGATGCCCATGGCAATGCAATTCTGTCAGGTACGGGCGCATTAGGGGATCTGCTGGCAAATCTTGTGAAGGAAAGATTAAATATTAAGCGTGTAAGGTCGGATACCTTTGGATATTTACAGCGTTCTTTCTTTGGATGTGTTTCCGATGTAGATCAGCATGAAGCCAGAGAAGTTGGAGAAAAGGCAGCACAATTTGCGATTTGGCACAACATCGACGGTTCCATTACGATCCATAGAACAGGGGACTATTCCGTAGATTATCGGATAACACCGCTGCACCAGGTGGCAGCCAAGACAAAGCTGATGCCCGACGAATTTATCACGCCAGAGGGTACCAATGTTACCTCTGCATTTAAATCCTATTTAAGACCATTATTGGGATCGGACCTTCATTCTGCCCATCGGTTAAGAGCACCGAGAGCGCCAAAAATTCTTCGGGCCGATAGTCAGGAGTAAGGTTCTGATTGTATTGATATAAGCATTTCAGAGCGATTCGTTTGTTTTACAGGGCAGGCCATGTGTCTGCCTGCTATTTTTCTAAGTATAGGGCGAGATACAATAGATCAAGGAGGTCATTCATGAAACCAGTCATAGGGATTACAACTTTTCATCACTATTATGAAGATAAGGAGATCCTTTGCGGAGTAGATAATTGTTATGTCCATAGTATTATCCTTGCGGGGGGTGTTCCAGTATTGATTCCCATCGTCCATCAGTGGAAAGCGCAGCTGCAGTATACGGAAATCATAGACGGTTTATTACTTTCAGGCGGGGGTGATATAGCACCGCTGCTCTATAAGGAAGAGCCATTAAAAGAAACAGCGGGGATATCCTGGGAGCGGGATCAGCAGGAAATCAGCCTTTGTAAGGAAGCTTATGAAAAAGGCATACCTATTTTAGGTATTTGCAGGGGTCTTCAGGTTATGAATGTTGCTTTTGGTGGGACACTATATCAGGATATTGAGAAACAGGTACCGGGAGCGTTAGGGCATTATCCTTTGTATACAGGGATGGATCAGTTGCACCATGCAGTAGAGATTCAGAGGGACAGCAAACTCCATGACCTGTTCAAAGAAGAGAAAATCTACGTAAATTCCTTTCACCATCAGGCGGTTGACAAGATTGCAGAGGGATTCAAGGCAACTGCTTTCTCAAAGGACGGCATCATAGAGGCCATAGAGACTGAACATCAGCAATTTGCTATGGGGCTGCAGTGGCATCCAGAAGCATTGGTGACAAAACATCCAAAGTTTTTAAAGCTTTTTAGTGGGTTGATTGAAGAAAGCATAAAATATAAAAAGAAAGTTAGGTAACTACTAGAAGAAAGAGAGGATGAGACCGATGATACCAACAAGAGAAGAAGCCTTTGAACTGCTCAAGGAGTACAATAAGAATGAAGCATTAATCAGACACGCCCTGGCTGTTGAAGGGGTGATGGTCCACTTTTCTGAGCTTTTTGGAGAGGATAAGGAAAAATGGGGGATTATAGGACTGGTCCATGACCTTGACTATGAAATGTACCCGGAGGAGCATTGCAAAAAAGTAAAAGAGATTCTTACTGAAAGGAACTGGCCGGAAGCTTATATACGGGCTATAGTAAGTCACGGCTGGAAGCTCTGCTCAGATGTTGAGCCCATAGAGCGAATGGAGAAGGTGCTGTATGCCATTGACGAATTGACAGGGCTGATTGCAGCCACCGCATTGATGAGGCCAAGCAAAAGCATATTGGATACGGAGGTTAAATCCGTTAAAAAGAAATGGAAGCAAAAAGGCTTTGCTGCCGGAGTAAACCGCGAGGTGATTGAAGAAGGTGCCAGCATGATAGGAATGGAATTAGATGCAGTTATTGAAGAAACCATAAAAGGAATGCAGAAGGTTTCGGAAGAAATCGGGCTAAAGGGAGATTTATAGAATTATAATGAGGGTTAAGCATATAGCCGGACATTGTTACATTGTTTAGGAAGAATACGACGTAAGGCGGAACCACGGGGGCGTGGTTCCCTACCATTGAAATATGTCATTCATGCGTAGTGGCGGGTTTCCATGCCCGCCATTGGGTTTTGAACCTGATTGGGCCTGAGACCCAACCCTACTTTATCATCCTCATAAAGCTGTCACCCTGAGCGGAGCGAACGGGTCTAGAATTTTAAAGGTCAGATCCTTCACTCCGTTCAGGATGACAAATCATAAAGCGGGTTGCAGGAATCTTGCTGCCCGGGTGGACAGGGTCCTCCACCCCTACAACCTA
>NZ_FQZV01000004.1:19552-120917 GCF_900142145.1 Geosporobacter subterraneus DSM 17957 | reverse complement strand
CTTTGATGTCTCCTACATTCTTAGATGTAATTTGGTTTTCTAAGGCACATGGGAATAACATATCTACATCCATTGTCAATACTTCGTTTCTGTCGATTTCTTTTGTTGCTCCCGGGAAGCCCTTCACATGTCTGTTTTTCGCTGTATATTCCATTAATGCTTTTACATCTAATCCATTTTCGTTTACGATACATGCACTGGAGTCAGATACTGCGATAACCTTTGCACCCATCTTTGTGATGTATAATGCTGCATAGCTTCCTACATTACCAAAACCTTGGATTGCTACAGTTGCACCATTTAGGTTTAATCCGATTTTCTTTGCTGCGTCTCTTGCCATGATGGCTACGCCGTACCCTGTTGCTTCTGTTCTTGCTAAGGATCCGCCGAAGTCTACCGGCTTTCCTGTGATAACACCAGGCTCATTGTATCCTCTTAATTTGCTAAACTCATCTACCATCCAGGACATGATTTGTCCGTTTGTATTTACGTCTGGTGCCGGAATATCTTTTCTGTCCCCAACGATTGGAGCAATCGCTGTTATGTATCCTCTGGACAGTCTTTCTAATTCTCCTTTAGATAGTGTTGCCGGGTCTACGATGATTCCGCCCTTACCGCCACCGTATGGCAATCCGATTACGTTGCACTTGAATGTCATCCATGTAGACAATGCTTTTACTTCATCTCTGGATACATCATGGTGGAAACGAATACCTCCCTTAGTTGGTCCAGGCGCATCGTTGTGTTGTGCTCTGAAGCCAATGAAGGTTTTGATGCTGCCATCATCCATTCTTACCGGAATGGACACTTCTAAGGTTCTTAATGGGTTCTTTAGAATTTCATATACTGCCGGATCTGCACCCAATTTGTCACATGCTACTTTTACTTGATGCTGGGCAATCTCAAAAGGATTTAATGTTTTTTCAGCCATTTCTTATGACCTCCTCGTTAATATATGTTATTGATGTAAAAAATCATAAAAACCATGCACACTTTATTATCTCAAAAAAATTAATAAATTATGTATGTTAATTGTTAATTTTTTAACTTTACAAAATTTTTTGAAAATAAATTTGCGCGCACTTAATTAGGGAAAACATTTTCCGCTTTGATATTTCAATGTTTTTTGTCTTTTGTCCCACTCCAAAGTCATTATAACATACTCAATTTTTTTTGTAAACACCGTCTATTAAATAATTACCAAACTTTTTATCATGACATTTATTGACAGAATATTCAGCGCTGTCATGTATTCTACTTCTTCCTTTATCTGTTTTTGTACCAACTTTGCTAATTCTCTAACAGGGTTTCCATATACAAAAACAATCTCCAAATGAATAGCAATTCCGTTGGGATAGTTTACCACATCCACCTTAGATATCTTATAGGTTCCTATCACCTTATGGGCTGCATGATATACCAGATCACTGATTACTTTATCAGAGATCGTGTATTTTCCAAGGTAGCTGAAGGTTGGCCTTACTACCGACTTTTCAGAAATATGTACGCTGTTGTCCTTTCTTCTGCGAAGAATTTTAAGAGGATCTATAAAATACCCTGAAAAATCCTCTTTGATTTCAAAGGTAGGTACCGGAATTACGTGCTTTCCCAATTCCTTCCGCTGTTTCTGTGCAATTTTTCGTTCCTCTTCAGTGGAGATCTCCTCAATAAAAACATATTGTTGAATAGGCCCTACCTCTAAATGGGATGCAATTTTTTCTACCATCCGGTCAGAGGTGCCCAATATTAGGAGTCCCTTCGGTTGAACTCTTTCAATAGCTTGCTTTACCGTTTTCCGATGTTCTTCACTGGCAAAAAGGGCCCTCTTGACGGCTCCTACCGCAGTAGCTTCTCTTTTAGCAGACTTGCCTGCTATAATCTTATTTTCATGAATTAATAAGCCATCATCAATGATATAGTCCAGTCCCTTTTCAACGGCCAGCATCATCGCCCGATAGCTTTTTCCTGTACCACTGCTTCCAATTAGCGCATATACCCTCATGGAGGACCTCCTTAAAAATATCCTGCAGATATTTTTGCTGTATGTTGAATGTTCTTATACCTATAACTTTTGACTTTTTTATTTTATCACATTTGAACAATGATCAGAACAGGTAACAATTTATCTTTACAGCTGCTCTGCTGTTTACGCTGTGTTATGCTTTTTACCTTCAACCTACAACCTTTCTCATTCAACAGTATCTCATAATATATACAATGATAATCATTATATATTGGATTTTTTACCCTATAATTTTGTTTGTTTTATTGTCCGGCAAATTTCCTTTTGTTATAATACTATTATCCAAAGAAAAACAATATTGAGGAGGATATACATATGGCATATGTAATTTTAGATTCTTGTATCAGCTGTGGAGCTTGTGAGCCTGAGTGTCCAGTAAACGTAATCAGCGCTGGAGATGACAAATATGTAATCGATCAAAGCGGATGTATTGACTGCGGCGCTTGTGCAAATGTATGCCCAGTTGACGCTCCTGTTCAAGAGTAGTCTTATAAAACCAATAAAAGGTACCCTCTGATACAATCAGGGGGTATTATTCTTTTGTTCCATTTTTCTGCTATAGGCCAAAGAAGTCTGGTTCACTCTACTGAGAAACTTCAGGATGGCTTTTTCCTCATTTAGGCTCATATCATCCAGAATGAGATGCAGCAATTCCTTCTGCTTCTCTAAATGGGTTGCTGTCATTTTTCTGCCCAATTCCGTAAGCCGTACAATATAGGCCCGTTTATCCTTCTTTGATTTTTCTTTTTCCAGATAGCTGTTTAGGACCAATTTTTGAATACAGGATGAGATCAAGCCCCGGTCTATTTCCATTTCTTCTACCAATTCATAGAGCTTTTTGCAACCCTGCTCTTCTATTCTTCTCAGAATGTCCAAATCCAATAGAGATAAGGCTTCTCCCTTTACACCTGCTTTGAAGCCCTTACGATCATAAACCAATACCTTATGAATGAGTTTTTCCATCATTCGGTTGATTTCATTATAGTAATTTCCCATTTCGATCACCTGCCATCTCTGTTCTTGCCATTATAGCATTATTGAGAATAAGTTTCAATCATAAAAATAGCAACGGGCAGACACGCAGGTCTGCCCGTTTTTCGGAACAGCACAGGGGCTGTTCCCTACGATTATATTTCTTTATAGAGGCGTTTATCAATAATCCTGATAAACAGTAGAAATTAATTTTAAAACAAAACAGCTTAATAGCTTTTATCGTGCAACGTGTAACCTGTATGGAAAATTAGAAACACTATTTTCCAAGTTCCCATGCTTGTATAAGATAACCCGACTTCTTTGCAGCTTACTATAACTGGGTCGTTGCCGCTACTTCCTTCATGGCTTTCACAATGTCATCTACTCTATCTAAGGCATCAATTAAGGCTGGAATAACCTCATAAAGATCTCCTACAATACCATAATCTGCAATACTAAAGATCGGTGCATCCGGGTTTTTATTAATGGCAATGATCACATCTGCTCCCTGCATTCCTGCCATATGCTGGATCGCTCCTGAAATACCGCAGGCAACATAAATCCTAGGTTTAACAGTTTTTCCCGTCTGTCCTACCTGATGATCATGGCTGATCCATCCTGCATCAACCGTTGCACGGGATGCCCCAACAACACCGCCTAAACGATCAGCCAACTGCTGGATCAATTGGAAACCTTCAGCCTTCCCTAAACCTCTTCCGCCGGCAACGATTACTTCCGCTTCCTCTAGGGCAACCACAGCTTTATCTGCTTTTACGGTTTTGATGACTTGTGTGCGAATATCTTCTTTGTCCAAATTTACTGCTACATCGATGATCTTGCCGCTTCTTTTGCCATCTGCAACGGCTTTGTCCATTACCCCTGGTCTTACTGTGGCCATCTGCGGTCTATGCTTAGTACAAACGATAGTAGCCATGATATTTCCACCAAAGGCCGGACGGGTCTGCAATAATTTTTTATCCTCCGGGTCGATTTCCAGCTTAGTACAATCAGCAGTAAGTCCTGTATCCACTCTGGCTGCGATCCTAGGTGCTAAGTCTCTTCCGATGTGGGTCGCTCCCAGCAGTACAATCTCAGGCTTTTCTGCCTGGATCATTTCCGATATTACCTTCGTATATCCATCGGTGGTAAAGTTTTTTAGCAGTGAATGCTGAGCCAGATACACCTTATCGGCGCCGTAGGCGATGCATTCCTTCGCCAAATCACTGATGTTCTCTCCTAATACAACTGCACATAGCTCTACGCCAATTTCCTTCGCCAGTCTTTTCCCTTCTCCTAAAAGCTCAATGGCTACAGGCATGATTTTATTTTCTCTTTGTTCTACAAATACCCAAACATTTTTATAGGCAGATAAATCCTTTTCTGATCCTTCTCCCTCTTCCCGAAGGATCGCATCAAACTTACATGCATCTATACAGGCACCGCAAGCCACACATTTATCGTTGATTACCGCTTTTTTCTCGACCATATCGATTGCATCGAAGGGGCAAGCTTTTAGACAAAGCTTACAGCCGATACATTTATCCTCTAATACTATAATAGCCATCTTTTTCCCTCCATTTTCCCGATTATATTACATGTTTTTGTTTTAAACTGCCTACCAACTGTTCGACCATTTCCTTCGTGCTTCCCTTTAACATAATACCCTTACCCTTCGGCTCCGGTGTAAAGGATCGCTTAACCTGAGTAGGGGAAGCATCCAATCCAACCTCCTGCTTCTGTACATCTAAATCGGCTAAAGTCCAAACCTTTACTTCCTTTTCCCGGAAAGCATCGTAAATGCCGCCGACAGACATGTATCGCGGATGATTTAATTCTTTGATCGCTGTTAACAGGACCGGAGCTTTTACCTTGATAAGCTCGTAGCCGTCTTCTAAAGCTCTTTGAACCAATATGTCTTCTCCTTGAATTTCAAACTGCTGTACATAGGTTACCTGAGGGATGCCCAATCTCTCTGCCAGCTGCGGCCCTACCTGAGCAGTATCTCCGTCGATGGCCTGTCGGCCGGCAAAAATAATATCGTAGTGTCCGATTTTTCGCACAGCCGCTGCCAGTGTATTGGAGGTAGCCCAAGTATCTGCACCGGCAAAAGCTCTGTCGCTTAATAAAATAGCCTCGTCTGCACCCATGGCCAGGCACTCCCGCAGCATTTCATCAGCCTGTGGAGGTCCCATAGTCACAACGGTTACATGGACCTCCGGATTTTTATCCTTTAGGGCCAGTGCCTCTTCTAAGGCATTTTTGTCATCGGGATTTAAAATACTGGGTACCCCTTCTCGAATCAGGGTTCCTTTCACTGGATCTATTTTTACTTCATTTGTATCAGGCACTTGCTTTACACAAACGATGATCTTCACGAAAATTCCTCCTTTATTTAATCGTTGCCGCAGAGATAACCATTCTTTGTACCTCTGAGGTTCCTTCATAGATTTCAGTAATCTTAGCATCTCTCATCATTCTCTCAACGGGATAATCCTGAGTATAACCATAGCCTCCGTGAAGCTGTACGGCCTTTGTGGTTACATACATAGCTGTTTCTGAAGCAAAAAGCTTGGCCATAGCCGCTTCTTTTCCGTAGCTGAGTCCCTTGGATTTTCTCCATGCCGCGTTGTACACCAGCCAACGGGCCGCATTCACTCTGGTTTCCATATCTGCAATCTCAAACTGCAGGGCCTGAAACTTACCGATTGGTCTTCCAAACTGTTCTCTCTGCTGAATGTATTTAATGGTTTCATCCAAGGCTCCCTGTGCAATTCCTAGTGCTTGGGCAGCAATACCAATTCTGCCTCCGTCTAATGTACCCATGGCAATCCCAAAGCCTTTTCCAGCTTGGCCCAATAGGTTTTCTTTCGGGATTCTGCAATTTTCAAAAATCAATTCTGTAGTAGCGGAGCCTCGAATCCCCATCTTTTTCTCTTTTTTTCCAATACTGAATCCTGGAGTTCCTTTTTCTACGATAAAAGCTGAAATTCCCTTTACCCCTTTGCTTTTGTCCGTCATGGCAAAGATTACATAAGTATCTGCTTCACCGCCATTGGTGATAAAGATCTTCGTACCATTGAGCACCCATTCTTCTCCCTCGGCAACAGCAGTTGTTTGCTGTCCAGCAGCATCTGTACCTGCATTAGGCTCCGTTAATCCAAAGGCACCAATCTTTTCTCCCTTTGCTAAAGGAATCAGAAATTTTTGTTTTTGCTCCTCTGTACCGTATTTCAGGATCGGCCAACATGCCAATGAGGTATGGGCAGAACAGATTACTCCTGTTGTACCGCAGGCTCTGGAAAGTTCCTCCACAGTAATTGCATAGGCTACCTCATCAGCCTCAGCACCTCCATAAACCTTGGGAACGATCATACCCATCATTCCGTATCGGCCCATCTTTTCTACATTTTCCTTTGGAAATCTTTCTGTCTCGTCAATCTCTGCCGCAATACCCGCTACCTCTCTAAGGGTAAATTCACGAACCATCTTGCGAACCATCTCTTGTTCTTTACTCAGTGTAAAATTCAACGCAATTCCCTCCTCTATATTTATCAATTGATATTTTATTCACATCGCGCCTCATATCATATTGCATATTCTATGCCAGTTTTTTATCTTTGTTAAATTTTTTTCACACTTGTTTTGGCTGGGTTTATGGAACCCAGTAAAAAAGCGGCTGTACAGAATCAGAAAGACCATAAGTATCTTCTTCCTCATTCAGTACAACCGCTTATAAAATTATCTGTTTGTTAATTGCCTGTCAAACATGTGCATTTTTCCGTACACTGTGTGCTTTTCCGTACACTTTCTGGTTTTTTATAGTTCGTCTCGATGATTTAGCAGGTAGGATAGTGTAAACAGACTCTCACTTAAGTGCACATTCTCCAAAATGATATGGTCTGGTACATTTAAATCCACAGGGGCAAAATTCCATATTCCTTGGATATTGCATTTTACCAAACGGTCTGCAACACTTTGGGCCTGCTCCTTTGGTGTACATATGATGCCGATTGCAATGTCATTCCTTCGGATGTATTCTTCCATGTGATCTGCATCCATGATTTGAATATCCCTGATCTTCAATCCGATGAGCTTAGGATTAATGTCAAACATACATTTTGGTAAAAACCCTGCTTTTTCAAAATTGGTATAGTTGGCAATTGCCTGACCTAGATTGCCCGCCCCCACAATAATGGTGTTATACTGTTTATCTAACCCTAATATTTTCTCAATTTCTTCATAGAGCGCTTCTACATTGTATCCATAACCTTGTTGGCCAAAACCTCCAAAATTGTTTAGGTCTTGTCGGATCTGAGACGCAGTTAATCCCATAATATTGCTTAGCTCTTTTGAAGAAATTCGCTTAATATCCTTTTCCAATAAATCTCTTAAGTATCGGTGATATTTGGGCAGCCGTCTGATAACAGCCATAGAAATCTTCATATTATCCTTATCCATTGCTCTCTTCTCCTATTGCCTTTATTATTGTTTTCCACATATTATCGGTTTCCACAAGATTATATCACTTTGATATAAAAGTGTCAATCTAGCGGCTTATAAGGTATTTTTATACCTATTATCTTCCATTATATTATGGCATAAATCCAGTCCATTTTCATCCTTAATTTTTTCTGTTAAAATAAAAGAGCGCAGTCATCATATAAGGAGGTTCCTATGATTGTTTTGTCCTGTAACAACTTAACCAAATCCTTTGGTATCGATACCGTTCTTGAAAATATATCCTTTTCTATTAATGCCGGTGAAAAGATCGGCTTAATCGGTGTCAACGGTGCCGGCAAGACCACTTTGTTTCGTATTCTTACGGGACAGTACGGCTATGACCAGGGGGAGTTTTTCATATCCAAATCCCTCACGATAGGTCATCTGGAGCAAAGTGCCCCATTAAATCCTGAATATACGATTTTTCAGGAAACTCTTGAAGTGTTTCGCAGCCTGATAGAGATGGAGGCAGAACTTAGGCAGCTGGAGCATCAGATTGCACAGCAAGGTCAGCTTTCTAATAGTAACAGTTTAAACCAATTAATGAATCATTATGCCCGCCTGTCGGAAGAATTCCAACAAAAAAACGGCTACGGTTACCCTAGTGAGATACGAGGAGTTCTTAAAGGACTGGGCTTTACCGAGGAGGAATTCGAACAGCCTATTTTCCAGCTAAGCGGCGGACAAAAAACCCGGGTAAATCTTGCCAAGCTGCTTTTGACTAAGCCGAATCTCCTTTTACTGGACGAGCCCACAAACCACTTGGATATTGAAGCAGTAGAATGGCTGGAGGGCTACCTGCGCACCTATGCAGGAACTGTTCTTTTAATCTCCCATGACCGATACTTTATCGATGAAGTCGTCAATAAAATCTATGAGTTGGAAAACAGATCCCTCACTATCTATCATGGCAACTACTCCTATTATAGTGAAAAGAAGCTCCAGGTTTATGAGCAGCAGCTTAAGGAATATACTGAACAACAGAAGGAAATTGAAAAACAGGAAGAAATCATCCGCAGATTCAAACAGCATGGCACGGAGAAATTGGCAAAACGGGCCCAAAGCCGGGAAAAAAGACTGGCCCATATAGAAAGAATAGAGAAACCCCTGCTGTTGTATAAAAAAGCAAAAATCCGTTTCGAAACAAGGATTAGCAGCGGTGAAGATGTCCTTCAGGTCAGCAATCTATCCAAAAGCTTTGGGGATGCACTCCTTTTTCAAAATGTTTCCTTCGAAATCTATAAAGGAGAGCGGGTAGGTCTCATCGGCCCCAACGGCATCGGCAAGTCTACCCTTTTTAAGATTCTCTTGAACCGGCTGCCCTATGATACGGGTCTCATTCGTATAGGCCACAATGTGATTTTAGGCTATTATGATCAAGAACAGTCGGATCTAGATCAAAAATCAACGGTAATCGATGAAATATGGAAAGAAAATATACACTTTACTCAAACTGAGGTTCGAACCCTGTTAGGCTCCTTTCTCTTCAGCGGGGATGATGTACAAAAGGATATTTCCGCTTTGAGCGGCGGAGAAAAAAGCAGGGTAGCCCTGTTAAAGCTGATGCTTTCAAAGGCAAATTTTCTGCTGATGGACGAGCCCACCAACCACTTGGATATTTCCTCGAAGGAAGTATTAGAAGAGGCATTGCTTCATTATAACGGCACGCTGTTTTTGATCTCCCATGACCGGTATTTCCTAAACCGGGTCACCACTAAAATTCTCGAATTATCCCACAATGGCGTCCAGCAGTATCTTGGCAATTATAAGTACTATCAGGAAAAGAAAAAGGAACTGATGGAGCCTCAAGAGCCGGAGATCACCGTGCAAAAAACTAAGACCCAGATTAAGGATGAACGTAGGAAGGAAAAAGAAAAGCAGCAGGAAGAACGCAGAGTAAAAAAAGCAAGGGAAAGCATCGAAGAGCAGATTTCTCTGCTGGAAGAACGCATCACCGATCTGGAACAGCAGATGTGTCAGGAAGAGGTTTATGCCAATCCCCAATTAAGCAGGCAAATCCACGAAGAATCCAGTGCCTTAAGGCAGCAGCTGGAGGATTTATATGCCCAATGGGAAGAATACTTAAATTAGAAACCTATGTATAATTCTTGAAAATCTCTACAGAATACTATACAATTGTGTTTAATAAAAATGAAGCAGAAAAGGAGGAGACCTTTATGTCCCATGACATCATTAAGGAGGCCAAGCGCTGCTATCAATGCAAGTCTCCCAAATGTCGCAATGCCTGCCCCATCGCTACGGATATTCCCGGCTTTATTCACGATTTTTTGGAGGGGAATATTGAGGATGCAGGTAAAAAGATATTTGAAAATAATCCTCTTTCTATCATCTGCTCCATGGTCTGCCCCCATGAAAATCAGTGTGAAGGCAGCTGCATCCGCGGCATCAAGGAGGACCCTGTTCGCATTAGCTCCATTGAGAACTATATCTCAAGCTATTTTCTCAACAGAACCTCCCCGGAAAGCCCAAAGCTCAACAAAGGCCGCATTGCTGTCATCGGCTCGGGCCCTGCAGGATTAACAGCCGCTTTTTATTTGGTTTCCAAGGGGTATAGAATCACTCTTTTTGAGGCGCAGGATCGAATTGGCGGTTTTTTGCGCTATGGCATTCCTGAATTCAGACTCTCTAAATCCATCTTAGATCAAATCGCCGCCCGTCTTACAGCTCTGGGGGTAAAAATTCGGCCCAATACGCTGATTGGCCCGGTCATTACCATTGATACCCTCTTCGATGACGGCTACGATGCAGTATTTATTGCCACTGGTGTATGGCGTCCTAATGTTCTTCGCATTAAGGGCGAGAGCTTAGGCCACGTGCACTATGCCATTGACTACCTCCGCAGTCCCCAGGCATATCAGCTGGGGAATCGGGTCTGTGTCATCGGCGGAGGCAATTCCGCCATGGACGTGGCTCGAACAGCCCTCCGAAACGGTGCACGGGATGTGCAGATTCTTTATCGCAGAGACCGGGAAAGCATGCCTGCAAGAGATACGGAAGTAGAATTGGCGCGGATTGACGGAGTAAAGTTCCAATTTTTTACTTCCCCTGTGGAAATCCTTGATGATGGCATCCGTTGTGTAAAAAATCATCTGGTCAATGGAAATCTTGAAGTAATCCCGGACTCAGAATTTATGCTCCCTGCGGATGCAGTAATCATTGCTGCCAGCCAAGGACCCCGTAAAAACATTGTATCCACCACAGAGGGAATCGAGATCAATGACCGAGGCCTGCTGATCACCGACAGGGGTGGAATGACCACACGGGAAGGAGTCTTTGCTTCAGGAGATGTAGTAACCGGCGCCAAAAATGTGGTAGAGGCCGTAAAAATGGCTCGAGATGTTGCAGAGAGTATATCAGAATACGTCGAAAAAAAAAGAGCGAAAATAGATGAATAGAAGATTACTTATGTGTTAAACTTAAGAAAGGTATTAGTGGACAGCCTATCTTCAAATTCAAGCTTCTATTCCTTAAGAAATCTGGAGGAAAATTTTTTCCCCGAGTTTTCAGTATAGTATTTTTAAATGAACTGTGGTAAAATAAACACGTTAGTGGCCACTGAGTGGTTATGATGATATTATAAGGGAGGTATATACATAATGGTATTTGAAAAAATAAAGCAGATTATTATCGATCAATTGGGCTTGGATGATGATGCAGAAATCACAATGGACACTTCTCTCATGAGAGACTTGGAAGCAGATTCACTGGACGCTGTAGAAATCATTATGGGAATTGAAGATGAATTTGATGTGGAAATTCCCGATGAAGACGCAGAAGCCTTTAAGAACATCGGAGATATCGTAAGATATGTAGAGGACAAAATGTAGTTTGGTATTCCAAACTACATTTTTTATTTTTTACATTTTGGTGTTATATTTTACATAACATGGGCATATATATCATATAAGTGGAAATCTGCATATCTTTATCCACATTTTTTCCACAGAATCCACATGTTTATCCACAGTAGAATCTACTTATACACTCCATTCGAAACATTTTCCACATTATCCACAATTTTATCCACACTTATTTCTGAATAACTTTATTTAAAAAAGAAACCTCCTATGATTAACATAAGAGGTTTTTCAGATTATGCGATATTCATTCTGTTCTTCAGGCCTTCCAATTCTGAATACATTTTGCAGATGATTTCATCATTTTGCTTGTTCTTCTTCAATAGCAACTCTACCAATTCGTATAAGTCCTTTACTCTAGCTTCCAGTTCTTCCCTGCTAATGTTTTCATCCACTTCCTTCAACCAATGCAGCATATGTATACCTCCTAATGATATCCTCTAGACCCATTATATCATGGAGGCTTTTTTTCTTCCTAGCTGTAATCTCTGTTATTCTTGGGAAAACCTTACATATTTCTCCCCCAGCTTCAGGTTAGGAACAGCATTCAGATATAAATCTGCCCTATGACCTCCTAAGCTGTCATAATAAGCTGCACATCCAATCATGGCTGCATTGTCGGTACAGAGAGTCAGCGAGGGATATTTTACCCTCAGTCCCTGCTTCTTCCCTTCCTCCGTCAATAGCTTTCTTAATCCGCTATTGGCTGCTACCCCGCCTGCCAGAACAATGGTATCGGTTTTTTTCTGTTTTGCCCCTTCAATAGTCTTATGAACAAGGACCTCCGTAACTGCCTGTTGAAATCCCGCTGCCACGTTTTCAAGGGAAATCTTATTTCCTTTTTGCCTTTCGCCGTTTAGATAATTGAGAACCGCAGACTTGATCCCGCTGAAACTAAAATCAAAGCTGTCTGCCTCTAAATACACACGGGGAAACTTTATTGCCTCCGGATCTCCCTTTTGAGCCAGTCCATCAATCAAAGGCCCACCGGGATATCCCAGGCCCATGGCTCTTGCTACCTTATCAAAGGCCTCTCCCACTGCATCATCCCTGGTTTTTCCCAGCACTTCATAGATTCCATAATCCTTAACATGTACCAAATGGGAGTGTCCTCCGGATACGATCAGGCATAGGAAAGGCGGTGTCAGGGTTTTGTCTTCGATGTAATTGGCGCAAATGTGACCCTCGATATGATTTACACCGATGAGGGGAACCTTTAACGCATAGGCCAAGGCCTTTGCCGCAGAAACACCTACCAGCAGCGCCCCTACCAATCCCGGCCCATAGGTTACGCCAATCTGGTCAATTTCCTTTAGTTTTATACCGGCTACATCCAAGGATTCCTGAATCACCAAATTCACATTTTCCACATGCTTTCGGGAAGCTACCTCAGGCACCACACCACCAAATTTTTTGTGCAGATCAATTTGAGAGGAAATAACATTGGATAAAACCTCTCTACCATTTCTAACCACTGCAGCAGAGGTTTCATCACAGCTTGTTTCTATGGCAAGGGTTAGAATATCCGATCCATTTTTTTCTTTTAAAACTTTTGTCATGGGTTCACCTACTTTTGTTTATATCTCAGTATATTATAACCAAAGGAAGGGCAAATAGCAAAATTTTCTATATACCATCCTCTATCTGGCTTTTTTCATGATATTTGTTTCTGCGTGGAATACTATAGTTATCCGTGGTACGGAAATCCGATTGTATGGGGGGATCAAGCCGATGATCGAACATCCTAAGGATAACAATCAAAAGAAAGAAAAAGAACCTGATGTTGAAGGCTTCATGCAGCGACTAAGCAATCAAAATGTTCTTTCTGATGCCCTGCTGGTAGAAGTAGATCAAACAGACTTTACCAATGTATTGATCGCAGAACAGTCTATACAGGATGAAAAAGATGACACAGAGGATCAAACATAAAAAGCAGCTTGGCTGCTTTTTATGTTTGATCCATATTCACTAGAATTTCATCAATAAGATCCAATTCGCATCTATGATCTTCTGTAAAATGTCCGCAATGCTCACAGGTCACCTGAGATGGAAATGTTGCACTCTGAAGACCGCCCCGATAAACATTTCGAAACTTGCTGCATTGAGATGCGATGGCGTGAAGCTGATCTCTGCTGGCACTAGACATCCTATCCCTCCTTTTTTATTATTAGTATCCGTAAACTTCATTGAACTATACAAAAGCCAAGGAAAATTCTTTCCTCGGCTTTCTCTATATCTCTTCTATATTTTTATCTTTTTTCAAAGCACTTTGAATATTTATCAGGTAGGTCCCTATTCCAAAGAGCAGTACAACAAAGGATGTAAATCTTCCTATATATGGAATGTAGGAAACCAATAACAGCATGACTAATCCTAACAGCATGGGCAGTATGGGCTTTTCTTCATTCTTCAAAATCTTGCTGCCAATCCATAATCCTACAGGAAGCCTAGCCAAATATAACAATATTCCATAAAGCATCAGAGAAATAATCCCCAGTGGAATGCCAATCACTGTAAACATAATGAGTATAGAAGCGATAGGAATCACAATCAACGCCACCAGGCCAATGCCTGCACTATGCCACGGCTTTTCCTCCATGGTGACTGCGCTTTTCTTCATGAATTTATCAAAAAGTAAAATTGATAAAAATCCAATAAGCAGATAGGCCAGCATGCTGATCCCTTTACCTACAAGACGGAGATATTTCCACCCCTTTTGAAGATTTTCTACGCTTTGACTTCTATTGGTTCTGGGATTCGGCAGACGATGCTCTACACTGCCTGCCACAGCACCCTCGGGTATGTTCATTTTCTGCTCACTGGTATAGATCAAATTCCCCTGTATTTTTCCTTTGGGTCCAAAGGTCAATGTTTCAACAGATGCCGCTACATCTCCTTTAACCTCACCGTTGATCTCTAATCGACGGGATGCAGATCTTACATCTCCGCCTACGATGCCATTCAAGATAACACTGGATGCAAAGGCATTGATATTACCGTCTACTGCTGCACCTTCTACCAATAGCAAGGTCTCCGTCAAGGCGGTTATATTTTTTCCGATTTCTCCGGAAATCTCCGTTCTGCTGGATGCAATTCTAAGATTTCCATTGGTTTTTCCGCCGATTTTGCTATAGGAAGCTGCCAGAAGAATGTCTCCTGTTACTTCACCGCTATTTTCAAACGCACTACTGGCAGCATAAATATCTCCATTAATTTTACCGTTATTTATGATGGTTTCCCCGGCGCCAAAATAGTCTCCTTGTATTACTTGTTCTTGCCCAATAATAATATTATTCGGGTTATCTTGGGCTGCCGCTGCAGGGAAGCTGCTCATTGTCAGCAACAACACGCCGAGGAGCATCCCTATTATTTTTTTCATTTATCCAACCTCCATCCTCCTTAAATTCAGCGTAAGAGCCTATTCTTTAGGTTCTCCCATAATCTCTTCTTCATCCTGTCTCTTTGTGATAAATCCTATGGGAGCTTGCACATGAGGGCCTCCGTTGCCTCCTTTGGTATCGATGACTGCTCCAATTCCTACTGCTTTAGCCAGAAAGGTTACGCTTTTCCCTACCAATGTTATCTCTACTAAAGCATACACCAGGGTTCCTATAAAGAGCTCCATCATCTGTGACCAAGGCTTTTCTCTCCCTGAGCCGATTCTTTTGCCAATGGCCAGTTTGACAGCTGTATTACCGGTAAAGGACAAGAGTGCCATGGCAGGAACCAAAAGGAGCATGAATGGAATTCCGATGATGACCATCACCAGCACTGCCGATAGGATATAAAATCCCAGGATAATCAAAATACCAATCAAAAACTTTTTTCCCATATTGTCCAAGGCAGCTGATGCCATGTTTTCAAATCTTTCCGGAAATACTAAGACTGCGATAATTGAAATCAGATAATCAATGATAATTTTTACTAAGGTAATCAGCATAATGATTACCAATATGATGCCTGCGTTTGGGAGTCCGTTGAGTCCAAAACCAGCCAGGCTTACCTTTTGTCCCGTAACAATGGCCCCAGGCTCCTCAATCGTTCTTCCTCCCAGAATTTGAACTGTATCGCCATTCACTGCTGCCTTTGAGGCCAAATGCAGGTCGCCGAAAATTGCTACTACGTTGCCTTTCGTGGGACCATCGATTTTTACATCTCCGAATATGGCCACCACATCTCCAGTGACAGCTCCCTTCATCTGTATATCGCCAAAAATAGCCACTACACTGCCGTATACAGTCATTCCGCTGGGTACTTCAATATCCTGAAAGAACCCTAACAAATCCGACATATGATTGGTTCCTGCAGCCCACACGCTAGTTCCAAGGAGTAACATGATGCAGACTGCCGTTAGCAATATCCTTCCCCATTTATTTCTCATATATTTTGCCTCCTCTATATCCTGCTTCATAGGTCAGGCGCATCAGCCAATGTTGTATCCCTACAAAAATACTGCACAGGGTCCCTACGATGATAAGATATACATTCATTCTTGTATTGATTAAAACAGTTCCTATGGTGTTTAGGCAGCGTATAACGAAGATCAGTAACCTGACCATATTTTTACTGGCTAAAGCCGCTAGGTTCTGGAAAACACCCTGAAGATCCATTATTCTAAAGACAAAGCTCATGAGATGGTGGATTTCCCCAAAGTCTACTGTTGCATATCGGAGATACAGCATACCGCACACCAACACTGCAGCCATAGCAATCATAACCGCCCCATAGGGGAAAAAACTGTTTTTCTGGGTGGAGGGTCTGTAGTAGTCTATGGGGATGCTCGCCATGACCATGCTTTCAAAATCCTCCGGGGCCTCTAATTCTTCCATCTCCTCAACAGAGCAGATCGCTTCCTTCATCCATTGGAAGTCCAATCTGCAACTACTGCAGCCTTTCATATGCAGGGTCATTTCCTTCTCTTCTAAATCACCGATTGCATGATCAAAGTATTTCATCATCAAATTTGCAGCTCTTTGGCAGTCCATTTTGATTCCTCCTCCTTGATTTCCTTCAACCGGTCTTTAAGCATATGCCGAGCGCGGTGGAGTCTGTTTTTTACCTTTGACATAGGCAATTGAAGCATGTCACAAATCTGCTGATAAGAAAAACCTTCCTTATGATAGAGAAGAATTAAAGCCTTATATTCCTGGGATAATTCTCCGATAGCTCTTTCAATTTCATCTTTATTGGATTGATGGAAGTACATGGTTTCCGCGCTGGCAGTGTCATAGGGCATATGAATCTGTTCATCCAGGGGCATCAGCTTGGCTTTCCTTTTCCGGTGTTCGTCAATACATAGATTGGTGGCAATCTTGAAAAGCCAGGTAGAAAATTTGTATTCTCTGCTGTATTTTCCCAAGGCGTGATAAGATTTTATAAAGGTTTCCTGCGCCATATCCTTAGCATCTTCTCCATTTCCCAGCATGCGAAAGCACAGGGAATATACCCCGTTCTTATACCTGCCCATGAGTTCCTCAAAAAGCTCGCCCTCACCCTGCAGGATTCTTTCTATCAATTCCTGATCCGTCAGTGTCAACCATACCACCTCTTTTATCTCTCCATACATATTTACGGAAGAAAAATGATTTTGTTTGAGTCCCTAATAAAATTTATTTATATTTTTAAATAGGAAAACATGGGTTTTTTGATTAGCCCATGTTTTTGTTCGCTTTGCTGGAGGGCACAGAGACCCTTCACGATACAACGGTTTCACTGCTTTTTTTCAAACAAGGCTTCATAGGACACTCCCATTACATCCTGTTTACTCTCTGTGAGAATATCTACATTGGCAATCAAGACTGGTTTTCATGGGGCATGAATGAAAAAAACAGGTTTCCCTGTTTTTCTACTGGCGATTCAACTTCCCTGCTTCCACATAATCACTGCATCTTCATCATTATCCTGGTAATACTTCGGCCTTATCCCACAGGCTTTGAAACCATATTTACTATAAAGGTTCTGGGCAACGGTATTGGATAAGCGCACCTCCAGGGTCATATTATAAATGCCTTCCTTTTCCGCTGCAGCGATCATGGCTTGAACCACCTTGTCTCCATAACCCCTTCCGCGAAAGGCCGGGCGTACGGCTATATTGGTCACATGGGCTTCATCTAAAATCATCCACATGCCTCCATAGCCCAATATAAAGCCGTCCTGTTCTACAACAATATATCTGGCAAATTTATTTTGTTCAACTTCCATTGTGAAAGCTTCCTTTGTCCAAGGTACAGAAAAACACTGTTCTTCGATTTCCAGAACCTGCGAAATATCATCTTTAGTCATAGATCTAACCCTGGGTTCCCCCATCTTGATCACACCTTTTCATTTTTTCATCATATTGACGTTCTGCTTCAGACTTTCGCAGATACTCCGGTGTCAGCCCATAGAAATTGTCTAGTTGACCGGCTCTGGCCTTTTGGAGTGCAAGGGCTGCAACGGAGGACGCCCGCTGCATCGCTACAGTCTGTGGCGCCAACAAAACTCTATTCCCCAGCTGATCCTTTAAAAAGCTCTCGTTGGCTTTTACGCCATCTCCTAAAAATACGATTTTTTCCGGTCGATTCTTTAGCTGCTCTGTCAGCTCTTCAATAGACAGGGCCATGGGCTCCAAAACTCTATTCAAAACACCATCATCCCATTTATAGACCGCTGTATAGACTTGACTTCTCCTGGCATCTAAAATAGGACAGATCAGTCCCTCACAATAAGGCATATTGAAGGCAAGACCATCCAAAGTAGATATGCCTGCTACAGGCCGGTCTAATCCATGGGCTAAAGCCTTGGCTGTGGCAACGCCTATGCGCAGCCCTGTAAAGGATCCGGGCCCCTCTGCGACGGCAATTACATCTATTTCTTCCAGCTTGCGCTCACAGTCTGAAAGCAGCGCATCGATCATGGGCATCAGTTTTTGAGAATGGGTCTTCTCGTGGTTGATAATATACTCTCCAATTAGTTTATCTTCTTCCATCAAGGCCACAGAAGCCACAATAGAAGATGTATCTAAAGCCAAAATCAGCATAAATGATTCAACTCCTCCACTATCCCATGAAATCTTGCAGTAGTTCCCTCTAGCCTTATTTCCCGGTGATCCTCTTCTGTTCTCTGGATATAAATCCACAAATGCTCCTTTGGGATCACCTCCCGAATCTGAGAAGCCCACTCTATGATACAGACCCCTTGTCCATAGAAATATTCCTCATAGCCCAAATCTTCCAGTTCCTCTATATTACCAATACGATAGACATCAAAGTGGTATACGGGCACTCTGCCCCTATATTCATGGATCAAAGCAAAGGTGGGACTGGTTACATCCTCCTTCACGCCCAATCCCCGGGCAATGGCCTGGGTCAAGGTGGTTTTCCCGGCACCCAGATCTCCCGTCAGACAGACGACATCTCCCTCTTGCAGCATAGTGCCGAGCTTGTACCCTATTTGATCTGTCTCCTGTGGATCATGACTGGTTAGTTTTATCACACTTACACCTCGATTCAAATTCTGGATATAGGTTATTTTCTCCAATATTTCATATTTATTATATATTGTCTTAATATAGGGTGCAAGGGCAGGGATTGGGCAAAAAAAAGACCTTCATTCAAACATTGGGAAGAAGGCCTTATGTCTTGTGTTTATGTATTTAATTTTATTCTTCATACAGATTACCTACCAACAAAAATACTTCTGAGACTAAGGCAACAAAGAATATGAAAAATGCAAATCCCCCAAAGAAATGCCGGTAAAAGAGAGCTGATAACCCACCAAATGTAAGGGTCAAGCCCGTCATAATATTAAACAATTTGCTGGTATCCATCATTTTCCCTCCCTCATTATACTTATTTCAACATATACCCTAAAGCTTTCCGTCCTATTCAGTGGAATTGAGAATTTTAAAAGCAAACTGCTCCTCAGCAGCTATTTCTTACTTTTCCTTTTCCTTCCTTTCCCTATAAAACAAGGTGATCAGTTCGTCCAGTTGTTGGCTGATCAAGAGGATTTCATCATGATTGATGCTGTCATGTCTGCTAATCATGTCTTCTAATTTCTTTCTGTTCTCATCAATCTTAGAGTCTAAATTTAGGTAGTTTTTTTCTTGAACCATAATTCCCCCTCCTTTTAAATATATATACCTATTATTCTCTTTCTTAAACGATAATCCTTATTTTTTCCTACTGCCCAGGAAAATATAGGAACCCATACCTATGATCCATTTCCTAGACAAATATAAAATCCCCTTAGAAGAATGTGCCTGCTCTAAGGGGATCATTTCACTGTTTTTATTTTAGAATCGGGGAAAGCTTCTTATACAGCATGCTGGTGATCACAGCCACTACAATGCCTTTAAGGATATTAAAAGGTATGATTGCATAAAAAATCAAAGTTTTCATATCTACAATAGCCCCATTGGCAGCAGCACTCCATGCGATAATCTGCTCCATAGGCATAATTTTGGCATAGAAGGGCAAAAGAATATAATAGTTTGCCAGCCCCCCGGTAATGCCCATCACCATCGTTCCGATGATGACGCCGATTACGGCTGCTTTTTTGCTTTGGTATTGTCTGTATGCAATAGCTGCTGGTACAATCAATGCAATCCCTACAAGGAAATTGGCCAACTCCCCGACGCCTCCCGTAGTGGTTTTAGTGATGAAATGCAGGATATTTTTTATTAATTCAATCATGATTCCTGCTGCAGGTCCCATAGCAAAGGCTCCAACCAACGCTGGAATATCGCTTAGGTCAATTTTTAAAAAACCTGGGAAAAACATTACCGGCATCTCCAAAAACATAATCAGATATGCGATTACTGAAAGAATAGAAATTTTGGTTAATGCTTTTGTGGATCCCAGCTGTCTTCCTTCAAAAATACCGTTTCCTAATGCAATTGTTTTGTTTGACATGACACTTCCTCCTCCTTATCGTTTTTTGGGGTAATCCTCATGATTTATGGAACTGTCATATTCTTCAACTAAAAAAGCCTGAAGAAAAATGATCTTCAGGCATAGACGACTAAATAAACGAAAACAGTCCATCTTCTCTCATCCAGACTATACTGTCGGTACTGGAATCTCACCAGTTCAACAGCTGTATCCACAGCCGCTCGCGGACTATACCGCCGGTAGGGAATTGCACCCTGCCCCGAAGACTACCTCTATTGAATTGTTGGCAAATTCATCTCAACTTCATTATAAAATATGTACATCGTTTTTGCAACCCTACCCTACAATTTTTTTTAGGAAGCCAAATTCCTTCACTAAAGAAATCTCCTTACGGCTGCAAAAATAAATGATCAGCCCCAATAGGATTTCATGGGGTAAAAAAAACAACAGCCGCTTCCATGAAGATGACAGCATATAGGCTATATTTATATTGCCAAAGATTAATAAGGGCCCTTCAACCATGACTACAACGGTAAATGCTAATGCGATAGCCAGTACAGTTGTAGGTATATTGGCGCGAATGATTACGTAGCTGTAAAAAATGAAAGTGACCATATGGGCTACAATATGTGGGCCAAAATCAAAATATCTTCGAATAAAATAGGAGGATATTCCTTGCAGCACGCCTACCATTAGAATTCTCCTCAGAGGTGGCTTTATTCCCAGCAGCAAAAACCCTGCCCAAACCATTAACATGGCCTCGGGAATGGATCCAAGCACAACCACATTTATCGGCATTCTATCCATTCTCATGTCCCCTTTATAAAACCGTTAGCGGTTAGCCGCTCGTAGTGTAAATATGTCCGGTTAAATTATTTTTTATATACTATCGATCC
The DNA here is from genome assembly GCF_900142145.1 of Geosporobacter subterraneus DSM 17957. GTDB lineage: Bacteria > Bacillota > Clostridia > Peptostreptococcales > Thermotaleaceae > Geosporobacter > Geosporobacter subterraneus. The sequence goes on along the minus strand of NZ_FQZV01000004.1, from coordinate 99,775 downwards.
ATTGATAATCGTATATTCTACTGTAGACTGCAGTTCAAAGGGATGCCCCTGCCAGATCACCAGATCTGCATCTTTCCCCTCCCTGATGCTGCCTACACGATGATCTATCCCCAGTATTTCCGCAGCATAGATCGTGATAGCCTTTAAGGCCTCTGTTTCATCCATCCCTGCCTTCACAGCCAGTGCTGCACACATAGGCAGATACTGCAGGGGGATCACGGGATGATCCGTCATAATGGCAATTTTTATGCCTGCATTGCTAAGAATACCTGCAGTTTCGAAGGTAAGGTTCTTTAGCTCATATTTGGAACGTTCACTGAGGCTTGGTCCTACTACCGCATAAAGGCCTTCCTGCTTTAACTCCTCTACGATCAAGTGTCCCTCTGTACAGTGTTCTAATGTAATTTTTACATCTAACTCTTTAGCAATACGGATCGCTGTAAAAATATCATCGGCACGATGGGCATGGGCCTTTAGCGGAATTTCTTTTCGTATGACAGGAAGCAATGCCTCCATTTTCATGTCATATCCCGGTTTTTTCGTCGGATCCTCCTTGGCCGCTTCCAGTTTTTCTGCATATTCCTTAGCCCTATATAGAGTATCTCTCAGAATTGCCGCCGTTGCCATCCGCGTGCTGGGAGACTGCTTGCGGTCATGATATACCCTTTTAGGGTTTTCTCCAAAAGCACATTTCATGGCTATAGGCGCTTGGAGAATCATATCGTCAATTCGTCTGCCCCAGGTTTTAACCGCAGCAAACTGGCCTCCAATCACATTGGCACTGCCCGGCCCTGAAGCAACGGTTGTGATGCCGCCCTGCCTGGCTTCCTCAAAGGTTCTATCCATAGGGTTGATGCCGTCAATGGCCCGCATATGGGGCGTTACAGGATCGGTAGCCTCGTTTCCGTCGGCACCTTCAAAGCCAATAGCATCCTCCCATAATCCAAGATGACAATGGGCATCGATCAGACCTGGTGTAATGATTCTGCCTTTCGCATCGATTACCTCTGCATCTAGAGGCGCTACCAGTTCCTCCCCAATCTCTTGAATTTTTCCATCTCTTACAAGTATGCTGGCCTTCTCATAGACCTTTCCTTCCATGGTGAGAAGACGACCGTCTTTTATAAATAGCATGTCTGATGCCTCCAATCTATCCTATTTCTCTTTATAAATATTTCTGCAGTGGGTTTCCTGTACCAAAAATGTAGCCAGATATCCAAGGGCTGCAGCGATAAATCCATATAAAAAGGCCTTTTGATACAGCTCTGCCGGCAGCAGCTGTCCTCCAAAACGATCAAAAACGCTGCCCATTACCGGAGGAAGAATGGCTGCTCCTAAAAATCCTCCCGTATTCACTACAGAAGTTGAAATCCCTGCAATCTGAGGAGGGTTGATTTCTTTTGCGCAAGCCCAACCCAACACAAAGGTGGGACAAGTAAATCCAAGCACAAACATCAAGGGCATCATAACCGCCACAGGGGGCTGACCTCCCTGAAAAAAGACCAATACTGCCCAGCAGGCTACATAGATGGCTCCAAATACCAGCATGGGCAGCTTTCTTCGGCCCATGGCATCAGAAACCTTTCCAATCACAAGGCTTCCGATGGCCATTCCTAAAACTGCAGCTGTCATATAGTTGGCAGCAGCCACTTTGGACAGCCCATAAACGTCTACCATATAAGATCGTCCCCAGGTACCTGTCAAAGATACATAGGCACCGAAAAATCCCGTGAACATGACAAAGGAGGGCCAGGTTTTCCAATTGGCAACAACGGTGATAAGACTCTTTGCTAAATCGGGCTTTCCGGTATTCTGAGCAGGTGCCCTTCCCTCTATTTCGGCAATACTGGGCAGTCCCATATCCTTTGGCTCATTGCGGATGATCATATAGCAAAGAGCTGCAATTCCTAAGGAAATTACGCCAATGGCGGCAAAAGAGTATCGCCAGGTAATAGCAGCGGCTAAAAGGGCTAATGGTGTTTGGGCAAACATGCCCCCCAGATTCCCTACGAAAGAAGTGATTCCTGACATGGTACCAAATTCGCTTTCCTTAAACCACTGGGATTGGATTTTTAGAATCGCAATAAATACAACAGAAACACCTAATCCTACCAGCAGCCTTCCTGCAAATGCTATGGCAATAGTAGGTGCAAATCCAAAAATGATGGAACCGATTCCTGCCACCAGAGTCCCTATGGTAACAGTCATTCTTGCGCCGAGGGAATCTGCCAGAATCCCTGAAGGGATTTGCATAAGCATATAGGCATAAAAATAGGTTGATCCCAAATGGGCAAAGGTTGTTCCTGATATATCAAAGGCACGGACCAGGTCCTCCCTCACTACGCCTACAGCCAATCGATGAAAGAATACAATCACATAGGACAAGACCAATACACCCCATACGGCCCACCGATAGCTCATTAGCTTTTTTACTTTATTTTGATCTAGTTGTTCCATGATTTTCCCTCCATTGATGTTAGACTCATATCCACACTTTCCTCTTTTATGAAACTGTACAATAAAGTCTAATTATATTCTCCAATAATCGATGCACGATACGCACTGCACGTTACATGAAATCATGTCCGTCTTATAAGTCCTTACTTTATATGGTTCTTACAAGGAGTAAATTAACTCTACTAATTCTTCCATGGTGTCCACCACATAGTCCGGCTCATACTGCATATATACCTCCCGAGGCAGCGCACTCCATCCAACGGCAACGGACACCATCCCCGTATTCTTCGCGCACTGGATATCAAAGGGACTGTCTCCTACCAAAACAGCCTCCTCAGCACGGCCCCCCATGGCTTCAAGGGCCATTCTTGCAGGGGTAGGATCCGGTTTGTGCAGGTCTGTATCATCAGCACCAATGATGCTATGGAAATAACCCTCTATATCAAAGAACTTCAATCCCCTTAATGCAGATTCATTGAGCCGTGAGGTTACAATCCCCAGCTTATAGCCCTTAGCAGTCAATTTCTCCAAGGCTTCCCGCACCCCTAAGTGGAGGGTAATATAGCTTTCAAAATGTTCCTGCTGAAAGCTTCGGTAAGTGGTTAGCGCCGCTTCCACACAATCCTTACATTCCCGCTCCAGGGTAGTTCTTAAGATCTCTCCAAAGCTTTGAATAATATATTCTCTAGGCACATCTTTGTTTAAATGCTCTTTATAGGTATGTCGAAAGGATTGAACGATCAATTCATTGGTATCCAGTAATGTACCATCTAAATCAAATAATATGTATTTTACTGCCACTGTATTGCTCCCTTCATTTTGATCACAGTTTATGTCTGTGTATCTGTAGTCTTATAATATTTTAGCACACATAACCTTTGCCAGCAATCTAAACAAAGTAAATAAAGGAATAATATTTTTTCGAATATGGGAATCCAATATGAGATAACGACAAAAAAAACAAAATTGACTCTCGTCAATTATTGTTTTGGAGTGATGCAATTTTTATTCTCTTTACCGGAAGAATTGAGGCAGGTATTTCTTATGGGCTTCCAGCATTTCATTCAGTATCTTTTTTCCGATGACATCAGAGGTAACCAGCGGATGTATGGTCATCGCCAGCAAAGCCAAATGATAATCCCCTGTCACAGCTGCTTCTACCGCCAGCTGCTCAAAAGACTTGATCTGCTGTACCAATCCTCTTACAGCCACTGGCAGTTCTCCCACTGCTAAGGGCTTCGGTCCATCCTTTGTAATCATACAGCTAACTTCTACTGCCGCCCCCTCAGGCAGACCTATAATGGCCCCATTGTTTCTCACATTGACTGGCTGGATATCTCTTTTATCATTATAGATAGAACGAATCAACCGGCATGCAGCATAGCTGTAATAGGCACCTCCCCGGTTTTCCAATTGGGATGGTTTTACAGCCAGATCCGGGTCTTTGTAGACCTCAAAGAGTTCCTTTTCAATCTGCTTAACCGCTGCACCTCTTGTACCTGTCTTTTTAAGCTCTTCCAGTTCATGCTCCAGCATTTCCTTATGCTTATAATAATATCGATGGTATGGGCAGGGTATGATTTTCAACGCCTTTAAGAAATCCCTATCCCAATCTAGTCCGATGATATTTTTCATTGTCATACTCACCTTGCCGCTGCCTAGCAAATCCAATACCTGAGCAGTGACCTCCATCCCGTCCAGATATACATGGGTCCCAAAAACCATGTGGTTTAATCCTGCAAATTCTACGTGGATTCTACTGCTGTCCACCTCCAGCATATTTGCGATTGTCATTTCCATACCAATGGGAACATTACAAAGTCCAATGACCTTTTTTATTTTTCCATAGCGCAGCACTGCCTCTGTCAACATCCCTGCAGGATTTGTAAAGTTAATCAACCAAGCCTTTGGGCATAGCTCTGCCATATCCTTAGTAATCTCCAATATGATTGGTATGGTGCGCAAACCCTTAAAAAGTCCTCCCGCACCATTGGTTTCCTGGCCTATCATTCCGTATTTTAATGGAATACTTTCATCGATAATCCTCGCATCCAACTGCCCTACCCGAATTTGTGTTGTTACAAAATCTGCATCCTCTAGTGCTGCCCTGCGGTCTAAGGTTAAATGGATATTCATGGGTACACCGGCTTTTTTAACCATTCTTTTTGCTAAGTTTCCTACAATCTCCAGCTTTTCTTTGCCCTCAGGAATATCTACCAGCCATAGCTCTCTTACCGGCAGTTCATCATAGTACTGTATCAACCCTTCTACCAGCTCTGGCGTATAGCTGGAACCACCGCCTATTGTTACAATTTTTATTCCTTTCATTCCCATATCCCCCCATTGCTATTTACTCTTCTCCTTTAGGTTTTACAGGTCTCCGTAATGAATGAACTGAATATGATCTCCTTTTATCTTTTCAATCATTTTCTCATCTGTTAAAATATCCAGTTCATTTCTACGCTGATGACTGTACCGGCTCTGTGCTAATAGCCCATTATCTATAAATGCCGGATGACACATCACTTCAACCGTCTTATAATCTTGTGCTTTATGAAGAATCTCCAAAAAATTCTTCTGTGTTAAGTTCTGGCCATAAAAGGCATCGGTAAAAAAATCGGTGGTTCGCAGATTGCTGTATTTAAAATCCCTTGGAAGCCCAGTCCTCCCTAACCTTACGGCCAAATCATACTGATCGGCCAGCTTCAATGCTATTGGTAAGACTCTTTCATGCATATGGATATGATGATGGCTATCTATGTGAGTTGGATGCAGTCCGGTATCTAAAAAACGTTCAATCTGGCATTGAAACTCTCTTTCCATGTCTTCTGATTTTCCGTAATGAAGGATATTGAACTGAGAATGAAAGCACCCCGAAGCATCAATCAGAGAATCCACCTTCTCTGCCACTGGTCTGCCGCAGGTGACGGTCAAATGAATACCCACACCAATCCCCGGATTTTCCCGTATAAGATTGAGTCCGTGGGTATATTCCGGCATATTCATCATCATGGTAGTAGAGGTAACAATCCCATGTTGATAGGCTTCAATAATTCCAAGATTGACACCCTTTGAAAGCCCAAAATCATCTGCATTAACAATCAGTCGAATCCCAATCTCCCCCTTTGCATAAATAAGTGCTCTAAGGAGTTTCCAGCGTCCGGCATGCAGGCTTATCTGTTGACAGTCCTCCGCAAAGCTATTGATATAAACCGCCCCGCCTTGGTCTCCTAGGATATTTTTTCGTGAATGTCTATCAGCTCATTGGCTAAATCCTTTACCGTCATTGCCATCATGAGATGGTCCTGGGCATGAATGAGGAGCAAGGAGACCTCTACTTTTTCCCCCTGTGCTTCTGCGTGAATTAGGTGAGTTTGCTCCCTATGGGCCATTTCCAGCTTTTCTACGGCCTCCTCGATACACTTTTTAGCCTTTGATATTTCCTTTCTCTTTGCATGAGCAATGGCTTCCATGGACAAGCTTCTCGCCTCACCGCTATACGTGATAATCGTAAAGATAATTCTTTCAAAGTTCATGACTGCTCTCCCCTTGCTTCTTCAATTTTATCCGATCAGATTTCCTATTATAGATATGTGACTGAGAATCCTAATGAATATTCGGAACGACGAGGCGTCGATCCCTACATTTTTATTGAGGTTTACGCAGGGAACGGCCTCTGTGCCGTTCCGCTGAATTTGAGATTTCTTAATTGCACATCTATATGAATAAGAAGGATGGGAAATGATAATGCTCCTCCCTAAATAAGGCAAAGCATCGGTCGTCTCCCGTTAAAAATCTTAAGCTTCTTCTGTAGCTTTTTCTGTATCCAGCTTTTCTGCCATCAGCACAAAAGGCATATAAATCGCTATTCCGATAATCAGATTGACAATCTGCAGCAGCGAGCCCATTACAGATCCTCCTGTTACCAAATATCCGCTGATAATCGGCGGAGTAGTCCAAGGAATCATGGCGACGGTTTTAGGAACAATTCCGCTGGCTAAAGCAATATAACTTATGATGGTTGTCACCACCGGCACGCATATAAAAGGAATCATAAATATGGGATTTAATACAATCGGCATTCCGAAGATGACCGGTTCATTGATATTGAATAGCCCTGGTCCAGCTGCCATATTTGCCAGGCTTCTGTACTGTTTTCGCTTGGAAGCGATATAGATTGCAGCGATGAGTGTAATCGTGGTCCCAGAACCACCCATATATACAAAGGCATCAAAGAAAGGCTTTGTCACAATATTGGGGATGGCAGCACCAGCCTGGAATGCACTGATATTTGCATCCAGAGTCTGCATAAATACGGTCTGCATAACCGGCTCAAGGATATTGGATCCGTGTAGACCGAAGAACCATAATAGATGATTTACAAAAGCTATGGTTAGGGCAGATCCCATGGAATTGGCCAGCTTCAACAATGGTGCCTGGACAATATCGTTCACAAGGGCATGAATATCTGTTACTCCTGCAAGGACAGTAAATACTTTCAGCAGTGCAAATATGGAAAGTGTAATAATGGAAGGAAATAATGCTGCAAAGGATTTGGCTACAGCTGGCGGTACGCCCTCCGGCATTTTAATAACCAACCTAGGGTTTCCTAACAGTCGGACGAAAACCTCTGAAGATACCAATGCTACAAAGATTGAAACAAATAACCCTACAGCTCCAGTCCACTGGTAAGGGATAGCAAAAGCTTCTGCTGCCGGCTGCATGATGGCCATCAAGGATGCCAAACTTACCGCTCCGGCAGCTACTGCATTTGAGTTATAGGATTTTGCAACATTATAGCTTATGGTAAAGTTAACAAGCAGCGACATCACGGCAAAGGAGCCCATCCATACCTGGCCGCCAAAGCTTTTCCAGCTCTCTCCCAACATAGATGTCATGAGGTTTTGGTAAGGTGCTATCGGTAAGTTATTGATTAACACTGCAAAGGAGCCCGCCATAATAATTGGCATAATCACTACAAAGCCGTCCCGGATGGCCACAAGATGTCTTTGAGACCCTATTCTCCCGGCAATCGGCACAAAATATTTTTCTAGAAATGCCATGATTTTTTTCATGGAAATCCCCCTTTTCACCTTCTTAATTTTACTGTTTCACATAAATTGAATGAGGACGCTCAACGGACTTTTGTCTACTTCATCAGATCTAACGCCTGCTTCAGAACAGCTTTGCCGTTCATCATTCCATAGTCGGCACTGTTGATCACTGCAACAGGCACCTCTCTGAAAGCCATCATAGCCTTCATTTTTTCCAGTATATATCTGACCTGAGGTCCAAGCAGTACTACATTTGCCTGATTGGTATAGTTTTTTGATTCGGCTTCCGACACTGCAAAAACTTCTACATCTATATTCTGTTCCTCTGCTGCCTTTTTCATTTTTGTTACCAGCAAACTGGTAGACATTCCTGCAGAACAAACTAACATAATTGTTTTCATCCTTTTTCCTCCTTTCCTTAATATTTTCACAAATTATGCATGCAGCAGCTGTGTATTCACTAGGTTTTCAATTGCAGCAATTGCATCGGATTCATCATCTCCCGCAGCATAGATGTACAATTGGTCTCCCTCAATTACACCTAAGCTGAGGACTCCAATAATACTCTTTCCGTTAGCCTTTTTGCCATTCTTAGCAATTAGAATCTCCGATGCAAACTTCTGTGCCATGTTTACAAACATGCTTGCCGGTCGGGCATGCAATCCCGCTTTATTATGAATGGTCACCGATATTTCCCGCATTTCATCATCTCCTTGAATCCTAATCTCTTGGAACATTTACACATAATATACTTGCAAAGCTGATGCCAATTTTTCTAATGAAAAAAATAAAAAAATACAGTGTAAAATAGGGCAGTTTATCATTACACACTATTTTACACTGCATTACACAGTCAACACACATTATTATTTATTATGATTTGCCAGAAACATTTTACACAGATAGGCTAATTCATTCTCTCCTATATCTATGCCAAAGCTTGCTTCCAGAGACTTTATACTTTCCTTCACTAAAAGCAGCTCTCTGCTAAACTGTTCTCTATATATTGCAAGCTCTTGAAAATCTGTTTCCTTTCCCCCACTCGATAATTTATCTACTAAAAAGATCATATGCAATATGATTCCGATGCGCACTTCATTGCTAATCTGTACCTGCAGACTGCGGGCTATGGTTTCCGCTGCCTGTCGCGTCTCTTGTATGATCCTTTCTCCGTCAATCCCATGTAAATATTCCCCAATGGATTTTCCCATATTGATATATTGTTCCTCGCCCTCAATGATGTCCTGCAAGGTCTTTAATCCATTGCCTGTAAGAATCTCCCCGGCAGAAACAAAGGGAATATCATCTATATGGAGTTCTATAGTCCCTGCTATGGCCAAAACATTATGCTCCTTGCGATAACCTTCTATGCTCTGAACAAAGGCTTTCCGGTTGAGTATATTTAAAGGAATGATCCTGAGATTATCCCCGATATGGAGTTTTTCTTCTATAATCTGCTTTAGCTTCTCCGATGCACCTTCCCCTGTAAAGCAAGCCGTAATGATTATATTCTTTTTTTTGATATTTGACTTTATGTATTCTGTATTTCCATGGGCTCCACTATCTTTAAAGGATTTGTATATCTCCAGCAAACTTCTTCCCATGACAGCCTTACGGCAGGCATCTATCGCTATAGGCGTGCTGACTGCTTCAATGGTCTTGGTAATAATCCCAGTATCCTCGTAAATCATTTCTCCAAAATTTGTGAGTGAACCCATATCTACCAGTAAAAGAACCCCTTTTCCTTCATTTAGCCGAATGACGCTCTCCTTGGCCAGCTCATACATGACTTCCGGTTTCATACTGAGGGGCATATCCAAAGCAGCAGCATGATCTACGCCTACCAATGTGTTGGCTACCTGTGCCATACTGCTGGCAGTACTATTTCCGTGCATAATCAACAGCAGTCCTACCTTCCCCTCCTCTTTCCCCTCAAGATTATAGGGATCTGAAGCCAGAAACATGGTTAGATACCCGATTTCATCCAAGGGGGTTTCGATTTGAAAAATCTGATCGATCCACTTGGCCGCTTCCATAGCTGTAAGAAATTCCTCAACATAGTTGGATCGGATGAAATTTAGATTGGGATGATAAATTTTACTTCTGTTCCGTATTCTTTCGATACTGCTGTGGAGATGCAGTGCAAGACCAAAAAAGATCTTTTCGTCATACTCTTTATTGAGCCTTTTCTGGGCAATTGTCAATATTTCTTCTACTATATCCACTATTTTTTTATCCACAACCTTGATGATTTCATCTTTCCTGTATTTATGGGGAAGATTTCCGATATATCTTTCAAAATGGCTGTCTATATCAATGTTTAAGATTTGATTGATCTCTCCTTCTTTCATCCCCTTGTTCTTCAATGCATAAATTTTTGCTTCTGCCTGCTTCAATAGCCCTTCCCGGTCACGGTCCGCACCGGTGTATGCACCTTTTTTAACACCAAAAATCTGTGTTACGATCAACTGGGGGTTATCTGCATAGTCTGCACAGTTGAATCGGATGAAAGGTGCATTGGGCTTGATCATATTTGTCTCTAATGCAAATTTGTACATCAGTTCGGCGAACATGGATTTTCCCACACCGGTCTCTCCCAAAAGCAGAGTATGAAGACCTCTTGGAGGATATAGCACTGCAGCCTTGGCCTGTTGAACAGATACCTGCAGGCTGTAGGCTGCACCTACCATCCTGTCCAAGCTATTTTCCTTTCCAGGGTTTTTCTCTATATAGGTTTTAGCCTGTGAAGCTGAGGAACGGTAGCGTACGGGCCTTCCTTCCACTCTATCTAATTTGTTTTGCTTGTATAACTCATTTAGATGTCTGCTGATATTGGCCCGATCCATCTTCAGTACTTCACCCAATTCGAAGGCAAAAACCCCTGCCGGATTTCTCTCCTCCAGTAAAAGGAGTGTTTGATAAATCTCATCAATCTTTTTCATCCCTATTCCCCCAATAGCAGATTTGTGATTGAGATGCTTTTTGCGCCTACTGCCTTCAGCCCATAGGCATCAACTTAATCTAAATATTTCCAAATAAACCTTAGAAGCATGTCATTCTGAGCGTTAGCGAAGAATCTTATAGAACATAAGCAAGATTACTTTTGATTATCAGAATATATCATCTAGCTTAAAGATCCTTCGGCTCCGTTTTCCTCCGCTCAGGATGACAAATTATGGGTTAAGTTGACGCCTGTTGCCTTCAGCCTATTCTTTAATATTTTTCATACTAAGAGACACTTTCCCTCGTTCCACATCTACCTTGATGACCCGAACCTTGACAATATCCCCTACAGCCACTACCTCCATGGGATTTTTTATAAACTTATCACTCATTTCTGAGATATGCACCAAACCATCATTCTTTACCCCGATATCTACGAAGGCGCCAAAATCTATTACATTGCGCACGGTTCCCGTCAGTACCATATCTACCTTCAAGTCCTCTATCTTCATCACATCTGTTCTGAAGACCGGTTTTTCCATCTCTTCCCGGGGATCTCTGCCTGGTTTTTGAATTTCCTTCAGAATATCTCTCAAGGTAGGAAGTCCCACGCCAAGCTCTTCTGCCAATACTTTCAGACCGATGTTTTCAATCTTTTCCTCAAGGTCTGCCAGTTTTCTGTTCCGTACATCTTCCAGCCTGTAGCCCAGCTTCGCCAGCAGCCTCTCCGTTACCTGGTAGGATTCGGGATGAACAGCGGTATTATCCAGTGCGTTGCTGCCTTCCGTAATACGCAGGAAGCCGGCACACTGTACAAAGGCTGCGGGCCCCAGCCGCGGCACCTTGGTCAGCTGCTTGCGGTCGGTAAATTTCCCCTTCTCCTCCCGAAACTTTACGATATTATTAGCTACGGTCTTGCTGATACCTGAGATATATTGGAGCAAGGAAGGGGATGCAGTATTTAAATCTACCCCTACGCTGTTAACTGCATCTTCTACCACCCCTTTAAGGGCTTCATCCAATCTGCCTTGATTGACATCGTGCTGATACTGACCTACCCCTACATGCTTAGGATCAATTTTCACCAGCTCTGCTAAAGGGTCCTGTAGTCTACGCCCGATAGAGATGGCTCCTCTTAAGGATACGTTAATCTCCGGGTATTCCTCTGCGGCCAGCTTGGAAGCAGAGTATACGGAAGCTCCTGCTTCGTTGACAATCATATAGTACACAGGGCGATTTAGCTCCTTAATCAACTCCGCTACAAAAAGCTCTGATTCCCTGGAAGCCGTCCCATTGCCAATGGCGATCAAATCTACTTGATGCTTTTCGATCAATCCCTTTAGCTCTTTTTTTGCAGTTGCCACATCATTTTGAGGCTGTGTGGGATATACGGTAGCGGTGTCCAACAGCTTCCCTGTATCATCTACCACTGCAATCTTGCACCCTGTACGGTAGGCCGGGTCAAAGCCCATCACAACCCTGCCTTTTACAGGAGGCTGCAGCAGTAGATTTTTCAAATTTGCAGCAAAGACACGGATAGCCTTTTCTTCTGCCCGCTCTGTTAAGTCATTTCTGATTTCCCTTTCGATGGAAGGGGCGATCAGCCGTTTATAACCATCCGCCAATGCCCTTTGTACATATCCGGTAGTCAGTGAGGCCTTCGGCTTAATTACTTCTTTTTCCAGCTGACGAAGTATTTCTTCTTCAGGCGCCTCAATCTTTACCCGCAGAAACTTTTCTTTCTCTCCCCGGTTTACGGCTAAAATTCGATGATCCGGAATCTTCTTCAGAGGCTCCTTATAGTCATAGTACATTTCATAAACCGATTGCTCCCTTTCTTTCACTGCAGTAGAGTGCATGGTTCCCTTTTCAAAGGTGAGCCGGCGTACCTTCTTTCTATATTCAGCATCATCGGAGATCATTTCAGCGATAATATCCATGGCTCCCTGCAGCGCATCTTCTACTGTATGCACCTCCTTTTCAGCATCGATGTAAGGGGCTGCTAAGGCATTTATGTCACCGGCATAAATATCCTGGGCAAAAATAAGTTCTGCCAGAGGCTCCAGGCCTTTCTCCTTGGCAATGGTGGCTCTGGTTCTACGCTTAGGTCTGTAAGGACGGTAAATGTCTTCTATCTCTGTTAAGGTCACTGCTTTCTCTATGTCTATACGAAGCTCCTCCGTCAGTTTTCCCTGTTCTTCGATGAGACGGATTATTTCTTCCTTACGGGTATGTAAATTTCTTAAGTAGGTTAACCGGTCATAGAAATCCCTCAGTACCGTATCATCCATTTCTCCCGTCTGTTCTTTACGGTATCGGGCGATAAAGGGGATGGTATTCCCCTGATCGATCAGATCAATGGTATTGGTTACCTGATACTCCTTTAGCCGGAACTCCGACATCAGCTGTCCTTTGATTAACTCCATCCTAAATCCCTCCTAATATGCTGTTAGCCGCTTATTTTTTCAAATGATTCTATACTATTGTTCTTTATAAGCGTAGAAATACGCAATGGTTTGTCATCCTGAGCGCAGCGAAGGATCCTGTTTTACACCTCTTTAGATCCTTCGCAAGCTCCTTCGCTATCGCTCAGGACTAAAGGCTCAGGATGACAAATTCGACTTTTTGCCGTATTTTTGACTTTTTCACTGGCCTTCCTTGTGTCTGCCCCCGTAAAGATAATCCTCCCCATTCAAATCTCTTATCCGCTGTTTTATTATACCACATCCCTGGAAAGAACAAATTTGACTTCGTCAATTTGTTTTCGCTATGGGACCCTAGGTCCCCTTCGACGACTGCTATCGCAGTCTGAGCACCCCCCTGAAACCGGCGAGGGGAATCCCCTCTGCACTCCCCATGTCTAGGAAATTTAAAACCATAATTTCCTAGACATAAATAGGACAGCCGGGTTTTACCCCGGCTCATTCAATTTATTCCTGTAATTTTTCTGCGTCTTCTTCTATCGTCTCAGCTTCTCCCTCTTCCGAGTCTGCTGAATCCTCTTCTGAAATGACATCTTCCACAGCAGGCGCCCCTTCATCCTCTAATGTAAACTCTTCCCCATCATCCTCCGGATCAAGTTCCTCCATCTCTCTTGATATCTCAAGGAGTTCTTCCTCCTGTTCCCTATCGGAAATTTCATTTGTTTGATCCTTTTCCTCTTCATCTGAAAACTCATCCGGCTTATCTTCCTCGCAGGAAACAACATCTTCCCCAACTGCCTCTATGACTTTCTCTTCCCGGCACTCCAGATTCTTCAACCGATTATCGGTCTTAAAGCGTCCCATTACCTTTTCCAATGCATCTACCATGCCGGTTAATTCTATAGCAGACTCATGAATACTGCGAACCGCTGTATCCTGTTCCTCCGTACTGGCTAAAATCGACTGGGTACCTGCAGCAGTGGCCTCTGAAATCTGGCTCACCTCGTGGATGGCCTGTTCTACAAGATCCATCCCCGCCGTCAATTCCTGTACAACCCCAGTAAAAGCCTCTACCTCACTGGCTACCTTTTGTGTCTCTTCAATGATTTCATAGAAGGACTGTGTAGTACTGCTAACTACCTGTGTCCCATTACGTACGCCTGCTAAACTGCATTCCATGGTTTTTACAACCTTATCGGTCTCCGATTGTATTTTATGGATCAGTGCCACAATACCTCCGGAGGCATTGGATGATTGTTCCGCCAATTTCCTTACTTCATCAGCAACGACAGAGAAACCCCTGCCATGTTCTCCTGCCCTTGCTGCCTCGATAGCAGCATTCAGTGCCAGCAGATTGGTCTGATCGGAAATTTGCTTAATGAGTTGTACAATATCTCCGATCTGTCTTGTATGTACCGTCAACTCCTTGATAAGGGCTGCAGATTCACCTACGGTTTCGTCTATAGAAATCATGGTTCGGTTGATCTGTTCGATATTTTCAACGCCTCGTTTTGCTAAGGAGGAGGCTTGACTGGAAGATTTCAGTATCTCCATAGAGTTTTCCGTAACATTTTTTACGCTGGCTACCATCTGGCCTACTACCTCTGTAGTCTCTACTACACTGGTTATCTGTTTGCCGGAGCCTGCTGCTACCTCATCGATTACCGTGGCGATTTCCGCAACGGCTTCTGCTGTCAGTTGGGCGTTGTTTTCCAGATTTCCTGTGGAGGATTGGATTTTCATCGTTACCTGCTCCACATCCCTAATGAGACTGGCTAAATTATCCGCCATATCATTAAAAGCTCTCTGCAGTATTCCAACCTCATTACTTGCGTTTATTTTAATACGTTCTGTCAGGTCTCCATCCTTAATGCGGTTAACCACCTTCAGCATGTCTAAAATAGGTTTTGTAAAGAATCTGGCAAAATAGTAGCTAATCACTAATCCTAATAAAATAAAGAATAAAGAAATAGTGAAAGTACGGATCAACGAGGCTTTACTCTGCTGGGTAATCTCTGCATATTGCTGTTCTACAATCACTCCCCAGCCTGTAGTCGTCACAAGGCTGTAGCCTCCGATTACTTTCCGGCCTTCTGTGTCCTCATAAACTTCCACACCGCTTTCACCCTTTGTAACCTTTTGCGCTGCAAGGATTCCCTTTTCAACTGCATTGAACTTTTGCAATACCTTTGCTTGAAAATCCGGATGGGCAATAATATTTCCTGCCCTGTCTACAATATAACTAAAACCTGTTTCTCCAATCTTCATATCCCTGGTAAGATAAAAAAGACGGTCCAGGCGGAGATCCACAGCCATTACACCGGTTTGACCGGAGATGGTACCCTCTACGGGTACAGCTAAAATGATAATGGGCATTTTTGAATCCTCATCTATAAAGGCTTCCGATATGTAGGTCTGTCCTTTAGCTGCTGCCTGAAACCACTGGGTACCCTTATAATTTTTCCCCTCGTCTCTCCGGTTGTTGGTGGTAGCCGTTACATTGCCTTCCAGATCTGTTATGTAAATGGCCTTAAACTGCATATTTTTCGCCGTTACCTTGGCAAGTGATATATTTTTTTCGTATTTATCCATATTTGAAAAATCCAACGTATTTACCACTGTTTTCATGGTGTCAATAGATCCTGTTACATATAGGTCTACCTGCTGTGCAACTACCTTTGCCATGGAAGCATTTCCTTCCATTCGGTTGCTTACCATTTTGCTGATGTCATTAGAATAATTAATTATGCCTATTGCAGTGACAGTCACCGCAATGATCAATACAATCACAGATGCTAACTGGAAACTCATTTTTGTCTTTACTTCCATGCCTGTACCTATTGCATGTTTTTTAAGCTTAAGCTTATATTTATTTCGCATCCTTCCACTCCTTCCCCATTTAACCAGTATCTTTTAGAATCATCAGCTTTCTATATTCGACAAAAATTCTCCTTTTCCTCTTGGTTTTTCCTCTTCTTTATGGAAACCCAAAAAGAAAAGGCAGAGAAACCTTATCTCCTGCCCTTATACTAGCGCGCTTTTAAATATTCATGGATAAATAGGTCTATATTTCCGTCCATCACAGCCTGTATGTTTCCTATCTCCGCATTGGTCCGGTGATCTTTCACCAGATTATAAGGATGGAAAACATAGGATCGAATCTGACTGCCCCAGGCAATCTGACTATAGTCGCCCTTCAAATCTTCGATTTTATCCTTTTGCTCCCTCTCCTTTAGCTCGATTAGCTTGGCCTTTAGCATTTTCATGGCCGTGTCACGATTGCTGTGCTGAGAGCGTTCATTTTGGCACTGTACAATAATCCCCGTCGGCAAATGGGTAATCCTTATGGCCGACTCCGTCTTATTGACATGCTGTCCTCCGGCACCACTGGCCCGATAGGTGTCCACCTTCAAATCACTTGGATTAATATGAATCTCAATGCTATCGTCAATGTCCGGCATCACATCTACAGAAGCAAAGGAGGTATGCCGCTTCCCAGAAGGATCAAAGGGCGAAATTCGGACAATCCGGTGTACACCCTTTTCACTCTTCATGTATCCATAGGCATTCTCCCCTTCGATTAATAGGGTAACACTTTTGATCCCTGCCTCGGTGTCCGTCAGCAAGTCCAATGTTTTCACCCGGTAGCCCTTCGTCTCAGCCCATCGGGTATACATACGCAGCAGCATTTCTGCCCAGTCCTGGGCATCCAGTCCCCCTGCACCGGCATGGATCGATAGAATGGCATTGCTGTGATCATATTCACCGGACAACAGGGTAGCCACCCGCAGGTCCTCTATTTCCTGTCCCAGTTTTTCTACCCCGCTGACAATCTCTTTCTCTAGGGATAAATCCTCTTCCTCCAAAGCCATATCCAGCAGCAGCTGCAGTTCTTCCCAGCTTAGATATAAATCTTCGTACTTCTTAACCTGATCCTTCAAAAACTTTGCCTGCTGCAGAATCTTTTGCGCCTGCTGAGGATCATCCCAAAAGCCTGTATCCACAGTCTTGGCGTCTAATTCCTCAATCTGATTTTTCAGCCTTTCAATGTCAAAGAGAAGCCCTCAATTCCTGCAAGGTTTCTTCAAAAGAATTCAAGGTATATTTTAACTGTTCTAATTGAATCACGCTTTCACTTCCTTCATCATAATGTTGAATGTTGTAGGTTGAATGTTGAATGTTTTCGAGTCATTATCTTAGTTTTAGACCCTAAAAATCCTCCCCAACAACCTTTCTCATTCAACCTTTCTCCTTCAACACGCTACTTCGCCCCACAACACTTCTTGTACTTCTTGCCGCTGCCACATGGACAAGGATCGTTTCGACCGATGGCGCTTTCCTTGACCATAGGCTTTCTCTCTACTGCGCCGTCGCCTCCGCTGGTGCCGGTTACTTCCACTACCTGTTTTCTTTGGGTTTGGGTCTCCACCGTTACATTGAACAGGTATTTTAATGTATCCTCTTGAATACTCTTGATCATCGCATCAAACATATCAAAGCCTTCAACCTGGTATGCCCGAACCGGGTCTTCCTGTCCATAAGCTCTGAGGCCGATTCCCTGACGGAGCTGATCCATAGCATCGATATGATCCATCCACTTGGTATCTACCACCCGCAGCAGCATCACACGCTCCAGCTCCCGCATGCGGTCCTCTCCTACCTCTTCCTCCTTATGACTGTAGGCAGCTTCTGCGATTTCCATTATTTTATCCTTTAAATCTTCCTTCGTTAAGCTTTCAATATCTTCAAACACTAAACTGCCCTTTGGCATGAAAATGGTATGCAGATAATCTTCAAGACCTTTCAAGTCCCACTCTTCCGGATACTTGGCTTCCGCGGTATAGATCTCCACTACGCCCTCTACCATGTTTTCCAGCATGTTCATCACATGCTCCCGCAAGTTTTCCCCTTCCAAGACTCTTCTTCTTTCCTTATAAATAACCTCTCTTTGCTTGTTCATTACATCATCATACTGCAATACATGCTTTCGGATGGAGAAGTTTCTTCCCTCTACCCGCTTCTGTGCAGTCTCAATGGATTTGCTTAACAGACTGGCTTCAATGGCCTCGTCATCATCCATCCCTAGCTTTTCTACCACACCCTTGATCTTATCGCTGCCGAAAAGTCTCATTAGATCATCTTCCAAGGAAATGAAGAATTGTGAAGAACCCGGGTCTCCCTGACGTCCCGCACGACCTCGCAGCTGGTTGTCAATCCGGCGTGACTCATGTCTTTCCGTACCAATAATATGAAGCCCTCCTGCAGCCACTACCTTCTCATGCTCCGCGTCGGTATTCTTCTTGATCTCTTTATAAATCTGCTGGTATATTTCCCGTGCCTCAATCAGTTCCTGATCTGTGGTTGGGGCATAACTGGTTACCATGGAAAGGATATGTTCTCCATAGCCTCTCTTGCGCATTTCCTTGATGGCCATAAATTCGGCATTTCCGCCCAACACAATGTCGGTACCACGACCTGCCATATTGGTAGCAATAGTAACAGAACCTAGATGTCCAGCCTGGGCCACGATCTCTGCCTCCCGCTCGTGATGCTTGGCATTTAATACCTCGTGAGGTATACCTTTGCGTTTCAACAGGGTACTCAGAATCTCTGACCGCTCGATGGATATGGTACCCACCAGGACCGGCTGCCCGGTTTTATGCTTTTCAGCAATCTGATTGACTACGGCTCTGAACTTGCCCTCTTCCGTCTTATAGACAGCATCAGGCAGATCTTTTCTCTGAATTTCTCTATTGGTGGGAATCACCACAACATCCATATTATAGATATGTTTAAACTCATCTTCCTCTGTCTTTGCTGTACCGGTCATTCCTGCAAGCTTTCGGTACATCCTAAAATAGTTTTGCAGGGTGATGGTAGCCAGGGTTTTGGATTCCCGCTGTACCTCCAGCCCTTCCTTTACCTCAATGGCCTGATGCAGTCCGTCGCTATAGCGTCGGCCAAACATCAAACGGCCGGTGAATTCGTCTACGATGATGATTTCCCCGTCTTTCACCACATAATCCTTATCTAGCTTCATCAGCAGATGGGCTTTTAAGGCCTGGTTGATATGGTGAGAAATCTCCATATTTTCCGGATCTCCAAGGTTTTCGATGCCAAAATATTTCTCCGCCTTCTCATCCCCCGAGTCAGTCAGTACTACGGTATGGGCCTTTTCGTCAACAGTGAAATCTATTTCCTTCTTCAGTGTCTTTACAAACTGATCTGCGATGAAGTACAGCTTCGTTGATTTCTCTCCAGCCCCTGATATAATCAGCGGTGTCCTCGCTTCGTCTACCAAAATGCTGTCCACCTCGTCCACAATGGCGAAATTGAGATCTCTTTGTACCATTTCTTCCCGGTAAATCACCATGTTGTCCCGCAGATAATCAAAGCCAAATTCATTGTTGGTTCCATAGGTGATGTCACAATTATAGGCGGCTTGACGCTCCTGATTATTCAATCCATGGATAATGCAGCCCACACTAAGGCCTAAGAATTGATAGATTTTTCCCATCCAATCCTTATCACGTTTTGCCAGATAATCGTTGACCGTAACCACATGAACCCCTTTTCCTTCCAGAGCATTTAAATACACCGGAAGGGTTGCAACTAAGGTTTTTCCTTCACCGGTTTTCATCTCTGCAATACGGCCCTGGTGGAGCACAATACCACCAAGCATCTGTACAGGGAAATGCTTCATACCCAAAGTTCTCCAAGATGCTTCTCTCACTACTGCAAAGGCCTCAGGCAGAATATCATCCAGTGTTTTTCCTGCGTTTAACTGTTCTTTGAAATATAAGGTCTTATTCCGTAAATCTATATCACTTAATTTCGCAATCTCCGGTTCAAGTGCCTCAATCTGATGGACAGTCTTAAAAAGCTTTTTTACCTCTCTGTCGTTTAAGCTGCCAAATATTTTTTCTAAAAAGCTCATTTTTTTCACTCCTCTAAAAATCTGAATCTTACCCCAATTTACATTTTAACATAACCCTTTTCTACTGAAAAGGAAAAAGGAAGATGTTCTTCTCTTCCTTATATTGTTCCTTTATATCCAAATTTTATCATTCTGCTTCTGGAATGCAAATAGTTTTTTGTCATTTCTCCCTGTATGAACAGGATTAGTCCCAAGGTAATGAAAAGATCTCCAACGCTAACTACCTTTGCCAGTGGATAGGGCTTAGGGATTACAATAAACTTAGCCAGGTATTTAGACCAATGGTGAATATTCTCTAACGGCATGTAGTTTGCAATCTTTCCACTCTGGATAGCCTCAAGCATAGGCTGTAAGCCTGCCAGTTGGAGTCCCTCCATGGAAACAGGCATTTTCCAGGTATTGAAATAAATTGCTGCAAGGTTAAGCAAGAGACCCACCAGCATGATTTTAAGACCACGCTTATCCAGGTTTAATAACAGCAGCAGGATAATCAAACCTACAGATATACCATAGGCATAGAACTGAAACCCTGCTAAAACAGAAATCTTATCGGTAAATGCCGGAGAAATTTGAACGAAAAATGCCAGAAAAATCAAAGGCCAAGCACGAATAGACAAATAAGAGAAATTGGAAAACCTGCCACCCCGTACTTTACCAAGAATCAGTCCAATGATTCCACCCTCAATAAACAAATGCCACGCCTCCTTATTGCTGATTTTTCTTTATAGCCATACTGATACTACTTCTATTGTAACATCTTTTTTTCCTTTATTTTTGACAAGTTGTAATAATAATTTAAAAAAAAAACTAAAAAACACCTCTAATCAGCATAGAGGTGTTGGGCATGCCTTGTATTTAGTGGATTTGACTATTTTCCCTTCCTGAACTTACCACCATTTTATCCTGTATGAAGATAAAAATTCCCAGCATCATCCATAGATCTCCAATGCTCAGACTCTTTGGCAGGGGATAGGGCTTTTGCAAATGGATAATGTCTCCTAAGAATTTCAATCTCGTATGCTCCGTCATAAGACCATGGGTAAGATCCTTACCGTTTTCCAGAAGAGCTATGGTTGCCGGGTAAAGCTCCTGGTTGATATTGCTAGTATCTACAGGCATCCTTCCCCCGTTTGCCATAATCACCAGAAAATTTAAGAATACACCCAGCAAAATCCATACAAAGCCTTTTTCTTTACGGTTGACTAAAATGGTACAGAATAACAGACTGTAGGTCAGCAAATGGATCAAAAAAATATGCTGATCCACAAGCGGCCAGATTGGCTCAATCTCTGCTTTGCGAATATATGCAGCAATGCCTTCAATAAGTCCGGATGCCACCATCCATTCCCAATACTTGATGGATATCTCTGAAAGATTAAGCACTTTTCCGCCTCTTAGTTTTCCTACTGCCACAGCTGTACCTAGGGTTTCAACTAACATGGGCAATGTGCTCCTTTGGCTGTGCATTGAGGTAATCTATAAAGGATTTGACCACTACAGGATTGAACTGCTTTCCCACTTGCTCCAGCACGATATTCATAGCAGTTTGCTGACTCATGGCACGGCGGTAGGGCCGGTCAGAGGTCATGGCATCATAGGCGTCAGCTACGGCCAGAATGCAGGATTCTATAGATATCTGAGGGCCTTCCAGCTTGTCCGGATATCCCTTACCATCATATCGCTCATGATGATGCTTGATGATATGGGCCACCTCTGCGAGGAAATCTACCTCTGATAATATTTTTGCTCCTATCTCTGGGTGCTTCTGTATTTCTAAGTATTCATTGTTTTCCAGCTGTCCGCTTTTATTGAGAATAGAGTCGGCGATGCCTATCTTGCCGATATCATGGAGTATGGCAGCGGTGCGAAGCTTATCAATAACATCAGCTTTCAACCCCATTTGTTCTGCAATCCCTACCGCATAGTCTGCCACCCGGTAGGAATGTCCGTTGGTATATTGATCCTTGGCCTCCATAGCGCTGGAAAGGGCTTTGATGGTTTCGAAATATACATGGCGCATGTCCATATAAAGCTTGAAGGAGTAGCGGGCAATCAGCAGTGGACCAAAGAAGAGTATTACTGCAAACCATCCATAGTTTTGGTAAGAGGCTGCAATTATTGTTCCTAAAGGCGAAAGAGCTAATATATTTAGCATAGCCCACTTATTATCAGAAAAAACCTGTCTAAACTTTTTTTTCTCTAAGAGTGCCATTAGCCCCATAAAAATCAAAGAATTTGTTACCAGATATGCAATTACACACGCAATGATACTAACAATATTAAGTCCTAAAAAATTCATATAAAGAACATCGATCTTAAAAAATCTATAGGATATACTCGCTACAGCTAAAGAAAGTGCATAGGCACACCCATTAAATAGTCTTTTGTATTTTGAAGTATTTAAAATATGTACTATTTCCCCATTAACACTTTCAATACAAAAAAACATGGACATAAACCCAATAATTGAAGCTAAGTATGATTGATAAATTAGTACTGCACTCAACCCAATTGTGAAACTTACAGAAACAGCTGCAGAACCTCTAATCCTTATATTTAGAGATTCAGCAATTATACCTAGGGTTGCAAAAAATGCCAAGCTAGGCATTATGTCAGCACTAATATTTATTAGCCCTAAAAAAATCGACATCATTCCTAGACTAATTATAAAAAGAGTATAAGCTTTTAGTTTTGTAGACATACCCTTCATTTTTATATCCCCTTATATAGTATTTTAGGTCGGCTAACTATTATTTCCAGCTGAAACTTGCTCCGCCTGCTAAAACTAATGATAACAAGCTCATGAATAAAACCATTAATCTTTTCACTGATATAGCCCCCTTATATATAGGCTCTGCTGCTTCGCTAATGTTCACAGGCTATATCGCTTCGCTATAAAGAATGATTTTGCCGACCTAAAATATTCACTTAATCAATAAATCTTACAATCTTTCGGTTGATTGCATCCAATGTAGCCTTTACAATGGCTTCATATTCATCCTTACGCACAACGGCAGAACCTACCAGCATCTCTTCCCCATGCCCTGTGATAAAGCTGACAGCTGATATAATGACCTCCCGCTTCGCAAGCTGAATCTTCTCAATATCTTCTATAATAAAGGTATCGTCAATCGCAAACAATTCATGCACACAATTTAGCGTTGCATTAGCAGTCAGCCGATAGACATTGTTTTTTGAATTTGTCCCTTTGGCCACGCCTTCTACCTGCTGCTCTCCTTTTTGCAGTGTCACTTTTACTTCTGCCATATTTCCTAAAACGGCATATCCAATGGCCGCAATTCTAAAGCGGCCTAACTGCTCCTTTTCATCTCGAAAGTCGATCTGTGCCACACTGATCTTCTTATGGTCGATTTTGCATTGAAACTTTGCTGTCAAGGCAGATTGAATATCCCGGGAAATTTGCTTTGGACTTCTATTGTTAGAAGCCAATACATGGATTTCTTCTATTTCTTCACTTTCATTCATAACAACCTTTGAGGAGATTACCGATGGCATTTGATTGATAATTTCCTCCATGTTTAAATGCATCTGTATCATTTCATTATTTTCCATAACATACTCCTCTATCTGAACCTATTCATGTTGATTTTTACATATATTAAAGTTAATTCGACCAGAAAATGATAATTCCTTCATTTTTCATGTTAAAATATTCCTCATTAATCGACATAATTTTTATTAAAAGAAACAGGGACTGCAAAAAAAAAATTAAAGGCAGCTTTCGCTGCCTCCATTTACTCTATTTAAAAGGTCGGTTCGATTAAACCGTATTGTCCATCCTTTCGCTTATATACCACATTGATATCATCTGTTTCTGCGTTGGTGAATACGAAGAAGTTATGGCCAATGAGCTCCATTTGCAATACGGCTTCTTCTGCATCCATTGGTTTTACTGCAAATCTTTTTGTTTTAACGATGCGGGCTTCGTTTCTTTCTGTGGGTTCCACATCGGGTATATTCTCAAAGCGAATGGTATCATGCCCTCTATATCTCTTTTCCAGCTTTGTTTTATGCTTCTCGATTTGACGATTCAACTTGTCTACCACTCGATCTACAGAAGCATACATGTCATCGGTTGCTTCCTCTACCCTCAATAATGATCCGTTGATCGGAATAGTCACCTCTAAAATCTGACGATTTTTCTCAACACTTAAAGTTGCCTGAGCCTCTGTATCCTCCTTGAAGTATTTTCCAAACCTTTCTAGTTTTGCTATGACTGTGTCCCGTAAAGCATCTGTAACCTCTAGATTTCTTCCACTTACCTTAATCTTCATATACTTCAGCTCCTTCCAACATATCTATAAATCAATGAGTTAAGTCTCCTTAACTCAAAGTTTATCAAATTTTTGAGAATTTATTCCATATTCACTTTTTATTTCTATTATTATTCAACAATTCACAATTCTTTCCTGCTCCTCCTAATAAAAAATTTTTGTTTTGGACAAGTACTATATCTATTATTTTACCCACCAGTTCTTTTATAAAACAGGTTGTATTACTTTTTTCCATCATCATTTGTCAAAAAATGAAATTCCTGTGGATTATCTTTTTCAACAACCTATCTTAAGTTTTTTTATTTATCATAGGCGTCAATGTAATCCAATTATTTCCAAATAAACCTTAGAAGCATGTCATTCTGAGCGTTAGCGAAGAATCTTATAGAACATAAGCAAGATTACTTTTGATTATGAGAATATATCATCTAGCTTAAAGATCCTTCGACTCCGTTTTACTCCGCTCAGGATGACAAATTATGGGTTAAGTTGACGCCTATGTTTTATTTATAGGATTATCCGTTAATTTTTAATACTTTTACAGTGCTTTTCTATGAATTCTACAGAAACATGCACAGAGAAATTGTATATTTTTTATCCACCAACAAATTTTGCTTCTCTCCATTTCATGATTTTCATGAATCCTTTGTAATAAGTTTCATTTATACAGTTTATCCACAGATTGTGGCTATGTGTCCACATTTTTTGTGGATAATGTGGACAGTTTTGTTGATAACTTGTTTTTTCAATCTTTTTTTATGTGGAAAACAATGTGAATAGTTAGTGGACAAGTATTTTTTGACGTTAAGTGTAATAATTTGCAATGAATGAAAACCATTTTTTATACATTTTTCTACAAATTTTGTGCAATACCTCTTTAATGTTGATATGACAGCTTTTTTTTACAACCTATTATGTATATGTTTATTCATAGGGAAATATGCCAGGAAATTTCTCCTGATTTTTTACTAACACCTGCTGCGAAGACATTCCATCGGCTCTTCCTTAGGACAAATATCACAACTGCCCCACTGTTTAAATTTGTATAGCTTTACTGCCAGCTGATTAAACAACGTTATGTACTTAGAACGGGTAGGTTCATCTACATAAAACGCTATGGCATATTCCCAGATTCCCTCTTCTTTCTTCTCAGCCCGAACCACTGAACCCCAAAATTTATAATATTGTCCACATATTCTTGAATCAAATTCAAGAATAATCCTTCTACTCTCCGGAAACTTTAAATGGGATATAAACCGCAGGCCGCCTGCACCAATATCTTCTATGCATACACTTGTGCTTCCTGTCTTCTTTGGCTGTCCGTCTATCAAAACAATCCTCATGGACGCGCACAGCGGAGGTTTCAGATCAAGGCGAAAGTATTCTCTTTTATTCTCTAATACTGTTGTCCTCAAAAGAAACCCTCCTCATAAATCCTGATATAAAGACAATAAAAAAGGCCCACTGCACATATAAATATACAAAGGCCTTGGTCCTTTTCCACAGCATTATGAAGCATACTTTGGCGGCTTGGCAATCATAGGAATGCATCCCTTAGACCCATAGCTTTGCGACCTTACCTTTAGATAAGTGTGCCGTTTTCCATATGTACTATTTGCAGATTATGTCTGTCAGTTTTTACTGTCCCAATAATTTATAGAACTATTTTATCATATTGATCTGTCGCAATATGTAAATTATGGTAAGCTTACTTATATTTTATCATACTTTACTGCTTTTTCAAACTGCAGTGAAGATAGAAAAGTAAAAACCTTGATAGCAGTCTATCAAGGTTTCCCATTTTGCTTTTACATATATTTTTAGCTGACCTGGTCTTTGACCCCACACCCGCCTGCTGGGAGGTTCGCTCTGGGTTCGCCATCACTACTGCCCCTCTCAGTCTTCCTGAACAAGGATTTCTAGGGAAATCTCTTTGAGCAAGAATCTGGCAGGTCTTACCCCTAAGCCGCACCATGCTCAGTAATCTCATTTTTAATTACCTTACGTGGGTCCCTTTGCCTGCGACTGGCTTGGACTTGCAACCACAGACCTAAAATATATGCATCAATAATTATACCCTATTTTTGCGTATTTATCAACATATTTGAAGATACTAACATCTTACGGGTCTTTCATATATTGTAACTCCTATTCTACTAATATGCTCTATAAGTTCCTCGTTTTCTATATTTTCAAATATGGATAGATCAAAACTATAAGGTAAATATAATTCATCCAAATCTAAGCTGACTTTATTCAAATCCTGCAGATCAAGATTTTCCCCAATTAAAGTCAAATCTATATCAGAACCATTTTTATAATTTCCTTTTGCTCTAGAACCATAAAGTAAAACTTTCTCTATCTTAGGGTATTTAGCAAAAACATGGACTAAATTTTCTAATATACTGTCTTTTAGTCCATATTTCATATTTTTCTACCTTCTTCTTCTTGAAAACCATTCATCTTTATTTTTAATTTTTCAAACTCAGCAAAATATAAGTCATTTATGAGCATAATAATGCCATCTGCCCTACCCTCGTCATAGGTGTGACTTGTCAGATTTCGGCTTTTTATCATTTGCATCCAAGCTTCTCCATTTTCTATAATCCCTAGCTTGAAAGCTTCTCTAACAACATCTCTTGAACCATATAATTCTGTATTCCCTCTATTTTCAAGAAAATCTTTCAAAGTCTTCCATGCTAACTCATGGGTATATTCAAATGCTTGTATAACGCCTTGTTTCTCAAGTCTTGAAAGGTCTCTTATTTTCATCAATTCTACTGCTTCTTCCAGCTGGTTTAGTGCTTTCTTATAATTACTAAATCTTTGAATCCAACGAATATCTTTATCTTCCATAAAAACTCTCCTTATTAAATACATCGGGACTTTCCTACTGACAACCCCTTAAGCACTTGTCCTATCCCCTCTACTATATATTTATTATACCATACCCCTAGATTTGTAGTCAGTATGTTCAAATAATTTAAATACATACCCTATAAAGACGCTCAGATGGGTATTAAAATAGCGGAGAATCTATTCTCCGCTATCGTAGGGAACGACGCCCTCGTCGTTCCTTAATTTGTTTATCTACCCGCTATCTCTTATCCTTACTATCAATAAACACACCTTGCACATCGGCATATTTCCGTGTATAGCTGGCTGCAATTTTATTGCTCTGCTGCTCAGCCTTGATCTTCTTCATTTCTTCCTTTACCTGCTCAAAATCCTTGCTCAGGTGAACATTATTTTGCCGGTCTATCTCTTCAATGCGCTTTAAAAGCACCAAAATCTTGCCTACATTTTGCTGCAAAACCGCCACAGTAGGATGCTCTCTTGCATTGATCTCTTCTAAGGACTGGATATGCAGCATCTTTTTAAAATGAGTATAATGCTCCAGGAATTGTACATCCAGCCCATTAATCAAATTGATTAGGTCCTGCTTCTTTTCGATGAGCGTAGAAAGTTCTTCCAGATCTCCTGTCTTAATGCTATTTCCTTGCATGACGGTTATATTTAGAAGATCTTCTAATGCATTGAGTTTTTGTCCTGAGATTTGGATTAATTGGTCGATTCGTCCTTTACTATCCATGTTTTTCTCCATTATTTCTTTTTGGCTAATACCATAGCCTCTTTCCAGGTGTCGCGCATTTCTGTGATGATGACCAATGCTTCTTCAATGTATTTCTTATCCTTAGAAATATTTGCTTGCAATAAGCGATCAGAAATAAATTCATAGAGTGCTCTGAGATTTTTTGACAGTTCATACTGCATATCTAGCGTTGCATTAAGCTCTGCAATAATTGCTTCTGTTCTAAGGATCAATTCATGGGCCTTTGGTACATTTTTCTCATCAATGGCCAGCATCGCTTGATTGGCAAATTTAATGGTACCATTATAGAGCATAAGTGTCAGTTCTTCCGGAGGTGCTGTTATAATATTATTTTGCTTATATTGATTGTATGCATTATAAGGATTACTTAAAGCCATCTCTCTCTCCCCTTATCTTTATCTTCCGCTACTTAACTGCTGTGCTAACCATGAGCTTTGAGAATTCATATTCTGTAATGCTTTCTCCATGGCAGTAAACTTTTTCCAATAGGAATCTTCAATACTTGCTAAACGTCTTTCTTCATTGGCAATGGTTTTTTCAATCTTAAAAATGTCATCATCTAGAAAACTGATGGAACCCTTTCCAGTAGAAGCCCCAGTGACAAAGTCAATCAAAATATTGCTTCGCACATTTCTATAAAGATCGGCATTGCTGCCTGTTCCGGCTTTCGTGATGATCCCCTTCATGCCCACTATGATATCATCAAACAGACGGTTTAGCAGACCAGTGCCCTCTCTTGTTTTTTTAGCCAGAGCCGCTTCCGATAATGCGCTATCTCCATCTTCCGGCGTATATGGTTGAAATAATAGATTGAGTACACCATCTACATCATCCATGATGGCATTTTTCAGCTTTGTTTCATCTATTTCCAATTTCCCCTTGCTTCTATACTCACTCGTTGTAATCCCAATGCTTGTTAGATGGCTGTATTTGGCAGAAATATTATTGCCGCTTACTTTCTCATACAATCCGCTTCTCATGCTTTGCAGGGTTCTGCTGATTGCCTCATCGTTAGCAAGTAGTCCGCTCTGGGCTTTCTCCTCCCATTTTTTGATCTCATCCTCTTTTAAAGCCTCTTTTTGTTCTTTTGTCAGGGGTAGATAGTTTCTATTTCTCTTTTCAGAGATTTTACCATTCATTTTTTCAATCAATTCATTGTATCTATCAACAAAAGCTTTGATTTTATTGTAGACCCCATCCACATCAGTGTCTACTCGAATAGTAAATTCTTCTGTAGTGTCTGTAGGAAGTTTTTTAAGATCAATCTGAATACCATTGATGGTGAATTGATTGGAGCTATATTGTAAATTGTCCGCTCCATTGAAGCTAATTTTTGCATTTGAACCACGAATTGCTGAAGTGGTTGTCAGTAGCGGTTCATATACTTCGGGTTCTGTGCTCGTAAGCCGATTCAGGTTAAATTTATTGTTGGTTCCTGTGAAAAGGCCCTCATCATCTTCAGTAATTTTAATTTGTGCCATTTCCCCAGTAGCCTTCGTAGATAGGAATAACCGCCCTGTTGTATTGTCAAAGCTTGCCTGAATACCAAGGGCTGTTTTCGCAGTATCACCAGTGACTGCTCTATTGATCTCTGTAATAAGCTTTCCTATTGTAAAAGTTTCATCAAATGAAACGTTTATGTCCTTAGGAGTTCCATTGTCGTTAATCTGGAAAGTAACATGACTACTTCCTATAACACCTAATTGACCTAATGTCGTAGCTGTAGTCGCCCGTGTTCCTGCAGTTGTAGATACGGCTTGTTGACTAGCTATACTAACCCCCTCTGCCAGCTGCTGTATTTTTATTCTATGGATTCCCGACGGAGCAGCTGCAGTTGCAGACGCCGTAAAAATCGTTTCCTGTGAAGAAGTTGCCTTTTTTACCCACGACATACTGCCTACTCCACTGGATACTAGCGCTCCGGAGGCTGTAGTCCGAGTTAATCCTAGTTCTTTTCGTATATCCAGTATAAAATTGGCAAAATCTTTATTGACATTGTTATATTGCTCCTGGCGCCACAGCAATAGCTGCTTGTTTTGTCCAAACTTATCAGCTTTCATTCTCTGAGCCTTCATTAGATCACGCACCATAGTCTCTGTGTCTATACCCGATGCAATCCCTGAAATCCGTAAATTACTCATTCTTTTTCAACTCCTTTTTTCTATAGTCTAGAATAGATTTCTATAGAAATTATTACACTTTTTTATCTACAAACAGTCCTACTCTTTCTAACATTGCCGCTACCATATCCAATATCTTCTCAGGAGGAATTTCCCGTAACACTTCCTTCGTTTCATTGTCAACGATTTTCACAAGAATCTGTTTTGTCTGTTCATGAATGGAAAATTTTAGACTGGTATTACTCATTTTCAAGTCATTATTGGCCTTCTCAATCGCGTCAATCAGTTGCTTTTCTCCAGGAAAAGTCTGTGAATTTGCCTGAACACTTTCTGCAGCCTTTCCTTCCTCTGTGCTTCTTTTAATAGCTGATTCACCAGAATTGGGAGTCATGTATGTATTACTTGCTAAGCTGCTGCTTTCTATTTTCATCCTTATACACCCACCTCAAATCATTTTTCTAGCATTTATATCGGCAATTTATTTGCCAGACTTTATAGAAAATATATCAAAAGTATAGTTCCAATCTAATTTTACTGAATCTCCGTTAGTAAAATTTTTATCTGCTGCATGAATAATCTTTCCATGTTCATTTTCTTTTCTAACAGCAGTCTTTAACAAAGATATCTTAATGGAAAAGGGAAATCTGAAGTTAGATTTCCCTTGGTTGAAAGATTCTTACTTTGCTTATATACAGGCTTGCTGCTGTGCCTTTGTCTAAATAATTGAAATACCCATGAGGTGCTTGGTTTGCTTGCGGACCATCAAATATCTTTCCATACTTGCCAGACTATATCTTCAACCATTTTCTAACGAATGAATTCGCTTCTACGGGAAGATAGAAAAATGGTTGTCGGGTACTTTGGACCACCTCTATCCCTACAGACCTCATTCCCATACATGTAGACTTTGAAGACAGAAGAATCCTCCCTGTCTAGATATTTAAAAAATATACGCTAAAACTTCACTAGCATATTCGATACATTTCTTCGCATCCTCTTCCTCCACCACTAATCCTTCACTAGAAGGATATCTAGTCTCTATGTAGAAACTGTTTAAATAAGCAATGTGGTTCGTGAATTTTTCAAAATCAGGATTGATTTTATAACATTTTTTTAATAATCCCATTAAATAATGGCCACCATGCAGCATCCCAGTTTCTTTTATTAAAAAAGCTTTTAAATATTTTTCCACCGCCTGTTGACAATGAAATGCAACCAGTTCTTCCGTGCCAGCAGCCTCAAAAAGAATTTTCGCCCCTCTTAAATCTTTTTGAGCCATTTTGAGCCAATCTTCATACCTGCTGCTATCGACCATAAATCAATTCTCCTTCTCCAGCAATTTTACCTATGAAAGTACTTTTATCTTTATGATTTTTTTCCCATTCTTCTTTACTACAGATAAGTATATCTACTTCATGCTCCGTAATTTGTAAAAGTTTCTCTAACAAACTGATTTTCATTTTCCTTTTATGTTTTGGACTTTGTATTTCATCTATTACAACACATAAATCGATATCACTGTTTTTGGATATATATCGTTTCGCACATGAACCAAACAAAATAATTTTTTGAGGGTCAACTTGCTTTATAATTACATCTATTATTAGAGGAATTGTCTGATATTGATTTAGCTCTTTTGATATAGGCTTATTTTCCGAATTATTCATCATCCACTCTATATCCATTTTTATATCAACATCCTTTCTCTTCCAGCAACTTCAGGCTTTGAGATAAATTGCTCTTTATCCTTTTAAATCCAAAACAATGAATCTAGCTTAGATTCTGTCCTTGGGACTTTACCTGTTTTCATTTCAGCTATATCTGCATTTTCATATTCTGGCAGAGTAGCCTTTGCCCGGCACATAGGACGAATCTGGATTAACCTTTTCGTTGGTATATCTATATTAGGCATCTTTTGGAGCCACCTGTTTTTGCTTATATTATACCACATTTATATGCTATCAACGTAAAAAGTAAAGTACAGAATAGGAGTTTTCTTCTTATCCTCTGTATTGTCAAAATTGGCAGGTACCGCCACACTAAGTATGATTTGTCACTACTGGCAGCATTTTAGGATAAATTCGTATTTAAAAAAATAGCAGAAGAAAAGACCCTTTTCAGGGCCTTCGGTGTTTTTTTGGGGGATACTTTTCTTTAAGACAGCTGGGTACTTTCACTATCTAGCAATCTTACCTGCTCTTCCAAGTATTTTACCTGTTTGTTGATCTTTTGGATTTCTTCATCGGTCAAATCTTCATCTACTACTCTTTGAGCTAGTTCCCTCATCTGAAAGAGTTTTTCTTCAATCATGTCTAGGATCTGCAGTCGCTGCTTGACCCTCTCAAGCTGTTCTTCCAGTTCTTTTTTTATATGATCTTTATATGTCATGTTATCATCTCTTTTTTTATTATTTACAGGCTAATGTCTATGTTTTTGCCTAGGTGAGGGGTTATGGATTGCTCCATCATCTTAGTGTTTTGCTGTACCATTTGTACTATGTCATTCATCTGTGTTTGTCCTGCATCCATTGCCATTTTCATGACGGAGATGCCAGCTTGTTGGGCTACTTTCATCTGGCTTATGCTCATTGATAGTGCTGCTATATCCATGGTATCAGCTCCTTTTTAAAATGTATTTTCACTGGAGATTTAATTTCCTTCTACAGTCTGTCATATAGTAGCTTCGAATTCATTCGAAGGCTACATATCTCATTTAAATCTTTACAAAAGTAGCTTCGAATTCATTCGAAGATTCCCATTTGTTTTTATATTATGTAGCTTCCAATTCATCCAAAGGCATTAAAAGCAATAAAAATTTCTCATCATTTTCACAATAAAATTTGTAGCTTGAATATAGATAATCCTTTGCTTCTATCACGATTCCCTTTTTTACAGGATTATAGTGAATATA
The DNA here is from genome assembly GCF_900142145.1 of Geosporobacter subterraneus DSM 17957. Lineage (GTDB taxonomy): Bacteria > Bacillota > Clostridia > Peptostreptococcales > Thermotaleaceae > Geosporobacter > Geosporobacter subterraneus. The sequence continues at coordinate 67,023 of NZ_FQZV01000004.1, read as the reverse complement.
ATCTATAGTCTCACAGCAATGCTTTTCATCCCTTATTGCAGTATCGTAAAATCCTTTTTGAAATACTGTGCCTGATCTTTTGTGTATCCTGTTATAATATCTTGAAAAATTACCCTTTATCCGTTTCATTATATCAGATATATTATCCTTACCCATAGGTTGTATGATTAAATGAACGTGATCTGGCATTATCACAAAGGCCTTAAGGTTATAATTACAGCTGAATTTATGGTATGTAAGCAGGCTTATCAATAATTCACAAGCCAGATAATCTTTAAATATGGGGACTCGATTTTCTGTTACTGTTGTTATGAAATAAAAGTTATTTTCTTCATAGTAATGTTTTGGAGACATTGTTTCCTCTCCTCATTGATTTTATTTAATGGAGAATAAATTCTCCTCTACTATGTTGATAAAATTATTGGTATATGTAGTAGCGAATTCATTCGCACGTATTCTTTAGGCAATACATCCTCGATTCATCATTTTGTTTTTGATATGTAGAAGGCTTCATATCTCATTTAAATCACGGAGATTGAAATCTCCTCTACAAGAAAAAAATCAAATATTATAAAAGAGCCAGAGGAAATATTCCTCTGACCCTCTGTTTTGAAAAGGTAATGTTCGAATGAATTCTTACCGGAGATTGGAATCTCCTCTACCATTTCTATAATATTGTCTCCATCGTGGTTTTCATTTATATGAAAGATTATTTTATGGCGAATAAATTCGCCTCTACGGTATTACGAAGGATTATCTTAATAACTGAAGTACTCCTTGAGGAGCCTGGTTTGCTTGAGCCAACATAGCTTGTGCTGCTTGTTGAAGGATGTTGTTCTTTGTGAACTCCATCATTTCTTTAGCCATGTCTACATCTCTGATTCTAGATTCTGCTGCTTGTAAGTTTTCGGAAGAAGTATCTAAGTTCTTGATGGTGTGTTCTAATCTGTTTTGGTATGCTCCAAGTTTAGATCTTTCAGAAGAAACAGTGTTTATTGCTGCTTGAATGGTATCCATAGCGGTTCTAGCATCTGTTGCATTAGCAACAGAAACAGATGTTGTATTTAATGATGTTGCTGAGGAATCAATTTTGGCAATCTGAACACCCATTCTTTCATCTAGGGCATTTTTAGCTCCGATTTGGAAAGAAATCTGTGCAGCTGCTCCGGTAACAATAGTACCTGCAGCACCGCCACCAGCAGTTGCTGCTGCAATTCCAGCGGCTGTTTGGCTACCATTAACCGTAATCTTAATTCCAAACTTATCAAAATTTAGAACTCCGGCAGTTCCATCCGCTAAAGTAACGTTTTGTGTGTCTCCAGAACCTGTTTCAGTAATTGTATATTGACCTGCCCCACCTGAGGTAATAGTATATGTTTCTGAAGCTTTTGCTCCTGCGATGCTAATCCCAGTAACTCCATCACTACCTACTTGAAGACCCGATGTGTCCAGCTGTACCCCTAATGTACCGTCTAACAAATTCTTTTGGTTAAATTGAGTTGATTTTGATATTCTATCAATTTCTGAATTTAATTGGGTAATTTCATCTTGAATAGCAGTTCTATCTACAGCTTCATTTGTATCATTGGCAGCTTGTGTAGCAAGTTCATTCATTCTCTGAAGTATAGCATGAACTTCAGTTAAAGCACCTTCTGCAGTTTGAATTAATGAAATACCATCTTGAGCATTTCTAGATGCTTGGTTAAGACCTCTTATTTGTCCTCTCATTTTTTCAGAGATAGCAAGACCTGCTGCATCATCTCCTGCACGGTTGATTCTAAAGCCTGAAGATAGTTTTTCCATTGCTTTTGCACTAGAGTTGTTGGTGATTCCCAACTGTCTGTGGGTGTTCATTGCCATTAAGTTGTTGTTAATTCTCATTTTTTTCTCCTCCTTGATTTTTGTTTTTGGCGTCCATGCCGTTTGGGTGTTGAAGGTTGTATGTTGAAGGTTGAAGGTTAAAACCCAACCTTTCAAACTTTTGTTACCGGTTACTGGTTGTCGGTTACCAGTTAAAAGCAAGACCTAGAAGTCTTAAACCCTTTGATTGAAGATTAAAATATCTAAATCTACAATCGTGTATGTAAATCTTTTGCTTAATCCAATTCTGTCGGCCGCCAGAGTTGGATTTTGATTTTGTCTACATCCCTATTATCGGAAAGATTTTTGTAGAACTTTAGTAGATTTTTGAAATTTATTTACTTTTTCTTGAAGATTTTTGATAAATCCTGCAGATCTACATTGGTCACAGCTGCCTGTTTGTTCTCCTGTTGGATTTCCAGATAAATTTCTTTTCGGTGGATGGTCACATCCTTTGTTGCGGAGATTCCCAGTCTTACTTTTCCTTCCTCGATACCGATGACTTTCACTTCAATGCGATCATCAATTACAATACTTTCATCTTTTTTGCGCGTCAATATCAGCATCTCTCTGCCCCCTATTCTTTCTGCTCTATAGGGAGGTTTTGAAATATCTTGTATTTTAATGCATAGGCTTCTCCATCTAATAGCAGCTGTTTCCCTTTTCTTTTTTCAATGTTGACTACCAAGGGACCCCGTAGGTTGATGGTGATATCTTCAATATTTTCCGGCACAACTGCCATGCTGTATACCACTACCTCTTCTGTCTTCTCAATTTCAAGCTGTTGAACTACCTTTTCCGGTATGTCGAATTCATAGTCTTCTTTGAAGTAAAAAGGATCTGTGATTACAAAGGCAAGACATGGTTCATCTATGGCCTGCATCCATTGAAAGGGGTTTTCTGAATCTGGGTTTGGGATCAGAATATATTTTTTGATGTGTTCAAATCCCGGCAAACCCTCTTCAAAGGTAATAATTTTTTCTACTTCAATATCTATTTCTCCAAAATGCTTTGTTTGAAGCTTCATAGAATTTCCTCCGTTCCTTAATTGAAATAATGATGCTTATGGATTATGTTGTTTTTCAATTATTATGTTAGCCGAGTTTTGTAGGTTTTTCATATTTGTAGATTATTATGAATTAAAACCATCAATTCACCCAGCTTGTTTCAAAGCCCTCGCTGCTTATTCTTCTATCTAATACAAAAGCTCAACCAAGCTGGTTGAACTTTGATCCTGCGTACTCTATCTGGATGCTATTTTTCTGCCTTAGATAGATATCTATTTTTGTTGGGGTATAGTTAACAATGGGTTTATTGACTTGTACCTGCAGGTTCACCCGTCCTTCCTTAACCTGTATATCCACCGTGCCTCCCACAAAATCAATTTTTGGTCTGCTTTTGGGAATGAGATCAAAGTTTACCTCCACATCATCCCATAAAAAGGCATTTTCCTCGGCTTGCCCCGGTATGGGATCTGCCCCTGTTTCAATTGCCATTAGCTGGTCTCCCTGCCGTACGATCTTTTCGATAGTCTGCATTACCTTCTGTCGTGCAAAGGCAGCATTGTCTATTGTCAGCTCGGAGTAGCTTTTTAGCCCTGCTTCTGCAAAGCATTGGCTTTGATCAATCCGCACCTGTCCATGCTCTGTATGGATTTCTACCTTAGGGTGCTCTATATTCAGTTCCATATCTGCCTTTGGCTGGCGTATGTCAAAGCCTCCGGGAGTACGGTCGATGCCGATTAATGCGGGAGTGGTAGTGATACGTAGATCCATGGGAACACCTCTGTAAATTAAAAATTAAGAATTAAAAATGTTGAATGAGAAAGGTTGAATGTTGTATGTTTAAACCCTATCTACGGGTCGAAAAGATTTTAACATTTCTCCTTCAACATTCAACATCCAACAATCTTTACCTTAAAAAGTCTATCAGCGATGGCTGAATGATTCTTGCTCCAGAGGATAAAGACGCTCGATACACATTTTCCTCCATCTTCAGCTTCATGATCACCTCTGCCATATCTGCATCCTCTGTTTTAGATAATAGATTTTTATAATTAATGATGTTATCCTCCAACCGGCTTTGATCTAATTCCAGACGATTGGTTTTAGCGCCAATCTCTGAAAGCTTGGCCAATATATTTTCCATATTGATATCCAGATCTGCCAGCATGGCACTGGTATTTAGTTTTTCAGTTTTGATATCCGCTTGCTTGGACTGTTGTCCATCTGTAAAGCCTAGATTTGTCAGAAAACCGCCTATATCTTGAATCACTATGGTATCATAGGGCGCTGCGGTCTGATGTGCATCACGAAACTGCAGCCGGTTGTCTGCAGTAAAGTCTACCTGTAAGGGAGATGGCAACAGTGCCCGAATATCCCTTAGTAGCTCTTCTTTTCCTGTCCTGCTGTCGAGATCATATTTTTTCCCCTCATGCAATGGTATACTGGTGCCGTTAACTATCAAACCTTGTCCTGTAGTGGTTTCAATAGATCCCTCCAGTCGCTTGCCAATCAGCAGAGGGGCATAGGCAGGATCTGCTTCTAGAGGAAAAGTATTACTGCTCAAAGTACTGGATAAAAGGGTAAATTTCTGATCTGCTGAGATTGTACCATCTGCAGCAATGGTTACACCATTTTTCTTCAGATGAGGAATGGAATCAATGGATTTTTGGATTTGATCTATGGTCAATGGGTCTGTCTGCTGGGGAAAATTGATCGTAAATACATCTTCTCCCATCTTAATCTGCAACATTTTATCTCCTGCAGCATTATCTAAATCCAAGGTGCCCAAGTCACCTTGAAAACGCATATCTACGAAGCCATGCTGGTAATTTTCCTTCTCTTGCAATACATTTTCAAGCTTCGTTAAAGTTTCAAATATACCCCCGAAGCCTTTCTGAAATAACTCTGGTCCATTAATATTGACATTCATCAAGTTTCCCATTCCGATCTCGATCATCATAGAGTCTGTGGTTTGGGCCATGGTTAATTCTTTGTTGTTAGGATTAATCAAGAAATTTATAAAGTCTGCTTCTGCTATATTTTCACCTACTATTCCCCCAGGACTAACCATCCTGCCATTATATACAAGCTGTGTTCCTGCAGCAGTTTCTTCCAATGTAAAAGGCTTATTGATGGTATTAAAGCCTGCAAAGATATATCTGCCTGCATAAGTTGAATTTCCGATGGAAACCACCTGATCCTTAAGCTGGGTAATCTCTTTTTGAATGGCTTGCTTATCCTCTGGAGCCAATGTTCCCGTAGCTCCACGGACCGTTAACTCACGCACCCGCTGCATGACATCCTTTAATTGGGTTACTGCAATTTCAGTAGTTTCCAGCCAGGATAGGGCTTCATCTACGTTCTTTTTATACTGTTCATTGGCTGCTACATCCGAAGAAAGTGTCAATACCTTAGCCATGCCCACAGGATCATCGGAAGGTTTATTGATTCTTTTTCCAGTAGCCATCTGCATTTGAATCTTATCCATTCTATTTAAGTTATTATTTAAATTTCGCATCATGGTGCTGACCATCATTGAATTAGTTATGCGCATTTTTTTACTCACTCCGTTCGTAAAAATGTTGAAGGTTGAAGGTTGTATGTTGAATGTTAAAAACCCTATTTTATCCGTTGTTCATAGCTTCTTAGATAGTTTATTAAACCTAGCAGTGTTTTTGATATATTTGCTGTCTTGGCTTGAAGTTTTCCAAAAGTCTGCTGGTCAACATGTCCTAAATCTAGTAAAACATATAATAGACTTTTTACTTCTGCACTAGAACCTCTTGCAATATTTAAAAAACGAATAAATTCTTTCGTACTATTTCGTTCAAAGCCCTCAGCAATATTAGACATAATCGAAACAGAGGCTCGTTGAATTTGGTCCTTTAACCCATAATCCCTACTTAAATTGTTACTTCTAGTTAGCTGATAGATCTCTTTCACTAGTTCCCGAGAGTAGACCCAAGCATCAATTTCTTCAAAGGTTTTAAATTTTGCCATTTATTTCACCTTCTAACAACCTTAGACATGGGGATACAAGCTTTTAACATACAACATTCAACATTTCTCATTCAACAAAAAATTCTATCTTCCTACCAATCCCATCCGATTTACAATCACATCAATCATTTCATCTATGGTCGTAATCATCCTTGCGTTGGCATTGTATGCATGCTGGAATTTTACCATATCTGCCATTTCTTCATCTAAGGATACTCCTGATATGGACTGCCGTTTATATTCAACTTGATCTAATAATACCTGCTGGTTGTTGGCAAAGCGTATAGCCTGCTGGGTATCTACCCCCAGGTTTGAAATCAGCGATTTCATAAAATCCTCTGGTTTCCCCCAGTCAAACATTCCTGTATTATTTTTGAGCAGATTGATATTTAGGGCATTACTTCCATCTCCAGGAAGTCCGGCATAGGTGCTGCTGGCTGCAATTTTATTGAGATCCTGATCAATCTTATCGGAAATCTTTAAAGTCGTAGCTGTAACCTTAGGCGTAATAAAATACTTACCATCCATTTTCACTACAGAAAGATTTTCATAAGCTAAAGATGTGGCAATGCCTAGAGCAGCTAAACTGCTGGATCCGCCTTTCTCAATGCTCTTGATTAATTCCTGAATTTCGTTTTCACTTTTTCCTGCAAAGTGAGTAGAAATATCGTGGAATTGATTCTCTCCCATATGAAAAAAGTCATTTCCGGTACTGCCGTCAAGACCATAGCCGCTACGATGGGCCATGTTTACATGGGCAGCAAAGGTCTTGGCAAACAGATTCAGCTGCTCCATATAATAGGGTACCCCTTTTGTGCCGCCCTCTGCATTGTCCCGAGCGTCCAGCAGTCCCTTTAGTTTTCCCCCTTGGATCGTAAAAGTGGAGCCATCCTTCCATACAACATCACTAAGCCCCCCTAGATCCGAATTATTCTTTTTCTCAGTTCTTGGCACAGTCCCTAACTCTGAATATCTATAATGGGAAACTAAGGATTTACCTGAAACCAATACGTGCATCCGGCCTTGGTTGTCCTCAAAGGCATCGATGTTGATCAATTGAGATAACTTATCTAAAAGAAGGTTTCTTTGGTCACGAAGATCATTGGCATTGTTGCCGTCGAGCTCATAGTTATAAATCTGCTTATTCAAATCTGCAATCTGGGCTGCATAGCCATTGATTTCTCCAACAGTAGTACTTACGCTAAAATCCAGATCGCTTTGCATTTTTTCAAGTTGATAGCCCATCTGATTAATGGTCTTTGCTAAAGCAATACCCCGTTCTCTAACCAGAGCACGTACTGTTAAGTTTTCCGGCTTCGTGCTTAATTCTTGTAGAGATGAGAAAAATTGGTCCATTACCGTACGTATTCCAGAGGTAGAAGGCTCATTCATGATGGCTTCAATATTCTGTAGTATGTCTGCTCGGGTATCCCACTCTCCAAAGGCCTGGTTTTCACTTCTAAACTTAAGATCTAAAAACTGGTCCCGGATATTTCGTATATGGATGGTATCTACGCCAGTGCCCAACATTCCTTTGCCATTAGGCAGAATCATCGGCCTAGATGCTTGTTGTTCCAGCCTCTGTCTTGTATAGCCCGGTGTATTGGCATTAGCGATGTTATGACTAGTAACATTTAGGGCCCTTTGACTGGCAAAGAGTCCCGAACGGGCGATATTAAATCCAAAAAAAGTTGACATCTGCTTATCCCACCTTATATTTTGCTTCTGTTTTAGATGTGTGAGTGAGAAATCTATTATTCAGTGGAACGGCACAGGGCCGTTCCGCTGAATAAACTTCTACATCCATATCTATGCGTGTATTTTAGAACTTCTATATCCTGTTTCTTCTGCTTAAGATCCTTCGCTGCACTCAGGATGACATCTAAAAGAATTACTTATTGATAATAACATACAGTATCTAACAGAACTTATATCTTTACATCAAATAGATTTGGTTTGGTCTTTACGTTTTTTTCATCAGCCCGGTTTCCATAGGTGGTACCCTGGGTACTGGCACTGGTCATAAGATTTAAATTGAAATTAATGTATTCTAATGACTGCTGAATCAGTCTGCCGTTCAGATCGTTCAGCTCCTGAATTTCTTGGAGTACCTTCTCCAATTTATCCTTAAGGTTGAGCACCTTTACCCGATCCTCTTCCTCTAAGTAAGGCGCCAGCTCACTAATATTGGCGATCTCCTTTACCTTCAGCTCATTCAACAAATTTCCTATGATGGCTGCCCGTATCTTATCGATCTTGCCCATATTCAAAATCATATCCTGCTCCAGGCCTGTAATATGATCTAGCTCTTTAATGTTTCCCTTTATGATAATGTCTTTCTTTTTCTTTGCTATATCTACATAGTCTCGATAAATGTCATATTCCTTTTTTAAAGCAGTGATCAACTGCTCCACAGACTTGGACATACTGTTCCTCCTTTTCAGGAAATCTCTAACCCTTTAGTTATATTTTCTTATCAAACATACTCTCGACGATTTCCTCTGCTGAAGGATTATAATTGCCCGATTGTATTTTTCTCGTGATATCCTCTACTTTATCAGCTCTTATCTCCGGCAGCTTTTTATAGGCATTGTATGCCACCTGAAAGGCTCTAGCCTGCTCGGAAATCTCTACCTTATCCTTTTCTCGTACTGTTCTTCCGCTTTTGCTGACACCCTCTGTGTTCTTTCGGTATACATTTAACACCTTTTGTATATTTGGATTATTTGTGATTTTCATAAAAACACCCCCATCATTACCACTATTCTATCCATAGTATCGGCAACGATAGAGGATTCCTTTACACTTTTTATAATATTATCTTCTCTTTCTCATATCGGATATAAACATCTTGTTTACGACAGTTTGTTTTTCCTTTTCTTTTGGCTTAAATGCCCCTTTTAACTCTCTAGCCATTTCCTCAGCACATTGATCACAAAATTTTCCTGTTCGGATTGCTCTGCCGCATCTTTCACAGTCCAGTACCAAAGAGCCTCCTTCTGAGGTAATTTCAAGCCTTCCCTGTCTTAGATATTTCAAAATAAGATCTTCTTCCACACCGGTTTCCTCAGAAACCTCTGTGATAGTAGCTCCGGGATTATCATAAAGGTATTCCTTTACTTTTTTAAAATCTTCCTCTTCATCTTTCCTGCATCGATCGCATTTTTTATTAAAGCCGTCATATTGAAAAATCCGCCCGCATTTAATGCAGTTTCTAATATCTGCCATGATATGCCCTCCTTTATGTATATATTGTACATTATATATATTTAAAAATATTACACAACTATATCGGAACGGCGAGGGCGTCGATCCCTACCCTTTATCGCAGGTCATTAAATGCCTGCTTTTCTGTCAGACACAAAACCTTCCTCTACACAACAACTTGTTTGTTCATCGTTTTAACATTACCTATAGGTTCTTTCCCGCTGCAAAGGTGATCACATAAATATCCTTTGCTCCTGCCCGGAGCAATTCCTTACTGCAGCTGTCTAATGTACTTCCTGTAGTATATATATCGTCAATTAACAGGATTTTCTTAGCCTTAATTTTTGAAGGATCTAAAATTTGGAAAGCGTTTTTCATATTGATTTTCCGTTCTTCTTTGGACAGCTTGTTCTGTGTAGCCGTATCTTTAATTCTGATCAGGTTTTCTCGGTCTAGGGGCCACCCCATTTGTCGGCTGATGTATTGTCCTATGATTTCCGATTGATTGAATCCCCGCTGACGTTTTTTATTGATATGGAGTGGTACAGGGATAATCCAATCTATCTGTTCCAGTTTTTTCTGCCGGATCTTTGCAGCCATCATCTCTGCCATGTGATAGGCCAAATACCGCTGCCCGCCATATTTCAATCGATATATAAGCTTTTTGATTTCTTCATCGTAAGCAACACAGGCATATCCGGCTGTAAAAAAGTGGTTGGTCAGCATGCAGTCATGGCAGGTATCCGGAAGATACATCTCCTCCAGCGGTTTTCCGCATTTTTTACATTCTTTATTTACAAAATGAATCTGGCACTTACATGCAGTACAGAGAGAATATTTCTCTGTCTTTTCGACCGCCGTTCCGCAGAGGATGCACTCGATATTACGGGGATAGATAAAATCCAGCAGTCCATCTATTAGCTCCCATAAGACTTTGTAGCTCTTCATATGATCTCCTCCGCTTCCATCATCCTAATTAAGATAGTATTCGAAACCACGAGGGCGTCGCTCCCGGCAAAACTTAAACGTAAACCCTTGGGACGACACACAGGTCGTCCCCTACCCGGTTGAATCAAAAATGATCTTCTTAATTTTAAGCCGTTACCCGGTCACCCCCCAGCTCTTTTCCCTTGTTCATTCTGAGTTCTGCAATGCTTACAAGACTGTGGATATCATTGCTCACATCGGGAAAGCAGGCCATACCAATGCTTACAGATAATTTTACATCCTGATTGTCCAGTTCTTCCATCACCTCAGCCACTCCTTTGATTTTCACACGCAGCTGATCTGCCAAGGTTCCTGCTTTCTCATAATCTACATCCTTCAGTATGACGATAAACTCTTCTCCCCCATGTCGCCCTGCAAATCCTTGATCCCCAACAGCCATCTTGATGGTGCGGCCGATTTCCGCTAAAATTCTATCCCCCATAGGATATCCGTACTTCTGATTAAACCATCTAAAATGATCAATATCTATCATCAGCAGAAAAAAGCTCTCATTATTCTGCAGGCACTTTTGTGCCAATTCACCTGTTCTCTTATAAAAAGCACTATAGGAAAGCAAACCTGTCAATCCATCAGGAATTTCATTCTTAATTGGCGGCATGCTTTCAATAACAGCCTTCATGCTTTTACTGATACTCTCATATTGCCTTAGTGTGGTCTCTGTTCCTGAAGCATTAAATTTTTGCTGTTTTTTCCTTTTCTTGATGGTCCAACAGTAGGTTATAATATTCCCGATAAAAAAAGCCCCTCCATAGATTCCGATATGAAGCTTTAGAAAACTCCATGCTATTTCACTGTTTAGTACTTTTTGCAGTGATAGAAAGCTGCAAAGAAACATGGCCAACAATCCCCACCCTGCGCCATAATAGGCCGCAACCATAGTAACGGTAAAAACAAAAACAGGCAAATAAGCATTGTTGGAGAAGCCATCGGTATAGATAAGGAATAGATTAAACAGCAAAAAGTTTCCTGAGAAAATCATCTGATTCTTTTTGCGGTTTGATATATTGGTTAATTGAAAGCAGAGGAACAATGCATTATAGGCTGCAGCCACCATAAGAACCCACAGCACTCCCCCATGATCCCACCGATGAAATGAGGTAAGGCTTAAAAATGCTGAGGTAAGTGCTGTCAGTCCGCCTGCTGCCATATGCAGTTTGCTTTTTCTGTTTTTCTTTGACATAGCCTATGCCTCCAGGGTAAACTATTCTACAAATCTAAAACTCAATCAATCTGTCCTCTAAAAATCTCCTTAGTCGAACCCCAAGACCTGTATTACGCTTGGTGATCCGATGATTGTCTACCATATTTTTCAGACTGCCTTCCTGCCCCACCATCACCACCAGCTTTTTCGCCCGGGTCACAGCAGTATAAAGGAGGTTTCTCGTCTGCAGCATAGGAGGTCCCCAGCTGACGGGCATAACTACCACGGGGAATTCACTGCCCTGACTTTTATGGATAGTGATGCAGTAGGCCAGCTCCAACTCGTCCAATTGACTAAAGTCATATTTCACCAGCTTCTCATCATCAAAAAGCACCCACAATTCTCTGTTTTCCGTATCAATCTCCTGGATATATCCCATATCCCCATTAAAAATCCCTTCGCCATCCCCATCATCCTCAGTTTTTTTCCATTTTAGGTTATAGTTGTTCTTAATCTGCATCACCTTGTCCCCTACTCGAAAGATTTTTTCTTTCATTTCCTTCTCCTCTTTATGAGGAGCCTTGGGATTTAAGATGGACTGCAGCTGATTATTGAGCTGCAGCATTCCAACTACCCCTTTTTTCATAGGGGTAAGGACCTGGATATCTTTAATAGGATCAAAGCCGTTATATTTTGGCAGACGCTCCTTGCACAATGCCTTGATGGTCTCTGCAATGTTTTCCTGAGTTTTCTTCGATATGAAGTAAAAATCCTTCTCTTTTTGATTGGTATAGGGATACTGGCCTTTATTGATCCGGTGAGCATTGACGATGATCATGCTTTCCTGGGCCTGGCGAAAGATTTTATCCAGCTTGACTACTCTAAATATATTGCTCTCAATAATATCCCGCAGTACGTTTCCGGGTCCTACGGAGGGCAGCTGATCCACATCTCCTACCAGGATCAGGCGGGTGCCGGGAAGAATGGCTCGCAGCAATGCCTTCATCAGCAGAATGTCTACCATGGACATTTCATCAATGATCACCACATCAGCGGCAAGAGGTTCTTCTTCATTTCTTCCGAAGGCCATCCCCAGATCATCCTCTGCGTAAGCATATTCCAACAAGCGGTGAATGGTTTTGGCTTCTCTTCCTGTAGCCTCGCTCATTCTTTTGGCTGCACGGCCGGTAGGTGCACCCAGCAGAATACTGAGATTATTCATCTCAAATATCCGTATGATGCTGTTGATGGTAGTTGTCTTCCCGGTTCCGGGGCCCCCGGTGATTACCGTTACCCCGTTTTGTAAAGCCTCTTTAATAGCGTGCTTTTGATTGTCTGCTAACTCCAGTCCTTCATTTTCTTCTATTTTTTTGATGAGTTCACCGAGATTTTCCCCCATAGGCGGAATTTCTGTCTTTGCCAGTTCGATTAATTTTTTGCATACATAGGTTTCTGCAAAAAAGTAGGACAATCCAAATACTACAATTTCACCCTCCAGATTTTCCAGCTGTACCTCATTATTGAGGGCAAGATTCATTAGGGGTTCTTCCAACAAAGAAACCTCGACCTCCAATAGCCTTGCAGTGTCTCTGAGAAGCTCTTCTCTCGGGGTATAGGTATGCCCCTCCAGATTTCCCTGCATCAGCATATACTTTAACCCACACATGAGCCGGTAGCTAGAACGGGGATCTATGCCCATTCTCTTGGCGATGGTATCAGCTATTCTAAAGCCAATGCCAATAATTTCGTCGGCCAGTCGATAGGGGTTTTCTTGAATGAGCCTGATGGTATCCTGTCCATATTTTTTATATATTTTTATCCCATAACTTGGGGTTACGCCATATTGTTGTAAAAAAAGCATAACCTCCTGCAGCTCCCGCTGCTCCTGAAAGGCTTCTGCGATCAAATTCGCTTTAGCGCCCCCGATCCCTTCGATCTGTGTCAGCAGGTGTGGCCTGTATTGGATAATATCCAGCGCATCCTTCCCAAACTTGTCCACAATCTTTTTGGCAGTCTTAGGGCCTATCCCCTTAATCAATCCGGAAGCCAGATAATTTTCCATGCCTTCCAGGGTATTGGGTGCCACTTGCCGATAGCTGAGAATCTCCAGCTGCTTCCCATAAACGGGATGGACAGTCCATTTGCCGTTAAAAGCAAAGGTTTCTCCCTTATTTACGATAGGCATATATCCTACTACCGTAATATCTTCCTCACCAGTATCCACAACGCCAACGATATATCCGTTGGCTTCATTATAAAAAACGATATCTGTTAAGACCCCTTGAATTTCTATGGTCATAAATGCCTCCATGGAAAGCTGTATATAGTAGCAATTTATTTGTATACATATTTTATTTTATTATATCATAGGTTGAGGCAAAAGTTATCGGTTAGGCTTCTATGGCTGTAGCTTTTCCTTTTTTACTTAGTTATAGCTCTCTTTTTGGAACGATCACTGATCGTTCCCTACTTCTTATTTAAGGTTTGCGTAGGATATGCCTGGTATCTACCCGTTTTTCTATTTGCGGGACGACAGAGTCGGAGTCTACTGAAAAAGTCCAGATTCTGTCATTCTGAGTGAAACCAAGAATCTTTAAAAGCACTTATTCCCTCAGATCCTTCTCTGCGCTCAGGATGACAAACTCGACTTTTTGCCGTATTTTTGACTTTTTCAGCGGCCTCCAGAGTCATCGTCCCCTGTAGCTATAATTCACTAATTATTCATTGTTCATTTTTATTCTTTCATTGTTATACGCTAGGGTTCCCCGCTTTAATACCCGCTTGAGCTCCAATATTTCTCTCTTTAATATGGCAATATCCGCTTTAGTCGCCGGGTGCTCACAGGTTTCATAGAAAATATCCAGTGTTTCCCTTACAGCTTCTCCGCTCTGTACTGTGGGAATATTGCCTGCCACCAGTTTGGCCTGATTGATCTGCTGCCTTAGGGTCTGCATCTTGTGAAGACTGGGTATTTTAATGCCTGAATGCAGGCTGATCCATCCATATCCATCCTTCTCCTCCAGGTTTTTTATGCTATATAGATTTACATATCCATAGGCTCCATCTTTACCAAACATCGGTTTTCTCATTTTAACAGGTATCAATAATAATTGGGAATGAATTGGCAGGGGCACCCCCAGCTGGCGATGAATAATTGTTCCGTATTTTTCTCTGCAGGACTCCATATGTATGGTATAGTGCTTACAAAGAAGCCTTACTACAGTTTTGATCGCTCTTTTATCAAAATAGCATATACCCTGATCTGTAATCAATTTCGTAGCATTGCCGTCACCGGGTTGATAGACAGGCACTAAGCAGCTTATTCCTGCTTCAAAGATTTCTGTTATATTTTCCATGTTGTCACCTCGTTCCTTTTTGAATCGAACATATGTTCTTTTGTTATTTCTATTATACTCTCTTCTCTTTTTTATGTCTACGGAACAAAAGCATTTTATACTTTAAAAGCCAAAAGAAATGCTTTTGTTCTTCCCAGGGAACTGATAGTTCCCTAGGACGCTTCGCTGTAACCCTCCAAATATTAGACATAAAGGGGAGACCCCCTTTAAAAATCCCCCATAGCTAGAAAATTAAAGATCTCAATTTCCTAGCTATTGAAAAAAGGAACAATTTTGAAGTCCTCCAAAATTGTTCCTTTTTTTCACTTCAGACTTGCAATCACTTTGGACAACTCATGTATGCTTGAACTGAGATTCTCCAGCTTTCCTTCAATACGTACCAAAAGATATACAGAGACAGCAATGGGGAATCCCAGATTGGCCACATGAGAGTAGATTTCCTCCATAATCCACCTCCTTGGAAAAATCGTTACACGATACACGTTACCCGTTATGCGAAAAATCTAAAACAGTTAGAAAGACTTGACTAAGGCAAGTCTTTCTAACATACTTCTACACCAGTTCTGCCACATCTGTGGTAATGATTCTGGCGGCTTCGATAGACACCAGATCCCCTCCATTGGTTTTGAAGATATTCTTGTCAATAATGGCCTGCATAGCAGCCTGTACATCACTTTCCTCAAGGTCGTGCCTTGCATTTTCTACAGTAATTTTGCTGGTTCTGCCTAGCTGGTTTTTAAACACCATTTCCAGTCTTTTCTGACTCACACGCTCACCTCCTCCCTGCTTCAGCCTTTATAGCCATGCCCCTATACTTCGGTCATCTCTTTTTCTTCCAGTCTTCCGATGCGAAGTACATCATTAGACTGTAGATTGGTCAAAACCTTTGCTATGGCGTATACATCCTCGTCTGCTGCAGAAGCTTTAACATTTGAGTAGGTTTTGATCTGTGTGATTTCCTTCCCGTTGCTGTCTGCTCCCAGGCTATAGGTAATCCTTAGCTTGGAATCTAAGGGAGTTACATTTACTGCCATACTTATCACCTCCTTTCATTCATTAGATGATAAATATGATGGATGTTTAGTATGGGTTTTTAAAGATTTTTTTCAGAAGGATACAGAAATCGTTCCCTGCTTTTGTAGGGGCAGGCCTTGTGTCTGCCCGTCTTCTTCAGAATGACAAGGTCGTCATCCCCTAGATCTCTGGACTTCTGTCATTGTTTCTCTCAACCTTCTCAATCCTCGTTCCTTGGTTTTTACTACGGTTTGATAATGAACACCTAGATATTTGGCGATCTGGCCCATATCCATTCCCTGTCCGTAACAAAGCGAGATCACCCGCTTCTGATGGACAGATAATTTCTGTATCGCCTCTCCTAGTGACCTTTGTACTTCTCTTTGTACCAGCTTTTCCTCGATACTCATATCTGCATCGGGCATCCCTTCAATAAATGTCCTTCCATCCTCAGTCAAGCTCTCCAGGATATAGAAGGCAGCTTCCTTTTTACTGTCTTTTCCTTTTTCCATATAGAAGTATTTCAGGTGTACCTTGATAAAACCCAGGAATGGAATTCCCCTGCTCATATCAAATTTGTCCAGCAGTTCCAACAGCTTTAGGTAGCCCTCCTGCAGCAGATCTTCTTTGTCCCCTTCACCAAAGTAATATCTTCTCGCTGACGCATAGATCAAGGGCTTTAACCGCTCTATCAATTCAGCCACAGCCTCCCTTTCTCCTCTCTGTGCTTTGGTCACCAAGGACTGAATATCATATTCCATTTTTACTCCTCCAAAATTTTGGAGGACCGGTCCTCAGAATCCCATGGTATACAACCATTTTAGAGGAACTGTTCAAAAAAAGAAAAAGTCGACTTATTTAAAGTCGACTTTCAGTTGAGCTTACGGAACGACGAGGGCGTCGTTCCCTACTGAGACGAGAGCGTCGTTCCCTACATATATTATAAGGAGGGCACAAGGCCCTCCTCTATAGGTTTTAGGTTTCAACCGATAACCGGCAACTGGTAACCCATAACTATTTTTACGCTTCTAATGCTTCTTTTCTAAGGATTTCAGCTTTATCCGTTCTCTCCCAGCTTAAGTCTAAGTCTGTTCTTCCAAAGTGTCCATAAGCAGCAATTTGTCTATAGATAGGACGTCTTAGGTCTAAATCACGGATAATGGCAGCAGGTCTTAAGTCGAAGTGCTTTTTAACCAACTCTACCAATTTTTCTTCAGATACTTTTCCAGTGCCAAAGGTCTCTACCAGGATAGATACCGGCTGTGCTACACCGATTGCATATGCTAATTCAATTTCACACTTATCCGCCAATCCGGCAGCTACAATATTCTTCGCTACGTATCTGGCAGCATAAGCAGCAGAACGGTCTACCTTTGTAGGATCTTTTCCAGAGAATGCACCGCCGCCGTGTCTTGCATAACCGCCATAAGTATCTACGATGATCTTTCTTCCTGTTAAGCCCGCATCTCCTTGTGGACCCCCTACTACGAACCTGCCCGTTGGGTTGATGTAGTATTTTGTTTTCTCATCCAACAGGTTTGCAGGCACGATCTTACGAATTACATGCTCGATCATGTCTCTTTCGATTTGCGGCTGATTTACTTCCGGGCTATGTTGTGTAGAGATTACGATGGTATCAATACGTACCGGCTTATCATTCACATATTCTACTGTTACCTGTGTCTTACCATCTGGTCTTAAGTAATCTAGGGTGCCATTCTTTCTAACTTCGGATAATCTTCTTGCCAGCTTATGGGCCAATGCAATAGGAAGCGGCATTAATTCAGGTGTTTCGTTGCAGGCGAAGCCAAACATGATTCCCTGATCTCCTGCACCGATCGCTTCGATTTCGTCAGTCATTTCTCCCTTTTTATGCTCGAGGGCTTCATTAACCCCCATTGCAATATCAGGAGACTGCTCGTCAATAGAAGTCAACACCGCGCAAGTATCGCTGTCAAAGCCATATTTCGCACGGGTATATCCGATTTCTTCAATGGTTCTGCGTACTACCTTTGGGATATCCACGTAGCATTTTGTAGTGATTTCCCCTGCTACCAGCACTAGCCCTGTAGTCACAGATGTCTCAGCTGCAACACGTGCCTGTGGGTCCTGCTCAAAAATGGCATCTAGTATGGCATCAGAAATCTGGTCGCATATCTTATCAGGATGCCCTTCTGTAACGGATTCTGAAGTAAATAATCTTCTTGTCATTTGTTAACCTCCTTGATTATCTTTATTATATTTGTATATATGTTAAAAAGGTATTCATATCATTGAATCAGTCACCACAAAAATATTCTACCCTAAAATCCAATAAAAAAACCTCTTCATCACAAGAAGAGGTTGTCGTTACCATTGTCCTCATCTTCCAGAATACAAGTTCTGTAGGATTTAGCACCGCGTAAGAATTACCGGTTGCCGGGCTTCATAGGGCCTATCCCCTCCGCCGCTCTTGATAAGGCATCAAGATTTCTATTCAATTTCGCCAAAAAACATGTTATCATGTTAAAAATAAAAAGTCAACAATTATTTTTTGCATTCCGAAAATAGGGTCGCCACCTCTGCACAGGGGAAGGCCACTGAAAAAGTCCAGGTTTTGTCATTCTGAATAAAACGTAGTGGAATGAAGAATCTTTAAAAGCTCTTAATTGCTCAGATCCTTCGCTGCGCTCAGGATGACAAACTCGACTTTTTGCTGTATTTTTGACTTTTTCAGTGGCCTTCACAGGGGCCGTTCCCTACGAAGATCCATCTATCTCACTGTTGTTTTTTCGTGCAACGCGTAACGTGTAACGCTTCTTTACTCCCACAGCCTCCTGGCTTTTTCCGCTATCCTTTCTTCCCGTCCTTTTGTGCCCTCATGATCGATCTTTATGGAGATCTCTAACAAATCCCCCTCCTTTGCGTCCTCAGGCAGTAAAGCAGCCGGCAGCATGATCATTTGACCCTGCCATTCTATCACTGCAGTTTCTTCTTCTATACGATCCAATACGAACATTTTTTTCACTCCCTATTTCACAGAAATAGTTTTTCCATCACTTTGAAAAACAATCGTACCCTTTTCATCGGTTCGATAGATTTTGATATCTCTTTCCTTCAGCTTCTCCAGTATCTCCTTATGGGGATGCCCATAGGTATTATCCTTCCCGCTAAGAATTACTGCATACTGGGGATTTACAGCGTTCAGCCACGGGTCTCCTGTGGACGTAGTACTGCCATGATGGCCTACCTTTAGCACATTGGCTTTGAACACTGCCTTAGGGTAGGAGGACAACATCTCCTGCTCCGACAGCTGCTCTGCATCTCCCATGAATAAAAAGACCTGGGTGCCATACTGAAGCCTGAGTACTGCACTATAATTGTTTAATTCCTTATATTTTTCAGACACCGGGGCCAGGAATTCTGCATCAACACCCTGTAATGCTAACGGAACGCCTGCTTTTGCCGTACTGATCTTTAATCCTTTTCGGTCAACGGCATCCAGCACATCCTCAAAGGTTTTTGTGTTGTGCAGCACCTTGGGCATATAAACCTTTTCTATGTCGAAAGAATCAATTACCCGGTCCAGTCCCCCGATATGATCCTCATGAGGGTGAGTACCAATCACTGCCGTAAGACTTGTTACCCCATGACTGCTGAGATAGTCTACTACATAATCACCATATCGGTTCCCTCCTGCGTCGATCAATAGATTTTGGTCCTGAGGCGTTTTAATCCATATGGCATCGCCTTGTCCTACATCGATAAAATGCACCTCCAACAAGCCGGAGTTTGGAGGCAGTTGGACCTCCATATCCTGCATGATCCCGCAAGAGGAGGTTAATAAGAGGATAAGTAGTAAGAGTAGTGTTATAAGCGGTTTGTTGAGTTTCATAGATTTAGTCTCCTGGTCGATTATATGTATTATTTTTTATAAGCACATCTAACTAAAACAATTAAAAAAATATATCCCACCTAAATTATAACTCGTCATCCTGAGTGAAACGAAGGATCTTTAAACCCTATGCAAGATCTTTCACTGCGTTCAGGATGACAGACACATAGAGCAAGTCCGTATAAGAGGCATTCTTTGATTAGTATTAAATGCAGCCACATCTAAAATTTCACTGCCATATGGCTTAGGGTCATCATAATTGCTGCTGCAATGCAATTGCCTGCAAAGATAGCAGCAAAAGCATGCTTTACCCGCATATCCAGTAAAGAAGCTGCAATAGACCCGCTCCATACGCCCGTAGTAGGGATAGGCACTGCAACAAAAAGAAGCAATCCCCACAGACTGTATTTTTGAATTTGACTGGTTTTCTTCATGGTTCGTCGGGTTACCCACTCTACAAATCTTTTAAAAGTAGGCATCTTTCTCAATTTCCTAAAAAGCGGTTTCAAAAAAAGCAGTAAAAAAGGTACAGGAATCATACTTCCTACAATACCTAAAATCATCGCATGCAGTGGACTCATTCCCAGAGATACCCCCATAGGAATCGCTACCCGCAATTCCATAACAGGCATGGCTGCAACCATCAAAACCATAATCTCCTTTGTCAGAAAATCCAAAATTGTACTCATTGCAATCTCCTTTTGTTGATAAAGATTAATCCTTCTCCTTTAGACATATGACTGAGATATCTTATTTATATCCAGAAAGACGAGGACGTCGATCCCTGCATCCCTTTTAGGGTTTACCCAGGAAATGGCCTCTATGCCCTTCCGATAAATGCCAAATCTCTTCATCACACACCTATAGAACCATTATATAGGAATCCTTTAAATTTATGAACCTTAATTTATCTGTCAATGTATAACAAAAAGGATTGAAAGCCCTATAGAACCTTCAACCCCTTTCCTATCACATATAATTGGTGACCCATCCGGGAATGGAACCCGAGTTACCGCCGTGAAAAGGCGGTGTCTTGACCGCTTGACCAATGGGCCAAAAAATAAAATGGTCGGGGTGGCAGGATTTGAACCCGCGGCCCTCTGGTCCCAAACCAGATGCGCTACCAAACTGCGCTACACCCCGTTTTTGTCACTACATAATTATATGATACAAAAACATAAAATGCAACTAGATTTTTTATTAATTTTTTCTCCATTAATTGGTAAGGACTCCAGCCTTTTGTAACAGTATCTTAATATAAATAGCAGTCTTCTTTCGGTATAATGAAAGCATGGAGGATAGGCCCATTTTGTTCTAATATAGATATGTGATTAAGAAATTTAACATTCATGGGAACGGCACAGAGGCCGTTCTCTACATAAACCTCAATAGAAATGTAGGGATCGACGCCCTCGTCGTTCCGAATATTTATTAGGATTCTCAGTCACATATCAATATCCAGCAGGCAGACACAGAAACCTATTTTTTTAAACATATTATGAAACTTTTTCCAGTCATATGCGTCTTAAATAGGGTGGGTTTCATATCTGTCATCTTATGCTGCACAACTGAATATTACATATAACATTTACTACCTTAGAAAGGAGCAACGAACTATGCTAAACCGCAAAAGATTTTTTGCACTGCTTTTAACCCTGATCATGCTGTTTTCCATCCATATGGATGCCCTGGTCTATGCCGATTGGACAACCTCTATCTACGAAAACAGAAGTGAAACCATTATCGCAAAGGGTGTCAAGCATGAACAACTCCAGCGATTTACTGATACTGGCTGGGTCAATATCAATGTACTCAGAATCTCTCTATCGGAACCTTCCAATACCATCGATCTGTTAATGGGACCGAAGGGATTGAGTGAAAAAGCAAGGCTGTCTGAAATGGTAAACCAAAACGAAAAAATCGTCGGTGCTATCAACGGGGACTTTTTTATGACTACCAATTCCTCTACCATTGGACCCATGGTTAAGGACGGCCAGCTCTTAGCCACACCTTTTTCCAAGCCGGATCAGATGGCAACCTTTAATATAACCAATGAAGGTATGCCCTATATCGCCCCCTGGGTATCTACAAAAATAGAACTTCAAGGCAGTAATGCCTTTACACTAAATATCGGTCTTGTAAACAAAGAAACCGACTATAACAGCTCAGTGATCCTTTACACGCCTCACTGGGGCCTAAAGGCACCGGTACCTCACAAGAACCTTACCAATCCAACCTACCTGGTAGTAGAAAACGATATGGTAAAGCAGATCACGGCTGCTACAGCAGATGGTATTGACATCCCTGCCAATGGTTATGTGATCCTAGCCTCCAGCAGCAGCTCTGAGCGTATTCGCCAATCACTGCTTTTGGAAGACCCTGTAAGCTTGTCCTTTACAGCACAACCGGATCTCAATAGTCTGGCATTGACCCTTGGCGGCGGTGCAACGCTGGTAAAAAACGGCGTTGCTTCATCTACCTTCACCCATAACATTTCCGGCAGCCACCCCAGAACTGCACTGGGAATCTCCCGAGATAAACAGGAGGTACTATTTGTTACCGTTGATGGACGTACAGCTTCCTACACTGGAGTTACCCAGCAGGAGCTTGCCAATATCATGGTTTACCTCGGAGCCTATGAGGCCATGAATCTGGATGGGGGAGGCTCTACAGAGATGATGGTTAGACCTCTGGGGGAAAATATTAAGAAAATCGTCAATAACCTTTCTGATGGTTCAGAGAGACGTCTGATGAATGGCATCGGTGTTGTAAACAACGCTCCCATCACAGATTTATCCGGCATCATCCTGGAAGCACAGGATAAAAATGTATTTGTCAACACCTCGAGGCAGCTGACTTTAAAAGCTTATGATAAAAATCATAACCCTCTCAATATTGATTGGAATAAAGTAACCTGGGAGGTATCCGGTGTGCAAGGAATTGTACAAGGCAGCAGCTTCCGTCCTGCTACAGCGGGCAGAGCCGTTGTGACAGCCCAGTACAACGGCACTACTGCAAGTTTAGCCCTGCATGTATTGGATAACCCGGTACGTCTCAAACTCTCTCCAGGCACTCTGACCCTAGGCGCTAACGGTGAAAGACAGCTTCAAGCCACTCTAGTGAACGAGGATGGCTACAGTGCCTCTATTCATCCAAGAGAACTGAGCTTCAACATTCCAGCGGGATTAGGCTTTGTTGATGACCGGGGCTTCTTTAAAGCTTCTGCCCAAGGAGCAACAGGATTAATTCGTGCAACCTATGGAAATCTGGAAGCATATATTGCTGCGGCAGTGGGATCACAGGATCAGGTTATTGATAACTTCGAAAAGGTAACAGGAGCTTACCTCTCCTTCCCGGCAGAGGTTACAGGGAGCTATGAATTGGCTTCTGTAGCGAAAGAGGGCAGTTACTCCGGCAAGCTATCCTATGACTTTACTGCAACAGATGCCACAAGAGCCGCCTATCTGGTCTTTAATAACGGCGGTATTCATTTGGAGCAGCGGCCTTCCAAAATAGGCATGTGGGTATTCGGCAATGAAGGCGGCGGCCACTGGTTGAGAGCAAGAGCTGTAGGTGCAGACGGAACGGCCCAAGTCATCGACCTGGTTTCCAGTATTGACTGGGAAGGCTGGAAATATGTTGAAGCCAATGTGCCCAGTACGATGAAAGCGCCGATCAAGCTGGAAAGAATTTATGTAGTGCAAACGGATCCATTGATTAAAAATACAGGAAGCATTCTCATTGATCAATTGACAGCTTCCTATCCTATAAACTTCCAAGGAACTGTTCCTACTCCAGCAAGTCCGGCGGATAAAAGAAATGTAAAAGCAGAAGCTAAGGGGGAGAATTCCTTCCGCTTCTTTGCCCATGGCTTAGTGAGCGGCATCGACACCCTTCAGGATAAAATGGTGGTAACAAAAATGGCAGAGCTTTCTAACAAGGAAGCAGAGATGAATCTTTTCACCGAAGGGGTAGATTCTTCTCTCAGCGGTGCCTTAAAAAAACCTGTATTCCTGGGGAATAACGGTCACGGTTCCAGCAAATACAAAAACAGCTTGTTTATCAAGCTGGACAATAATAAGGGAGGTCTTCGAGAAACCAATGTGTCTCAGTGGTCCTGGTTCTTACAGACTATGGAAAATCTAGATGCAGGCAGTGTATTTGTGGTATTGCCGAAACCTCTTGCCTTCAAAGATCCTCTGGAGGAAAAACTGTTTAAGGATACCCTCAAGAAAGCTAAAGACAACAAAAATGCAGATATCTGGGTATTTACTCCAAGTACAAACGGCTTCACCGTCACCCCGGAGGATGGTATTCGCTACGTGACACTGAAAGCATTTCCGAAAAGCAATGACTACGATATCTTTACACAGCTGCAGTATATGCGCTTTACAGTAAATGAAGATCAAGTTACCTATGAAATCCTTCCAATGTATACAAAATAAAAACAAATCCGAGGAATTCCTCGGATTTGTTTTTATTTGATCAATAGACTGTGCAGCAAATTCAATTCATGCTCAAAAAGATTATCATACAGTATATCCTGTACTTTTCGGACCACATCCTCCGTAGCTTCCTGGCTCAAAACCGTTTTTAACTGCAGGGTGTTATCGTAGCCCATACCTTCCAATAGGGTTCTCACCTGCTCCTGATCTTCTACCGGGATCATCCTATCCATATTTTTTGCATTGATTTTTTCTATATAAACCTGTATAAAGCGCTGTAACGTCGTATCATCAATAACTGCTTGGAACTGCTCCTGCTCTTCCATGACAAAATCATCAAAGTATAAATCCTCTCTAGGGTTTAGCGGAACTGTGTCGCCTAGTTCACCATGAGGCAGGTATCCAATAATATCCTTTGGTAAAAATCCATGCTCCTGAGGGGCCATGCTGATAATACCAAGAATTGTAACAAGGGTCAGTGCTACTAGGACCATGACGTTTCCACTTTTTAAAGGCGCCATGATAATTCCTCCTTATTGAATATTCTCTATTCAATAGTATGGGAATATCTGCTGTTCTTTATGCACTTCTTTCCAAGACTAACTTCTTTACGATTATACTCTTGCCATCTGTTTTTATTTGAGATAAAATGTTTAGAGTATTATGGAAAAAGAGAGGTGAAGTGATGACTGATACTGCCGTCTTATACGAAAAAATTGAACGTCTTCGTAAAAAGCTCTACCGGCTGATCGAGGAAAACTCCCACAAGGTGAATGATGGGACAATCATGGAGGTTAGCCAAGAACTGGATCAGTTGATCTTAATTTACCAGAAAGAGAATTACCTATAGCCAGGCAAGCAATCCTGCTTATCATTTGTGTCATGATACCTGCCGCCTCCTTATATATATATTCATATAAGGAGGTGTTTTTTATTTGAAAAAATATAATCCCCTGCATCCCACAGGCATTCAAGTTCACTTTACCGATGAAAACGCACCTATGGTTTTATGTGAAATGTTAAAGGCTCATCTCTTAGAACAAACCATCATTCTCTGTATCGGTACAGACCGCTGTATTGGCGATGCACTGGGGCCTCTAGTCGGAACACTGCTAGCCAATAAAAACTTTAGATATCCACTCTATGGTACTCTAGACGATCCGATTCATGCAGTCAATCTGGAATCCTCCCTGGAAAAAATTAAGACAGAACATCCCGATGCCCATATCATCGCTATAGATGCCTGTCTTGGTCAGGAAAACCTGATTGGTAATATTCATATTAAAAAGGGCCCCATCTACCCAGGCAAAGGTGTGGGAAAATCCTTACCCAGAGTAGGTCATTTGTCTGTGGTTGGAATCGTAGATAAACTTCAAAATGATGATCTTTATGCCATTCATCATATCCGCCTGAGTCTGATCATGCATATGGCTCAGATCATCGCCGATGCATTTATGCTGGCAACCTATTTGAGTTAATTTTGGGTACTAGATGCAAGGTTCAGGACACAAGTAAGCGTAACGAAACAGCGACGTAGGGATCGACGCACGCTTCGTTCCAGAGTAAGGAAACTTCAGCAGTACCCTATATATCCGTCATTTCTTTATTCCTACAGCAGCATGGCTATGGCTGGAATCGTGACCATAGATAAAACCGTCGAAACAAACACTGCCTGAGAAGCCAGTTGATAATCATTTCCATATCTGGTAGACATGATGGCACAGTTGGCCGCAGCTGGCATCCCAGTAATTAGAACCGGTATCCCTGCCATGATCCCTTGAAAGTCCAATGCCTTCAAAATTCCCAATACCAATAAGGGAATTACCAGCAGGCGCATGCAGCCAGCCATAAAAATCTTATTATTGGCGAAAATTTCGTTGATTTTTGTGTCTGCTAAGATCGAACCTATAAAAATCATCGACAGCGGTGTAGATGTATTTCCCACCATTTGAAAGGCAGAAAATATGGGTCCGGGCAGTTTTGTAGAGGTCACAAAGAGCCCAAAGCCGATAAATACAGATATCAGACCAGGATTCACCAGTAGCTTAAAATCGATGCTTCCCCGTTGATCCAATGCTGCAGCATTTTTTTCCATCAGGGGCCTGCTCAGGACCATCACGCCATAAGTCCAAAGCACCGCATTGAAGGGCAAATTATATATAGCTGCATAAAAAACTCCCTGCTCTCCATAGATGGCATTTACTACCGGATAACCCATAAACCCCACATTGGAAAATACAGTGATGAATTGGAAAATATCTCTGGTAGATCCTTCAATCTTTAAAAGCTTAGGTGCAAATGTGGCAATCAATATAGATAGTGCATATACAGCACAGGAAATCATTACAAGGATACCGCTTCTCGCCAGGGCTTCTCTCGTGAAGCTGTAGCTGCTTAAAGAGCTGATGATCAAAGCGGGCAGTGCCACGCTGGTAACCAGTTTGCTCACATCCTGATTCATATTGTTGCTAATGACATGAAGCTTTTTACAACCATAGCCTATGAGGATAAGCAGGAATAGGATGAAAATCTGATTTAAGGTTTGCAACAAAAATCCCCCCTTATATCCTACTATTATATCATGGGGTATCCCCAAAGGGTACCCTGCTAATTTACGTCAGTCTTTATAAAAATGCTGCTTTTCTATATCTTCATGTCTCATATTTTATTGTTCAGCCTTAACCGGGACTTTATTTTGCTGATCTTCCTGACCCCAAAGAATAAATAAATAGATGCCAAAGAGGATTAATCCACTGCCAAGAATCTGCCACAGGGTAGGGTGTTCTGAAAAGAGGAGGATTGCCCATAGGGTGGCAAAAACCGGCTCACCAAGGACTGCAGTAGATACAAAGGCGGCTTTCACGTAAGCTAAGGCCCAGTTGAAGATGCTATGACCCAGAATCGTACAAAACACTGCTAAAGCCAAGAAGATAAACCATTCCTTTATGGGATAGGGGTATAAGGGTATGCCGGCAGCTGCTACGAGAAGCATTAAAGTTGCAAAACAGCTGGCATAGACTAAAAAGGTATAGGTGGTTACCGACATATGCTGCCGTACCGCCCTTCCAATCATCATATATCCTGCTACAAACAATGCCCCTGCAAGAGCCAGCATGTCTCCGAAGATTGCATGGCTTCCCAAGGACGAATCCCCCAGAGAGATGATTATTCCTCCCGTTAGTGCCAGTGCAATGCACAGCACTGATCTCTTGGACACTTTTTCTTTTAGTATCAATACACTTCCCAATAGTATGAAGACAGGATGGGTATTGACCAGGACTGCGGAGCTGGCAATAGAGGTATATTTGATGGAGGTAATCCAGGTTGCAAAATGTAGAGCAAGAAAAACACCGCTGAGTATACATATCCCTAAGCTCTTTCTATTAATGGCGCTGATCTCCTCCCCCTTTGACCTGATCACTGAAGGCAGCAGCAGCAGGATGGTAAATCCCAACCGATAGGCGGCGATAATCAGGGATGGCGCTGTAGAGTATTTGATAAATATAGAGGAAAAAGAGACAAATACCACTCCTATAAGTACTGCCCATTGGGGGTTCAGTTTATTAAACATTGGAGTACCTCCTTTGTTTTATATATGTTATATTTACGGGACGACATTGCCCAGAGACCGTCCCCCATAGGCGTCAGCTTAATCCAATTATTTCCAAATAAACCTTAGAAGCATGTCATTCTGAGCGTTAGCGAAGAATCTTATAGAACATAAGCAAGATTACTTTCGATTATCAGAATATATCATCTAGCTTAAAGATCCTTCGACTCCGTTTTACTCCGCTCAGGATGACAAATTATGTGTTAAGTTGACGCCTATGGACCGTCCCCTACGATTATTTAGACTATGTATAGGGGACGATGAGGGCGTCGTTCCCTACCTTCATGGTTTTCCTGCGTAAGGGAACACCCGTGTATACACCGTTCTTTTCGGAATGACACATAGGTCGTTCCCTACATTGCTGTGGTTACGGGGTGGCACACAGGTTATCCCTGCGTTCGTAGTCTTCCTTTGTAGGGGTGCACCTGGGTGTGCATCCGCCTAATGAACGGCACGTCCTCTGCACCGCCTTAATATTCATGATCAACCAGGAATTCAAAGAAATCGCCGTAGTCACTTTGTACAAACTCATAGAGCAAAGGACGATTCAGTCGCAGTCTTTCTTCCATCTGTATCAGCTGGTCATAGAAGGGTTGTGCAAAATATTCCTCCAAGGCTTTCATCTTCTCTTCTGAATAGGCTGCCACCAACAGCTGATCCTCATCGGTTAAATAGTATATTCCATAGACATCCTCATTTAGATAATAGGTCTGACTCTTCACATGATCATTGGTAGGATTGAATTCCGTAAAAAGGCAGCTGCCCTCATAGGCATGCCGCATGGCATGAGGTTTATCTGCCTCCAGCCGCTGTATAACAGCATCAGGATCTGAAGCATAGTAGATTGATATATATTCCGGCTTCGTCAGGCCAAAGGCGGCCTCCATAGCAGTAATATTCATAGAAGACCGCACTTCTGCCCTTGCTACCTTCAAACCGTCCTTCGTCTCTTGAAGCCTGATTTCACTTAAAACCATTTTATATTGGTTTTTTACATCAATGATTGACTCTGTGAGATAGCTGATTCCTTCCTCATCCTTTATGGTTTCTGTCACATTTTTCAAAAGAGTTCCCGGCCCTTCCACAATTTTATAATCCACCCCATCGGATAGGGAAAGATATTTCAGCGCCTCATCGTCGCAGCCTACCCCGCGCATGATAAAATAATTGATTAACTGTATAGGGGTTTCTATGGGCTCACAGATCTTATCCCACAAAAGTCTTACTTCCTTCGAAGAAAGGGTCACCTTTTCCTGAATAGCAAAGTCATACTCGGCTAAAGGTTCCGGAAGGTTCTCCTTAAAAGTGCTGTTTCGTTTGATAAACTCTCTCAAAAGATATCTGGCTTCCCGCTCACTGATAGGAACCAGTCTCCCCCCAAGACCGCCCATCATCCTTGCGGTTTGCAGTTCTACTTCTTCTTTTGTCGGTGCCAGCACACCTACATAGTCATCCAATCCATACGCTTCCGCATCTAGGTGAAAAAACTGCGTAAACAGATGATTTTCTTCTGTAATCCATTGAATTCTTAAACCCAGTACCCCCATCAGCCGAGTATTGGTCACGTAGGCTTCCTGAAACTGGTGCTTTTTTATGGCTTCTATATTTTTATTTCCAACAATCACCTTAAATCTTCTTCTATTCATGATGGTCTCCTCATAATATGAACAAGTATTGATCTGCAATGAATCTTGTCACGTTTCTTGTAATATTTTATTCAAATCTATTATACACTATTTCTGCCAGCAAAGAAAAAGATACGTTATCACAACGTATCATATCTCCTATTCACATTCTATAATATTTTTCTTGCCTTTAATCTGCGAATAGCTTCCTCATGGGAGCCATACATTGACGCTATAGTATCCAACCGGTCATTCATTTCATTTTGTTCTGCCTTCATAGAGGTTACGTCTGCCTGCAGTTGGTCTACTTTCGACTCTAATCGGTCCACTCTTACCTCAAGGCTATCTAATCTTGCTTCTACTCGGTCTAATCTTTCTTCTACTCGATCTAATCTTTCCTCTACTCGGTCTAATCTTTCTTCTACTCGATCTAATCTTTCCTCTATTCGATCTAATCTTTCCTCTATTCGATCTACCTTTTCCTCTAATCTGTCTATTTTCTTTCCCAGGGTGTCGATCATACCTACGATCTGATTCAAGGTATGCTGAAGATCTTGATCTGTCATGGGTACTCCTCCCTTTTTCTTCCGCTATTTTGTATACTTATTATATCATTTATAGATGATTGATGAAAGGTTTATGTTTTAATATCTACAGCATTCCATTGATGATAGCCATTACCCCGTCCTTCAATGCTTGCAGCTGCGACTTTGCATCTTCTAAGGACTTTCCAATAACAGAGAAGTATATCTTGATCTTAGGTTCGGTACCGGAGGGACGAACGCAGAACCAGGACCCATCGACCATGGTAAAGTGAAGCACATCGGATTGCGGCAGCGTCAGCACTTCCTCCCTATCCTCCAAAAGATGATATTCTATCCGCTGTCCATAGTCCCTAAGGAGTTTTAAGGACTTATCTCCGACGGCTTTAGGGGGATTCATCCTTAACTGCTTCAGAATGTCTGTAATCTTTTCCATTCCTTCTTTACCCTTTAAGGTAATAGACGCCAAGCCTTCCTGATAGTATCCATGCTTTTCAAATAAGGATAATAGTGCATCGTATAGGGTCATACCCTTTGTTTTGTAAAAGGCAGCCATTTCACAGATCAAAAGGGCGGCGATCACAGCATCCTTATCTCTGACAAAGGTTCCCGCCAGATAACCGTAGCTTTCTTCATAGCCAAAAACAAACTGTTTTTCCCCTGTTGCTTCAAATTGTTTAATTTTTTCTCCTATAAACTTAAAGCCTGTAAGGGTATCCAGAGCCGTCATGCCATAGCTTTTCGCTATTGCTGCACCCATTTCGCTGGTTACAATGGTTTTCACCACCACTCCGTTATCAGGCAGCTGTTTTTTTTCCTGCATGGCCGATAAGATATAATCGATCAATAAAGCCCCTGTCTGATTGCCCGTTAAAACCTCATAATTTCCCTGCTTGTTCTGTACTACGGCACCAATGCGGTCACAGTCAGGATCGGTCCCGATGATCACATCAGGCTTTATGGTCTTTGCCAGGGAAAGGGCCAGGGTAAAGGCCTCATGCTCCTCTGGATTTGGCGATTTCACTGTAGAAAAATTGGGATCCGGCAGCTCCTGCTCCGCTACCACATAGACATTCTTAAAGCCTGCTTCTGCCAGCGCTCTTCTTACGGCCATATTGCCGGTTCCATGGAGAGGTGTGAAGATAACTTTGAAGTCCTCTCCCGTCTGCCCAATGATCTCTGGTCTTAAAACCAGTGATTTCACCTGTTCTATATATTTTTTATCTATATCCTCGCCGATGATTTTCAGCAGTCCTTTATCCAAAGCCTCCTGCTTTGGTAGATAGGGAACTTTGCTATAGTCATGGATCTGTTGTATCTTATCAATGACCTTTTCCGCATCCTCGGGAACTAACTGTCCCCCATCCTCACCGTATACCTTGTAACCATTGTATTCCGGCGGATTGTGACTGGCTGTCACTACGATCCCTCCGGCACATCCTAATTCTCGGACAGCAAAGGATAATTCCGGTGTGGTACGCAGTGCATCAAAAAGATAGGCTTTAATGCCATTGGCACATAGTACTAAAGCCGCTTCCTCCGCAAACTCAGGAGATTTATGACGGGAATCATATGCAATAACCACTCCTTTGGCTTTTGCATTTTCAACAGACTCTGCTAAATATTCCCCAAAGCCCTGGGTAGCTCTCCGCACAGTATATATGTTCATACGGTTGGTACCTGCTCCAATGACCCCGCGCAAGCCCCCGGTACCGAATTCCAAATCCCTGTAAAATCTTTCTTCTATTTCCTTTTCATCCTCTGCAATGGCTTTTAATTCTGCCTTGGTTTCTTGATCAAAATAGGGATTCTCCAGCCAGTCTTGATAGATTTTTTTATAATCCATATATGTACCTCCTTATTCTCCTCTAGGTATATATCTGAAAGGTTAGCATTTGGTGGCGGACCCGCACAGGGGCCGTTTCCTAGATTTCTGGTTGAAGCATTTCTGTCAGCCCTGCTTTAAGGCTGTATTGAGGCTTCCAATTTAATTGTACCATTGCTTTTCCATTGTCCAGTGTGCTGTGAGGAATGTCCCCTGGACGGACAGGCCCGTATTGCACCTCTCCTTGAAATCCCAGAAGCTGCCTCATTGCATCAAACAGTTGATTTACTGTGGTCTTTTCATTGGTGCTGATGTTAAAGGTTTCATTATCTCCTTGGGTTAGCGCTTGAAGATTGGCCTGTGCAACATCTCTCACATAGACATAGTCCCGGGTTTGTTCCCCATCGCCAAATATTCTTGGAGCTTGCCCCGTTGACATGAGATGCTGGAAGATGGCTACTACCCCGCCTTCCCCTTCATAGGCTTGTCTAGGCCCATAAACATTGGCATAACGAAGGATCGTATGCTTAAGATCGTAGAGACTGCTGTATACACGGATGTACTGCTCCGGTGCAAACTTTGAAATCCCATAATAAGACATTGGTTCAATGGAATGCTTCTCATCCACCGGTAAATAGGCAGGCTCCCCATATACAGCCGCCGATGATGCATATATGATTTTTTTTACTCCATACTTAACACAGTTTTCCAAAATATTGATCGTCCCTAATATATTGATATCTCCGTCTAGAACAGGGGTTTTGATGGATGTCTGCACATCGATCTGGGCTGCGTGGTGTACAACGAAGTCAGGTTTCTCCTTCTCAAAGACTTCGCCTAAAGAATCACTTCTAATATCCATATGATAAAACCTGGCGGATTTATTCATATTCTCCAACTTTCCAGTAGACAAATTATCGATGATGATGACTTCAAAACCTTCAGAGATCAGTAAATCTGACACATGAGACCCAATAAAGCCAGCTCCGCCCGTTACCAATACCTTCATGTGCTTTTTCCTCTTTTCTATGTAAATTTTATGGGTTTATGTTTTCTCATTCCCTATTATACCATGAAGCCTAAATAAAAAATCAAAAAAAGAGCAATAAAAAGGATTCCTTCTTATTGCATTTTGCGCTTATATTCTTCGGAATGACGAGGGCGTCATTCCCTACATTTCTTAATACCCTACTTTATATCGATTTACGCCTCTATAAAGAAACATAATCGTAGGGAACAGCCATAGGCGTTAACTTAACCCATAATTTGTCATCCTGAGCGGAGTAAAACGGAGTCGAAGGATCTTTCAGCTAGGTGATATATTCTGATAATCAAAAGTAATTTTGCATATGTTCCACAAGATTCTTCGCTAACGCTCAGAATGACATATTTCTAAGGTTGATTTACAAATATTTGGATTACATTGGTGCCTATGGGGAACAGCCCCTGTGTCGTCCCGAAAAAGCGGGCAGACACATAGGTTGTCCCCTACAAAATAACATCTTGTTGTAGACGCGTAAATCTCTAATCCTAAGATATATCTAAGATTATTTATTTTGGTGTATCCACTAAAGCAAACATCAGCACACCCTTGCAGGCTACTTCATCGCCTACATAAGCTACAGCCTGGGCCTTGCCGATATTGCGTTTTACAGCGATCATCTCTACTTCCATCCTTAGGGTATCTCCCGGAACCACTTGTCTTTTAAATCGCAGTTCATCGATTCCCGTAAATACTCCCAGCTTGCCCTTATTGGCTTCAAGACATAGCATAGAGGCAGCACCCACCTGTGCCATGGCTTCCACAATCAAAACCCCAGGCATAATGGGATTTCCTGGAAAATGTCCTTGAAAAAAAGGTTCATTGATGGTTACATTTTTTATCCCTACGGCCTTTTTACCCGGCTCCAACTCTAGGATTTTGTCTACCAGCAAAAATGGATACCGGTGAGGTATGATTTTTTGAATGTCTACGCTATTTAACATTTGATCCACTCCTTTATAGATATAAACTAACAGATCCTACTAGTTAATATTCGCTAATCAGAAGAAAATACAAGAAGTAATTTTCCAGATGATCTTCTATAGATGTGTGATTGAGAAATCTAATATTCAGCAGAATGGCACAGAGGCCGTTCCCTACATAAGTTTAAAATAGGAAGCAGGGATCGACGCCCTCGTCGATCCGCGTACAAATTAGGATGCTCAGTCACATACCAACGACTAGCATAACTGATTAAATTAAATAAAGGGGTATAAAACCCCTTCTAAATTATTAAAATTTTTTTTAGTTTTTATTCTTCACCATCTATTTTTTTGATTTTCATCGTTCTAGACAGCTGACTATACATCTGTTTGGCCAAGCCGATTCCTTGCCCTTTAGACACCTCATCTGCCATCTTTTCATCAAACATGCCTTCGAAAATCTCCCTCGGATAGCTTTTTTCAATAAATCCGCCTTCCGGTATAGAATTTCGCATATTTTTTAAAAGCATATTGATGAATACAGACTCAAACTGCCGGCAAGCATCCATCAGTTTCTTTTCATCCTGGCTTTTTTGTGCCTGTTCCAGCAGGTTTTTGAACTCTTCTGTTTTTACTTCTTCTTTTTTGTTCTTTATATCCACCTGGTGAATGGGTAGATTTCCATCAATTTTCATTTGCTTCTCTCCCTATAGATATCGATGCACGTTGCACGTTACCCGTAAAAACCTCTAAAACCTATTTTATGTGCAACCTACACAGATAAACTCCTATTTCCATTCTAATTGACTATTTTTCTCGATTGCGTATACATACTGAGTTCATTGATAGGTTTATATTTTACGTCCAACGAAAAACATGTATCGTGTAACGGCTTTTATTATCTTCTAAGGTTATTAGCCTGTTCCAGCATCTGATCAGCTGTCTGGATAGATTTTGAATTGATTTCATAGGCCCTTTGTGCCGTGATCAGCTTAATCATCTCTTCTACTACCTGCACATTGGAGGTTTCCAAAAATCCCTGCAATACCTTTCCCGCTTCTCCTTCAATAGCCTCTATCGCTTCCCCTGATGCAGTGGTTTGCACATAAAGATTCTTGCCTTTACTCTCCAGCCCTGCGGGATTTGCAAAGGTCACGAGGGTCAGTTGCCCGATTTCTTCGATTTCCTCTTCCCCTTTTCGCTTCACAGAAATCACGCCATTTTGAGAGATCATAATATCTGCAATATCGGTACCCAGCTCTACATCTCCTGCATCGCTTTGCACAAAATAACCGTCGGAAGTAACCAATCTTGCTTCATCATCAATGATACTCAATTTAAAGCTTCCATCCTTGGTATAGAATAAGTTGTCATTTTCATCTCTTACTACGAAGAACCCGTCTCCCTCTATGGCAAGATCCAGGTTATTATTTGTCTGTTCAAAATTCCCGGCTAAGAAGGATCTGGTGGTGGCAATCGGCATTACCCCATGGCCTACTTCCAGGTTTACGGGTTTCCCTTCTCCCTGATCCAGATTTGTTCTGCTCAATGTTTCATATAAAAGGTCTTTGAATTCTACCCTTTGTTTCTTAAATCCCGTTGTATTTACATTGGCCAAGTTGTTGGCGATTGTATCCACATTTAGCTGCTGTGCTTTCATGCCAGATGCAGCGGTCCAAAGTGCACGCATGATTTTTTCCTCCTCTTTTTGTTTGAATTCTATAGAGACATTTATTTTTTATCAAATAAAGTATTTGCTGTCATTGTTGCACGTTACGCGTTACACTTTCCCAACCTCATTAACTACCTTATGCAGGGTATCGTCATAAGCTTTGATCATTCGCTGATTGGATTCATAGTTTCGGAAAAGGGTGATCATTTCGATCATTTCCTTGACAGCATCTACGTTGGAATTCTCTAAGAAGCCTTGCAGCACCTGTCCTGAGAAGGGTTGTGCTTCCGCTTCAGTACCAGCTGCCATTCTGTACAGATTGCTGCCTTCTTTTCGCATATCCCTTAGGTTTTGTATGTCCACAATATTTAACTGATCCATCCACTGATCGTCAGCAAAGATTTCTCCTCTTTCTGACACAGATACCTTTGTCCCTTCGATGAGGATCGGGCCATTGCTGCCTAGTACTCTATATCCTTCTGACGTCACCAGCTCGTTATTTGCATTGAGTTTAAAGGAGCCGTCACGGGTATACTTTACTCCCTCTGGAGTTTCTATCTGAAAAAAGCCTCTACCCTTTAGGGCAAAATCCAGCTGATTATCGGTTTCAAAAATCTGCCCTTGATCATAGTTGATTTCAATCTTATCTAATCTTACCCCTGAATTTAGTGTACCGATAACTGGAGGAGGAGCCAGCATTACCAGGTTGTCTACAATATTTCCATCCACCAATACCTGGCCTCTGTTATTGATTTCTAAGGCTGCATCTCCTACATATACAGGGCCTCTGTTTCCTAAGACTAAATATCCTGCAGCGGTGTCGATATTGCCATCCTGATCCCGGTAATATGTACTTAAGTAGCCATCTTCGTTTACAGCGAAATTCAACATCTTTTCGTAGCTGACCCCGTTAAAGGTCTTTGTTCTGAAGAAGCCGCCTGTAGTACTTACCTGATAACCACCATTTTCTTCTTGCGTTACTTCCACTCCCCGAAAGCCTTCTCTTCCTGCATAATCTACTGGAGAATTTATTTTCTTAATAAGTACCTCCGGAAAGGTTTCTGATATAACCAAATCCTTCTTATAACCAGTGGTGTTAATATTGGCAAGATTATTGGTGATAACATCCATTTTCTTATTATTTGTTGTCATGGCTGACGTAGCTGTATAAAGGCCTCTTAACATAGGATTTCAACTCCTTAGTATAATCCATATTTAGGTGAAAAAGTAAACTCTATAAAAAAACTCTAGTTTTACTTATAGGATATATTCATCTTTTCGTTATCCTTACGACGAGTTGGTGGAAAACAAAAGGCCAAAAAATCCTTTAAAAACATACATTATTCCATACTTCTACATATATATCGGCACCTTTATAATAAATCTTTAGAAAAAAATAAAAACTGTCGTTAACTAAAACACAGTTTTTATTCCTTCGTTGTATTAGACAAAGGCCAGTAAATGATATATGTAGGGGATGACCCTTGTGTCGTCCCGAAAAAGCGGACAGACACGCAGGTCTGCCCCCATAGGCGTCAACTTAACCCATAATTTGTCATCCTGAGCGGAGTAAAAGGGAGTCGAAGGATCTTTAAGCTAGATGACATATTCTGATAATCAAAAGCAATCTTGCTTATGTTCTATCAGATTCTTCGCTAACGCTCAGAATGACATGCTTCTAAGGTTTATTTTGAAATATTTAGATTAAGTTGACGCCTACGGGTCTGCCCCTACAATAATACTTTTATTTCTAATGGCGTAAACCTATAAAACCTGTTATAACTAAATTTTACATTAACCTTTAAGATAGATCTTATATCTTTATCTGGCAACGGGTAACGGGTAAAACCCAACGAATTTATCTCAGCCTTTTAAAGTTTCGGCTGCTCATCATACTTTTCTCTAGTATATGGATCGATTCAAGAGACATGCCTGTTCCCTTTGCTACACAGGACACAGCATCTTCGGCGATGTAGGTCACAATACCTGTTCTCTTTTCAATTAGCTTGTTTAATCCATTTAACAGGGATCCTCCACCGGTCATAACAATTCCCCGGTCGCTGATATCTGCCGCCAGCTCTGGAGGAGTCTTTTCCAGTACGGCGTGGACGGCGTCGGCAATGGCGGTTACCGGTTCCTCTAACGCCTCCAGCATTTCTTCTGATGTAACCGTGATCGTCTTTGGCAGACCAGATACTAAGTCACGTCCTCGACACTCCCTCGTTGCATTCTGCACCCTTGGATAAGCAGTTCCAATACTTATCTTAAGATCTTCGGCGGTTCTCTCTCCAATCAAAAGATTGTGCTTCTTACGCATGTACCTCACAATAGACTCGTCAAACTTGTCTCCTGCAACCTTGATAGACTCGCTGACTACAATGCCTCCTAGGGAAATTACAGCAATATCGGCGGTTCCTCCACCAATATCCACTACCATGTTTCCATCAGGCTTAGAGATATCCAAACCGGCACCGATGGCTGCAGCAATCGGTTCTTCGATTAAATAGGTGATTCCTCCCCCGGCTTCTGTGGTGGCATCAATAACCGCTCTCTTTTCTACCTCTGTCACCCCGCTGGGTACGCACACGATGATCTTTGGTTTGAAAAATCTTCTCTTCCCGCAGGTTTTATGTATAAAATAGCGCAACATTCTTTCTGTAACTTCATAGTCAGAAATTACACCATCTTTCAGTGGACGAATGGCAACAATATTCCCAGGCGTTCTTCCTAGCATTCTTCTGGCCTCTACTCCTACTGCCAGAAGCTGGTTCGTGTTTTTATCAATAGCAACTACTGAGGGTTCTTGAAGTACAATTCCTTTCCCCTTTATAAATACCAGTACACTGGCCGTTCCCAAGTCAATACCTATTTCTGTACCAAATCCAAACATTCCTCATCACCTTCCATTTTGCCCACCGCTCATCTTAAATAGCGATTTAATTTATCTTAATTTGACAATATTCATAGTCTCAAACAGTATTCATATTCTACATTGTTTTCATAATTCCTCTATTTCAGAAAAAAATTATAATATATATTTTCCCCTTGTTTTTCAGTTCTACAGTACCATATCCCAGCATATTATTTAACAAAGGAATCATCCAAAAAGGGGGTTAAGTAAGTGAAAGACTACATAGAAGAAAGAGCAATGGAGATCGCTGAATATATAATAAATCAAAAAGCTACCGTACGCCAGACAGCCAAAGTCTTTGGAGTAAGTAAAAGTACAGTACATAAAGATGTAACCGAAAGACTTCCTAAGATAAACCCTCTTGTGGCAAATCAGGTTAAGCGGATTCTCGACAAGAACAAGGCAGAAAGACATATTCGAGGAGGCAAAGCTACGAAACTAAAATATCGCAACAGCCACGAATAGGAAGTCAGGACAACATCAGATGCGCTAAAATCCTATAGAGGTGCTTATAGATAAAAACAGGGTATCATTACCCTGTTTTATATTTTTCTTCATCAAAGTACTACGTTTATAATCTGCAATATACGTAATGAACACTTCTAGAGTGATGCGACATAAAGTGTGGGGTTGGGTCTCTTTGGAGGTCACTGAAAAAGTCAAGATTTGTCATTCTGAATGAAATGTAATGAAATGAAGGATCTTATAAAATGCTTAAATGCTCAGATCCTTCGCTGCGCTCAGGATGACAGCCATGTTATTCACCCTGATATGGGAATTTTTCAGCAGCCTTTCTCTGTGTCTAAGCGGATAAAAGTCCTAACCCACGCTGGCGGCCATGGAAGCCTGCCACGACAATAACAACAAAAACAAGGATTTGTAGAGAAACCGCCTATATTCAAGCTAGTTCTTCGGCAGAAACTTGTTTGGATCTACATGTTCACCATCTACCAATACTTCAAAATGCAGATGGGGTTCCTCGGATATTTCAAAAAGTGCACTTCTTCCTACCCCGCTGATAATCTGCCCCTTTTCTACCTTGTCCCCTACTTTGACCATACTTCCTGTACTAAGGTTTGCATATTTTGTTACCAGTTCTCCCTCGTGGGCAATGGTAATCGTAATTCCCATTCTTGAATCAACCACAACCTCTATAACCTCACCGGCTAAGGCTGCCACTACCGGAGTGTTTTCCGGCGCAATAATATCCACGCCATAATGAGTGGTATAATGATCCAGGGTCTTGGAATACACCAGACTATTGGCAGCATAATCCATTCCTTTTTCCCCCACTACAGGCATTTTAAAGGTAGTCTTTGCAGTTGCAGTTTGTGCAGCGTTTGCAGGTACTGCAGCAGGTTTAGCACTGGTTTGCTTCACAGGTTTAGCTGCCTGCTTTACAGGCTGTTGAACTGGTGTTTGTGCTTCCTGCTTAGCCATCACCTCTTCGGCATCTTCCTTCTCTTCCACTACCACAACGGGAGCCTCATCCTGTGCTTCCGTAGCGGTTCCCGAATCCGGAAGTTCCTCGTCAAAGGGCAGCATCGGCCGCTGCAAATCGTCTACTGCAAGACGATCAATATTGGTCTTTGTTACCCAAACAGCTGTAGTTGCTACAATACATACACATAAGAACAAAATGATATAAAATCCTTCTTTGTCAAGAAATTTATAGATACTACTTTCTTTTCTTTTTTCTGCATCCTCTGATTTTTTATTTCTAAAAAACAGTTTTTTTCTATCCATGTATATGCCACCTCCATCTTGTATTGTTGCCAATTTAGAGGATTTCATACATGTTATATAAAAAAACGCTTACTGGTTACTGGTTACTGGTTACTGGTTACTGGTTACTGGTTACTGGTTACTGGTTACTGGTTACTGGGATTGTAGATTACATATACTCTTTGCGTCAAGTCTATTATTTATGATGAAATCTTAATTCCTCAGTTTTTCTATTTCTACCCCTTGGTAATAGTGCTTTAGAATTTCTTCATAGGTATGTCCCTGTTCTGCCATACCGTTGGCCCCCCACTGACTCATGCCAACACCGTGACCATAGCCTACAGTCCTAAACTCTATGTCACGTCCTTTAAAAGCAAGGGTGAAATTGGCAGAACGCAAGCCTAACAGGTCTCTGATTTCCCGCCCTGTAAGAACCTTATTGCCTACCTGTATCTTCAAAATTCTTCCGCCTTCGCTTTTTTCCAGAATTTTAATTGCTGTCGATATCGTTGATTCTTTGATGTCACAATCCTTATATTTGCCCTTTATCTTTGAAACAAATGCAGCTGCAGATACAGTCTGCCGGTCCGTCAGATAAGGGGCTTTATCCTCGAAAGGACTATCTACGCTGCGTAAATAGGGTACCGCTGATACAAATACATCCTCCGAATTTTCTGTTCTTCCCCCGCTGGTGGAGTGAAACAGCGGCTGATTCACCGGTTTACCGTCATAGGTCATGATCATTCCCCGGGTTTCTTCAACTGCCTGCTCGATCCTGGGCCAATAGTCCTTCATCCAGTATTTAGATTTTATCTCCCTCAACTTATCTTTTGAATACCACACTTGACAATGGATGCTGTCACAAAGCTCTGCTTGCGGATGGTTGGGATTTCCGGATTCACGAAACTGATTCACTCTGGATATGGCATAGCTGCGGGCAGCTACTGCTTGCGCTTTCAATGCCTCTATTTCAAAGGATGCGGGCATTTCACCTGCAATAACCCCTTTTACATACTCCTCCAGTTCGATCTCCACCACAGTTTTTGTTTGTTGACTGAATACATGAACCATACGCTGGCTTTCCACTACCTCTTGTTCTTCTAGCTTAGGCGTTGACAGATCACAGCTTTGGATCAAAACCATTGGTATTAAAATGGTGGTCACCAACATGCCAATGAGCACAAAAAAAATACTCCGCATTCCTTTTCCCCCTTTGTTGTTGTCCTGTAAATCGCCGATGGCTCTTATATTATATGAGGGTCCGGGAGGGAATATGATAAAGTTATTCGTCTTTAGCTGTTAGCAATGTAGAGTTGGGTCCATAGGCGTCAACTTAACCCATAATTTGTCATCCTGAGCAGAGTAAAACGAAGCCGAAGGATCTTTAAGCTAGATGATATATTCTGATAATCAAAAGTAATCTTGCTTATGTTCTATAAGATTCTTCGCTAACGCTCAGAATGACATGCTTCTAAGGTTTATTTGGAAATATTTAGATTAAGTTGACGCCTATGGGGTTAGGTCTCTGCGCTCAACCGGATGAAAGGTCTAGCACATGCTGGCAGCCATGGAAACCTGCCACTACTGTCCTACTGAGCGCCAGCGAAGGATCTAAGTATTTAAGCGCTTTTAGAGATTCTTCATTTCACTACGTTTCATTCAGAATGACAGAACCTGGACTTTTTCAGTGGCCTCCGTACCCTGTTGGTCCGCAATTTTTCATTGTTTTTCTGCCTATTTCCCGGGAAATAGAAAAAATGTGTCGTGTGACGACACATTTTTCAATCCTCAGATCGATAAATTTTAGCTCCAAGCTGTCTTAATTTGTCCTCGATGCCAACATAACCGCGTTCAATATGATAAATATCTCCAATTTCAGTTTTTCCATCGGCTATAAGTCCGGCTAATATTAGTGCTGCCCCTGCTCTTAAATCTGTTGCAGTAACTTGGGCTCCTTGCAGTTTATCCACACCCTGCACTACGGCGCTTCTGCCCTCAATCTTGATATCTGCACCCATCCGCTTTAATTCCCCTGCGTGCATGAAGCGATTTTCAAATACGGTTTCTATGACCACACTGGTTCCTTTGGCAATGCTGAGCATCGCCATAAACTGAGCCTGCATGTCTGTAGGAAAACCCGGGTAAGGAAGAGTTTTGATATCTGTCGAATTTACGCCATTAAGTGCACGTACCCGAACATGATCACCATTCTCCTGTACCTCTACACCACATTCCTTCAGCTTGGCAATAATGGGTTTTAAGTGGTCTGGAAGTGCGTTGAGTACTGTGACATCTCCCCCTGTCATGGCTGCAGCCACCATATAGGTTCCTGCCTCCACCCGATCGGGAATCACCGCATGCCGTGTGCCTTTTAGTGCCTGTACTCCTTGTATCCTTATGGTATCTGTTCCGGCACCCTTGATCTGAGCCCCCATACCATTTAAATAGTTGGCCAAATCTACGATTTCCGGTTCCTCAGCTGCATTCTGAATAATGGTAATGCCCTCTGCCATTGTGGCAGCCATCATGATATTTTCTGTTGCACCCACACTGGGAAAGTCCAGGTAAATCTTATCTCCCACCAGCTTTTCGGCAGAGGCTTCTACATATCCATGCCCTACATCAATCTTTGCCCCTAGGGCATGAAATCCTTTTAAGTGTAAATCAATAGGTCTTGTCCCAATGGCACATCCTCCCGGAAGTGCAATACGCGCCCTTCCCATCCTTGCCAGCAGTGGACCCATTACCAAAAAAGATGCCCTCATTTTTCTAACCAATTCATAGGGGGCTTCAAAGTTATCTATCCGCGAAGAATTAATCTCTATGATTCCATTAGGTTTCTTTTTGATGTCGGAGCCAATCGATGTCAGCACTTCACAAATCACTTCTACATCCTTTAGTTCAGGTATATCCTCTAGGGTACAGTGTTCCTGAGCTAGAAGAGATGCAGCAATAATCGGCAAAACAGAATTCTTTGCTCCACTGACTCGGACTGTTCCCTTAAGGGGAGCGCTTTTTTCTACAATAATTTTTGCCACATCCGGTCCTCCTTTATGATTAGATTTTCTGTTATCTGTTTCTGTCCATCATCCTCCTTTTATTTCTACAAAACTTTCTAAAATCCTCTAGGAAAATATGCTCAGCTATTGTTATATGTTACAGCCATCAGACTCCTGTCATTCTGAATGAAACGAAGTGAAATGAAGAATCTATAAGATCTCTTAAAAATCTAGATTCTTCGCTGAGCTCAGAATGACACAGATAGTAGTAAATCAAAATACGAGGATTGTTTCAGGGCTTATTACAGCATAAGCTCTTTCTAATAGCCCATGGTAATCAATGGTGTCCCTATCCAAAGATAGGATTTATCTTCATAATCCTTATACCGCATGGCCAAATTAATATTCACACGATTTCCCCCGTAACGAATCCATTCCTTCACCTTACTGCTATATCCAACGATACTCATCACATTTCCTTCTTTGTATCCTTCGACTTCTTCTGCCTCCAGAGATTGCATCACCTTTTTCAAAACTGCTTGCCTTTCTTCAATACTCAAATTGCCTTCAAAGGTTCCTACCAGGCAGGTAGTAATATTCGTTTTTCCATAGGATTTCAGCAGATCCCTAAGCCTTTTGGTTAAATCATTAAGCTGCACCATTCTTTGATCATCATAAAAATCAATAATTATATGGGTTTCCCCAAGTTTTTCATACTGCTGTGATTGAATCTGCAGTGTAGCAGTAGTCCCCTCTTTAACTTTTCCAGTGATCCATACCTGAGTAAAATCCTCTTCCACATTGGATTCCAACTGCCCGTTTTCTAACTCCAGTTTTTCGGCAAGCTCCCAGCACCATTGAGTTGCCTCTTGCACATCAATAAACTGGTGATCGACAGCTGCGTGCCCATTGACATTCAGCTCAGCGAAACAGGCACCTGAAGCTTCAAAAGCTGCCTGGATCCCTTCTTCTTTAGAGGCTGCCCTTGTAGAATAGAAAGGCAGCAAAATTAAGTTGCATAATATAAGGATATAGAGTGCTATTCTCTTTTCATTTTTTCCCAATTCCCTCACCCGACAATACCTCTCTTCTTCACCAAATAATTAAGGGAAGAAAATAAGTTAGCAAATATGTTAAAGGGGGACGAAAACATATTTTCTATCTACTTTCTTCCCTTGTTAATAAAAGTATTGACGAGGGACTAAGGGAATATACATGCAATTCATGTTATTTTTTTAATAAATCAAGAGGGCTATATCATAACACCGTCTCGGCTGTTATCCTCACAGACACCACATTTAATCCCTACCATTTTGTCAAAAAAAGTGACTTCTTCGAACTCATCAAAGTAGATCGGCGCTTCCTTTTTCAACTCCTC
The DNA here is from genome assembly GCF_900142145.1 of Geosporobacter subterraneus DSM 17957. GTDB lineage: Bacteria > Bacillota > Clostridia > Peptostreptococcales > Thermotaleaceae > Geosporobacter > Geosporobacter subterraneus. Next base: position 22,862 of record NZ_FQZV01000004.1, on the reverse strand, counting down.
CATATGTTCCTTGCAAAGCTTCTTGCTCTTTGACTGATAGAATTTTTCCGGCATTAAAGGCAGTTCTTCCAAAACTACTTCCTCTATATTCACTGCATGGTCACTGGCTAACACCAGTGCAATATCTCCCTTTTGATTAGGTGAATCCACAGATTTATAATCAAGATCATATTTTGCTGCCAACTCCATAAAAATACCGGCAATCCCCGGCACAACCTTTGCATTTAAAATCAGCTTTTTTGGTTTCAATGCTTTTATTTTCTCTTCCAGAATTTTTTTGGCTTCCCTTCGATGGATCTGATCTTCTTTCAAAGCAAATACTACCCTTTCGCGAAATTCTCCCAGCCATTTTCTTTTTTCATCTCCCTTTAGTTCCGGAATATTACCCAAAGCAATATCTAGATATCTCTCCAGTTCATTTAGTCTCTTATCGGTCATTCCATTCCCTCCTATTGGCATCGTTGACATAACCTTCTTTACATATTGCTGTTATGTCAATAAGATTATATGATCAGTATACCCATATTCGCTTTAAAAGTATCTAAACTAATATAAGATAGGAAAGCAGAACTTTCCTATTATATAAAAAAAGCCCCTTGCAACAAGGAGCCTATCTCTTAATATTCATTTACTTTTTCATAGATTTTTGCATCTTTCGCCATTGTATATTTTTTATTATTCTCAGCCACTTGAGAATCATAAGTTGTGTCGACTACTATCCATTTACCATTGATGAGTACTTCGTTCCAAGCATGATAGCCTACTGCATTTTTTGTATATCCCTTTACTAATTTAGTAGGAATATTTAGGCTTCTGAGCATTGCGGCAAACATGGAGGCGAAATCATAACAGATTCCTTTATTGCTTTCAAAGGTTTCATCTACTACAGGTACATAGTCTGTAGCCAAGTTACCTATTTTATCGTAGTCATATTTTACGTTTTTTACTACATACTCATAGACGATTTTGATTTTTTCTTCATCTGTTTTTGCGTTCTTCGTTAATTCCTTTGCTTTTGCAACAGCCTTTGTATTTTCATCCCATCGTACATTTTGAATAGAGTTTAGGTAAGTTTTATTTGGATCCTCAAGCTTTACATTGATACTGCTGCTTAGTACCTGCTTGTAGCTTTTACCTTCTACATTTTCCATAATGCTGATTTTGTATTGTCCGCTGTTTAATTGAAGGGGAAAGCTTTCAACAGATTCGTCACCCTTTAGATTATATACATATTGGGATTGATCCTTTTGTACTATAAGCTTTAACTTTTTGTTGCTGGCACTTAGGTATTTAACATTTACAACGCCTTGACTGCTCATGGAACTATCTATAAAGGAAGTCATGCTTTTTTCTGCAGCATATCCTATGTTTGTAAATATCATCATAAATCCGATGACAAAAACAACAAGCTTTTTCATTGGTTAACTCTCCTTTCGGTAGCACGGCTGCCACTCACTGATGTGAAAGGCCCTATGGCTTTGCGTCCCACCCTTTCGGATGGTTTGCCTTTATCGATGGAAAGCTGATCTTCCATCTGATTATATTCTTACTTTTCAGTTAATTTTTTCAAAATAAAAACTTCTCTTTCGGTAGCACGGCTGCCACTCGCTTTTGCGAAAGGCCCTATGGCTTTGCGTCCCACCCTTTCGGATGGTTTGCCCTTGTCGTTGACAAGTTAAATCTCTACAAATATTTACATTTTCTTAGTTAAATTTTACCACTGCTTGTACTATAAATCAACAAATTTTTGAAGAATCGTGGTAAATCCTCTAATTATTAAATACCCTGTCCAAGGTCTGCCAAACAAAGGACTTGAAAAAAATTCCCTTGGGAAATACCTCTTTCTTCTTTTAGTTTCATTGTTGTTTCATAGGCGTCAACTTAACCCATAATTTGTCATCCTGAGCGGAGTAAAACGGAGTCGAAGGATCTTTAAGCTAGATGATATATTCTGATAATCAAAAGTAATCTTGCTTATGTTCTATAAGATTCTTCGCTAACGCTCAGAATGACATGCTTCTAAGGTTTATTTGGAAATAATTGGATTGCGTTGACGCCTATGATTGTTGTTTTCATCTATATTTTTTACATGTCTGGATGATTTTAACAATGTATCCCTTCCTTCTATAAATTTCATATATTTTGTATACACGTGGAGTCATTATTGCTTAGAAAAAACTGCCAATATATATTTATATTTTGGCAGTCAAAGGATCACAGTGTAAAATGCTTTATCTCCTTTACTCCACTATTTTTGCCTGAATAATTAATCGATCGGTTGCCTTATATAGTGGATGACAGGTAATAAGTGTTAAAATCTTATCTTTTTTATTTCGTCTCAGAATCGATACATCTGTAGGCTTAACAACCACCTTATTAAATACCTCATAAGAATATTCTTTTCCTTGGGCAGTGATCATCACCCTGTCCCCAATCTCTATTTCATCCAGACGGTTAAAGAATCTTCCATAGGTATGGCTGCGGTGGGCAGCCAGAGCTGTATTTCCCACTTCTCCAATTTTTGTTGTTTCCTTCATCCATCCTGCACCTATCTTAAGGTTTTTCTGTGACGTTCCTTCCAGAATTGGCAGGTTGACTTTGATTTTATCAATTTTTAAAACACCGATAGGCTGAAGCACTTCTTTTGAATACTGCGGTTTTGGCGAAGACGGAGCAATTCCCTCTGCTGATGTCTCTTCTGAAGAAGGCTGGGGTTCTTCAGTAACTTCCTCTTGTGGCTCAGCTTCTACCGGCTCTGTGACATTTTCCGGTTCATTGGCAAATACATCATCCAAACTGCTATAATCTGACATTACCTTTTGCTGCCAATACCAGGTATAGGCCCGGTCCAGCAGCGGATAGGCTCCAATCAGCAAACCCAGGATAATAGATATAGCAGATAACTTTTTCATTTTAATCACTTCTCTTTCCTAAAAGAATAGGCTGGGAAGCGAATCTCCCAGCCTGACCTGTTCAATGGAGTATAACCCTTCCGTTATCTTCCATTATATCATTATTTTCTTTTCATTGTAACGCCTAAGGAAGTTAGCAATAACCCTAAACCGTAGAAGAGAATTGGTGCGGTTTCTCCTGTCTTTGGCAGTGCTGCGCCTAATGGAATCTCTTCCTCTGGGATATCTACTACCGGATCATCCTCCACTGGATCTGTTACGGTTGTAATGATCACCTCATCAGGAGTTGGGCCTAGAGGTGTTTCTTCATCCACTATAGTGGTTATAATGATCTCATCATCTGGGTCTCCTGGATCACCTGGGTCTCCTGGATCACCTGGATCACCTGGGTCTCCTGG
>NZ_FQZV01000004.1:0-19407 GCF_900142145.1 Geosporobacter subterraneus DSM 17957 | reverse complement strand
CCTGGGTCTCCTGGATCACCTGGATCGCCTGGGTCTCCTGGATCGCCTGGATCGGCAAGGGTTATCACTGCTTGGTCAGAGTCTGTCAATTCTTTATCTTTGTAGTATCCAACGACCTTTACAGTGTTGGTAAACATGCCTTCGATAAAGAGATGACTATTTTCATCGGTAATCTCCAAGGTAGTTGTAAAAGTCTCAAACCCATCTGCTGCTAAGGTTTCTATAGTGTTGCTCCAACCAAGGACCTCGTCGATAATGGTGATATTTTTTAATGGCTCTTTCGGTTCGTAAAAGTATTGCGTTGTATTGGTAACTACGAAGGTATAGGTTACAACATCACCAATCTTTACTTCTTCCATATCAGCTGATTTCTCAACTGTGATGCCAGGTACGGCACATTGTTGTCCACTGCTGGCTTTCACATCGTGCTGAATTCCATCTACTAAGATCTTAAGTGTGTTAGGTCCGGCTACCGTTAAGGTTTCAAAAAAGAAATCGCTGTTTGCAGGAGCAATTAGAATGCCAACTTGAGCTGTACCAACTAGCTCGTAAACAAATTCTACATCAAAGTCATTCATATTTCTAACACGCCATTTACGGGTTTCATCGGGATCATCAGAGCACATAGAGGTTAATAATAGTTTCCTGAATACTGTTGCACTATCCTCATCCCATACTTCTTGGGTTGCTGTTACCTTAGCTGTATTTACCAATGGAAATTCAGCTTCCTCTGGTATTGTGTAGACTTGGCTGAAAGCAACGGATTGACCAATGTTAAGATTTCCAATATTATAGCTCCATTCTTCACCAAACATAGGATCCTTTACTACTACACCAGTTAAGTTCATGGTTCCTGTGTTGGTTACAGTAAAACTATAGGCAATGGTTTCGTTGGGCTTTGCATATTCTGCGTCTACAATCTTTTCTATTTGGATTGCTGGGATTTTTACAACGCATTTTGTCAACTTGATTTCATTGCTCCATAATACTCCTGTTCCTGGATGACCTGGCCTTTGATACGCCTTAAACATGTAGATTCCATTAGGGCCGTTGGGATTGTCCATAGGATTGTAGGTTAGTTTTTGACTCTTGCCACTTGCCAAAGCATCGATAGTTCCGGTGGCAATGATCACTCCGTTTTTAGGATTGCCCGATGCAGTCCAATATAGCTCCCAAGTTGAAGTTCCTTGCATATTTTTTGAGCTATGACCATTTTTAACGGTTGCCCAAATCTCATCGCAGTTTCCTCCCTGGCCTGTAAAGCTAAGAGAACTTTTATCCCAGACTGGTCCAAAAACTAGGGGTATCATCAATTCTTCTACTAGTGCTTCTTCAGGATTGTGGTTTAGTTCTTCATTCTCTAGCATTTCTTCTGTCACTTCTTCTGTCACTTCTTCTACAGCTTCCTCTTCTGTCACTTCTTCTGTCACTTCTTCTGCCACTTCTTCTGCCACTTCTTCTGCCACTTCTTCTGCCACTTCTTCTGCCACTTCTTCTGCCACTTCTTCTGCCACTTCTTCTGTCACTTCTTCTATGGCTTCCTCTTCTGTCACTTCTTCTGTCACTTCTTCTATGGCTTCCTCTTCTGTCACTTCTTCTGCCACTTCTTCTATAGCTTCCTCTTCGTCAATCTGCTGCAATTGGGTCTGTTGGTCCTCTCCATATGAAATGGTTGCCATGCTGGAGAATGTACCCAATACCAACAGGGTAAATATGATGAGGAAGGCCAATGGCTTGTTTCGCAGTCTTTTCATAATTTCACCTCTTTCAATTTTAAAGATCACCACATCCAGTAGGTTTTAATATATAAAAAGGCTGCCAAAATAGGTTTCTATTTTGGCAGCCGATCGATCATTGAATCCTGAGACTCTTTAGACATCAGACTTTGCGTCCCATTCTTTCAAATGGTTTGCCTTTATCATTTTTATATTTAATATATGTTATTGATATGAATTTTAGACATTAGCTAATATGGATTATGCTTTCCCAGCTATTATTATAATGATACCGTCTTATTCTGCTGCTAAACATTTTTAAAAATAAATTTTTAGTATTTGTTTTTCGTTTAAATTTCTTAGCCACAAACCTATGTTCTAGAAAACACAAGCCTTAGAAATGCAAAGACTCCCCAACATTCCTGTTCGGGAGTCTCTAGCTTTAATCTCGCTTTGCAATTTTCAATCGGTTTAATGCTCTTTCCAATGCCAGTTGCGCACGCACCACATCTACTCCTGCATGAGCACTTTTCATTCTTTCTTCTGCACGATCTACCGCACGCTTCGCCCGCTCGACATCAATCTCTTCAGGCCACTCAGCGGAGTCGGTGATAATCGTGGTCTTATCCTGCCGTACCTGAACAAATCCTCCGGCACAAGCAGCTTCTGTATAGACACCGTCCTTTTTGATTTTAACCGTACCTATGGCAAGGGGACTGACCAGGGACATATGGTTTTTCAAAATACCCAAGTCACCCTCAGAGGTTCTGACTACTGCCATATCCACATCATCCTCAAAAAACTTTCGGTCCGGTGTAACAATTTCCAATCGAAATGTTGAAGCCATTTGTTCACCTCCGCGTATGCCGTTTTTCTCAAGAGCCTGTCATTCATGACCTTCCTTAAATAACTTCACAAATCGGTTTAAATCACTTTACTCGATCATCTAAGATGCCCAAAGACCGACTGTAGTAACGGCTAACGGCTAACTGCTAACAGCTAACCAAATTATTCATTTCCTTTTTTAGCCTTTTCAACTGCTTCTTCGATGCTTCCTACATAAAGGAAGGCTGACTCCGGAAGATCATCGTGCTTGCCTTCAAGAATCTCCTTAAAGCCTCTGACTGTTTCCTTCAAAGGAACATATTTGCCTGGCGACCCGGTAAACTGTTCAGCAACGTGGAATGGTTGTGATAAGAATCTTTGAATCTTTCTTGCACGGGCAACCGTCAACTTATCTTCATCGGACAATTCATCCATACCAAGGATTGCGATGATATCCTGAAGTTCCTTATAACGTTGAAGTACTTCCTGAACACCACGGGCTACAAGATAGTGCTCCTCTCCTAAGATGTTAGGATCCATAATTCTGGAACTGGAATCCAGTGGGTCCACCGCCGGGTAAATACCCAGCTCAGAAATCGAACGGGAAAGAACTGTCGTTGCATCCAAGTGGGCAAAGGTTGTAGCCGGTGCCGGGTCAGTTAAGTCATCGGCAGGTACATAAACAGCCTGCACCGATGTGATAGAACCCTTCTTTGTTGAAGTGATTCTCTCCTGCAATAGTCCCATCTCCGTTGCCAAAGTTGGCTGATAACCAACGGCACTAGGCATACGGCCTAGCAGTGCCGATACTTCTGAACCCGCTTGGGTAAATCTGAATATATTGTCGATGAACAGCAGTACGTCCTGTCCCTCTTGATCTCTAAAGTGCTCTGCCATTGTAAGTCCTGAAAGGGCTACACGCATTCTTGCTCCTGGGGGCTCGTTCATCTGACCGAATACCATGGTGGTCTTATCGATAACTCCAGACTCGATCATTTCATGGTACAAGTCATTTCCTTCTCTTGTACGCTCTCCAACCCCTGCGAATACAGAAAGTCCACCGTGCTCCTTGGCGATATTATTAATCAACTCCTGGATCAATACGGTCTTTCCTACTCCGGCACCGCCGAACAATCCTACCTTACCACCCTTTGCATAAGGAGCGATTAGGTCGATTACCTTGATACCTGTTTCGAAAATCTGCGCTGATGTTTCCTGCTCATCAAAGGCAGGAGGTTGTCTATGAATCGGGGCCTTTGCCTTTGTATTTACAGGTCCCTTTTCATCTATGGTTTCACCTAAAACGTTAAATAGTCTTCCCAGAGTTTCTTTTCCAACTGGAACTGAGATCGGAGCACCCAGGTCTACGGCCTCTACTCCTCTAACAAGTCCGTCGGTTGAGGACATGGCGATACAACGTACTGTATCATCTCCAATATGCTGGGCAACTTCTGCAGTGATCTTCCGATCTCCTACCTGAACCTCAATTGCGTTCAATAGCTCCGGAAGATTATCAGAGTTAAACTTTATATCCAAAACGGGTCCGATAATCTGGACCACTTTACCGATATTTTGCGCCATTCCGGTTCACATCCTTTCATAATAGTGCGTTGAAGGTTGTATGTTGAAGGTTGTATTTTTCCTAGGTCTATCTTTTGGGTCAACCTGTTTTGCTTTTAACATCTCTCATTCAACATTTCTCATTCAACAGTTACAGCAGATGCTACTTCAGTGCCTCTGCTCCACCAACGATTTCTGCGATTTCCTGTGTGATCGCAGCTTGACGTGCTCTGTTGTACAGCAGTGTCAAATCATCGATCATTTCTTCTGCATTGTCTGTAGCATTTTCCATGGCAACCCTTCTAGCTCCTTGTTCACTGGCTGAAGATTCCACCAACGCACCAAAAATAGTACTTTCAATATATTTAGGAACCAGATAGTCTAATACTGCTTCTGGAGAAGGCTCATAGGAAACATATTCAAAGGGCTTATTCTTACCTTTTTCCTTCTTCTCGCCAGAAAGTGGCAGCAATTTGATCATCTCTGGTTTTTGAGAAATTGTACTTACAAATTGTGTATACACCAAGTATACCTCATCGATGAGCTTGTTTTGATAAAGCTGCATCACCAGGCTGCTGATTCTTTTTGCATCACCGTAGCTGGGATCTTCAGAAATTTGAAGAAATTCACCATCCAAATCATACTTTCTGCTGCGGAAGTAGTCTCTTCCCTTAGTACCTATCGCGATTACGGATTTAGCCGGTTTATCTGCCATATGAGTAACAGCCGTCTTGATCACGTTGGCATTATAGCCGCCGCTCAGACCTCTATCACCGGTGATCACAATATAACAGGTTTTCTTGATTTCTCTTGTACTCACAAAGGGATGTTTGATCCCGCTGGTATTGGAGAAAATATCCTGAACCGTTTCTTTGATTGTATTAAAATAAGGTCGGGTCTTTTCCACCCGCTGTCTCGCTCTTCTGAGCTTTGCGGAGGAAACCAGCTCCATTGCCTTGGTGATTTGTTTTGTACTGTTTACGCTCTTGATTCTGCGCTTTACATCACGCATACCCATTCCTGCCATGTATTCACCTCCATTGCATGTTGAAGGTTGAATGTTGAATGTTGTATGTTGAGAGCCGGAAAACCACTTTTTTTCGCTTTGATTCCTAGTCTGCAGGCTCATCTCTAAGAGAAGCATAGTGATTGTGCTTGGGGCAGGCCTTGTGTCTGCCCGGCTTTCGGAACGATCACTGATCGTTCCCTACACGAACCCGTGTTACCGGCTGAAGGCTTTTAACCTTTCTCATTCAACATTTCTCATTCAACAAGTGTTATTCTTCGAGTCTAAAGATTCCCTTAAATTCTTCTATGGCTGCCTTTAATTGATTTTCCACTTCATCAGACATTACGCCGGTACTCTTGATGGATGCACCAACTTGTGGATGATTATTATCCATAAACTTCAGGAATTCCGCTTCGAAGCGCTTGATAGCCGGAACTGGAATATCCTTTAAGTATTTGTTGATTACTGCAAAGATGATCATAACCTGATGCTCTACTTTAACCGGTGCATACTGAGGCTGCTTAAGAATCTCCATGATTCTTTCCCCTTGAGCCAGACGCTCTTGGGTATCCTTATCCAGTTCTGAACCGAACTGAGCAAAGGCAGCAAGCTCTCTATACTGGGCCAACTCAAGCTTGATCTTACCTGCAACCTTCTTCATTGCCTTGATCTGTGCGTCTCCACCTACACGAGATACGGAGATACCGGCATTTACCGCCGGACGCTGCCCTGCGAAGAACAGTTCAGATTCAAGGAAGATCTGTCCGTCTGTAATAGAAATAACGTTGGTTGGAATATATGCGGATACGTCTCCCGCTTGTGTTTCGATGAACGGCAGTGCTGTTAAGGAACCGCCTCCCAGTTTATCACTCAGCTTCGCAGCTCTTTCCAGTAGTCTGCTGTGCAGGTAGAATACGTCTCCCGGATAAGCCTCACGTCCCGGCGGACGGCGAAGCAGCAAGGACATGGCACGATAAGCCACCGCGTGCTTGGATAGGTCATCGTAAATAATCAATACGTCTTTGCCTGCATGCATGAATTCTTCACCCATTGCACAGCCGGCATAGGGTGCGATGTACTGTAGTGGCGCCAGTTCGCTGGCTGTAGCCGATACGATGATCGTATAATCCATAGCCCCTCTGTCTTCCAGTACCTTAACGATTTGAGCTACTGTAGATTTCTTCTGTCCGATGGCTACATAAATACATATTACATTTTCTTCTTTTTGGTTAATGATGGTATCGATGGCGATGGCCGTTTTACCGGTCTGTCTATCTCCGATAATCAACTCACGTTGTCCTCTTCCGATAGGTATCATGGCATCGATAGCCTTGATGCCGGTTTGCAGCGGCTGGTGTACAGACTTTCTGTCAACAACCCCGGGGGCAGCGGACTCTACCGGTCGGAACTTTTCTGTCTTGATCGGTCCTTTTCCATCGATAGGCTGTCCCAGAGCATTTACTACACGTCCGATCAGCGCATCTCCAACAGGTACCTCAACAACTCTTCCCGTACGCTTTACGATATCGCCCTCACGAATCTTATCGTCAGAACCCATCAGTACACAGCCTACGTTGTCTTCTTCAAGGTTTAAAGCCATACCATATACACCGCCGGGAAACTCTAACAATTCTCCCGACATACATTTGTCTAATCCGTGAATTCTGGCGATACCGTCACCAACCTGAATAACAGTACCAACATCTGTAACTTGAAGTTTATTCTCATATCTTTTAATCTGCTCTTTAATAATTGAGCTAATTTCTTCAGGTCTGAGATTCATTGTCATATCACCCCTATTACCTATACTATTATTTGTGCAAGGTCTTCCTGCAGCTTATTCAGACGACTCTGGATGGTACCGTCAATGACTTGATCCCCGATACGCACCAGCATTCCACCAATGATGGCAGGGTCTATCTGATTCTTCAGATAAACACGCTTTCCAGTTACCACTGTCAGTTTTGCAACCAGCTTTGCCTGTTCCTCACTTTTGAGGGGTACAGTTGTAACTGCCACAGCCTCCACCACATTATTGTGTTCGTTGGCAAGCTTATGGTATTCCTTCGCGATATATTCTAAAACTCCGGTTCTTCTTTTATCTAACAATATCTTTAAAAAATTCATCATTTCATCGGTAAGGCGGCCCTTGAAAACATTCTCAATAATGCTCTTCTTCTCTTCATTTCCGATCTGCGGCGTCTTGAAAATCTCATAAAAATCGGGATGCTGTTCGAAGGTTTGCAGCACAAAATTAAGCTCTTTTTCAAAGTCATCAATCCGATTGACTTCCAGGGCTACTTCAAAGAGGGCTTGGGCATAAGTTCTTGCTGCTAGTTGTGCCATTTTGCTTCCCCTACCTCGTCAATAAATTCATTGATCAGTTGACTGTGTTCCTTCACATCAAGATTCTTATTGATGATCTTGCCTGCTGCCGCTACAGCCATTGCAGCCACTTCATTTTTCAATGCGTTTACAGCTTTTTGCTGTTCCCTCTTAATTTCCGCTTCTGCTCGCTCTTTGATCTTGCTTGCTTCCTCCTGAGCACTCTTAACGATTTCATTGGCCCGGTCTTCTGCTCGCTTAGAAGCCTCTTTTATGATTTCACGGCCCTCATCTTGGGCACCTGCTAATTTTAACTGATATTCTTGCATCAACTTGTCTGCTTGAGCATTTTTATCATCGGCTTCCTGCATAGATTCTACGATAGAATTCTGTCTCGCTGCCATAAACTCTGTTACCGGCTTGAACAACAGCTTCTTTAGGATAATGTATAGAATAATCGTATTGATGATCTGAAATGCAAGGTTCCAATTTATTTCCACCAATCCAGCTTTCATCATAGGAATGTCCTCCTCTCTCAAGGGATAATCATAAGCAGGAGATGGTCACCCCATCTCCCTGCGCTTTTCTATTTTATAAAAGTCCGATTAGTGGATTTGCAAATAGAAGAATTAACGCAATAATTAAACCATAAATACCTGTTGTCTCTGCAACTGCTGCACCTAAAAGCATTGTTCTTACGATGTCTGCCTGTGCCTCCGGCTGTCTTCCAACACCTTCCGCACCTTTACCTGCTGCATACCCCTGACCGATACCAGGTCCGATACCTGCAATCATTGCCAATCCTGCTCCAATTGCTGAACATGCTAATATTAATGCTCTTCCTGTAATAGGTTCCATTGAAAATTTCCTCCTTTTTTATCACCCAAAATATTCTTTTATTCGTAGCTTGCCAATTACTAATCACGATCATACGGTATATGATCTATTCTCATGTTTGCTTATAAAATTTTACAACGCTTCTATAATAATCTTACCAATGGATTGGCGAACATGAGTACCAAGGATATTATTAAGGCATAAATACCGGTAGTCTGCGCTACTGCCTGGCCAAGGAACATGGCTCTAACGACATTGGATTGATATTGGGGTCTTCTTCCGGTTGCTTCTGTACCCTTTCCGGCGGCATAACCCTGTCCAATGCCCGGTCCTATTCCTGCGATCATAGATAGCCCAGCCCCAATGGCTGAAGCGGCAAGAATCAGAACTGCTCCCTGCTGTGTAACCAGCGGATTACCAAACAATAGAATTAATGCAACTACTAGCGCCAATATACCCGAAGTTTCTGCAACAGCAGCTCCTAATAGCATTACCATTGTAGCCTGTTTTGAGGCCTTTGGATTAATGCTCACTGCTTCTGCTCCTTTACCTGCTGCATATCCCTGACCTACCCCCGGTCCGATTCCCGCAATCATAGCAAAACCTGCTCCGATTGCTGAAGCTGCAAGGATGAGGGCCTTTCGATCAAAGGTCATAAGCCAAGTAAGGAACCGAACAATAAAATTGGCATTGTCCATCCTTTTCCCTCCTTAATGAGATGGCTTAATCCATTGCAATAGAGACAAATACCATTGTCAACATAGCAAATATAAACGACTGCAATACGCCTGCGAATACGTCAAAGTATAAGTGAAATACTGTTGGTATCGCAGTTTGGAACACCGGAATATTCGGTATTCCCACCGACTGGCTCAGCGTTGCAAGGGCACCATAAAGCAAATTCATAATGATCAACCCTCCAACGATGTTGCCGAAGAGACGGAATGATAGTGAAATTGGCGTTGCCAGCTCCCCTATTACATTTAGGGGCAGCATAACCGGGAAAGGTTCCAGAAAACCTTTTAGGTATCTACCAACTCCTTTTCTCTTCATTCCGAAGAAATGGATCATAAAAAATGTCATCAATGCCAATGCCATGGTGGTGTTTACATCGGCTGTCGGTGGTCTGAATCCGAACAGTCCTGCCAGGTTTGCACAAACTAGATACATCAAAAGCGTACCGATATAGGGTGCAAAGGCTTTTTTGTCTTCTCCCATGGTCTGAGCAGTGAGTTTATAAATCGCCTCTACTAACAGTTCGACTACATTTTGCAATCCTCGGGGCACCTTTTCGAACCTTCTGGTTGCGACCAGTGCAAATATGGTTAGGACTGCCATTATAATCCAGGTAGTAGTCACGGTTTCTGTGATTAGAATCCCTCCAGGCAACTCAAATATGACTCTTGCGCCAAATCCTCCTTCCACTATTCTTCCTCCTTTCTGATGAAGATTCTTTTGAAAAAGTTTATATCATTAAATAGGTTTGTTACAACAACGACAAACTTGATGAGGAACAAACCTAGTACTGCCCCAAGGACGTTTAAGTAATCGGCTTTTATTGACACAAAAATAACAATCCCATTGATCATATATCGTATAAAATATCTAGACCCTGCATAAACTTGGGCCTGCCCCGGGGTCATCTTGACCGCCTTTTCCAGGGTAAGGGCCAAATTGCGAAAGTTTAGGATACCAATGAGGGTACCAAAGATTAATGCATAAATAAAGGGCAAAGGTTTTTCTAAAAACAACGCTGAACATCCGGCAAAGACAGCTGCCGCTATCAGCGTATATTTGAAAATCTTAACTTGTATATCCCAAGTGTACCCCAAGGGTTCACACTTCCTTTCGTAAGGGCTGGTGTTTTTTTTCGGAACGGCGCAGAAACTCTATGACTACACGAACTGTCACCCTGAGCGCAGCGAATGGGTCTAAGATCCTTCGACTCCGTTTCACTTTGCTCAGGATGACAAATTATGGATTGCGTTGACGTTTATCTCTGCAGAACGACGAGGGCGTCGTTCCCTACTTAATTGGTTTCGTTGAAACGGTCCTTGTGTATGCCCGTTTTTAGCCATTGTAGGGGTCGCATATCATGGGACCCGCCATCCTATTGATTTATCATTTTTTCTTCATATCTCTCATAGCGATTTTATATACACTGACAAAGGATGCCAGGACACTTATGCATATGAAAAGAATCAGGAAAATATTCCCTGTCTGCAGCTTTTCATCAAGCCGGTTCCCCATCCATACCCCTGCAAGGATTGGCAGCACCATGGATAAACCGATATAACTTAAAAGAGAAAGGTTCTTCAGCGCTTTCATAGGGTCATTTGTCATGGCATACCCCTCCCTATAACATTATATCAATTGTAGTTTAAATATACAAATATTTCAGTATACATCTAAATATTATTTTAACAATCCAATAAAATTACATAAAGTTTATATTTCGACTTTTTTTTTATTTTTCCTTCAGTGCTTACAATAATTTTTTATGAACAAACAATATAAATAATAATTGATAAAATTTTAAGCAGCCCTGGTATTTCCATGACTGCTTTTAGTATCTCTCTAAGGCTTGATTTTATGCTATACTGTCATATCCTTTAAAGGATCTGCAATAATTAACTCTGCTTCTGTTGCCGCCTTGATATCCTCAACCGTATAGGCTGGATTAATTTCTAACAATACCAAACCCTCCGGCTTTACTGCCATAACGCCCATTTCTGTAATGATGAGATCTACTTCAGCCACAGCGGTTAAAGGCAGGGTACATTCCTTAAGAATCTTGGCCTTTCCTTTTGCCGTATGCTCCATAGCCACGATTACTTTCTTTGCTCCTGAAACGAGATCCATGGCACCGCCCATGCCCGGCACCAATTTTCCTGGAATCATCCAATTAGCAAGGTTGCCCTTTTGATCTACCTGCAACGCTCCCAATACTGTTGCTGCTACATGTCCCCCTCGGATAATTGCAAAGGAGGTTGCGCTATCAAAAAAAGCGGCCCCAGGCATCAAAGTAACATTTAGTCCCCCAGCGTTTACCAGGTCCTTTTCTTCCTTTCCTGCCTCAGGAGCAGGGCCCATTCCTACAAATCCATTCTCTGACTGTAAAATAATATCTACACCCTCCGGTATATAGTTGGCTACGAGGGTAGGCAGCCCAATGCCCAGGTTAACCACATCCCCATCCTTCAACTCCTTGGCAACTCTTTTCGCGATAATTTCACGAATATTGTCCATGCTATTTTCCCCCTTCCACGATCATGTCTACGAAGATTCCCGGTGTCATAACCTCGTTGGGATGAATTTCCCCCGTTTCGACTAAAGTCTCTGCTTCTACGATCACCAGATCTGCGGCCATGGCCATAAGAGGATTGAAATTCCGAGCTGCATAATTATAGTAGATATTTCCTTTTTTATCCACCTTTGCTCCCTTTAATAGGGCTACATCGGCACGAATCGGTTCTTCTACAAGATAGGTTTTCCCTTGAACCACAACCTTTTGCTTACCCTCTTCCACAATCGTTCCTAAACCTGTAGGGGTGAGGATTCCACCCAGTCCTGCACCTCCTGCCCGAACCTGTTCTGCTAAGGTTCCCTGAGGCACCAGTACAACTTCTATTTCTCCTGCATTCATTTGTCTTCCTGTTTCAGGGTTGGTTCCGATGTGGGAAACGATTGCCTTCTTCACCTGCTTATTTACGATTAAACGGCCAATACCTTTATCTGGAAAGCCGGTATCATTTCCAATCACAGTCAGATCCTTGACACCCCTCTCGATCAAGGCATCAATGAAGGTCTCCGGTGTTCCGGTTCCAAGGAAGCCACCAATCATCAAGGTCATCCCGTCTTTTATATGGCCCATTGCTTCTTCAATGGTTTTGATTTTATGCATGTACAACACCACCAATTCTTAATAATATTTCAATTATAATATTACTATAATTTTGCCATAAAATCCTCTTTTTAAAATAAATTTATTATTTCGATACCCGTTGCACGATACGCGTTGCTCCAGAAATTATTATATGATTAGGGCCAGACCTCCGTGAAGACCATTGATAAAGTCAAAAATACGGCAAAAATTCGAGTTTGTCATCCTGAGCCTTTAGTCCTGAGCGAAGCGAAGGAGCTTGCGAAGGAGCTGGGTAATTAAGCGCTTTTAGAGATTCTTCATTTCACTTCGTTACATTCAGAATGACAAAAGCCAGGGCTTTTTCAGTGGTCTTCCCACGGGTCTGCCCGAAACAATTATCCCCAGATCCGCTATGGCGGGCATAGAAACCCTCAAATGGCGGGCGTGGAAACCCGCCACTACAGGCCTAATATCCTTCTAGCTTCGTCTGGGGTGGCGATCTCTCTCCCTAATTCCTTTGCAATGCGCACCACCCGCTCAACCAGCATGGCATTGGTAGCAGGCACCCCTTTTTCATACTCCAACACATCCTCCAATCCCGTTCTCACATGGCCTCCCATAAGGATTGCCATGGTGAGCATTGGCACTTGAGATCTTCCGATACCGGAAACACTCCAGGTAGACCCCTCGGGCAAGCTTTCTATCATAAAAAGCAGATTCCTCGGTGTTCCTTCAATACTTCCCGGTACATTCATCACCAGATTGAAATGCAGGGGTGCCTTTAGAATTCCCTTCTTAAGCAGCTTCTTTGCATTAGAGATCATTCCTACATCAAAGGCTTCGATCTCCGGCTTCAAGCCATGGGCATACATCTTATGAGCCAGCGCCTCAATCAAAGCCGGATCATTGGCATTGATGCTGCTGGGGAAATTAGAAGAACCCGTAGATAAGCTGGCCATCTGGGCCGGTAAATCCAGCATTTGTCCTCTATATTCTATGGTATTTTCTCCACCCCTTGCACCGGTAGATACCTGGGTGATAATATCTATTTTTTCTTCTTCAATACGTTCAAGAACCTTTTGAAAGATAGACCGATCACTGGTAGGTTTGCCTTCCTGATCCCGCACATGGATATGGGCAATGGCGACTCCTAGTTGGCGGCATCTTTTAATCTCCTCTACGATTTCCTCTACGGTCACAGGGGTAGCCTGGTTCATAGTCTTAGTAGGTACATTCCCCGTGGGGGCTAGGGTGATGATGAGTTTTTCCATATTTATCCACTCCTTTTTACTATAATTTGATATAAGACAATTTATTCCCTGATTCGATGCACGTTGCACGTTACGCGTTACACGTTATAATACTACTTTCTCGAAGATACCTATATAATAATGTTTACTTAACCCTTTTATGTCAACGAATAATATACAGCTTCTATCTTCGGAACGGCCCAGGGGCCTTTCCCCATAGGCGTCAACCTAATCTTAATATTTCCAAATAAACTTTAGAAGCATGTCATTCTGAGCGTTAGCGAAGAATCTTATGGAACATATTCAAAATTACTTATGATTGTTAAAATATATCATCTAGCTTAAAGATCCTTCGACTCCCTTTTACTCCGCTCAGGATGACAAATTATGGGTTAAGTTGACACCTATTGGTCGTCCCCTACGATTCTAATGTTCAGGTTTAATTTTTCCTTTAGGGAACAACCCCTGTGTTGTTCCGGATTTTCTACAACACCTGCTCGCAGGTGGCTTTTATCGCTCTTTCTAATGCATCTGCCAATTCATCCGCCTGTTCCCTGGTAATATTAATCGGCGGTGCAACCAAAGTATGGTCCCCTCTCACACCATCTACGGAGCCTCCGCCAGGATATAGGATGATTCCTTCCGCCATTCCGTTTACGGTGATCTTACCCTTTACATTGTCAACACTGGCAAATGGCTCCTTTGTTTTTTGATCCTTTACAAATTCCAATCCGATCATCAGCCCCTTGCCCCGGATTTCTCCTACAATCGGGTATTTGTATAAATCACTTAATCTTTCCATTAAATAACTGCCTTGAACTGAAGCATTCTCCACATAACCATTCTTTTCTACCAGCTCCATCACAAAGTCTGCAATGCCGCAGGAGAGGGGGTTCCCTGCATAGGTGTGACCGTGTATAAACTGACCTGTCCCTTTCACCATGATGGTTTGGAAAATCTCCTCATTGGCCACGGCTGCACCGATTGGTGTATATCCGCAGCTCATCCCCTTGGCTACTGTCATAATATCCGGTACGATTCCAAAATGATCGATGCCGAATCTTTCTCCCGTTCTTCCAAAGCCGGACATTACCTCATCCACAATCAGCAGAATGTCGTACTTGTTACAAATCTCACGTACCCTTTCAAAATAGGTTTTTGTGGGGTGAGCTCCCGGACAGGCCGCACCTACCACCGCCTCCGTAATAAAGGCAGCTATATTTTGTGCTCCCTGTCTTAGGATTTCATGCTCCAGGGCTTCGGCGGCTTTGATACTGGTTTCTTCTAAGGTTTCACAGCCCCATGGATTGCGATAATGATAGAATTGCGGAATTTTAGGGAAGTTTACCAGCAGTGGGTCATAGATTTTTCTTCTTTCCGTAATCCCTGTCATGGATAGAGAGCCCAGCGTATTCCCATGGAATGCATTCCACTTGGAGATGACCTTCCACTTGCTGGTTCCCTGGCCATCCCGTTCCACAAAGTATTGTCTGGCCATTTTCATGGCTGTTTCTGTAGCTTCTGAACCGCCGGATACAAAATATACATAGTTCAGATCTCCCGGTGTCCACTGAGCCACTCTTTCTGCACAGGCTTCAATGGTGTCTACAGTCCAGCGGGAAAGATGGGTAAAGGCAATACGCTTCATCTGCTGTGCTGTATAAGCTGCCACCGCCTCATTTCCGTGACCGATATTGGCCACCGCTGATCCGGAGCAGGCATCGAGATATCGATTCCCTTTGTCATCATAAAGGTAAATGCCTTCACCTTTTTCAATCTTAGGATAATGCCAGTTTTGATTCCTGTAAAACACATTGTTCTTTGGCGCTTTGTTTTGACTCATTACAAAAACCCCCTTTAATATTGATTAATCTTGGTAGGGATGGGTTTCCATGGAGGTCACTGAAAAAGTCAAATATTATGCTATATGATTACGGTGTCATCCTGAGCCTATAGTCCTGAGCGATAGCGAAGGAGCTTGCGAAGAATCTTAGCATTTAAGCCCCTTTAAAGATTCTTCATTTCACTTCGTTGCATTCAGAATGACAAAATCTGGACTTTTTTAGTGATTTCTTTCCATTCCCACCCGTGGATGTTATATATGGACAGGCACAAAGACCTATCCTTGCGTTTCTAAATCCCTTTGATAAAATAAAAAAACCAGTACAAAAACACCTTAAGGTCAATAGATCCTTAAATGTTTTATACTGGATTTTACTCACTGAGTAATAGCGGGTTGCACAACTACCGCAAGTAAAGCAGTGTTACTTTATAATATTTTCTTCCTGCCAGGCCAGATACCTTTCAAAGGTGCCCTTCAGCGCTACACAGATCGCCTTTTGCGCCAGGCCATGATATCTTCTTTTTACCTTTTCCACTAAGGGCTCAATTCCATTTTCATGAAGATTGTAGCCAACCAAAATCTGTTTCAGAAAATCCTTAGCCTCTTCTGTTAGCAGAGTACAGGAGGAATCTTCAATGATCCCTGTCTCCTTATTGATAATCAGACCCAGACCTACTACCTTATGCATATTTGCCGCCGGGATCTCTGTGGGAAGCTTTGCATAGGATATAAAATAGACTGTATCTTCACTATACTCTTTCAAACCCATCACCTATCCTAATCCTCTACAATATCATTGTATAATGAAAAGTTCATTTGTGCAATAGTCATATTTTTCAAAAATTACTTATTGGCCAGCCTTAAAATATTTTAGGATAGCTTCCACAATGCGAAAAGAGGCTTTTCCATCTCCATAGGGATTTACCGCATTGGCCATTTCCCCATAGGCCTTCGTATCATTGAGCAGACTATGGGCTATAGAGAATATGGTTTCCTTTTCAACCCCTGCCATTTTTACCGTACCGGCCTGTACTGCCTCGGGACGCTCAGTTTCTGTGCGAAGGACTAAAACAGGCTTGCCTAAGGCCGGAGCTTCCTCTTGAATCCCTCCAGAATCTGTTAAGATCAAATAGGCTTTGGCCATCAAGTTGGCAAAGGGCTCATATTCTAAAGGTTTGATCAAGTGAACTCTTTCCATATTTCCTAGGATGCCATGGGCCAGTTCTTGCACCTTGGGATTGAGATGTACAGGAAAGACCACTTCCACATCTTCATTGTTCTCAACGATTTCCTTCATGGCAGTAAAAATGTTTACCATGGGCTGACCTAGATTTTCTCTTCGATGAGCAGTCAGCAAAACCACCTTTTTGTTTGCATAATCTATTTGATTGAGGCGCTCATCTTCAAAAACATAGTCCTTCTTTACAACCTGCAGCAAGGCATCGATCACCGTATTCCCCGTCACTAGAATCACATCATCCTTGATTCCTTCTGCTAATAAATTTTTACGGTTTCCTTCCGTTGGCGCAAAATGCAGATGGGCAAGCCGTCCCGTCAATACACGGTTCATTTC
This sequence comes from Geosporobacter subterraneus DSM 17957, assembly GCF_900142145.1. GTDB lineage: Bacteria > Bacillota > Clostridia > Peptostreptococcales > Thermotaleaceae > Geosporobacter > Geosporobacter subterraneus. Next base: position 2,605 of record NZ_FQZV01000004.1, on the reverse strand, counting down.
CTCCGGATAGGGAGAATACATGTTGTCACTGCGAAGTCCTGCCTCTACATGTCCTACCTTCACCTGCTGATAGAAGGCAGCTAGAGCTCCCGTAAAGGTAGTAGTGGTATCTCCATGGACTAAGATCATATGAGGCTGCACCTCTTTGATCACATCCTCCAGTCCTCGCAGCCCACGAGCTGTAATTTCGCTCAGGGTTTGTCCTGGCTGCATGATATTTAAATCGAAATCAGGCTTCAAGGAAAAAAGCTCCAGCACCTGATCCAGCATTTCCCGATGCTGAGCCGTTACACACAGAAGAGATTCAATCTCTGCATGATCCTGCAATGCGCGAACTACGGGAGCCATCTTAATCGCCTCTGGCCTTGTCCCAAATATAGAGAGTATTTTTACTTTATCCATTGTTCCACCCCATGTCATTTATATAAAAAAGCATCTTCGATGCTTTCGCTAGGAAACCCTAGGTTTCCTTCGACGGCTGCACGGCAGCCTGAGCACCTTCCTGAATGCGGGCAGGGGATTTCATCCCCTACAACCCCTCTTTTTATATAATAGGAAAGCAGAACTTTCCTATTATATAAAAACAGCCTGACGGTGTCAGGCTTTTTTTCTATTCCTTTTCACTTCGTTTTTGTTTTTGGAAATCCACTGCATTTATGCTGATATACATCATGGCACTGGCTAGAAGCAATACCAGCATGGAGTCAAGCACTTTGCTGTTGGAATAAAAAGCCGCACTTAGGCCTAAAGTAGCGCTTACACTATAAAGAATGAGCACTGTTCTCTTCTGCCCCATCCCTGCAGAAAGCAAACGATGATGCAGATGGCCCTTGTCAGGCTCCATGATAGGCCGTCCATTCAAGGCTCTTCGGCAAATGGCAAAGGTGGTGTCAAAGATGGGTACCCCCAGTGCCAATACGGGCACCACTGTAGCCAAGGCTGTGGCCCCCTTTACGGCACCATCAATAGAAATCGCCGCAAGCATAAATCCTAGGAATAGAGACCCCGTATCTCCCATAAATATCTTAGCGGGATTAAAATTATAGGGTAAAAACCCGCTGGCCGCCCCTGCGATGGCCAAGGTCATGATAGCCGTTTCCGGTCTTTCCACTACATGAGCTACATAGGCCAGAGATAGTGCCGCAATGGTTGCAACACCTGCCGCTAATCCATCCAATCCATCGATGAGGTTTAAAGTATTGGTAATCCCTACAATCCAGAAAATGGTTACCGGAATGCTGAATATGCCTAAATATATTGCTTTTCCTTCCATAAAAGGTATATTAAACTTTCCAATCCTTAGGCCAAAATAAACTAGAATTCCGGCACATAGTATTTGCACCGCCAGCTTTGTCTTGGCTGATAAGGGCTTTATGTCATCGAATATTCCCATGATTACAATGATAGTTCCCCCCAGGAGCATACCGATCATTTCCCTATCAATGGGCAAGATCACCAGTACGCTAATCACAACTCCTGCATATATCGCCAGGCCTCCCATGCGTGGAATCGGATTTTTATGCACCCTTCGATCATCCTTTGGAACGTCAATCGCTCCCAACCGATAGGCCAATCTTTTTGCCACCGGAGTCAAGCTTAAGGAAATAATCAAGGCAATAAAAAATACTAAATAGTATTGATTCACCATAAACACTCCTTGTTGATATCATATCAGTGTAATTTTACCCGAAAATCGATTTAAAATCAACTTTTCCCTGTTAATTTTCAGTAATTCCCTATTTGCAGACCAGCTCCATCCCCGCTTCTTCTAGCATTGCCATAGATAGGGCATCGGGATACGTTCCTTTGAAAATAATTTTTTTTATTCCTGCATTGATCGCCATCTTAGCACATAGGATACAGGGTTGTAGTGTAGCATATAAGGTTGCCCCTTCAATACTGACCCCATGGTAAGCTGCCTGTATGATGGCGTTTTGTTCCGCATGAAGGCCGCGGCACAGCTCGTGGCGTTCACCGGAGGGAATCCCTTGTTTTTCCCGGATACAACCCACATCCAAGCAGTGGGCAGTTCCTGAGGGCGCACCGTTGTAGCCTGTTGCCAATATTCTCTTATTTTTTACAATCACAGCACCGACTTTTCTGCGCAGGCATGTTGAACGGGTTTTTGCGATCTCTGCCATCTCCATAAAATAATCATCCCAATCGGGGCGCATCTTTTGTCCTCCTTTTTCTAGGTACAAGGTTCGAGGTACAGGTAAAAACACCTTTACCTTTATGTATGACGAATACTCACGTTGTTTTGTTTCATATTCTTATCATAGGCGTCAACTTAACCCATAATTTGTCATCCTGAGCGGAGTAAAACGGAGTCGAAGGATCTTTAAGCTAGATGATATATTCTGATAATCAAAAGTAATCTTGCTTATGTTTTATAAGATTCTTCGCTAACGCTCAGAATGACATGCTTCTAAGGTTTATTTGGAAATAATTGGATTACGTTGACGCCTATGATATTCTTATTAACCTATGATTGAAAATTTCCGTATCTAACGGAACGATCGATGATCGTTCCCTACAGTAGGGGCAGGCCTTGTGTCTGCCCGCTATGTCTCGGTGCGGCAGGGTCGTCGTACCCTACACTTAA
>NZ_FQZV01000005.1 GCF_900142145.1 Geosporobacter subterraneus DSM 17957 | reverse complement strand
TTATTATCATAAAAAATGTGAAACCAAGAAAAAGAAAGTAGCTTTAGTAGCTGTAATGCATAAACTTCTCCATTACATATTTGCGGTTCTCCGTGACGAAAAGCCATTTGAAATTAGGAGCCCTCAAGATCATCAATCTTGGAGAAAAACTAAGAATTCAAACAAAATCAAAGCTGCTTAAATCGCAGTAGAGATGTAGCTCATCATTTTGTCATTGTTCGTGTTTTACATATGGCTAGCTTTGCTATACTCTTTTTTCTAAAACCAATTTTTTTAAAAAAATCAAACTTAACTATTGACTTTTATTAGCTGGTCTCTATATAATAGTGCTTAGTACACTATTACATTTTTCATGGAGGTTATTATGAATATACTTGAAGGTTTTTCTAAAGATGATGATTTGATCGAATTTATTTGCACTAAATGCAATTATTCCTTATGGGTTCCTCGTTTTATTGTTGAACAGCTAAAAGAAGACAATTTATTTGATGGCCTAGATCCTTCTGTTCCACCACAACCTGATTGTCAAGTTTGTGATGGCGCCATGACTCCAAAATCCTATACCGGGATTCGTGGTATACATTACGAATACAAAAAATGATCTAATCTTTTACATTAGGTCTATTTGGCATACCATAATTCTCTATGGGGTGCCTTTTTTATTTAATAGGAAAAGTAGCACTTTCCTATTAAATAAAAAAAGTTTAATCACATAGCCATACATGCGATTAAACCAATAAAATTCATTTTTATATTTGATTGTTAGTTTACAACTTTTTTTACAATTATATCAAATTATTTACTTTACCCATGGCAATGGATCTACAAACTCGCCATTTTTACGAACCTCAAAGTGCAAATGAGGTCCAGTAGACATTCCTGTACTTCCCGCTTTTGCAATCGTATCTCCTCTTTTTACCTTGTCCTTTTCACTCACCAGCAAACTTGAATTATGGGCATATAAAGTTACAATACCACCGCCATGGTCAATCATAACTGCTTTTCCATAGCCGCCTAACCAATCTGCATGGATCACCGTACCATCTCCAGCTGCTACAACATTTTTGCCAGATGGTATGCCAATATCAATGCCTGTATGAAGTTTTTTCGTTTTTAAGATAGGATGAATTCTATTGCCAAAAGGTGATGTTACCCTTGTATAGCCTGGTGCAGGCCAAGCCATCTGTCCACCTACATATTCACCCTTCGATTGCTTTCTTCGAATCTCCTCCGCAATTTTTTGTGCGTAACGGTTCAACTCATCGATCTGTTCTTCCAGCTGCTTATTATCCTGCTGGAGCTTTGATTTTACCCGGCTCATTTCACCACGGCTTTTTTCCAATTCTTTCTGTTTTATTTCCATATTTTGAGCCATCGCCATCATCCTGGATTGATGGCTCTCTAAAGTTTTCTTCTTAATCTCTACGGCATCTCGCTGCGCTTTCATATACTTTAGCAAATCCACATCATGATTGAATATTTTCCGAACCATATCCAGCTTGGAAAATAGATCTACAATGTTTGCTGAATCTAACAGCACCTCTGCATAGCCCACATTTCCATTCTTATACATTACTCGGAGTCTTGCATTCAATACATCTTTTTTATCATTGATATTGGCTTCGGCCAGCTGCAGTTCTGCTTTGGTCTGACTGATTTTTCGCTGGGTCAGCGTAATATCTGTACTAATTTGACCGATCTCTTTCTCTGTTTGATCAATTTTCTGGTCCAAAACCTTGATTTGGCTATTTAGATTTTTTTCTTGATTTTTATTTTGTACCAGCTTTGTCTGAACGTTTTTGATCTGCTTATTCAACTGCTCCAATTTCTTCTGTTCACTGGTCACATCCATGGCGAAGGCTTCCAGAGAGAAAGTCAGCATCAATACAAATGTAAATAAAAATAGAGAAATTCGATTTCCTTTCATACTCCTTTGCGTCCCCCTTTACACATTTTCTACACCTTTAGGAACTTTCTCATAGAAAATATGCTTCCTAACGCACCGATTCCGGTGCCTAAAACTAAGAATATCACAGCCAGATTATTTACTAACAGCGGTGTTGGAATCATATAAGCAGAAACCATTACATACATTTTTTCTGTAATTAGATCGAATATATTTTTATAGCTATAGCCGATTACTGCCAGTGCAATTACGGACCCAGCAAAGCCTAGGATCATTCCCTCAATAAGAAAGGGCCATCTTACAAACCAATTGGTGGCACCTACGTATTTCATAATGTTAATCTCTCTATATCTGGCGGCTACCGTAATCTTAATGGTATTGGAAATAATAAACATAGAAATACCTATTAGAATTCCAATGACGATCATTCCTGTCATACGGATAAAATGTGTTATCCGCAGCAGCTTGTCCACAATATCCTTATAGTACTTGACTTCCTCTAACCCACTGACATTCTTCACCTGGTCCACGACCTGCTCCGAATACTTGATGTCTTTAAGCTTCAGCACATAGGAGTTTGGTAGAGGATTTACCTCTAGTCCTTCTAACAGATAACCATGCTCTCCCCACTGCTTTTTCAAATCCTGCAAGGCCTCTGCTTTCGATATATAGTAGACACTTTCGATGCCATCGATTTTATTAACAGTTTTTCCAATTTCATCAATTTTTTTTTGGTCCAAGTCATCTTTCAGATACAGTTGTATAGAGTCAAACTGCCCCTTCGCGGTTTCTGCAAGACTGTTAATATTTAGGATAATCATAAAAACAATACCCAGGATAATCAATGCAGAGGCAACAGATCCGATAGATGCAAAGGTCATCATCCGATTCCGCCATAATCCCTTGAATCCCTGGCGAATCATATAAGATACCGTCCTAATCTTCATAGCCATACACACCTTTCTTATCGTCTCTTACAATCCTTCCTCCCTCAAGTGCAATAACGCGCTGCTGCATCATATCTACGATTTCTTTGGCGTGTGTAGCCATTACTACGGTAGTGCCTCTGCGGTTAATCTGCTTTATCAATTTCATGATTTCCCACGCAGTCTCTGGGTCTAGATTTCCTGTGGGTTCATCGGCAATCAAAACTGCCGGATTGTTAACAATAGCCCTTGCAATAGAAACCCGCTGCTGTTCCCCCCCTGAAAGCTGTTCAGGGTACATATTTGCTTTATCGCTTAAAGCTACCATGCTTAGAATCGTTGGTACCTGTCTTCTGATTTCCTTAGGACTTGCTTCTATGATTTCCATGGCAAAGGCTACATTTTCAAATACAGTCTTATTCTGCAGCAGCCTGAAATCCTGAAAAACAAAGCCTATCTTTCTTCGCAGCATGGGAATTTTTCTTTTTGAAAGATTTGTGGTATCTATGTCATCGATGGTGATACGTCCCTCAGTTGGCTCAATTTCCTTCAAAAGCAGTTTTATAAAGGTAGACTTTCCTGCGCCGCTGGGACCCACTAAAAATACAAAATCCCCTTTACTGATTTGAACATTTATATTTGAAAGTGCTGATGTACCATTTTTGTACTGTTTTGTAACATTAAAAAGCTCTATCATTTGACCAACTCCCACTAATTCATATACGTTTCTACAAAATATCCTAAATCTCCTCTATTATTTTAACATGAATCTATAATACATTTGTCCTAAATTTAGAAAGTAGTAAAAAATTAATTTTTTTGTTGACCTTATTACTATTATAGTATGTTTTGTCTTTTTTTCCAAACCCTAATACTTGCCATCAAAAGCTTGGGTCGAAAGCAATGCTGTTAAATTTGCCAGATTTCAAAGGAATCTAATGACGAATCGCGAATAAGTCAAATGAAATATACATCTAGGAGATGAGATGATGAAAAAGGAATTGAGAAAAGAAACACAAAATCGCAGAGGAATGCTGTCAGAAGGGGAAATCCTAGAAAAAAGCAGCGCAATTGCACAGAAGTTAAAAGCCTTTCCTGCCTATCAAGCAGCTCAGAACGTAATGGTTTATATCGATTTCAGAGGTGAAGTTAAAACTGGCGAGATCATTCAAGATCTAATTTCATCCCACAAAAGAGCAATTGTCCCCATTTGTGTACCTAAAACCCGGGAAATGATTCTATCTCATTTGAAAAATCCTGCTGAAGAGCTGGCTGAAGGTACCTTTGGGGTCTTCGAACCTAAAGAGGAATACATACGACCGGTTGCGCCTGATGAAATTGACCTTGTGATTGTTCCCGGTGTGGCCTTCGATAGAAAAGGATATCGCATTGGTTATGGCGGCGGCTACTATGACAGATTTTTTGAAAAGCTGCCGAAAAAAATCCCTGCAGTAGCCTTAGCCTTCGATTTACAGCTGGTAGAAAAGGTCCCTGCAGAAGTCTTTGATCAGGCGGTAGATTACATTATAACAGAATCAGAGATCATTCAATGTAAATAAGGGCAGACAACTGTCTGCCCTTATTTACATTTTGTTCTATTCCTTTTGCTTTTTTCCTTTTCTCTTTGTATGCTTATGCAGTTTATCTGCTTCTCTGATTTCATCCTCTTCCAGGAATTTCTTCAACTGCTTGTCTACCAAATCATATACACTGTTCTCCGTATATTCACCAGACTCTTCTAGAGTCCCAGCAGGCACTCCGGTGAGTATTTCTATCCCTTCTTCCACGGTCTTAATGGCATAAATATTGAACAGTCCGTGTTCTACAGCCTTGAGTACTTCATCGCTTAACATCAAATTCTTTACATTTTGGTGTGGGATCATAACCCCTTGTTTTCCATTTAAGCCTTTCAACTTGCAAACCCTAAAAAAGCCCTCTATCTTTTCGTTTACTCCTCCAATGGGCTGAATCTGTCCTCTCTGGTTAACAGAGCCGGTAACAGCGATGTATTGCTTAATTGGAATCCTGGACAAACTGGACAACAGCGCATATAATTCTGTACTGGATGCACTATCTCCGTCAACCCCAGAATAAAGCTGTTCAAATACAATATTAGCCGATAAGGATAAGTGTTTGTTTTGAGCAAATTTGTCCCCAATATATCCACTTAAGATCAACACACCCTTATCATGAATGCTTCCACTTTTTCTTACTTCTCTTTCAATATTGATAATGCCTGATTTTCCTTTATAGGTGGTCACAGTAATCTTACTGGGCTTACCAAAACTGTATTCTCCAGTTCCTGTAACAGCCAATCCATTGATTTCCCCTACCTTTTCCCCTTCAACCTCTAGGAGGAGGGTCCCATCTTCAAACATTTCCATGGTTTTCTCTTCGTATTTATTATTTCGCTGAATCTTTTCTGCAATAGCCTTCTCCACATGAATAATAGAAACATGATCTGATCCCATCATTTCCGCCCAGCGGTCAGCTTCATAGAGAATTTCTACTACTTGGTTAAACCTTGAACTCAGCTTGTATTGATCTTCGGCTAACCGTGAACTATATTCAATCATGCGTCCTACAGCACTTTTGTCAAAATGCCTTAAACCTTCTTTTTCACAATGGGTGGCAATAAACCGAGCCATCTTGTAAATATTTTCTTCACTGCGCTCCATTTCAATATCAAAATCCGCCATGATTTTAAATAGTTTCTTAAAGTCTTCATCGTAACTGTATAACAGATAGTAGGTATAGGGATCTCCCACGATGATAACCTTTATATCCAGGGGGATAGGCTGTGGCTTTAAGGTAGAGGTAACGACATAGCCCACCTGCTTGTCTAGTCCTTCGATCATGATCTCATTGGTCTTTAGAGCTCTCTTTAATGCATTCCATGCAAATGGATTGGTTAATAAATCCTTAGCCTGAAGGATGAGATATCCCCCGTTGGCTTGATGCAGGGCACCAGCCTTTACCTCTGTAAAATCCGTTTTCATAACTCCTAATTCATTTTTATACTCAATTCTACCTAACAGGTTGTAATAGGTGGGATTCGTTTCATTAATGATCGGTGCGCCTTTTTTCTCACTGTTGTCAATGAAAAGATTGACTCTATAGCGGTCAAAGAATGCCTCTGTTGAACGCATCTGAAACATGGCAAAAGGATTATTCAGATCCTGTCCATTATCGGATTTGAATTTATCGATGTGTCCTACGATATCGTCTTCTAGCAGCTCTAAGAACTCTATTATGGCATCCCGGTCTCCAAACTTCTCCTTTAGCTGATTGATATAAAAATCTACTACATCAAACCCGCTTTTTTCATCCAGCTGCTTGATGCGGTTTCGATATTCCTCTTCCAAGGCTCTCAGCTTATTAAACACATCAATGGTTTCCAGGCTGAGCTGATTGGAATTTTGCCGCAGTTTGTCAACCTCTTGAGGACTTAAATTTCTATACTCTTCCTCACTCATGGGTCGTCCCTCTTTAAGAGGAACGCTCATTAATCCCCGCTCCGTCTGAGTAAACATAAAATCATAGGATCTAGCTAAAACGTTCAATTCGTCAATAATTTGCTGGGTATAGTTTTGATATTGCTGAACCAAAACGCTTTTTTTATTCTCGTATTCTTTACTCAAGAAAATTTGAGGTATTTCCTTCTGAAGAATTTCAATCATGTTTTCGATTTCTTTTTTGAAATGCTTTGCACTGCCATTTTTCAGGCTTAAGGCAATGGGACTGTCTGGATTTTTGAAGTTGTGTACATAGATCCAATCATCGGGTGTTTCTTTTGATTCAGCCTTTTTTTCTGCGATAGAAATCACATAGCTGTTGCGCCCTGTGCCGCTTAATCCTGAAACAAAAATATTATAGCCCTTCTTTTTTATATCTAAGCCAAACTCCAGAGCATCTGCTGCTCTTTTTTGACCAATAATTCCCTGCAAAGGATATAAATCTGCAGTTGTATTAAAATCAAAACATCCTATATCACATTTATTTTTTAGTTTGTCCACCGGGACTTTGTATTGATCTAACATTTACTCAACCTCCCTATTTTAGTTTGTTAATATCAATACCCAGATATGTACCCTGCAAAAAATAAATTTACTGATTTTTGTAAGAAATGTCAAAAAAAACAGAAACAACCCGCACTTTAATATGCGGGCTCTTCATTACTCATCGTACTTTACTTTTAGCTCTATCTTATCTGGGAGCTCCTTCAGATTGGTTTTTGCAACTGTATAAGGGTATGTAATTACTTGTGTCACCACATCTCCTGGCTTAGGATCATCGAAGGTTACATATACTACCAGTTTATTTTTATCTTCTTCCTTTACCTTCATAATGCGATCTATATCAACCGTATATCCACCTGTGGGTTTTTCTCCTCTTGTAGCAATCACATAAATATCTCCATCTACCTTGCATGCCAGTGCCCTTTCTAAAGCTTTATATCTGGGCAGTATCTCCTGGACTTTTTGCGGTATCATTTCCTCACTCAGTACTTCAAAAGCCACTTTTCCATCATCCTTCATAAAATATTTAAGCGTATAAATTCCTGCAACCACGATTAATATCACAACCGCTACGATTGCAATGGTTCTCCAATTGAGACCCCTAAGATTAAAAGACCATTTGAATTTCACCCATATCCCCCCTTGCTCCTTAATATATACTAAATAGTATTCTGAATGTCCCTTAAATATTCTATATAGATTTTATAAATCATGAATATTTGTCTTTCAGTCGTACTAATATAGAATTCTCAATAGAAAAGGAGTTTTACATGAAACCTCTCGTTGTACTCACAAGAAGTTATCGCATAGAAAGTGTGCACAGCGGTTTTATTTGCATAAGCGACTACCACAAACAGCTTCACTATCAGCAATGAGGAACTGGCAATTATTTGTTCTTCCCATAGTGGAGAGGATTTTCAGAGGCGGGTGGTTCATTCCATACTGCAAAAAATAGGTTTGGCAGAAGACGCTTTAGATTGTGGAATTTGTAATCCTTACAACCTGGAAATGGTCAGCAGTGAAAGAGAATTTTGTACGGAAGTGGCAGGTTTCCATACCCACCAGCATGTGCTAGACCTTTTATCTGGTTGGGCACGGAGACCCAACCCTACATTTTATGTCGTGTCATGCTACAAGTACGATATATTGACTTTTATACGATATTTATTAGGGTTTTCATTGGTTTCGATCCGTCCCCGTCTCTTTAGATTTCCTTTACCGAATCCCTTTGAATCAACTCCGTATTAATATATATCGCATCTTTTTCAACTTTTTTCTTGTTAATAAATTTAATTAATGCCTTTGCCCCTGCTTCGCCGATTTTTCCGATTGGCCTCCTGACTGTAGTTAATGCCGGTGTCAAGAAATTAGAAAAAATGTTATCGTCAAACCCGATAACCGAGATATCTTGAGGCACACTTAAGTTTTTCTCTCTGATGGCTTTCATAGCTCCTACCGCCATATCATCATTGGAACAAAATACTGCTGTAGGATATTCTTCATTTGCCAGTAACTGTTCCATAGCTGCATAGCCACTATCTAAGTCATAATTTCCCTTTACAATAAACTTCTTATGAATAGGTAAACCATAGTCTACTAATGCATCCAGATATCCGGTTTTTCTTTCAAGGGAAGACTTAAAGCCTTCTTTCCCTTCAATAAATCCAATTTTTTTATGCCCCATTTTAATTAAATATTCAATAGCACTATATGCTCCCTTTTTATCATCGCATAAAATGTTTATTACATTGTCTTCCTTTAATTCTCTATTTAGTACTGCTAACGGGATTTTTTTATCTATAATGTGATAAATGAAAGTCGTATCTTTCATGCTTTGACTCATTACTATAATTCCGTCAAAAACCTTTCTATCTATTCTATTAAAATCTTGATACTCATCTATCCCTTTTACGATTAGGTTGTATTGATCTTTAATTACATTGTTAACTCCTTTAACCACCTCATAAAAGATATGGGCAGAAGGCCCTTGGTTTATAGAAGAAAAAAACAGACCAATATGATAAGATCTATTCAATACTAGGCTTTTTGCATTATAGTTGGGAATATAGTTAAGTTCTTTAGCAATACTCATAACCTTTTCTTTTGTCTCCTGATTGACTAAAGGGCTATCATTTAGTGCCCTAGAGACTGTTGCATGGGAAATATTGGCCAGTTTTGCTATGTCCTTTATTGTAACGCTCATTTTCTCACCTCATGAATTTCTCAGTAAAATTTAGACGGTATATAGTTTCTATTATAAAATCTATAAGCTGTATTTAAAAAATATCTATTATAGACCTCTATCACAGGAATAAGCTAGTAGATTTTTGTATTTTTAAACATTTACTAAAATGCAATATGCCAATATGCTCTATAAGAGCATACTACATTTATGTTGATTTTTCTATGAATTTATTTGTTTTTATCTTAATTATTTGTTTATACAATAAATTTCCAAAGACCGGTTGCTCCAAGTGCAAGACAGCCCTGATCTATTCTGTTTTGGTTGCCGGAGTGGTCAATAGCTATCTTTTATTCAAATTCCTATAGTTTAATGGTGAAAAATTGGTGATCTTTTTAAAAACTCTACCAAAGTGAGCCACATTTTTAAATCCCACTTTCTCAGCGATATCAATAACCTTGTCTCCTGACTCCCGGAGCAAGCGCTGTGCTTCCCGAACTCTTATACTGTTTACATATTCGATAAAAGTAAAGCCCGTTGCTTGCTTGAAGACTCTACTTAAGTAATATTGACTGATAAAAAACTTTTTAGAAACAGATGGGAGACACAATGGAGTATTATAATTATTGTTTATATATTGAACAATTTCTGATATCTTTTCATGCATAGGACTTGGATGCTCTAACTTATGATTACGATTTTCTTCTATATACCTTACGGCATACACTAAAAGCTCCATCAAAAGAGCCTGCAAAGAAACTTCAAATCCAATAGCCTTATTCTGTACTTCATGGGTCATTTTATATAACAAAGCCTCAACATATTGTCTGTCAGCCGGTGAAAAAGGAATAACAAAATTATTCTTTGTAAAGAGCTTAATTAGAAGTTCGTTTACATGTGGAGATGCTGCAAAGTAGTTTTTAGTAAAATTAATTAAAATTCTCACATGATCTTCTGAATCGGCATCTGTTGTTTTATGCAGGTCATATTCATTAATTATTACTAAAGTCCCAGGCTTTACATGAAAAACTCTATCTTTGATAAAATAATGCCTTTCTCCCGATAACAAATAATAAACCTCATATTGATCATGAAAGTGATGGGCATGCATCGTAAACTGACCAAACACCTTTCGATGAGAAAAATAGAAAGCGTTGTCAGGACACTGAAAGTCTATATTGATTTCTCTCATAATAAATCACCTATAATTAATTATATCATCATTGGCCATTACAACAAAGCAAAATATGCATACAAATTCACAATAATAGCAAAATACGTGCAGAATTTTACTATAGGGTAGGGTATAATTACATATATTCATTATCAGTGACCCTTTGTCAATATAGTTGGCTGCACCAATAGGAAAATAATTAGATCAAAAGACATAAATGAGGATGGACAAAATATGAATAATACTTTAAACAAAACCGATAGAAAAAGAAGAAGTTTCGTATTGGAAGGAAATATGTGGAATGTAGTTTTGTCTATATCCTTTCCCTTAGCAGTTTATAATGGGTTTAATCATTTGTTTGGATTCCTGGATACAATGATGGCGGCCCATATAGGTTCTAATGTTGTTTCTGCTATTGCTTACCTAGTCCAAATAAAGACAATGATAACAGCGATAGGAGCCGGCTTAGCTGTTGGCGGAGGAATTATCATTGGGAGATATTATGGTGCCGATGATATGAAGAATACACAAAAATATGTGAACACAGTATTATTTCTGGCAATATGCATCAGTCTCCTATTGCTATTTCTTATCATTCCATTTACAAAACCGATTCTAAGGTTGGTAAACACACCGGAGGAGCTTATAACTGTTGGCAGCAGCTATTTTGTTGTTGAAATCATCATGATTATTGCTATTTTTATCAATAATGTATATATGGCTATTGAAAGAGCGAAAGGAAATACAAAGCTGATATTGAATTTAAACTTGATGGTACTTGCACTTAAACTAATTCTTACTGCCTTATTTGTATATGTTTTTAATTTTGGTATCATGATGATGGCCGTTGCCACATTGATAGCTCATCTAACCTTAACTGTAGTAGGATTGTCTAATATGCTAAACTCGGATAATATGTTTAGACTTTCTTTTAAAAATATAGATTTATCTAAGAAAACCATATGTCCCATAATGATTTTTGCACTTCCAATTTTCTTTGAAAAATTTACCTTTAGCCTTGGTAAAGTTATCGTAAATTCTATGAGCGCCCTTTATGGAAGTATGGTAGTCGGTGCCCTTGGTGTCTCTAATAATATAGCCGGTATTCCAACGAGCATAGCCAATGGTTTCCAAGATGGAGAAGCAGCAATTATTAGTCAGAATTTAGGAAATGAAAATTTCGAAAGGGCCTTAGATGCTTTTAAGAAAACCCTTCTTGTTACTTTAGTCATCGGTGCATTAGGCATGGTATTGATAAATATTTTCATGGATCCGATTATTCGTATATTCGCTAAAGGCGATTTGCAATTTTTAGAAATCATCAGAAGCATACTAAAATATGAAATCTTTGCTTTAATAACATTGACAGTAACTTCTGCTGTTATGGGACTGCTTTATGGATTTGGCTATACGAAACTCTCTTTAGTCATTAACTTCCTACGTTTATTTTTATTTAGAATACCAAGCTTATATATCCTTCAGAATTTCACCAATTTAGGCAGTGAAAGTGTAGGAATTGCTATGATGATTAGTAACGGACTAGTAGGAATAACCGCCCTAGGTATATGCTTTATGGTAATTCAAAAAATGAAAAAAAAGGACGATAACTATTTCATTATCCAGGCCAATTGATTAAATCCTACCACCCTTTATCACTTATTTTCAACTCAATAATCTCTAACTTCCTGATAAAATAAAGTATATATGAAAAAGGCTGTCTATAAAAGCAGCCTTTTCCTTTTTCTTGCGTACTTATAAATACTATTATCTAACCAACCATCCTCCATCTACACATACAATATGACCATTCATATAGTCAGAGGCCTTAGATGCCAAAAATACTGCCGCAGCAGCCAAATCATCCGGTTTTCCCCATCTTCCTGCTGGAATTCTTCCTAAAATCTCAGCATTTCTCTTTTCATCAGCTCTAATTGGAGCTGTATTAGCAGTCTCTATATAACCCGGAGCAATTGCATTGATTTGTACATTTTTTTCTGCCAGTTCATTTGCAAAGGCCTTTGTTAAACCTGCTACTCCGTGCTTTGAAGCAGTATAGGAAGGCACAAATTTCCCTCCTTGGAAGGATAACATAGATGCAATATTAATAATCTTTCCACTTCCTTGCTCTACCATATACTTTCCTGCAATCTTAGATAAGTAGTAGATTGAACTCAAATTTAAGTCAATTACTTTTTTCCAGCCTTCATTATCACCTTCTAAAAGAGGTGCTCTATGAATCGTACCTGCATTATTTACTAAAATATCAATTTTACCATAGGCCTCAATACATTTTTCAACTGCTCCCATGGCATCTGCCTCCACATCCAGATCACCGTGGGCAAACTTTACTTGTCTTCCCATGGCTTCAATTTCCTTTGTAATTTCCTCTAGATTTCTTGGAGAATGGGTAAAAAGAAACAAATCTGCTCCAGCTTTTGCTAAACCCTTAGCAATTGCCCAACCAATCCCACTATTTCCTCCTGTTACCATAGCTACTTTTCCATTCAAACCAAACGTATCCAATACATAATTATAATTTTCCATCCATATCGCCCTCCCTAACTTCTATCGTCTAACTCCTATAGTAGATCTCTGTTATCAATATGGTCCATATCCGTAAAGGTTTGATTTTCTCCAGCCATTCCCCAAATAAAGGTATATTTCTTAGTACCGACTCCGGAGTGGATTGACCAAGATGGGGAGATAACGGCCTCTTCGTTTCTCATAATAATGTGTCTTGTCTCTTGAGGTTCACCCATCATGTGAAACACCATAGCATCTTCATCCATGTCAAAATAGAAGTACACTTCCATTCTTCTATCATGGGTATGGGCAGGCATTGTATTCCATACTGAACCTTCTTCCAGTAATGTCATCCCCATTACTAGTTGGCATGATTTACATACAGCAGGATGAACATACTGATAAATCGTTCTTTTGTTTAGTTCTTTTTCTGAGCCTAAATGTACCGGATTTGCATCTTTTATGTTAATTTTTACAGTTGGATAGGCAACATGGGCTGGTGCTGAATTGATATAAAATTTAGCAGGATTTTGACTATCAATAGACTTGAAAATGATGTCTTTTATTCCCATTCCTACATAAAGTCCATCTTTTTTATCGAGTTCATATTCTTGTCCGTCTAAAACCACGATTCCCTTACCACCAATGTTAATAACACCTAATTCTCTTCTTTCAAGGAAATACTCTGCTCCAATCTCTTTGCCGGCTTCCAGCTTTAATGCTTTTTCTACGGGACATACAGATCCTGCAATCATTCTGTCAATATGCGAATAAACTAGTTTCACATCATCCTTTTGAAAAAGTCCTCCTATATGATACTCTTCTCTCAATCTACTTGTATCATAACCCTTGGCGTCTTTATTACTTGATGCATATCTTATTTCTAACATTAAAATACCTCCTTGTAATTTTGATAAAATAACCCTTCAACTTCTGAAAAAATAAAAGGGTCACCTATAACATTTTCAGTTGTAAAGTTTTTAATCATTACATTTTTTGCGTTGCCTATAAAGAATCCTGCTCTTACCTGTTCATCTAAGAAACTCATCATTGCAGGGTAGCCTGGTTTTGCATCTAAGGTGAAGCTCATCCTAATATTTTCAAGAGTTATATTCTCAATCTTTTTTTCAGGCAAGCCATAGATAAATCCTGAAGCAACCTCGCACCCTTCACAAATAATATCCTTTATATAGACGTTTCTAATAGATGGTGTTCTTTCATCTACAGGCAGTTTTTCTTTACTCCAAACATATTCAGTCTTCCCATCAGGGTCACAGAAATAAAAACAGTTGATTACAAAGGGCGTTAAGACTTTTTTCATAATAATATTTTCAGCATTAATTCCATTTATAATGCCGTCTTTACCTCTGCCTCTTCTTGTCTTTATTCTGATTCCGCGATCGGTTTCTTCAAAAATACACCTAGAAGCATATATATTTTTAATTCCTCCTGCCATCTCACTACCAATAACAATTGCACCATGTCCAAATTTCATATGACAATTTCTAATGATAATGTCCTGTGACGGAGTTTTTAGTTTTCGCCCTATATATATTTTTCCTGACTTGATTGCGATACAATCATCTCCAACAGAGAAGTCCACGCCTATGATCTCTACATGGTTACAAGATTCGGGATTGATTCCATCTGTGTTTGGCGAATCCTTAGGATTCACTATTTTTAGATTGATTAGCTTTAAATTTTCACAAAACATTGGGTGGATTGTCCATGAAGGTGAATTTTGTACAGTAATATCTTCTATTAAAATATTACTACAATCTTTTAAAAATATTAATCTCGGTCTCCATGCCGTCCTTTTTTGCTTTGCGTCCTTCCACCAATTCTCAAAGGATGCATTTCCGTCAATAATTCCTTCTCCAATTATCTTAACATTTTTTACCCCTATACCCGTTATTAAACTGGCAAAGCAATCTGCCGGATCGCCTTCCCATGAACCTAAATACAATTCATCACTTTTATCTGTTGTTTGAATAATGCCTGGCAGTATAGGATAATCTCTCCTTATCGTACTGCCTAAAAGTATAGCTCCTTTTTGAATTTCCAGGGTCATATTGCTTTTCAAAAAAAGGGGGGCAGTTAAATAGTTTCCCGGTGGAATAACCACCCTTCCGTCTTCTGGACAGGCCAATATTGCAGCCTGCAGCGCTGCGGTATCGTACTGGTTGCCAGTCCCTAATGCTCCGAAATCTTTGACGTTTAAAGTTGCACATTCATACTTCGTTCTAAAAATTTTGATGTTACTATAAGACAATGCATTGATATCCTTCAAATAAACCTCATATTCTTTATTTGGCTCCAAACCAGATATGGTTGTTACATTTTTATTTGATAATTTAGTAACTTCTCCATCTAAATAAATCTCAAAGTTATTCTTGGCGTAAACACATTCATCACTTACAACTTCTATTGTTATTGTCCTTGATGTTACTGATATAATATCAAACTTCATAGTTCCTCCCGATAATAAGCTTTGCTCTTTACTAATCTCTTCATAACACGCATCTATTCCCTTTTTACGATATCGCCTAGCCTTTCATACCCGTAGTAGATATACCATCAACAAAGTGTTTTTGAGCTAAGAAGAAAACAATTAGTGATGGAAGTAATGCAATTACTGACATGGCTAGAACTTGATTCCACTGTACAATAGCACTAGCGTCCATAGACATCTTAAGGGCAATGGAAACAGGATATTTTTCTACACTTGAAATGTAGATTAATGGTCCTAAGAAATCGTTCATCGTCCACATGAATTGGAACAGAGCCACGGAGATAATAGCTGGTTTTAACATAGGTATTAATACATATATTAGTACTTGAAATGAGTTACATCCATCAATTACTGCAGCTTCTTCCAGATCTTTAGGAAGCCCTCTTAGAAATTGTATCAGCATAAATACGAAAAATGCATCTACTGCAAAAGCTGCCGGTACTACTAATGGTTTATAAGAGTTCAACCAGTTGAATTCCCTGTACATCAAATATTGAGGTATTCTTAAAACCACATTTGGCAACAATAGTGTACCAATTAAGATACTGAATAGATATTTTTTGCCCGGAATTTTAAATCTTGCAAAACCGTAAGCAGTTAATACAGTTGATATCACCGTTAATATTACCTTTGGAATAACGATTTTAAAAGTGTTTGCAAAATACCTAGCAAAAGTATATTCAGTCGATGTTCTCCACCCTCTTATATAACCTGAAAAATCGAAATCTTTAGGCATGAATCCAATAGAAGTAAAGATTTCTGCATTTGTCTTAAAAGAAGCTCCTATCAGCCAAATAAGAGGGTATAACATGATAAGCCCTACAGAAACTAATATAGCATATCTTATTGCTTTGCCGATCTGCTCTTTTCTGTGTCTTCTTTTTCTACGGATTTTATCTATTTTCACTAATTCTTCTTCTCTCTTCATGCTTTTAGCTTCCATCATTCATCCCCTCCATCTGAGTAGTGCACCCAATATTTTTCAGACCTAAATGTAATCGCTGTAAATATCATAATAACCACAAACAGGAACCATGATAAAGCACTTCCGTATCCCATTTTAAAATATTTGAAGGAGTTATCGTAAATCATTAAAGGCAGTAAATAGGTTGATTTCAGAGGACCACCACCTGTAATAATGTAAGGCGCATTGAACTCTTGAAATGCTTGTATTAATTGCATAATGAAGTTAAAAAACACTACTGGAGTAATCAGCGGCAGCGTTATTTTAAAGAACATACTTACTTTGCTGGCTCCATCAATTTTTGCCGCCTCATATAAAGATTCAGGAATATTTTTTAATGCTGCTAAAAAAATAACCATCGGTGATCCAAATTGCCAAACTCTTAAAAGACTCAAGGTAAAAATAGCATACGTTGGATTTCCCAGCCAACTGATACTTTGAAAACCTAAAAATCCCAGAAAAATATTAATCAGCCCTGTATCAGCAAATAAAAATCTCCATAAGATTGATATGGCTACACTTCCCCCTAGTATTGACGGTAGGTAATAGGCAGTTCTAAAGAAGTTAACTCCTTTTATTTTAAAGTTTAATATATAGGCAATAAATAATGCAAAGGCCAATTTTAAAGGAACCGTTATGGCAACGTATCTAAAAGTTACCCCAAAAGCTTTTCTAAAATCCGGACTCCTAAACATTGTAATATAATTCTGAAGTCCAATAAATTTAGGAGCAGACATCAAATTATAGTTTGTAAAACTCAGTACAAAGGATGTGATAAAGGGGAAGGCTGTAAAAACGATAATTCCTATTAGCCATGGGGTAATATACAACATCCCTTCATATTTTTTCAATAATTTCGTCATTATTGTATCCTCCAACTTATGGTTTAAGGGGGAGAATCTCCCCCTGAAATAGTTAATTTGCTTTTTCTTTTAATAGTCTATTCACTTCTTTAATCGTTTTTTCAGCTGCTTGGGCTGCAGTAAGTTTGCCATAACCTAATTCTTCAATTACTGCTCTGTAGAATTGTTGAAGCTCGTCTGCTTCGAAGTATGGGCTAATACCTTGTCCAATAAATTCATTTACTTTAGTATTTCCTTCAAATGTTAAACCTTTTAATTGATCTTTGCTTACAAGTGTTTCTACAGCCGCTTTATTTGCAGGAATTCCTCTTGAAGTTCCTAATATTTCTGTGGCTCGAGGGTCTGATACTAGGAAATTTAAGAATTTAGCAGCTTCTTCCGGATATTTTGTATTTTTGTTAATCCCATACACCATTGAAACTTTTGCTAAAGCAGAAGGATGGGATCCAATTCCTGTTAAAAATTCACCCGTTACTATTTTTTGATCTCCTTCTAAGGATTGTTGAAACTTATTGATTGCACTATCCCACTCATAAGTACCACCGTATTTCCCTTGAATCCAACCCGGAGTCTGATCAACAGGAACATTGCCTGCAGCTGCCCTTGCTTCTATGGAAGGGGTTACACCTGCCTCTACCATTTTTAGATAGAACTCATAAGCTTCTTCTAGCTCAGCTGCTGTATAAGCTACTTGATTGTCATCTCCGATAAAAGGCTTGCCTGTTTTTTGCTCCAGATAATATAGTGTCATTAGGAAAGCACCGTATTGATCTAAATCAAATGGATAATAATCTTTTCCTAGCTTTTCTTTAAATACCGGTGCCGCAGCAAATAACTCATCAAAAGTTTTTGGAATTGGTACTCCAGCTTTTTCCCACGTGTTAGCATTGTAGTAGAATACTTTACCAGCGATACCTACTGGAAGACCGTTTAATTTTCCATTTACTGTTGTTTGTGCCAGCAAATGATCTTCGTAGTTTCCAAGATCAATATAATCTGCTAATGTATTTAAATCATAGAATCCGCTGCCATCTTTTGAAAAAGCAGCGATCCAGTTCCAGTTAATTTGTATAATATCTGCTGCTGTATTACCGAGAATTTGAGTAGTAATTTTTTCCAAATGCCCTTGCCAGCCACCATACTCAGCTGTAATCTTAACGCCTGGATTCAATTCTTCATAAAGCTTAATCACTTCTAGCGTCTTTTCATGTCTTTCATCTCCACCCCACCAAGAGAATCTTAAGCTTACTTCCTTTGATTGATCTCCTGTGTTGCCCGTACTTGGATTCTTTGGTGCACATGCTGTAAATAACAGTGCCAATGTGAGTACAATTGCCATTATCTTTGCTATCTTTTTCATTCTTCTTCCTCCCTTTTTATATTGCTTGTTTTTATATGGTGTTGCAATTACTTCCACAAGTAGTAAGTTAAAGTGATTGTCCAACACAATGTAAACGTTTACATTTTATTCGCGTCAATACTTTTTAATCAAAGGTTTTAAGTATGTGCAAACGTGTGTAGTTTATAGAAAAAATATATTTTAAACCATATTGCACAAATACTGCATTTTAGTTATCAGAGGTTAGCTTCAACACTTCTCCATAAGCCATAAACAATGCTCCAACACCTTTATGATCATTTGGTAAAATTGGCTCTGAGATGTAATACGCATAGCTTCCATCTCTATAAGGCATATTGCCTAAACCAGCTACACCGCATATACCACCTAATTCTTTTTTCTCAATATCCAGATACTTTTTTATGGTTCCTTCAAAAGCCTTTTCTCCAAATACTCTATAGCAGTCCGGCAAGCACCCTAATCTTACTCCCTTTAGGATTCCATAGGCAATCATCAGGGTTCCTGAGGTTTCTAAATAGTTTCCTTCTTCCTCCGGCTTATCAATCACCTGATACCACATAGAACTTTCAACATCTTGATATTTTAAAACTCCGGCAACAGCTTCTTCGAACATGTCTCTTATTTCTGTCCATTGACTAGTTTCCCTATCCAGTATCTCTAGTATATCAACAAAAGCCATCAGAAGCCAACCCATTGACCTGCTCCAAAAATTAGGCGATAACCCTGTTTCAGGATTGCTCCATCTTTCTTTTCTGCTTTCATCATAACCGTGATAATATAAAGATTTTTCATCATCAAACATTCTTTCTCTTACTACCTTCAATTGTTTGTAGATATCTTCATAGGCATTTGTACCCTTAAATTCTTTTTCGTATTTAGCATAAAAAGGCATGGCCATATATAATCCATCTAACCAAACTTGATTCGGGTAAATCTTCTTGTGCCAGTAGTTTCCTTCCTCTGTACGAGGATGTCTCTTTAACTGTTCATAAAGTTTATGAATAGCCTTTACATATTTTCCATCTCCGGTTGCTTCATAAAGATCGAATAACACCTTACCACAGTTAATATTATCAATATTAAATTCTTCTACTTCATACTTTAAAATGGATCCTTCTTCTGTAATGGCTTCATTAATATGATCTAAAACAAATTGGAAGTACTTCTTATCCTGAGTAGCTTTATATAAATCTAAAGCACCTTTAAATATACAACCGTCTTCATAGTTCCATTTCTCTTTATATCTTTTATAATTATTAATATAATGCTCTGCAAAGTCTAGTATTTTCATAATATCCATCCTAACATAGTAAGTTTTAATATAACGTTTTCATAATATCCATTTGAATATAGTGAATTTATTACAATGAAATATTTTCTTCACTTTCAAAATCAAAGAAATGACATTTATTCATATCAAACCAAAATTTACAACCTTTTCCTTTTGAGATATTCTGCACTTTCATTGAATCTAGTCTTGCAATATATTGAATCCCGCCAATAGTAAAGTAAATAAATTCTTCGTTACCCAGTTGCTCTATTACTGTAACTTCTCCATTTGCATATTCCTCTTTGTCCGGATGAGTTTCGTAAGAACCGATGTGTTCGGGTCTGATCCCAAACCATATTTTCTTTCCTACATATCCTTTAACCTTATTAGCTTTTTCTTTCGGTAAATGAAGCAATATTTCCGGTAACTTAACAGCTACTTTTCCTCCCTCATTCACAAGTTCTGCTGCTAAAAGATTCATTGCAGGAGCTCCTATAAATCCAGCTACAAATTTATTGGCAGGTTTGCTGTAAAGATTGATTGGTGTATCTACCTGCATGATTTTTCCATAATTCAGAACGCATATTCTGTCTCCCATTGTCATAGCTTCTACCTGGTCATGGGTTACGTAAATCATTGTAGCCGGTTGTCCTTCTTGCTTTAGTTGTTCATGAAGCTGAGCAATTCGAACCCTCATAGACACTCTAAGCTTTGCATCTAAGTTTGATAAGGGCTCATCGAATAAAAACACCTCAGGCTTTCTTACAATAGCTCTTCCTACCGCAACCCTTTGTCTTTGTCCACCTGACATTTCTTTCGGCTTTCTATCTAAAAGCTCTGTTATTTCCAGCTTTTCAGCTGCATCCATGACCCTTCTGTCTATCTCTTCTTTAGGAGTTTTTTGGAGTTTTAGACCAAATGCCATATTATCATATACTGACATGTGAGGATATAGTGCATAGTTTTGAAAAACCATAGCTATTCCTCTATCCTTCGGAGGAATTTCATTTACACATTTGTCTCCGATCCAAATTTCTCCCCCTGTAATTTCTTCAAGACCGGCTACCATTCTAAGGGTAGTGGATTTCGCACATCCTGAAGGGCCTACAAAAACCATAAACTCTCCATCTTTAATGTGTAAGTCAATTCCATGTACAGCCTTAAATCCATTCGGATATGTTTTTACAACTTTTTTTAATACTACCTCAGCCATATCTTCACTCCTCTATCCTCTACTTTTCTCTTGTGCACATGCAAGATATTGCAAACGTGTTCATATTAAAACGTTATTAATTTATTAACATTCGTATAATTTTATTTCTATATTTTGCAAACGTGTACAATAAAATTATAATTAATTTTTATAATTTTGTCAATAATATAAGTTTGGAGGTTTTTCGCGGCGTTTTGTTGTAAATTAGCCATTTTTTAATAAAACTGATGCCTGCCTCTTTAAAATTAATTTAACAATTTGTTTTTCAAAATTACAAACACGGGATATATACATAAAAATACCTTCCAAACAAGTTGGAAGGTATTTTTATGTATATATGATTTATTGTTTTAAAAATGGTTTCTCCTTATTTCATCCCTATTACAGCCTTGGCAGCTTCCGCAATCGCCTCTGCCGTTAAGCCATATTTTTTCATTAATTCATCAGGTTTTCCTGATTCACCGAAGGTATCTTTCGTACCGATCCGCTTGATCGGCACAGGTTGAAGCTCCCCTAGAACCTCCGCTACCGCAGATCCTAAACCGCCAACGATATTATGCTCCTCTGCAGTAACGATGGCACCGGTTTCTAATGCAGCCTTTACAAGGATGTCTTTATCTATAGGCTTAATGGTATGGATATCAATAACACGGGCATCGATTCCCTCTTGTGCCAGAAGCTCTCGGGCCTTTAAGGCCTCTGATACCATGATGCCGGTAGCTACCAGGGTTACATCCTTACCGTCCCGAACCTCTATTCCTTTTCCGATTTCAAAGCTTATATCTGCCTCATCATAAATCACAGGTACATTTAATCTTCCCAATCGTACATAAACAGGTCCTTGATGTTCTGCAACAGCAAAAATTGCTTTTCGTGTGGTTACTGCATCAGCAGGATTTATCACAACCATATTCGGAATGACACGCATACATGCTAAATCTTCCAAAGACTGGTGGGAAGCGCCGTCCTCACCTACAGTGATTCCTGCATGAGTAGCACAGATTTTTACATTCAGCTTTGGATAACAGATAGAATTTCGAATGATCTCAAAGGCTCTGCCTGTTGCAAACATCGCAAAGGTACTGGCAAAAGGTATTTTTCCGACAGCGGCTAAACCAGCAGCTGTGCCCATAAGATTTTGTTCAGCAATACCCATATTGAAGAATCGACTCGGAAATTCCTTTTGAAATACTGCAGTCTTAGTAGATTTTGATAAGTCTGCATCCAATACTACTACATTTTCGTTGCACTTTCCTAGTTCAGCTAAAGCTTTTCCGTAGGCGTCGCGGGTTGCAATTTTTTCAGTCATTACAGCACACCTCCTAGTTCTTCCAAAGCCTTTTCAGCCTCTTCCTTCTTAGGTGCATTTCCATGCCAGCTCACCTGGTTTTCCATAAAGGATACACCTTTACCTTTTACAGTCTTTGCAATGATCATGGTTGGCTGATTTTTTGTGTTCTCTGCTTTTTCCAGTGCATCAAAAATCTGATCAAAATCATGACCATCAATCACAAGAACATTCCATCCAAAGCTCTTCCATTTATCCGTAACAGGATCAATATTCATAACTTCGTCAGTATTCCCATCAATTTGCAGTCCGTTATAATCCATAAAAGCAGTTAAATTATCCAGCTTATAGTGGGCAGCAGCCATAGCCGCCTCCCAGACAATACCTTCCTGTACTTCTCCGTCCCCTAAAAGTACATAAATACGATTGCTTCGCTGATCTAGCTTAGCCCCCAGTGCCATACCTATACTGGTGGAAAAGCCTTGTCCTAAAGAACCGGTAGACATTTCAACTCCTGGAGTCCCCTTCATTTCAGGATGCCCCTGCAACATGGCACCCACATGTCTCAGTTTTAGAAGTTCTTCTTTGGGGAAGAATCCTCTTTCTGCCAGGGCTGCATACAGCACAGGTGCAGCATGCCCCTTTGACAGGATAAACCGGTCTCTATCCTCCCACTTTGGGTTTGCTGGATCTATCTGCATTTTTTCAAAATACAGTGCCGTTAATATTTCCACAGCGGATAATGATCCTCCCGGATGTCCAGATCCTGCTGCATGGACAGAACGAATAATACTTCTTCGGATCTCCAATGCGGTTTCCTTTAATCTCTCATGCCCTACCTTCGTCAAGTAAAATCCCTCCTAATTCTACACAAATTTTTTAAATCCTTCTCCAAGCACCTCATGTACCGTGGTAACCATAATAAATGCACTGTCATCAATGTCATATACAATGTTTTTTAGCTTTGTCACCTGTGTTCTATCTACAATGCATAGCAGCACATCCTGATCATTTCCTGTATAAAAGCCTGTAGCCTTTAAAACTGTTACGCCGCGATCCAAGGTTGTAAGAATTTGCTTGCCAATAGTTTGGGATTCTTTAGATATGATAAAAAAAGCCTTTCCATAACTCAAATCCTCTACAATGAAATCTGCAATCTTTACAAGTATGTATAATGCTATAATTGAATATAGAGACGTTTCCAGTTTTCTATTAACAATTCCAGCTAAGGCTACAATGACCAAATCCAGTGCCATCATCATTTTGGGGATACCTAGATGTGGAAAATATTTATTCAAAATCGCTGCACCTAAATCTGTACCGCCTGTGGTACCTCCGGCCCGAAACACAAGGCCAATACCAACACCCATCAACACACCGCCATAGAGGGAAGCCAATAATAAATCCTCTACCATGACGATATTTTGTCCCAATAGAATCATGAACATCCTAATAAAAAGGGAGAGCATTAATGTACCATAAGCAGTTTTTAGCCCAAATCTTCCTCCCAGCGTTATCAATCCCAGAATAAACAGAGGAATATTTATCGCCAGGTTTGTTATATCAATAGGAATTCCTAAAACCTTATTGATAACAATCGCTAATCCAGTCACTCCTCCGGGAGCAATGGTATAAGGTTCTAAAAAGTAAATAAGTCCTAGCGCCATAATCAATGTGCCAATTGTGATCAAAGCATAATCCAATAATGCAGACGATTTGCCTTTTATACTCATTTTCTCATCTCCAATATTATATCACAATTTACCTTCTAATTATCTCTTACTAAACAAAACCTTTATCATAAATTTGGGTAGGGACATCATCCGTTTGTATCTCCAGGGTTCTTTTAAAAGTCGGTAAAACCACTCCAGGCCTAGCTTTTGATAAATCACAGGGGCTCTTTTAACCGTTCCGGCCCATATATCTACACCGCCTCCTACCCCCATGGCGATTTTAGTCTCCAAGGCTTTTCGGTGCTGATAAATCCATTTCTCCTGTTTAGGGGCACCCAAACCTACAAATAAAATATCTGCGCAGCTTTGATTAACTTCTTTAATGATCTGATCTGTTTCATATTCCTGAAAGTAGCCATTCCTGAATCCTGCTATTTTCAAATGGGGAAATCTAGCTCGAATATTTGCGCAGGCCTGCTGTGCCACACCAGGTTTTCCGCCTAATATATAGATCGATTTCTCCTGCTGATTGCAGTAGGACAGGATTCTCCCCATCAAATCTACTCCGGTAACTCTTTCTTTTAGTCCTTTTTTCAATATTCTGGAAGCGTAAATGAGTCCAATGCCGTCAGGAATCACCAAATCAGCTGCTTTAATTGCATCTAAAAGGATTTTATCCTGTTGGGCAGCCATCACAATTTCCGTATTTGGGGTGTAAATCACCCGAAGACTTTCCTGTTCAAAAAATGCTGAAGCATGTGCCTCTGCCTCTGTCATATCTACAGCATCAATAGGAACACCCATAATTTCAATTCGCTTTATCATGTCTTCACCTGCTTACTCTAACAGTCTTACAGCAATTTCACCGTTGATCGCTGCTTTCTTTTTTAAATATTCTGCGGTTTTCTGCAGCATTTGCTGATCCTTTTGCCGCTCATTCCATAAACGGTCAAATTCGCTGCAGAGTTTGATGGTGTCCAATTCTTCCACTTTTCCAATATTAGTCTGCCGCACCACATCCAAAAACCCTTTAATCTTGGGATCATACTCGATGCCAATCATGGGAACTCCCATTCGAGCGGCAAAAATCAAGGCGTGAAGGCGCATACCAATCAGGAAGTCCATTTTACCAATGACACCTATCATTTCCTTGGGGTTTACCTCCTGCTGGAGTACGTAGGCCTTGTTTTTCATTCTATCGCATATCTGTTGTGACATTGCAATGTCCTTTGTAAACTGCATTGGCAGAAATACTACATTCATATTTCTATCAATGATATAATCACTGACCGATGCCAGCACCTTTACAATACTGTCTGCATGCTTCCAGGGTCTTACGGATATTCCGACGAGGGGTTTGTCCATCGGGATATTTTCCGCTTTTAGAATATGCTGCACCTGATCATGTTCTTCCGGCTCTAACACAAAGGTTGCATCTGCTGTGACTTCCACGCTTTTATTTAATACAATGGCCTCGAAGGTTTCCATTGAATCATAATCCCTTAGGGTAATACGATCTACCTGGCGGAGGATGCGCTGAAGCAAATACCGATTCCAGTGTTTTGTGATGGGGCCAAAGCCATTACCGTAAAACATTACTTTCTTTCCCATCTTTTTTGCCAGATAAATGATACTTAAATAGTAGATCAGGGATCTGCTGCTTGTTACATCCTGAAGCAGGGACCCACCGCCGCTGATCACCAAATCTGATTCTCTAATAGCCTGGATAATCCCGCGAAGGCTATTCCTGCTCACTGCATGAATATCATGGAGCTTTTCAGTATATTGGGCATTATAGGATAAGGCAGAGATGTATATATCCTCTTTTTCCTTTCTTAGGGTAGAGACTATGGCTGAAAGAATGGCTTCATCGCCAATGTTTTGAAAACCGTAGTATCCAAATATGAATACCTTCTTCATATATCTTTCACCTGCAAATATATGGCATGATACTGCATGGCCATCTCTACTGCTGAAAAATGTTCTCTGCCGTATTCATAGAGCTGCTGCCCAAGCTGCTCTCGTTTTTCTTCAGATGTGGCCAGGGTAATTAGATGATCCCCAAAAGCTTTATGATCTCCAGAAGCAAAAAGTAATCCTGTCTGGTTCGGAAGTATCAATTTACCAACACCACCTACATCAGAACTGATGGTAGGCTTCTTCATCTTCGCCCCCTCCAGCAAAGCATAGGGGAAGCCTTCACTGTAGGAAGTAAGTGCATTAATGTCTATTCCATTGAAAAAATCATAGGGGTTTTGTACAAATCCGATAAAATGTACCGCATGTTCAATTTGCAGCTTGCTGCACAGCTTTTGCAAATTCTCCATCTCTATGCCATCCCCGCCAATAATAAACCGTAGATGTTCAACTTTTTTCAAAGCTTCCGCAGCACCTTCCAAAAAAACCTTATGGCCTTTTACAGGATGAAGTCTGCCCAGAATCCCCACATAGATACAGGCAGGGTCATAGGGTATATTCATCCTTTCAAAATACGCTTCTCTTGAAATATAGCTGACTTCACTTTCAAAATCTAGTCCATTAAAAACATAGGAAATCTTATTCTTTGGAAATCCACGTTCCAGCAGCTTCTCCCGCAGTTCCATGGAAACAGCAATATAATAATCCATAAACCGTAATGCTAAAGCATTTAAAGGTGTAAAGATCCATCTTTTATAGAAGGTATCTTCAAAATCCAAACGATAGTCGCTATGTATAGTCGTAATCACAGGAATTTTAACTTTTCGTTTTAGCAGCATACTGATGAGATTCGCCCGGGCACCATGGGAATGTATTAAGTCAAAGCCCTCCTGATCTACAATGGCTTTAATTTTGTCCACCACCGACATGTCCAACCGGGATGGCTGCTTAATTAATTCAATATTCAGTCCCATAGCTGCTGCTTCTTCATAAAAGACGCCTCTTATAAAACACAACAGCTTCACATCTACATCTTGCTTCTGGAGATTCTTCACAAGCGTCAACACCTGAATCTTCGCTCCTCCAATATCTCCTCCACTGATTAAATGCAGTACTTTTAGCCTTTGATTTCCTTTCAAGGGAAAAACCCCTCCTTTCCTATCCCTATCACGCAAAGAAAGGCAGCGCAAAAGCACTGCCTGGGTTTTACTCCGTTTTTACGCCGATGATTACAGCTTGTGCTTTACTCTTATGGGTATTGATAATCAATATATTCCCCACCAGCACATCGTCTTTTTGAATCCTAATACTGTTGTTGTTTACCTGTGCCTTCCCGGTTACTGTAAGAATAATGTTTAATTTATTCGGAACTTCCTTCATTACATAGTTTCCTTGCGGATCTACTACCGGTTCGCGATAGGGCTCTGATCGAATGGCTGAGATGGTCCCTAATACAGTCTTTGAGTTGGCATCTTTAACAATATCCCCTACTGCAAAACTCTCCAATGCAAAGGGCATTACATCTTTTATAAACATATCCATTTCAATTTCCTGCAGCACTACCTGTTGATTCTGCTGTGCTCTCGCTGCCATTTTAGAGTAGGTTCCGAAGGCCAGTACCACAACCATCAGCAATACAACTAAATCTATAAGGTTAATGATCCCAAACAAACGACCTTTTTGATCTATTAAACCCATTTTTACACCCCGCTTTATTGATATTTAATATATTCTAAAGGCCCTCAAATACAAATCCTTTTGCCTCTACCGTATCTTTTTGATAAACATTTCTTGTATCTATAATAAAGGGCCTGTCTCCAGTCATAAAGCTCCTGAAGTATTCCAGCTTTTCAAAGTCAATTCCCTCCTGCTTTGCTAAAACAATAATGCCATGGGCATTGTGCAAAGCATCTTCCAGCTTATCTGCCAGATAATCATGCTTTGTTGGCACAGCAGGATCAAATACAGAGACCTCAACCCCATGCTCCTGCAGCGCATGAATCACATCAAGAGCGGGACTCATACGATCATCTGAAGAGTAATCCTTCATGGCCATACCTAAAATACAAATCTTCGCATTTTTCGGTGCAACCTCTAATTTTCTAATAGCCATTGCAGCCACTCGGCTTGGTGTACTTCTATTAATCTCTCTGGCTGTGGCTGACAGTTCCAAAGATACACCCAGTTCATCTGCCTTTGGCTTTAGATAGTAGAAGGCATTGGGGATACAGTATCCTCCCACTCCCGGTCCTGGATACAGCAGATTTACACGCTTGTGGGTATTGGCCACCTTGATAACCTCAAAGATGTCTATACCCATCTCCTTTGTAAACCTTGCAAACTCATTTACCATAGCAATGTTGATATCTCTTGATAGATTTTCCAATACCTTAGAGGTTTCTACCACTTCAATGCATGAGGCAATGACAATCTCTGCCTTTGTAACGATCTTCAACAATTTTTCAGTAGCTTTGATGCTAGCCTCATTAATACCACTAACTAATGTTGGCATGTTCTCAAACTCATCAAAGGCTTTTCCTTCTGCAATTCGCTCGGAGGCATAGCCCAGATAGAAGTCTTCTCCCGCCTTCAGACCGCTTTCTTCCAAAATCGGTTGAATAAAGCTGCGCACTGTACCAGGTACCACAGTACCACGGAAAACTACCAGGTCACCTTTTTTTAGCCCCTTTGCAATGGTCTTGCTTACACTTTCCAGATGTCCCATATAGCCATTTCCATCCACTACGGGAATCCCCACAGTAACAATAAAGCTATTGCACTTATCCATAGCAATCGCAGGATTTGCGGTTGCTTCAAATCGGCCTGCAGCCATCTGAGTTTTTAAAATTTCCTGAATGGTTTCACCTTGGTATGCTTCTAAGTGATGGGTAACACCCTGATTTAACTCCTCAATCAAGTGTGTATCAATATCTACGCCTACAACTTTTGCACCTCTCATGGCAAAGCTTAGTGCTAAAGGCAGTCCTACAAACCCAAGGCCGAATACGGCTACCTGATTTCTATTTTCCATGTTTTTTTCCTCCCAACCTTTCATCAATGATTTGAAGTATCTCTACTACTTTTTTGTCCCAAGAAGATTCTCTGCCCTTCTCGATTCGTTTTTGCTTTAAACCATCATTATCCTGCCTTAATGCCTGACCTATATTTTCCAAAAATTCATCCTCATCCTTTGAGATCATCACACAATCTCCAAAAGACTGAACCGCTGGCATATCCACTGTCACAATAGGTTTCCCCGTAGCCAGGTATTCATAAAATTTTAACGGGCTAACATTTTTAGTTAAATTCGATTTGCGGAAAGGATTGATGCAAACATCAAAAGCCTTGATATAATGAGGGAGTTCCTCCGGCTTTTTCCCGCCTACAAAGCATACATTGGGCAAGGATTTTAATGGTTCTACATCAATACCCGCACCGACAGGTCCTACCATCAGCACAGTTCCGTCAGGGTTTTCCTTAGCGATACGATGAATTAGTTTTAAATCAATCCATTCTTGTATCACACCTACAAATCCGATAATAGGTTTTTGCAAATGCTCTATCTCTTCAGCTATCGCTGTATGCTCCTGATCCACTGCATTAAACAGTTCAAAATTGACGCCGTTAGGAATACAGTAGGTATGAGGATTATAGCCCCGCTTCGATTCATATAAACCTTCGGCTGTGACGAAAACCAAATCACAGCTTTCTGCCAAGGCCTTCTCCATTTCCAGCAGTGCTTCCTTACGGATAAAGCCCTTATACTCTGAATGCTCATCCACACAATCATAAATCAAAGCCTGATACTCCAGTCTTTTTACTAATTCTAGGCTGTTTGGCATATAGGTCCAGATCAGAGGATTGTTCATATTGTTTTCTTTCATAACCCTTTTGATAAATAAGGACTGCCACCATTGATTCAACCGATTGATCCAGGGATACATATTCCCAAAGGGAAGTATAGGCGGCGGACAATATACGGTGATATTTTCCTTTACCTTTTTGGTTCCCTTTAAAAACTCTGTCAGCTTAAAGGTCATGCCCCGATCCTTTAAGGGTGAAATTAATGTAATGGGCGGTTCGATATATAAAACGTCATAGTCCTTCGGCAGTCTGGACATTACCTGTTGTTTCCTTGTAGGTATTGGAAACCAATCAATCGATGAAATACAAATAACCTTACGGGGTATATTCCTGTACTCCATATTATTTCACCTCACACTGTGACCCTGCCTCAACATATCGCAAGGAAAGAATCCCCGCTACCAAAAGCCAGAAATAGGTTGCCATCATTGGCACTTCAAATACATTTTCTACGGCATTTTGGGCCAATATACCCAACAAGCCGGTGAATATCCCCACAGCCATATTATATAGTTTCGGATCCTTAAGTTCCCGTATGGTTCTTAAGGATTCAATACAGCCCCGATACAGCAGATAAATAAAACCGGATAAACCGATGATCCCCATCTCAGCTGCTGTTTTCAAATAAAAGTTATCTGCATAAAAGGACCCTGGTATATACCGCATGGCAACAGCACCACCATAACGGCCTAACCCCACACCAAAGATAGGACTGGTTTTCACCGCCTCTAAAGCTGCAGTCCATCGTGCAATTCTTCCGCCGCGGGCACTGCTTACCATATATTCCGGACTAAGCATATAAGCGATCCGATCGCCAATTTGAGGCACTGCAATCAACAGTACCACCACTCCCAATACCATCGGCACAATCAGCCGTTTATCCTTCAGCATCGTATAGATCACCGCAGATAAGGCAAAGGCCAGCCAGGCACCCCTTGAAAATGTAAATACAAGACATAACGCCATAGCACCCATCCCACCTAAGTAAACCAGTTTTCTAAGCCAGCCTCTCTCGTTTAATACGAAAGAAAGAGTAATGGGCAGCATCAGGACCAACAAACTGCCTAAAATGTTAGGACTGCCGATAATAGAGAATACTCTGGTACGCATACTGGTTTCATACTTAGAATCATACCAGGTCGTTGGGATTTCAACACCAATAATATACTGGTAAATACCGTGTAGGGATAAAAACACGGCAATGACAATTAAAACCAGTAGTAATTTCCTCACTGCATTACGATCTTTGATGATATTTATAGCCACAAAGTACCAAAGAATATACTGTAAAATTACCCGTATTCCTTCTAACGCTACATGGAGCTCCGGCGAGTTTACCAGCAGTAAAAACACGCTGATGCCAAAAAACACAAAAATCGGCACGTCCAGTGGTGTCAGTTTTATGGGAAATCCCTTGTTATTGATCAATAAATGAAGGAAGAATACAGCAATCATCATAATGAACAACAACTCATCCCAGACACCCGACAACATTCCGCCCCTTGTCCGAAATATAAAATCAATCACTGCATAAGCAGCCAATAGATTTAATCCACGCTCCGGCTTTATAATCAAAGCAATCGGTGCAACTAATAAAATAGCGAAAGCAAAGGCATATTTTATCCCTAGGGTTGCAGCCATAGCCCCTAAAGCCAGGCCTCCTGCCCATAAAAAAGCTGTTCCTATTTTCCTCATGCTATAACCACCCGTCTTCATCTAAAAAGTATTGATAGAGCCGATAAAGCATACTCCCCGATAGAATATCCTTCAATTTTGCCTTTTGTCCGGAAAATATAAATAATATTCCATTGGCGGCTGCTAAAACCACTGCTGCCTTCAGGCTAAATCGCAGCAGTAAAAACCCAATACTGAATCCAAGGATCAAAACCCATCCGCTTTTCATAGGCTGGGTCTCCATCTCTATCCACAGTTGTTTTAATCCCCCAAGCAGAAAGCTTGAAGGCTCAGCCTGCTTGTACAGCTTAGAAATCCTATGAAAGAACCTGTCCAGACATTCAATGACCCATGTCAGAAATTTATATAGTAAAGAGTGCCTGTAAACCGACTCCCTGTTTCCCTTTCCTAAAAACCGGTTAAAGACGCCGCTGTTCTCAAAAGAAATGCCCAGTACATCCATGATACGACGAAAGCTGCTGTGCTCATAAGCAGAAAGCAGCCATTGGATGCAGCGAAAAATTAAGCTTTCTTGTACGATTCTACTGATTACATCCATATCCTGATCTCCTTTACTTCATTTCAATACTGGTTACGGTTCCCTTCCATTCTGTAGTAAGGGTCTTTAAGAAAAATTCCCTTCCAATCTTAACAATTTGATTGGCCATGTGTATATTGGCATCCGTAATGGAGGCTTTCCCCTTAATGGTAATATATAAGCTCTGTTCATAAGGGTGTTCTGCCACGGTTAGCACGCCATCCTTTTCCAGCATTGCCTTTTCAGCTCTTATTTCTACCCTATCTACGAAAATTGGCTGAAGTGCATTATTGGCTACCAATTGATCTCCCTTAGCTATACCCCTTAATTCATCTGCATCTAATGGTGTGTATTTTATTGTAACTAGAATCTCCTGTTCTGCGTGGCCGCTGTTAGTGATAGATTTTTGGGCTACCAGCTTATAATAGACTCCGCCGGCAAACAGCACCATAACCAACAGCAGTGCCAGATCCACTATATTTATCAGGCAAAATAGTCTCCCACGTTCATCAATAATCTTCATATTCATTCCTCCGTCTTTTCAAAACTCCCTGAATCTGGACGATTTCATCCTTTAACTCTCCAACAAGAATCAAGGCAATGAAGTAAACGACTACCCCAAATAGGATCCCTAAGATCAGATGCAGGGTACTTCGATGTATCCACTGCAAAAACACCTGCAGAACTCCCGCCATCATAAATGAAGCTATGGCAATCCTGCCCATAGACTTCAAAGATATCTTCCATGCAAATATTTTATGAGACAGGCCCAATGCCAATATAAGGTAAATCAAGTAAGATGCAGCTGTGGTAATGGCCGCAGCGTAAAACCCATAATAAGGCACCATCACAATATTTAGCAGTATATTCACGATTGCTGCTACAATCATTAAATAAAAGATGGTCTTCGTATTCTCCTGAAGCTCCCAAACCTTGGTTACATATTCCGTCAATCCTTGGAAGAGAAGCCCTAGTGCAACCCAGGGGATAACGGTATATCCACTGATATAATCCGGTGATGACAATACTGTAAGGGCCGGCAGCGCAAGGACACTTAATCCCACAAAGGCAGGTATCGTCATAATCAAATAGTACCGGAGTATTTTCCCCATGAGTTCCTCAGTACCTTTTTTCCCATGCTCTTTCCATGTCTTCAAAATAATAGGGTATAACCCCAGCATTAAAGAGGTATTGACCAGTGTAAAGCCTGCTGCTACTAAGCTGTAGCTGATGGAGTAGATCCCTACCTCTGCAGAAGTACGATATATTTTTATAACATACTTATCCGAGGCTGATAGGATCCAAGTGGTAATCGATACTCCTATGAGTGGAGAGCCATAGGAGAAAAACCGTCTAAGCAACTGCGGTGCAAAGCTGTCTTTGTCAAAGTATTTCCATATTTGAAGTTTATAAGCCATAGCGGTAATCACAGCTACATCCAATAGGGCTCCACTCCAGAAAATACTGTCTGCCCCAAAGCCCAAAGCCCTGGCCATCACATAGATCACTGCCAGTTTTAAGACACTGTAGCCTATGGTCAGCAAAGAATAAAGCCTGCTCATACGTTCAGCCCGAAGCAGATTAAACAGAATTAAAGCATTGCTCTGGGTGCCTAGAAATAGTATGCCACCCAAAATCAAGATTGTCAAACCTTTATCAATGCTGTTTTGCAGAAAGAAAAGCAGAAACCCTCCGATAAAAACCGTCAGGACGGAAACTGCTGCCGAACACAAAAACAGGGTAGAGTAAAATTTCTTTTTTTCCTCCACCGCTTGATATTCCTGAGAAAAGCGAATTGCTGAGTGAAACAGCCAGCCAAATACAATCATCAACAGCATATTCACTGTTGTGCTGACAATGGAATAATCCCCGAATACATCCGGTGCAAAAAGACTTGTAAAAAGCTTGACAGATAGAATTCCCATCAAGCCTGCTACAACCTTTGCAGCCGTATAATAAACTGTATCTTTTGCTACATTTTTCAACATTTGATTTATACTGGCCATGCTATTCTCTCCAAACAATCATATTATTTGATATCGTAACCGCCTTTAATAAGAATAAAGGTCTTATCCGCTGTAACATCTAATCCTCTTCCATCATCCCTCGGCACTAGGATCAACTGGTTCATTGGCACAATCTCACCGGATTTTAGATCTTTTCCTGAAATTAGGTTGGATAACCCGCCGGCACTACTGGCAATAGCTTTTGCTTGTCCTGAACGTACAATCAATTCTGTGCTGGCTCTGCAAATAACCTTTTGACCTTTTTGCACTTCTATTACCTGAAAGAATTGATTAGCTTGTGTTTGATTCAGTTTACTGTTCAATTCTTCAATTTTTTGATCTATGTAATAACGAAGCTGTTCATTTCTCTTTTCCACATATGTCTGGGTTACGATTGGATCTTCCTTGGTACCCGGTTCAAAATAACCGGCCTTACCCACTTGAGCAAAAACAACAGTTAGAACAAATACCCCTAATACAGCTACGTACAGTTTGCTATTTCTTAAATTTTTCCACATCCTTATTCCTCCTTTGTCTATTGCCTGGGAAATATAAAGTATTCTATCAAACCATGGTGCAGAATGACGAAATCTAAGTCTATTTTATCATAAAACCTCTAGAAAGGCTTACTATATTTCACAGGCAATATTATTTTTTCATTACAAATATATCCAAAAATACAACAAAAATAATAAAAGACGGTTTTTATACCGTCTTAAAAGTCCACTAACCCAAAGCTGATAGACAAGGCCTCATCCACCTTATGCATCATCTCTTCATCCAAATGTCCCAACTTTTCCCGAAGTCTTTTCTTGTCAATAGTTCTGATTTGCTCCAACAGCACAACCGAGTCCTTTGACAGCCCATACTCTGTGGCACTTATTTCTAAATGCGTAGGTAGCTTTGCCTTATTGATCTGAGAAGTAATCGCCGCTACGATCACCGTAGGGCTGTATTTATTACCAACATCATTCTGAACAATGAGAACAGGTCTAACGCCGCCTTGTTCTGAACCAATCACAGGACTGAGATCTGCATAAAAAATATCGCCTCTTTTTACAATCACGCTACTCACACTCCGCTAGCTTTGCTACATAGCCTTCGAGTGTTTGAAAATCCGAATGTATTCCTGTTTCAGCTAAGGCTAAATTGATCGCGCCCATCTCCCTGTAGCCCTTCTTCATGGTTTCACGAATTTGGATCTTTTTTCTTTCCCGAATGTACAGCCGCATAGCCTCACGGATGCATTCACTTCGATTTCGTTTCTCCACTTCCACAATATCATCTACTTCTCTCAACAAACTGTCCGGCAAGCTTATAATAATCCGCTTAGACTCAGCCACAGAAACACCTCCAAAAAAGTACCAAAAATAAAAATACTTTATATTAAGACAGAATCATCCACTATAGTATATACAAAAATATATATCCAATTATATACTATTCATTATAAGTGTGTCAATATGACTACCTTTTTATACCCTACTTAGAAAGTTTTCACTTTCTTTTTACTCCAGCAAATAATCCTTAATTTTAATAACCTCGCCCTTACGAATATACACACGGGGGATTCGCTTGCCCATCATGCAAACTACCTCATAATTAATGGTTCCCAGTTTCGCTGCAACTTCGTCTATGGAAATCTCCTGCTCTCCTTCTCTTCCGATTATGGTTACTACATCTCCTCTATGAAGATCGTCAATACCGGTTACATCAATCATACATTGATCCATGCAAATTCTTCCAATCACTGGAACTCTATTGCCTTTTACAAGCACCTCTGCTTTTCCCGACAACATTCTCGTAAATCCATCGGCGTAACCTATGGGCAGCGTTGCAATTTTCGCCTTACCGGCAGTGACATGCTTTAAACCATAACTCACACCAATCCCTGGTCCGAGCTCCTTCAGATGGGATATCTTAGCCTTTAATGCCATTACTTGCTTTAGCTTTACCTCCTCCTTATTAACCTCATCGGAGGGATAGAGTCCATAGAGCATAATTCCTGCCCGCACCATATCCAGATTATAGTGCTGCAAATCAATAATTGCCGCGCTGTTAGAACAGTGTTGGATAGGTATTCTAACACCATCCATATTCAATCTTTCAACTAGCTCCATAAATTTTGAATATTGCTGGTTGGTAAAGCTTTTATCCTTTTCATCAGCTACAGCAAAGTGGGTGAATATGCCTTCTATTTTTATATTCGGCAGTTCTGCAATTTTTTTTATGGCTTCTACAGTGGTAATATCTGGCTGAAAACCGAGTCTGCTCATTCCTGTATCTACTTTTATATGAAGAACTGCTTCTTTTTCAAATAATTGAGCTGCTTTAGAAAAGCCCTCCGCCTGTTCAAAGGAATAGACCGTCTGGATGATGTTATTTTTCACAACCTCTTCAGCACAACTTTCGGGTGTATACCCCATTACTAAAATAGGAACCTCTTCATAAACCCGCCTCAGCTCAATAGCCTCGGAAAGGGTAGCTACAGCTAAACGGTCTGCGCCATTTTTCAGCAGCGTATCTGCAATTTCTACAGCTCCATGCCCATATCCATCGGCCTTAATCACAGCAGTAACCAAAACTCCTGTCTTTACAGCTTTTCTTACTTCTTTCATA
Source organism: Geosporobacter subterraneus DSM 17957 (assembly GCF_900142145.1). Classification (GTDB taxonomy): domain Bacteria; phylum Bacillota; class Clostridia; order Peptostreptococcales; family Thermotaleaceae; genus Geosporobacter; species Geosporobacter subterraneus. The sequence goes on along the minus strand of NZ_FQZV01000005.1, from coordinate 82,898 downwards.
TTGTGAGCCAAATGATCTAAATTTACTTCGATCCATACAGGTCTTGTTTTTTCTAATGCAATCACTTTTGTTTCCTCCTCATTCGTCCCATTTCATCATTTTCCGTTGACAATCCCCATATATTCTGCTAGATAGAGGCAGAATTGACTCATACGGAACGGCACAGAGGCCGTTCCCTACAAATACTGCCCTTTATAGGGATCGTTCTGTATATTTACATTCTATACGTCCCCTATGAACTGCTTGATCCGGAAATTCTGAACAGATTGTCCTCCAGCTTTGGATTATACTCAAAATTCTCGTAGCGAACATCAATACGTACCCGATGTTCTGAATCTAGAACCTGTAGCCGATGAGGCTCCATGGTTTCTATATCAAACCATAGCTTTTCCATATGGAAATAAACATGGTTGCCTGGAATCATGGTATCAATGACCAGATATACCTTGTTGTTTATTTTCTCTCTATTTAGCGTTACTTGCTCCGTTTCCAAAGTGTTTTTTATAAAGTAGCCTAGAAACATGTTTTGTTTTTCTGAATTCCTGAAATCCTCCATCACCCAGGTTTCCTCGATTCCTGGATGATAAATCCAAGCCCGCTTACCGTCTGATAAGGTGATGTTTCCTTTTAGTTCTTCAGGTTCCAACACTTCCAGCCTATATTGATCAGGCTTTCTAAACCACTGACGCATCTTATAGTGCTGAGGATCCTTATTGCCAATCACAGTTATTTGCGCTTCACAAAAATAGCTCTCTATTTTATTCAAAAGCCTCTGTGATTCATAATAGATCTGCTCATCGCTTTTCGGGGCACAGCCTGATATAGTCAATGCCAGTAATATGAGAAACAACAGCATGACTTTATAGCTTCTCATGAAAAATACCTCCAACGTAAAGATTCTTATATCATCTTTACGTTGTTTTTTAAATTATATGTCTCAAAATATCTGACCGGGTAACAATTCCTACCAGCTTCCCTTCTTGATCTACCACAGGAAGCCGATTAATCCTCTTCTCAACAATAATATCTACAATGTCTTCCAGTTCCGTATCCTCTTGGATGGTAAGCACCTTCCTGGTCATAACATCCCTAACCTTATAAGCTGCCATTTTTCTTACCTGGTGCTCTAATTCCTTAGTACTTTCCAGAAAAATAACACCGTCCAGAATTGAAATAAAGCTTGGAATATGCAGATGCTTTTCACGATAAATCAAATCCGTTTCTGAAACAATTCCAATAACTTGATTTTGGTCATCCACTACCGGGACTCCACTTATTTTGTTTTCCAGCAGAATCCTTGCGGTTTCGTCTACCGTCATTTCTTCCTTCACGGTGATAATCCGGCGGTTCATAATATCCTTTGCTTTCATGGAAGCACCTCCTTTACTTACCCACAATCTTCTTTAGTGCATGGGGCAGATGGGTCACAATATCTCCAGCCATCATTCCATATTCTCCAATATCTCCGGCAGCCATATCACCGGCTAAGCCGTGTATATATACAGCAGCTGCAGTAGCTGAAACCGGTTCAATTCCTTGTGCTATAAAACCTGTAATAATGCCGGTTAGTACATCTCCGCTTCCGGCTGTTGCCATACCCGGATTACCTGTAGTATTGATAAAGATTTCACCAGATGGTGCTGCAACAACAGTTCTAGCTCCCTTCAATACAACAATTACGTTCCATTTTTGTGCAAATTCCCCGGCTATTTCAACCCGATTTTTTTGAATGTCCTCTACTGCAATTTGGGTCAATCGCGCCATCTCCATTGGATGAGGGGTTAGTACTGCAGGACCTTTCAGCAGTTTCAGCAGTTCTTTTCTGTTGGCCAGTGAGTTCAGAGCGTCGGCATCTAAGACAATAGGGGTAGTGGAATTTTCAAATATATTTCTCAAAACTTCTTCCAATTCACGGCTTTGGCCGCTTCCCGGTCCTACAGCAACTGCATCGCTTTGACTCATGGTTTTCATGATTTTTTCTATATCACTAATTCCAACAACGCCTTTTTTAAGCTCTGGCAATGGTACCGTTATGGCCTCTGTCAACCGGACTTCCATAATATTGTTCAAGCTTTGAGGGATAGCAACCTTTACCAAGCCTGCACCGCTTCTCAATACTGCCTCGCAGGTAAGCATTGCAGCCCCTGTCATGCCTGTGGAGCCGGCAACAATATAGACTCTTCCATAATCGCCTTTATGAGTATCCGCCTTCCGCTTCGGCAGTATTGATTTGACCCAATCGGTGGTAATCATCTGTATCCGCGGGTTTAGGGAGATGATTGCTTCCTGGGGAATTCCAATATTTTTAACAATCATTTCTCCGGTATAGTAACTTCCTGGATAATTTATGTTCCCCAATTTTGGCAATTGAAATACTATGGTTTTGTGGGCCTTCACTGCAGTGCCGCAAATACTGCCATCAGCCGCATTCACTCCGGAAGGAATATCAATGGAAACTACCGTCTTTTCAGCTTCATTAATGGTTTCTATAACACGGCCGATGAATTCATCAACATTTCGGTCCAGTCCAATGCCAAAAATTGCATCTACAATTAAATCATATTGCTTCAGTTGACCTAAAAAAACATTCTTATTTTCACCAGGAGATATTACTTCAATAGGAACCTCCAGACGCTTTAATATTTCCAGATTTGTTTTTGCATCTCCACCGATTACAGCAGGGTTGCCTGAAATGAAAACCTTTACTTTGATATTATGCTGAAACAACTGTCTTGCCACAACAAAGCCATCTCCGCCATTATTCCCCCGTCCACAGACAACAGCTACCTGCTTGCCTCCCATCATCTGAAGATGATGATATACCTCGTGAAAAACGGCAATTCCTGCATTTTCCATAAGCAGTATGCCCGGAATCCCATATTGTTCAATGGTCATACGATCCAGCTGCTTCATCTGTGTGTTACTTACAATTTTCATAATTTTCAACGCTCCCCTTTATATGCTGTAGATTCCCTAACGCTATGGCTTGTGCAACTGCATAACTTCTGCTGTGGGAAATGGTAATTAGTATTTCATGAATTTTCAATGCCTCGGCAATACTTTTTGCTTGTCCATACAGTATTACCATTGGCTTTCCTAAAGAATCTCTTTGTATTTCCAACTGATTCCACGAAAAACCCCTCAAGCCGGTTCCAAGGGCTTTTACAACGGCTTCCTTAGCCGCAAAATTTCCGGCTATGGAAACAGCCTGAAAATTGTTTTCTTCAAAGTATTTTATTTCCTTTTCTGTGAAAATTCTTTGGAGAAATTTGCTATTCCTGCCTAAGGCACTTTTTATTCTCTCCACCTCAATGATATCAATACCTATACCCTTAATCATTTATTTTATAACTCCCTTATGGGACAAACTTTTTCGGGGCAGATTGATACCCTACGTCCCATCCTATATTTCTATTTTTTCTTATAAATTCCTTTTTACTCGTAAAAGATTCTATAGATTTACGCCAGTAAAATGAAAGATAAATGTAGGGGGCGACCTATGTGTCGTCCCGAAAAAGCGGGCAGACACGCAGGTCTGCCCCTACAAAACAACATTTTATTGTAGACGCGTAAATCTATATCACTATATTGCATTCTCTTACAACAAAAGTACGCTCACGCGTACTTTATAGAAATTGTTTATCCAGTTTATCGGTCTCTTCGTGACCTAAGGTATTGTGTAAATAGGAGTACAACTCTTGAACACGGGTTTCCGTTTGAATTTTTTCCTCCCATTTTTCTGTGAGGCTTTGCCTTAGTTGAAGGATTTCTTCTGTCAATTTAGGCAGTTTTTGACCGCTAATGCGGATATCTTCATAAGCAATGCCCACTGTTTCTTTCAGTAGTTCCAGGTTGAGACGATCAATCTCCTTAGGAAGTGTGTCCAGTTTGAACTGCAATTCTTCCATTTGCTGATTGATATCAATTATGCCTCTTTTAGTAGCCTCCAACTGCTCCAAGGCCACCGGATTATCCCCGGAGTTTACTTCATCTGAAAGTCTAAGGATTCTTTCCATAAATATCTTTTTCTGCCTCTGGCAGTTTCGCAGGAGCTGTGCAGCTGATTTTTCTTCTGAGATCATCGCTTCTAATTCCTTAGAAATTTTTCGCATTTGTTTCGTGGAATTTTCTTCAAAGAGATTTCGCCACTCTTTGCTCTCTATGAGAATCGGTATTCTTTTTCGTCTTATAATATGCTCCTCTAAAGTTATGTCCTTTATCATCGAAAATGCCTCCGTATTTACACTATACACCTATTATAGTACGGCCTTTCCTTATTTTCAATGGTCTTCCAATTTATGGGCCTTGTGTCCTAGCTGCATAGTGCCTACTCTATTTCGATGATCTTAAAGCCTTCCTTTTCGATATTGCTTTTAATCTTTTCCATATTCTCACCATCTAATCTTAGAATGATTTCTTTGACTCCTAGCTTAGATTCCGGATCATTGACAGCCAGACTGATAATATTTCCGTCTCCTTTTTTAATTGCCTTAGCTAATCTGGAAATCCTCCCCTTTACATCCGGAGTGTGGATAGTTAAACGAACACCTCTGCCGTAACCCATCAATTTGCTAAAGGATTGAAAAATTGATTTCTGAGTTACAATCCCCAGCAGATGCTGCTGATCATTTACAACAGGTACAAAAGGAATATTTTCATTGGCAAATAGAATAGAGGCATCCTCCACAATATTCTTTACGGTTAGGGTTGGTATATCCTTTCGATAGTGGTCCCCCACAAAGCTGTCCAAAAATGCTTTCCGTTCCTCCCCATCCTTCTCGTAGTATTTTTTATAAATATAGTAGATAGATAAACAGCCTTTGAAATGATCACCCTCTACCACCGGCAGAGATAGGTGTCCGTCAGCTACAATGAGACTTAAAGCATCCTGAATTCTTTGGGATACGTCCAGAACCAGCAAATCCTCTCTCCTTAGCATATAGTTTTTAACGATCATTTTTTCTCCCCCCTAATATTTTCTCATTCTCTCTTTATGATTCCGCTACTTTAACCTTTACTTTATTCATACACTTTTTTTCCGACCATTAAACCTTTAGGCTTCTTTTTTTAATCGACAGATGGCGGTTTAAAACAACGGTCTTTGAAGTTTAACCTATGAATCTCCTTATTTTTTCATTTATAGAAATATTTCGACATGTTTCTACTTTTTCTACTCATCGCTTCCAGGATATGTTATAATAATTTTATAGCTTTTATTATAATTATTGAGGTGTCCCATGAAGTTAACCAGCAAATATCTCTTTGGAACGATTCTTAGTATTATTACTGCCGGTATTTTTAGTATTCTGCTCATCATGCTGCCCCTTAGTACTTTTCAGCATGACAGCATCGACAGCTTAGTGAACGAGAAATCTCAGACCATAGAAGTATACTTACATAGAAGATTAATGGAACTGCAGGAGAAAACCATTGAATATGCGTATTGGGATGATGTACTAGAAGCTATTGAAAGACAGGATCGAACCTGGCTGATGGAAAATATCTCCCAGTATCTCTTTGAATCCCCTTTCGATATCGACGCCGTATATTTAAATCTGGATAAAAGCCACTTATCCCAAATGTATAGCGATGAAATATCAGCGCAGCAGCTCCATGAAATTTCGGCTTCTGTTGCAGTACCCAATTCATCTGCTACAGCCTTTTTACGGTTCCTAAATGGGGAAATCTATATGTTCTCAATCGCCCCTATTACGAATAATGCTGGAACAAAAGCTCCTGCAGGATCTCTGCTGCTGGGGAGAAAATTGGATGAAGATTTCTTATCCCCTTTGATTGAATATATTGGCAATTCGTCATCGATTCAGCTTACTTTTGAACAATTAGAGAATAGTCATCACCATTTTTTAAATGAGAATACAATTTATTTTATGCACGACTTTTTTGATGAAAATGGGCAGTATTTAGCTTCTTATAAGGTTACCCTTGACGTTTCTCCGATTAATCATTTAAAGTCCAGGTTATTCCTGAATATCTCCCTATTGATCTTTGCTTCTGTCATCCTCTGTACTATAGCTATTCGTTCCTTCTCCAGAGGCTTTTCAAACCGCTTCAACAATGTTGTAGAAGGTATAAAATTAATAGCAGAGGGCAACTATACACAAAAGCTGGATGTAATCGGTGAAGATGAAATACAGAGTCTATCTCTTAGCGTTAATCAGCTTTCCCACAGCATATTGTCTAAAATTTCTCAGCTGCAGAATAGTTATTTGCAAACGATTGAAGCTTTGGTGACCACCATTGAGGTAAAAGATCCTTACACCAAGGGACACTCAGAGAGGGTAGCCAAATACAGCCTCATGATTGCAAACAGCTTAGGATTAGCGAATGCCAAAGAGATAGAAACTGCTGCGCTCATTCATGACATTGGAAAAATCGGGATACCAGAATCCATTCTAAATAAACCGGGAAAACTGACAGAAGAAGAGTTCTCCTATATTCAACAGCACCCGGAAATCGGCTTTAAAATTCTGGATATGATAGAAGAATTTAAAGATATTAAGCAAATGATTCGTCATCATCATGAATGGTTCAATGGTAAGGGTTATCCTTTAAAAATTTCCGGTGATTCTATCCCTCTGGGCGCCCGGGTTATCGCTGTAGCCGATGCCTTTGATGCAATGACCAGCCGCAGACCCTATAAGTCCCCTTCTTCTACTGCCGCTGCACTGGAAGAGATCCAAAGGATGTCCGGCACACAGTTTGATCCTTTAATCGTAGACGCTTTCATACAGGTGGTGAGCTCCTCAGAAAGCTTTGATCTGCAGGAGCCACTGGGTGAACAGGCGGGCTAATATTACAAAGCTGATTCTACGTTATTGGCTAAAAAATAAATCCTGAAGCCCAAAGCTTAAGGATTTATTTTATGTTTTTTCATGGTGAAGCAATATTTCTATAGGGAAAAATACCTTAAAACTGCTTCCTTTTCCCCTTTCACTCTCTACAGTAATACGGCCTCCATGGGCATCCACTAAGCCTTTTACAATCGTTAGGCCAATACCTGCACCCCCAGTCCCTCGATTCCGGGACAGATCCCCACGATAAAAACGTTCAAAGATATAGGGCAAGTCCTTAGGATCAATTCCTGCACCCTGATCCCTAACCGTCAGGACAATATTATGGGAATCCCGCTCTAATCCTATTTCAATACTAGCCTTTTCCTCTGAATATTTGTAGGCATTGGACAGCAAATTATGCAAAATCTGTTTAACCTTATCCTGATCCATCTCTACGATAAGCCCTGGCTCAATATTAGAAAGCAGCCGGATACTTTTCTTCCGGGCTTGTGCTTGAAAAGCTGCAATTATTTTATCCAACAGCTTTGACAAATCAAAAGTGCTTTTGTTTAACGGATAGGCTGCTTGTTCCAGTTTAGCCAGGTCCTGCAGACTGTCTGACATTTTCTTCAAGCGCAGTACTTCTTCATGGCAGCTTTCAAACCTTTCTACGGTAGGCTCCCAGATACCATCCATCATCGCTTCAATATGGCTTTGAAGGGTTGTCAGGGGTGTCCTGATTTCGTGTGCCATGTCTGTGGTAAGACGTTTTCGCATCATATCCTGCTGCTGAAGGCTCTCCGCCAGATAATTAATAGCTCTTGCCAGCTGTTCGATCTCTAAAGTGTTTACTGTACCCTCTGCACGGATATTCAGATTTCCATTTTTCATTTCATTGGCCGCCTTCGTAATGCTAACTAAAGGAGTGGTCATCTGCTTTGAAAGGATAATACTGATGGTAAGCCCGAGCAGCAAAGCGATGGCAACGGACAAGGCGAAGGCCTGATTTAGTGTATTTTTAAAACCAATGTCGCCCTCCGTGAGATTCCAGCTTCCAAAATAGCCGATATGGATCGTCCCTATTATAACGCTTTCATGCTTAAGGGAGTGTTTTTCTTCAATATATTCCCCTACCCGGTCCGTCATTCTTCGCCCCATCATAGGCCCCATCATATTTCCCATACCCTTTTTATGGATCAAATGGCCTTGTCCTGACGAAAAAATTGTTTTCCCTTCTCTATCCCGGATCTCGATGTACAGATCCTCCAGTACAGCATATCGCCTCATTTCAAAGGGATCAAGCTTAGCGAAGCCCTCACTGCTGCTGTATAAGTCTTCCACTGTTTTTACAACCTTCTGTATTCTATTTTCGTGACTTCGTTTTAAATATTGATTAAACCGCTTGTCAATCATATAATTCGAAATAAGTCCAGCAGTCACTATGGATAAAACAGCGGTCAACAGAAAACCGGATGCTAATTTTATTCCTATGGAAGTTTTCATCGTATTCCTCCAAACTTGTATCCCATTCCATATACTGTTTGAATATAGACAGGGCTTTTAGGATCTCTCTCAATCTTTTGCCGTATATTTTTTATATGGGTATCAATGGTTCTGTCAAAACCGTCATAATCAAAGCCAAAAGCCCTTTCTACCAACTGTTCTCTCGAAAAAACCTGCCCCGGATGAGATAATAAAACCATGAGAAGCTTAAATTCATTGGGAGTTAAATTCACACTTTCCCCTCTTACTTTGACTTCTACCCGATCAGCATCTATTTCCAATTCTCCGTTATTGAATTGAAGCAGCTGTGCCACAGGCTGATAATCTCGATAGCTTCTCCGAAGGAGAGCTTTAACACGTCCAACCACCTCCCGGGGACTAAAGGGTTTTGTTACATAATCATCGGCGCCAATTGCCAAACCCTCCAGCGTATCATCTTCTTCAGTTTTAGCCGTTACCATGATAATCGGCACAACGGAAAACTCTCTAATTTGTCTGCAAACCTCTTCCCCGGACAGCTTCGGCAGCATTAGATCTAATATTAAAAGGTGTATTTCCTCTGTCTTAAAAATTTCCAAGGCTTTCAGGCCATCAGTTGCCTTAATCACTTCATATCCTTCTTTATTTAAATAGGCCTCCAGCACCTGCAAAATCTTTTCTTCATCCTCCACAAGCAATATCCTGATTTTTTGCTCTTTCATCTATCAGATCCTCCTCTAAAGCCTCTTAATTCATTTTTCCACGATCAAGCCTACTTTGTAAAGTAATTTATTCTATCAAAACAATATGAAGATTTTATGAAGCAATAAAATAACAGAAAAATTTCTAATAAATTTTCTTTCTTCATAATTCCTCCACATTCTTTTTCTATAATGACTTTGTAAACAAAATCCTATCATTGAAGGAGGAATACGCAATGAAAAAATTAGTACTTAGTTTGACGGTGGTTGCTCTATTGGTTGCTTTATTTGCTACTGCAGCCTTTGCAGCTGAAACAAAAGAAACCCCACAATGGTTTAAGGACATGATTCAGTGGAAAAAGGATCAGATAACGCAGGCAGTCGAAGAAGGCATCATTACTGCTGAGGATGCAAAGCAGTTTAATGAGCGCTTGGATGCAATGGAAAAATATCATGAGGAAAATGGTTTTGCATTCAATGGCATGGGCTTTGGACAGTGCCGGGGAGGCTTCTTAAATAGATCCGGTATTCGCGGCGGCTTTGGCGGCGGTATGATGAACCGTTTTAACTTTTCAAATCAATAATCAAAAAGACTGCGGAATTCCGCAGTCTTTTTGATTTTAAACAGGAAAGTCTAAGTTTATGCTTCTACCTTTGTTTTTTTCATATACCGGTTGGCAGTCATATTCGCCATAAAGTTAATAAATAACACGAGCAATATTAAAACCGTAGCTGTTGCAAAGGTCTTTTCCTTGGATAAACCCTCCGACGCCAGTATATAGGTGTGTACCGCCATGGTTCTTGCCGGGTCCATCAGGGTTTTGGGAACGCCTAATGAGCTGCCTGCTGTCAGCATGACAGCGGCAGTTTCACCAATAGCTCTTCCGATTCCCAGGATAAGTCCTGTCAGAATTCCGGATATACTGCTGGGCAAAACCACCTTTACAATGGTTTGCAGCTTTGTTGCTCCCAGGGCAAAGCTGCCTTCACGATAAGCCTGTGGAACAGTCTTTATAGATTCCTCGGTTGCACGAACCAGTGTTGGCAAAATCATCATTGCCAGAGTTAATCCACCGGAAAGTATCGACCATCTGAACCCCCAAAAGATTACAAAGAAAACGAATCCAAACAATCCAAATATAATGGAGGGAATTCCTGCTAATGTCTCTGTACCAAATCGAATCAGCTTTACCAACTTCGTTTCTTTTGCATATTCTGTAAGGTAAATCGCTGCAGCAACACCAATGGGAGTGGCAATAGCAACAGCTACCAGTGTTAAATAAATCGTTCCAATGATAATAGAATAAATTCCGCCCTGTCTTCCCATGCTGCTGGGTTCTTGTGTAAAGAAATCAAGATCGATATATTTTAACCCGTTCAGCAAAACATAACCTATAATCGAAACCAAAGCACAAATTGTTAGTATGGCAGCAAGATAAATCCCTATATAGGCCAGTTTCTCCCCTATATTGATCTTTTTCTTTGTACTGCCTGCAATCCATTTTTTCGAGGCAATATTTGGAGTACTTTCCGTATTTACATTCAAATTCATCATATCCTACTCTCCTCCCAGTTTCCTTGTGATCGCAGTAGCTGATATATTCAAGGTCATAATAAAAAGAAAAAGTATAATTCCGGTGGCAAACAATGCCTTTTGATGGGTCGGCGTTGCATATCCCATTTCCATGGCAATAGTCCCCGTCATGGTCGCTACTGAATCTAGAATGCCCCCTGGTACTCTTGGCATATTCCCCGTGATCAAAATGACTGCCATGGTTTCTCCTACTGCTCTTCCCATCCCCAATACTACCGATGCAATAATTCCCGATCTGGCTGCAGGAATAAGCACCTTGCTGATGGTTTCAAAGTGAGATGCCCCTAAGGCTAAGGACCCATGCTTATATTCTGAGGGGACCGCACGTATGGCATTTTCGGATATATTGATAATAGTCGGCAGAATCATAATAGCTAGAATAATCGCCCCGCCCAATATACTGTAACCGGAGGTATAGGTATCAGGGCTGAATTTTTGAACAATGGGCAGCACTTGTGTCCGGATCAGCGGTACTAAAATAGATAATCCAAAGAATCCATACACAACGGAAGGAATACCTGCTAATAGCTCCACCGCAGGTTTAAAAACCCTCACAACAGACTTTGGGGCGATTTCTGCCAGGAAAACAGCACAGGCCAATCCCATAGGAACACCGATGATCAACGCTCCGATCGTTACTGAAACAGAGCCTGCAATCATGGGGAAAGCACCATATTCTCCGTTGGTGGGACTCCAGTTCTTTCCAAAGATAAAATTAAGAAATCCATATTCACTTAAAATCGGCAATCCTTCTTTAAAGATAAAAAACGTAATTAAGAATACAGACAGTGTGGCTGTGGTCGCACAGATAAACAGCATTGCTTCTACTATTTTTTCATGGGTCTTCATTTCTTGTCTCCTCCCAAATTCCTAACTTCCTCAGTTCATTCTTCCCATATACATTTTATTTCTCAATTTTTACAAGCAAATTAACTTTATGTTAAAATCATGTTAAAAGCCTTCTATAGACTTACGCATCTACAACAAGATGTTGTTTTGCAGGGGCAGACCTGCGTGTCTGCCCGCTTTTTCAGGACAGCACAGGGGCTGTTCCCCATAGGCGTCAACTTAATCTAGATATTTCCAAATAAACCTTAGAAGCATGTCATTCTGAGCGTTAGCGAAGAATCTTATAAAACATAAGCAAGATTGCTTTTGATTATCAGAATATATCATCTAGCTTAAAGATCCTTCGACTCCGTTTTACTCCGCTCAGGATGACAAATTATGAGTTAAGTTGACGCCTATGGGTCGTTCCCTACGATTATATTACTTTATAGAGGCATTTATCTATAAGCAGAAAGAGAGACGATCTCTGCAGACCGTCTCTCTATGCCTTGGAAGGGAGTTATGTGCTATTTTACAGAAATATAATGCTCTTTAACAATTTCTTGTCCTTCATTCATGACGAATTCGATGAAAGCTTTTACAGCTTCGGACTCTTCACCGTTTGTCAGGTATAAAAATGGTCTGGCAATTTTGAAGGTACCTGCTTTGGCATTTTCTTCAGTAGCTTCTACACCTTCTACTTTCACTGTCTTTACAGTAGCATCAAGGGCTCCCATGGATACATAACCGATAGCATCCGGTGTATTTGCCACAGTCTGCTTCACTGCACCTGTTGAAGGCTGCACTAATGCACTGGCTGTTGTAAAGTCTTTATTCTTGCCATCTGCATCTTTTGCTTCAACCTTCGTAATTTCGATAAAAGCACCTCTTGTACCGGATCCTTCTTCTCTTGTTACAACTACGATTGGCTTATCTGCACCGCCAACTTCTTTCCAGTTCGTAATTTCGCCGGTGAAAATCTTTTTTATTTGATCCATGTTTAAATCTTCCACGCTGTTCGCTGGGTTTACTACTACTGCAATACCGTCTTTTGCAATTACATATTCTGTTAATCCTGCAGTTTTTTCGTCATCCTTCAATTCTCTTGAAGACATACCGATGTCTACAATTTTATCGATAGCTGACTTTACACCTACGCTGGAACCGCCGCCTTGTACTTCTACAGACACTTCAGGATACTTTGCTTTAAATGCTTCTGCCAATTCATCGGACAATGGTTGTACTGATGTTGAACCGGCTATAACAACTTTTCCTGTTAACATTGCTTCTTCAGCTGGCTTTTGCTCATCTGCTGCCGGCTTTGAACCGCAGCCTGCTAGCATTGTAACAGCTAGCATAAGTACCAAAGCAAGAGATAGAATCTTTTTCATTTTAAAATTTCCCCCATTCATTGTGTTTGTTCGTCCAACTTGCATTACCCACATTTACGAGTATACGATTGTATTGTTAACCTACTATAAAGCTACTGTTAAATATGTGTTAAATCCAAAAATTTCCTGAATGCTGTATTTCTACAAGCCTTTTACCGTTTGATAAATATTTTCGATGTTATCCTTCTGGGTTTCCAACAGTTTAAACTGATGCTGCACCCCTTCCAGAGAGTCCTTCGTACTGTTGGCTACCTCTATAACTACTCCCGTAAACTGCTGTATGGATGAAATAAACTGCTGAATTCTTTCCGTTATGCTCTCGGAGTAAGCACGTATTTGCTCTGTTTCATGATTAGTTTTGAGGGAATTCTCAGAAACCAAGTCGGATAATTCCCTAATATTGTCAATGTCCTTTACGATATCTCGGAAAATATCGCTTACTTCATGGAAGATTGCAGTAATTTGCTTTGTTTCGCCTACAGAAGCAACGGCTATCTGGGTACTCTGATTTAGCTGTTTTACAGTCCGGCTGCTTTGTCCAACCAAATCCTTAATGATCTTTTCTATTTCTAAAGCAAATTGTGATGATTGATTGGACAGATTCCTTATTTCTTCAGCCACTACTGTAAAGCCCCTGCCGTATTCTCCGGCTCTGGCTGCTTCGATAGAAGCATTTAACGCCAATAGATTCGTTTGCTTTGAGATATTGGTGATATCCGTTAAAATTTGATTGATGTTGCCAATTTTATCAGTGAGCTGCACCACGTTGTCTGAGGCCTCCGTGATTTCCTCCAGGCTTCCATGAAGACATCCTATGATTCTCTGTACATCCTCCAGTCTTGTCTCCAGTTTCTCGTTAAATAGGGTTAGATCCGATTGGGTTTTTTCTACAAAAACAATTGTACTTTCAGTAGAACGGGCCAATGTTTCATTTAATAGACCCACATCCCCGATTCCTCTGTTTACTTCCCCAACAGCTGTGGCAATTTCATCGGTACCTGCCACTAAAAACTCAATATCCCTGGATAGTTCACTCAGATGTTCTTCTGCAATAATAGCATCCTTTTTGACATCGGAAGCGATCTGAATCATTTCATCGGCTTCCACCACCAGTTCCTTCGTCAGATGATGAATATGCTCCCTGAAGGATTTAACATTGGCAGTGATGGTAAAAAGATAATATAGGGTAATCAATAAAGCAACTACAGCCATAAGTATAGATAGGACTACATAGAGATCATTCTGCTTATGGATGTTATGTATAATGGGCGTTGTATAGCTTAGGGTATGCTGCTTCAATAGGTTTGCAGATTCCTTCATTTTTCCGATGCGGTCCAGGGACAACAATACAATTGTATCATTTGTAGCCTTTGCCGTATCCCCATAGGTGATGGGCAGCTTACCGGCATACTCAACCAGTCTTGCATAAATTTCTCCATAAGCTTCTATTTCTTTAATAATTTCTTCTGCCTCAGCACTGCTGTCATTGGTCCGTATTGCATCATGCAGCAGCTCAAGGTTTTCATGAATTTCTGACAACTTCCTCTCCACATCTCCGATGGAATAATTCCGGGTCAAATAGCCTTGAAAAATAACATGAAATTGCAGGGTTTCTACCTGTATCTGGGATGCCAGCATCATCTGCTGATTAATAAGACCTTCCACCTTCTCTAGATTTTGATTGGAAGAATATAGAGAGAAGCTTGTAATGATAGAAACCGTTAGAATCAGGAGGGTGAGTACGATAAAAGCCCGGTGAATTTGTTTATGAATCACCTTACTCTTCGATAATTTAACAATATTTTCATGCTTCCGGCCGGTAATTTTTCTTTTGAAGTAGGGCAATCTTTTAATAAGCTCCGCCAACAGATTTCTTCCACTGAATAAATTAGAAATTTTCGCTGTCATCTTAAGATTAGGCTTTAAAAATCTGTTTTGTGTTTCAGTGGCCTTTACATCTTTGGGCAATTTCTTGCGCTCCTTAAAAAGATGTATCCTATTAAAGAACTTTTTCCTTTTTTTATCCATTGGTTTAAGCCTCCATTTATCAATGTCCATTTTCATTCTATGGAATTCATGGAAACCCTACTATCATAAAATGTTAGAGATTTGTTAATCTTTGGTAAAGAAATATTATGGAGTATTTAGGATGGTAACGCTCACGAACAAGGAGGAAAAAAATGGGAATCAGCAACTATAATCCTTATGGAATAGATCTGTATGACATGCATAATCAGAAGAAAAAGGATCATAAAAAGCAGGAAAAAATCTTGCAGGAAATGATCCAAGAATTAAAAAGAATTGATGGCAGTCTAGAGGATATCAAATCTACTATTCATCATTTGCTTGAGTAATCTACAGCACCGATGCAATCGTTATAGATTTAAGCCATTATAAATATAAGTATTATTGTGTAGGGGCAGACCCACGTGTCTGCCTGCTTTTTTGAGGGACGACACATTGGTCGTCCCCTACAATTTTATTTCATTATAGAGGCGTTTACCTATATTAGAAAATAACAGACACTAAGTGAGCGAATTTTTGATCCTTTTGCTGTCGTTCTTAGGGAGTGGAGAGAAATAATTCGTTAAGAAACTTGCATGTCTGAAGGTAGTGAGTTTGCAAGTTTTAGAATTATTTCTTGGAAAGAGCTTTAGAACAATCAAAAGAGCAAACCTCGCGAATCTGTGTCTTTATTTTCTGTCTCGTCCTTAAACAATATGACAAAAGACACTCAACGAGTGCCTTTATAATCCTAATATCCATGCAGCCATGGAAAAGTATACAATTAAGGCTACAGCATCCACAATCGTTGTGATCAATGGACTGGCCATGATGGCAGGGTCCAGCTTCATCCGTCTGGCGGCAATGGGCAGTATCCCTCCAACCAGCTTAGCCAATACCACGGTCACAAACATGGTAATAGAGACGGTTACGGCAATCTGAATGCCTACCCTTTCAACATAAAAAATTCGTAAAAAGTTGATGCCTGCCATAACAACCCCTACAATAGTACTAACTCTAAGCTCCTTCCACATCACCTTTAATACGTCGCCTAGCTTGATATCCCCCAGGGCAAGACCCCGTATGACTAAAGTGGATGACTGAGAACCGGCATTTCCCCCTGTATCCATCAGCATCGGGATAAAAGCCGCCAGTACAACAACAGATGAGAGGACATCCTCAAACCGTCGGATAATATTCCCTGTAAAGGTTGCAGAAATCATCAATATGAGCAGCCAGGTAATACGATGTTTAGCCAAGGTAAAAACCGGCGTTTCCAAGTACTCCTCTTCAGAGGGGGCCATAGCAGCCATCCTTTGAAAGTCCTCTGTATTCTCCTGTTCGATAACATCTACAATATCGTCGATGGTGATGATTCCCGTCAATCTTTCTTCCTTATCTACTACAGGAACCGCCATAAGGTCATACTTTTTAAACAGATGAGCGATGGTCTCCTGATCGTCGTGGGTATGAACATAGATTACATCGGTATTCATCATTTCGCCGACGGTTTTGTCCTCATCATTGGTAACCAGTTTTCTCAAGGAGATAATTCCCTCCAGCTTTCGATTGGCATCGGTCACATAACAAGTATAGACCGTTTCTTTGTCTAAAGCAATGCGCTTGATATAATCCAGTGCTTCTCTCAAGGTCATTTCCTTTTTTAAGCCTACATACTCAATGGTCATCAGACTCCCTGCAGAATTCTCAGGATAGTTTAAAAACTGATTAATCAGAATCCGTTCTTCTTCTTTTGTATTTTTAAGTATTTTTTTCACAACACTGGCGGGCATTTCTTCCAGAAAGTCAATCATATCGTCAAAATACAATTCATCCATAATATGCTTGATTTCACGGTCTGTGATCGCATCGATAATGGCCAGCTGCTGTTCATTGGAAAGATAGGCAAAAACCTCTACAGCTGTGTCCTTAGGCAGCATTCGAAAAAGAATAAGTGCTTGATTCTTATCAAATTCTTCTAATAGTTCAGCAATATCTACTACATTTAGGTCCATCACTTCTCTGCGTGCATCCCCAAATCTTTTTTCCTGCATCAATTCCATAACTCTTTCTTTCATAGGCAACTCCTCCTTAAGAGAACCGCCATTCATCGTCATGAATGGCTACGGTTCTTATCAATATTTTTTTACTCCAAAGGATCCTCCTAGGTAAGGGACTAGAATCCATAGCCATCACCACCTTTCAATCTTTTATTATATCTTTTTTTCAAAGTATCTCACATCCTATTATATTCCCATAATTTCACTGGCTAATGTAAAATATACCACAAGGGTGACTGCATCTACAATCGTTGTAATTAGCGGGCTGGCCATAATGGCCGGATCAAGCTTCAATCGCTGGGCTATAATAGGTAGTATGCCTCCAACCAGCTTTGCAAATACAATAGTAACCATAAGGGTTCCGCAAACCGTGAGAGATATATATAAGCTGATTCCCTCTAAATAATAAATACGCAAGAAATGAAATCCTGCAAGGATCGCTCCAACTACGAGACTTACTCGAAACTCTTTCCAAATAACCCGCAGAACGTCGCCGATCCCAATTTGTCCCAAGGCTAATCCACGAATCACAAGGGTTGAGGATTGTGCCCCTGCATTCCCCCCGGTGTTCATCAGCATAGGAATGAATGCAGCTAATATCACTACGGAGGAAAGAACATCCTCAAATCTGCGGATAATCGTTCCGGAAAAGGTAGCCGAAATCATTAGGATCAGCAGCCAGGTTATTCTATTTTTTGCCAGAGCTACAACACCTGTTGACAGGTATTCTATCTCTGAAGGAATAATGGCAGCCATTTTTTGGAAGTCTTCCGTATCCTCTTGCTCGATAACATCTACAATATCGTCTATGGTAATAATTCCTGTTAAACGCTGCTCCTTATCCACCACCGGTACAATCATAAGGTCGTACTTCTTAAACAATTGGGCAATTTCTTCCTGATCGTCATGAGTATGGGCATAAATCACATCGGTCTCCATAACTTCTCCGATGGGGACAGTTTCATCGCTGATCACCAGCTTTCGAAGGGATATGCTGCCCTCTAATTTCTGATTTTCATCGGTTACATAACAGGTATAGATGGTTTCTTTATCAATTCCAATTCGCTTAATGTATGTCAATGCCTGCTTTACCGTCATTTCCTTCTTGAGTCCTACATATTCAATCGTCATCAGACTGCCTGCTGAGTTTTCCGGGTAATTCAGGAACTGATTGATAAGAATTCTCTCTTCTTCCTTAGTATGCTTAAGAATTCTTTTGACGATGCCCGCAGGCATCTCCTCCAGCATATCGATCATATCATCAAAGTATAGTTCATCAATGATATGCTTAATTTCTTTATCGGTTATTCTGTTAATAATATCAATTTGCTGTTCATTGGATAGATAGGCGAAAACATCCACCGCAGTATCTTTAGGCAGCATACGAAACAAAATAATCGCATGGTCTGCTTCTAATTCTCCCAGAAGTTCAGCGATATCTACTTCGTTCAGTTCCATAATCTCCCTGCGGGCTTCACTAAATCTTTTGTCAGCTAACAGTGTAAGGATTAATTCTTTTATCATTTAATGCCTCCTTTGAAGAGCCATTGAACCATGAGATGGTTATAGCTTTTCCTATATTATTTTTTTTAGCCTGACGCCTGGGCAAAGGACTCGAATCCATAACCATCACCATCCTTACACATAAATTTTGATACAAAAAAATCTCTACCCAACAGTAGAGAGAATCAACAATCCTTCTATGTTGAGCTTTAGCACTAGAGAGCTTTGACCTTTCGAAGTCAGCTGCATTAAATATAACCTTCTCGATTATATTTGCTAACCGCATTGGCGTCTCTCGACATTTCTGGGCAGCAGCGTTTATCTCAATAGGAACCTCACCTAACATAACCTATGAAACTAATTTGCAGTTACTCCTCTATTATTATATGTCATCGCTTTCCATTAATCAACCTCTGTCTTATACCTTTTGTTTTGATTGCTGCCCTAATGCATGCACTAGGACAGCAATCTTTCCATAATCGTTACATCCACCCATTTCCCGTCCAGCAATCCATGCTGCATATAGGTGCCTACTTCTCTAAAGCCAAGACTTCGATAGAGGTTTTGGCCCGCTTCGTTAAATTTGAAAGTACTCAGCACCAGTTTGTGGAATCCCTGTTTTTTAGCAGTTTCTATTAAACCCTGCAGTAGAATTTTGCCTAGCCCTTTTCCCCGCATGCTTCTTTGGATGTAGATGGAAATATCCACAACGCTGCTGTAACAGCACCTTGCATTAAATACATTTAAAGATGCCCACCCAAGTACTTGATCTGCCTCGTCAGCGATTACCAGTATTTTATAGGCTTCCCCCCTGTTCAACAGCCAGGCTTCCATTTCTTCTGATTCTCTCAGTCTGGTTTCCAGCGTAGCCACCCGATCTGCGATCCCCTCGTTGTATATATCCGTGATTCGGGGAACATCCGTCAATACGGCTTCTCTTATGCTATACATTCCTACGCCCCCCTATTTATAAGCTTTAATATAGGCACCGGCAAAAGCACCATCTACTGCATCCAGGGAGATGGACAGTTCCTGAGGCAGAAGTTCCTTCTTTGATGCCAGTAAACCTTCAATAATAGGTTTAGTATACACATGAACAGGTTCAATCTCTATCGTATGAAAACCTACTTTCTGTAAAATATCCATATAGGCATCCACCTCCAGGGTTCCCGCGATACAGCCCACCCAAAGCTCTGCCTGTTTTCTAATTTCCTGGGAAACAGGCCTAAGGGCAACAATATCTGCGATAGCCAGACGGCCGCCAGGCTTCAGCACTCTATAGGCTTCTGCCAATGCCTTCTCCTTATCCGCAGAAAGATTGATCACGCAGTTAGACATGATGACATCCATTATACCGTCCCCCAGTGGGATTTCCTCGATATAGCCCTTGATAAACTCAACATTGACTGCGCCCATTTCTTCCTTGTTTTTATTGGCCAGCGCCAACATTTCATCGGTCATATCCAATCCGTAAACCATCCCCCGTTCACCTACAATCTTAGAGGCCATCAGCACATCAATGCCTCCGCCGCTTCCTAAGTCCAGCACACTTTCTCCCTCCTGAAGGTCTGCAAATAGCAGCGGATTGGCGCAACCTAAAGAGGCGTTGACAGCAGCCTTTGGCAGATCCTGAGTTGCTTCCCCGTCGTACAGGATAAGTTCGCTGATATCACCGCAGCAAGAGGTTCCGCAGCCACAGCTTCCTTTTTCCCCCTGAACCACCTTATCTGCAATCCCTCCATAATACTCTTTAACCTTTTCTCTTAGATCCTCTTTCATTTTCATGGCCCCTTTCTATGAACAGCATTTATTTTTCCTTACTGCCTCCAGCAGCAGCTCTAAACTTTCAATGACTTGATCCCGTTTCCTTTCAGGGATATCTGCGAAAACCTTATTGAAATAAATCGTCATTTCCTCTTCTATTCCTCTAAAAACCTCACCTCCCTTTTCTGTCAGCCTAATGCTGACAAATCTGCGATCCTGGGGATCTGCCTCCCGCTCAGCCAGCTCCTGCTGCACTAAGTTATTGACGGTTCTACTCATGGTACTATTATCTAAGTTGAGTAAAAGCGCTAATTCATTTAGAGAAATACTACCGGCTCTACCAATTTCTACAATGGCATGACATTGGCCGATGGTAATCCCACAGCAAGAGGCTTCGCTTTTATGCAGAATTTCTAAATTGCGGATAAACAGTCGCACCAGCTCTCTAATCTTACCTGCACTTTCCATTTCATCACCTCAATTTAATTGTAATATAAAACAGTTGTATTTTGCAACTATATTTTTTGAAAATTAACTTGAAAAAATATATCTGTTTCAGATATAATAATTCATATACCGTAATATACGATATATGAATTATATTTATTTATGTTTATTATCGTGCAGGTTATGCTATATGGAATGGAATTTATGGAGGGAAAACTATGAAGCTGCTTGAACTTCAAAGTGTTCATTATAGGATAAATAGGACGGAGATCCTCAGAGGTATTGACCTGAATATCTCCACTGGAGAGTTTTTAACGATCATTGGTCCATCAGGAAGCGGTAAGTCAACCCTGCTTCGTTTACTGAACAACCTCAACAGTCCAACCAGCGGGAATATCTTATATAGAGAAAAAAACATAAATACCTATGTCCCGGAAGCATTGAGGGTTCAAATCAGTTATGTTTTTCAAAAACCCTATTTATTTGGTACTAAGGTTATTGATAATCTGAAATATCCCTTTAAGCTTCATAGTAAGGAGATTGATCTTGGTAAAATTAGCGCTTTGTTAAAGGAACTGAATCTGGATGAGGACATTCTTCAGAAAAATATTCATTCCCTATCAGGCGGCGAACAACAGCGTATTGCACTCATTCGAAGCTTAATATTAGAACCTGAGGTACTGCTGTTGGATGAAATCACTGCCTCTCTGGACCCGGTTAACCGCTCTATGGTCGAAGATTTTATTAAACAGCTTCACCAAAGAAGCGAACTCACCATCCTATTGGTTACCCATGATATGCAGCAGGCTAAAGGATTAGGAAACCGAACCCTGTATATGAATCAAGGAAAAATCGTTCATGATATGCCTACTGAGTCCTTCTTTGGGCGGGGGATAGATGGGGAATTGGATAAATTTATGAGTGGTCAAAGATAAGGGAGGATTGCTATATGAATATTTTTTCACTTTCCATGGCGTCTTTATTAATGTTAATCCCATTGGCCTTTTCTAAAGTTCAAAAGCTTCACCTTGAAAAAGAGATTCTAATCGGTACACTGCGGGCAGTGCTGCAGTTATCTGCCATCGGCTTTGTCTTAAAATATATATTTAACGTAAATAACGGATTACTCACCTTCGTCATGATCTTGATTATGATGTTTAACGCCAGTTATTTAGCTGCTCAGAGAGGTAAGGAAATCAAAAATAGTAAATCTATTGCTTTTTACGCTATTTCTGCCGGCACCATAACCACCCTTGGAATCTTAATTGCAGTTGGATCCATAGAATACGTCCCTTCCCAAGTCATTCCCATCAGCGGCATGATTGTTGGAAACTCCATGGTAGCTGTAGGACTGACCTTTAAACAGCTTCGTCAAAACTATTTGGATAAAATACAGGAGATAGAGGTTAAGCTTTCCCTAGGTGCCTCTGCTAAGGAGGCTTCTATCGGTCTGATCCGCGATGCAGTAAAAACCGGCATGATGCCTACGGTGGATTCTATG
The DNA here is from genome assembly GCF_900142145.1 of Geosporobacter subterraneus DSM 17957. GTDB lineage: Bacteria > Bacillota > Clostridia > Peptostreptococcales > Thermotaleaceae > Geosporobacter > Geosporobacter subterraneus. The sequence goes on along the minus strand of NZ_FQZV01000005.1, from coordinate 60,829 downwards.
AAAACCTTGGGAATTATTCAGCTCCCGGGAATGATGACCGGTTTAATTCTGGCAGGAGTATCACCGCTGGTAGCTATTCAGTATCAGATTCTGGTTACCTTCATGCTTTCTTCTGCCGTTTCCATCTCTGCTTTTACTTCCAGTTTTCTGGCTTATCGGGAATTTTTCAATGAAAGGGTTCAACTGACATTAGAACGAAAATAATATCCTGCTTGTGAATAATCATAATCCTGCAATCTCAATACTCTTCTTTTCTGCAATCCTTCCATTTCCACATCCCAGACTTACCACCCTCGTACCATTATATTACATTTCTTCCAACTTTACATCCCTTATCCTTATACTGCATCTTCTGCCAGCCACTTCTCTCCTGTAATCCTAATGGCTATAGCACCTAAAGGAGCCGTAATGATAATAGACAGAACCGATATGGCTAGGATAACCTCCCCGGAGGGTATTCCGGCAGCCAAGGGTACAGCTCCAATGGCTGCCTGTACTGTTGCTTTTGGTATATAGGCAAATACACAAAAGAACCGTTCTCTCCGGTTTAAATTAGTTCCTGCCAGTGATAGCAGCACACCCAGACTTCTGCCGATGAGCCCTACTGCGATGATCAGAAGGCCAATCAGTCCAGAGTTTAAGGCAACGTAAATATTCACCTGTGCACCTACAAGAACGAATAGCAGCAGCTCTGCAAACACCCAAATCTTGTTAAACTTCTGAGGCAACCGATTGGCCACTTTAGGATACTTTTCTAAAATTATAAATCCAATGGTCATGACCCCTAAAAGGCTGGCCATAGGAATCATATCCTTCAGTGCATCCTCCAGACTTGTAAAAACTATGGCAATACCTAATATGATCAGGGCTTTTTTAGTGTCCCGAATATGGAAGTTTTGAAAAATCATCACCAGACTAATCCCCACCACAACGCCTAATCCGATCCCTAAGACAATCGAAATGGGTATATCTAAAACCTGTCTAAATATGTTTAGATTCTGAGTTCCATATAGTCCCAGAAAGGTGGAAAACAGGGTTATGGCAAATACATCGTCAATAGAGGCTCCTGCCAGTACCAAGGTAGGAATACCCTTCTGCTCCCCTTTTCTCATCTGAATAAAATGAAGCATTGAGGGAACGATGACCGCAGGGGACACGGCAGCAATAATAAAGCCTAAAATTCCTGCTTCCACTGTTGTGATGCCCAAAAGATAGCTTGCTGTGAAAAGTATGGTAAATCCTTCAAACAGGCCGGGTATACAGCTCATTTTCAGGGCAGGCACACCTACCTTATTGAGGGTCTCTTTTTTTATTCCCAATCCTGCTCTTAACAATATGACGATGAGAGCAATCTTTCTAAGCTCGGAAGAAATATTTAAAATCTCCTTGCTAATCAAGTTAAGCCCAAAGGGCCCGATCAATATTCCCAGCAACAGCATTCCCAATAGTCCGGGCAGCTTCAGTTTTTCAAAACCCTTATTAAAAGCCAATCCTAATAATACAATGATAGCGAGACTTAGTGCCATTGGTTTCAACCTCCCATGTAGTCATAAATGTACATCATCTTTAAACCGAGAAAATAAAAGCAAAAAACTCCTACTTCGACTAGCTTAGCCAAGTAGGAGCCATTAATTGCACGGATGCAATACTTAAAGGTGAGCTCCATCACCGTCTTTCTATCACTTACAACCTATAGTCCTATATTCTCACAAAATGCGGCTTTCGTTGATCAAAGGTCGTGATATATTTGAATCCAATTTCTTTCAATAACTGGTAAGTCTCTAATATATAGCAGCCTACATCCTGCTTTTTATGGGCATCGGATCCTACCGTAATCACTTCTCCCCCAAGTTGCTTATACATTTTTAATACTTCTGGAGAAGGATTCACCGTATTCAGTCCATAGCGATACCCGGATGTATTAACCTCTATTCCCTTTCCCTTTCCAATCAGCACCTTAAGTATTTCCTCAATGATTTCATAATCTTTACTGTTCAGCTCTATCTCTTTATATTTACTCAATGCATATCTTCTCACTAAATCCAAGTGTCCGTATACATCAAAATCGTCTACTTCCTTTACAATCCTCAGAATCTCTGTAAAGTAACGCTCATAGGTTTCCTCTTTCCTTCTGTCTGCAAAAAGCTTCCCATAGTATAAATCTACTCTATCGATGGTATGGCTGGAACCAATGACAAAATCAAAGGGATGTCTTTGTATCAGTTGATGAATTCTCTCCTTTTCTTCCACCTGAAGACCCATTTCTATCCCAATTTTTATTTGAATCTGATCCTTATATTTCTCCCGGACTGCCTGCAGTGTCGAAATATAGGTTTCCTCATCAAAGATATCATCAATGATCAAATCCTCGGGGCTCCATACATTTAATTCTGCATGGTCAGTAAAAACAATTTCCTTTAACCCTACCTCTATAGCTCGCTGTATAGCCTCTTCAAGCTCCATGCTTGCATCCCTTGAAAAGGATGTATGCATATGATAATCATACATAAAAATCACACCTTTCAAATCTACTTTCTGCCTATGGCCTCTCCCATCAATACCCTGGTTTCAAAGCCAGCCTTTGTATTTTGTATTATATCCTCATCGATTTTCACTTGACCTTTTTTAAGAAAAAGGATTACCGTGGATCCGCCAAATTTGAAATAACCTTTTTCCTGTCCTTTATCCACCGCTTCCCCTGACTTATAGGTTTGTATGATAGTTCCTACACAGGTAGCGCCTACCTCAACAAAGGCTATTTCTCCAAAATGATCAGAGCCGAATTTGGTAATTTCCCGTTTATTTACACAATATACTCTTTCAACCTTATGTAAGCTAATGGGGTTAACAGAGTAGTATTCACCTTTGATTCTTCTGGCTGCTTGCGGAATTCCGCTGTCAGGAAAGTGAAACCGGTGATAATCTGCAGGACATAATCTCACGATAATACAGGTTCCCCCCTGGTATTCCTCTGCCCATTCTTTATCATTAAAAACATCCTCAAGAGAATAATAGGAACCCTTTACCTGGATCACCTGTCGGATATCAATATCTTCATAGGCCAGTGCCCTTCCGTCAGCAGGGGCAATGAGGCAGGAATTCTCCCTGCAAATTGGTCTTGCTGACGGCTTTAATTCCCTCGCAAAGAAATCATTAAAATTCCTATATTCATCAACTTTTTCCCGCTGGGCTTCCCCTAAATCGATTTCCAAATCCTTCACAAAATCGGGAATCTTTTTACTGCTATAGGGTACATCCTGTAGCTTGCCGTATAGGGTAGAAAAAATTTTCCGTTTTACGATAGCCTCTAACAGGCTTTTTCCTGACCGGGTATCGTAAATCCATTTTAAAAATTTTTCTCCCGCTACAATCTCCTTCTTCTTTTCCCCAGTTTTTCTGTCTATATAGTAGATTTCCATTTATATCATTCCTATCTCATATAATACACTCTATTATAGCTTTTCTCAGCAGCTACTCACTTTATGCTATGTAGCCCTATTATTTTACCATAGGATATTAGAAAGAAAAAGCACCTTTCATAGTTTATTTTCCCATAAAGATGCTTTTCTGCTCTCTATATTCTATTTATCGGTGATGTACATAGTAGGAGGTTTCTGATAAAACCTCAAATTTATACCCTTTTTCCAGCAAAGCTTCGATGATTTCAGGCAATGCTTCTACAGTAGTGGTCTTTGGGGCGTTGTCATGGAAGAGGATAATGGCCTCCTTTTTCCCCTGGATACCTTCTAAAACTGACCGTACGATAATCTCCTTATCAGGAGTTACTGCACTGGCATCCTTTGAGGTTACATTCCAGTCGAAGTATTGATACCCTTCCTCCTGCAGCCGGGTGATCAGGTCAGCCATCAAGCCTTTACCGCCGGCTCTCGAACTGGCTTGGTTTTTGGAGCCTCCCGGAAAACGGATAATTTTAGGTTTGACTCCCGCCACCTCCTCCAATAAAGCCTCCAGCTTCCATATATCCTCCATGAAATTCTCTACAGAAGCATAGATTTTATTATAGTTGTGGCTGTAGGTATGATTGCCGATAACATGACCTTCTTCCACAATTCGCCTGTAGATTTTTTTACTGCTTTCTGTCTCACTGCCAATGACAAAAAAGGTTGCCTTAATCTCATATTTCTTTAGAATATCCAGAATCTTAATCGTATTTGAGCTAGGCCCATCATCAAAGGTTAGATAGGCAGTTTTATTCTGCGATACCTTTAGGGTCTCGGTTTTCTGATTTGCAACAGGCTCTTTTAATGCTTCCATCTCTTTTTGAATCTTATCATTTTCCTGTTTTAGGGCTTCAAGGGCCTGCTCCAGCTGCACCTTCTCCTGCAGCATCTGGGCTTTTTCCGTTTCCAAAGTTTCAAAGGATTGTTGCAGCTCTAAATGGGCCTGGGCCAATTTCTCATTCTCCCCCTGTATATAAGAAGTATGAATACTAAATAAGAGCAAAATAGAAATTATGGTGCTGCTGAAAAAAATAGTACTCTTGCTGCTTAATCGTTTATTCGTAAGACTTCCCCCTTCCGTCAGCAGGACGGCCTAAGAGCCGTTCCCTTGTAAATCATATCCCTTTTTACAAGTTTATGCCTACAGCATTGTTTCGCCATATCCTATTCAAATCCCTTCCTTATCGTGCAAAGAGGGTCTCCACTATTTTTTTGAAGGCCTCATAACATTCAACCTTCTCTCCTTTACCAAACTGGACACCTAAGCTCTCTACTAAATTATGATAGTACCATTTCTGGTCCTCGTATCCCCGGCTAAATCGATCCCACACTGCATCACCCACCTTTTCGTATTCCCGCAGCATCGTCCATGCATTGTGCAGTTTATCAACGCATGCCACCATGCAGATTTCTCTGGGTGCAGTTCTGAGATATTCTATGGTATGCTGCTTTCTTTTTTCCCAACACAGTTTTTTATCCGGTTCCGTACAGCCTGCTACAATATCAGCTACCTTCTCCCCAAAGTGTTCTCCGATATACTCTAAGGTAACCCATGTATCCTCCACCGTATCGTGAAGAATTCCTGCAATAATCTCATCTTCTGAGCAGCCTGCTTCCATCAGCATCATACCCAGCATATAAGGATGGGTAATATAGGGGGTATCTGTCCCCTTTCGCACTTGGTTCAAGTGGGCTTTTGCAGCTAGCTCCAATGCCTCTTCTATTTTATGTTCCATTTCATTTTCACCCCTTCTACTGCTTTTTTTATATAGATTATGTTACTTTACCCTAATGATGCTTTTGGACAGCGTGGCGTATTTTAGGGTTTATACATTATATGCGGTCTACGATATTTTGAATGCAGCAGAACTTCCCTGCTCTCCCACAGACACCTCTAGTCTTGCATCAATTCTTTCTTTTAGCTCAGGTACGTGGGATATAATACCTACCAGCCGCCCCCCCTGCTGCAGATCAATCAGCGCTTTTAATGCAAAATCCAGGGATTCCGGATCCAGTGTACCAAAGCCCTCATCTACAAATATAGTATCCAGACTTATTCCTCCAGAGTAGGACTGTACTACATCGGCCAGTCCTAGTGCCAGGGAAAGGGATGCCAGAAAGCTCTCTCCTCCCGATAAAGTTGTCACCGGCCGCTCTATTCCTGTATAGGTATCGAAAACCTCTAATTCCAAGCCTCCTGCAGCATTTTTTCTAGATCGGTCAAGAGTTCTCTGCAGATGATATCTGCCCTTGCTCATTCGCTTTAACCGTTCCGTAGCTGCGATGGTGATATCATCCAACAGTGCCCCCAACACAAAACGCTGCAGGGTCAATCCGTGAACATTATCTCCATTGCTTACCTGAGAAAGATAGCCTACGACGCGATAAGAATCTTCTTTCTCCTGGAGCATTTCCTCCAGTATTTTTACTTCTTTCATGATTTTTTGATCATCTTCTATTTTCTTCCGCAGGTTGTTTTCCAAGGTTAAAGCTTCATCCTTCTCTTTTTGTGCTGCAGCCAGTGCCTGCTGAAGCTGCTCCAGATCCGCCGGAACAATACCTTCTGCTGCCTTTGTTCCTCTCTCGAAACGTTCTTCTGCAGCTTGAAGCTTTCCATGGTACTGCTTGATGCCTTCTTCAATCTGCTGCTGTTCCGCTTCGCTTTTCTTCGCTTCTATGTATTCTGCGTACTTTTGAAATCCTTCCTGCTTCATTTGCTCTGAAAACTGTCTTTTTTCTTCCAAATACTTTAATGTTGTCTCTTCATAGGCTTGTTTCAAGCTTTCTTTAGCTGACTTCACTGCCGCCAGCTTTGTAACCTTCGCCTGATAATCATTTTCTGCCCTTTCAAGGGCCAGCTTCAACTGATCATAGGCTTTTTTTGTATTTTCCAATTCTTTTTCCAGTGCCTCATTGGATCTTATTCCTTCCGGAATAGAAGTCTCCCGTTCCAGATAGGCGCCCTCCATGCTGCCTTGACTTTCACTTTCCAGCTTTAGCTTTTGGAGCAGTTCCTCCAATAAAGCTTTTCTATTTTTAAAATTTGCTTCCAGCTCTTCTATGCACTTCCCTGTCTCTGCCAAACCCGCTGCCTCTCCAAGGGTCTTTTCCAATGCTTCTTTTTTCTCCTGCAGCAGCTTCTGAATACTCTCTAAATCGGATTGGGAAGCATCTCCCAGTTCTTTTAATAAATGATTGCGGCTGCTCTCCAGCTTTTCTACTTCCAGCAGCGCCTGCTGGAGCTGCTGTCTGCTTCTATCTCTTAAAACTTCGAGCTTTTCCATCTCCTGCTGCTTATGCTTCAGTTCCTCCTCAGTTGGTACCCCTTCTGCCTTTTCAGCCAATTTGGGGTGATGGGTGGATCCACATACAGGACAAGCTTCCCGGGGTTTAAGCTTGCCTGCCAGGATAGACGCCTGCCCCTTATACCATGCTTCTTGAAGCAGCATCCATTCATTTTTCAGCATTATATACTCTTTCTCAAGCCTTTCCAATGCTTCTTTGCAGTTGTTATAAGTTCTTTGTAAGATAATCGCCTGTTGATCTGTCTCTTTCAGCTGTTTTTTTTGTACATACTGTCTTTCTGTTTCTCTATATTGGGCTTCCAGCAATGGCATCCTCACAGCGGCTTCTTTCATAAGGATATGATTTTGTTTTTGCTGATTCAGGTGCTCCTCTATCCCCGCAAGTTCGTCGGTCAATTTTTTTTTCTGATCCTCCAGCCCTTTGACTAGCTTACGCTGAATTTCAACCTGTGCTTTTGCACTCTCCAAAGATGCTACCTTTGGTCGGTAACTCTCCAGTTGGAGCAACTGCTCCTTCATCCTTTCACGGATCTCTTCCTTGGCTCGTTCTTTTTGGAGAATGATTTCTGCCTGTTCTAAGGCCTTCACAGCTTCTGCTGTTTCTTCCTGTATCTGAGCCAGCTTCTTTTCTAATGCAGCCTTATCATCACTACGCTGCTTAGTCAGATTTTCCCGCTCCTCCAGCGTGGCCGCACGACGGGCCCGCTTTAGTATTTCTTCTTGCAATTCTATAGCCGGTCTTTGTTCCCGCAGCAGCTTCAAAGCTTTCTTGCTTTCTTCCAGCTCTAACAGCCTCTCGTTGCCAGCCTTTCCCTTCACTAAAGCTTCCTGTGCAGCAGATACCCGGTTATTTTTTTCATGATGATTTTCTCTTAACTTTATCAATTGGACTTCATCAGCCTCTATTCGCCGGCAAAGATCTGCAATACTTTCGCATTCAGCCTTCTGTAGATTCCAAGCCCGCTGATTTTCTATTTCCTTAATACTGTCCCGAAGTTCCTTAGCCGATTTTTTCAACAGCTCTTCTATTTTTCTATACATCTCTGTCTGAAACAGCTTCTCCATAATATCCTGCCGCTCCACAGAATCGGCCAGCAGCAGCTTGCGAAACTGCCCCTGTGGCAGCATAATCACTTGACGAAATTGGCTGCTTTTAAAGCCAATCAGCTTTTCAATGGCTTCAGTTACGTTTTTCCAACCGGTTTCCAGCAATCGGTCTTCAGCACCTTCAGAATCCTCTATCTTCCACAGCAGTGCCTCAGCCATTTGAATGGTCTTTCCTGTGCCGGATTTTTTAAGCCTTTCCTGTTCTGGCTTTCGATGGACCCGATATTTGTCTTCCTTTAATGCAAATTCGAAGGTCACTTCCGTCAGTTGATCCATACTCGCATGATGGCTTCGCATGCTTTTCCCGCTTCTCTCAGCCCCACTGGTGTCTCCATATAATGCAAAACAAATGCCGTCTAAAATTGTGGTCTTTCCTGCACCGGTAGGTCCATGTATTAGAAAAATATTACGATCTTCCAATTCTGAAAAGTCTAAGGTCTGTGATCCGGCATAGGGACCAAAGGCACTCATGTTCAATTTTAATGGTTTCATGGCTACCCCTCCCGCATCATCCGATAGTATTGATCCAGCACCTGCTGGAATGCTTTTTGCTGCTCCTCAGTAATCTCCCTGTCTGTTACCTGACCTAGGAAAGAAGCAAACAGATGAAGCTCGTTCATTTTCCTAAAATCTTTATCAGCGCTGACAAGCTGGTTGTTGGACGTTAGTTGAGGTCTTTCGATATGTAATACATTGGGATATACCTTTCTTAGTTTGCCGATGGCATCTAAGATGGCACCCTCATCCAGCAAAGTCACTTTAAGATAATCCTCTCTGTTGTTATCCTGTTCTCCCGCCTTTAGCAAATCCTGAAGATAACCCTCCACGCATCTCAAATCTCTCTTAGGCTTTAGAGAGATATATTCTATGCGGATATCTCCCTTCTCATCCATTTCGATAAAATTGACAGCTTTCTTATGGGCGGCTTCTGAAAAAGAATATTTCATTAATGAGCCGGAATAACGAATATGTTCCTCCCCTGCTTTTTGGGGCCGGTGCAAATGTCCAAGGGCTACGTAATGAAAATCTTTAAAATAATCAGCCCTTACAACACTGGACCCTCCTACTGAAAGGGGTCGTTCCGATTCACTTTCCTCCCCCCCTGCCACAAATGCATGGGCCATCAGTACATTACGGATGTTTTGAGGCCTGTGTCCATGTATATGCTGAATAATGCTCCCCATGGCCTCCTCATGTCCTTGGATGCTCTGTCCCGGAAAATGTTCCCTTACTAAGGCGGGCTCTGCATAGGGAATAGCATAAAAATATACGGGTCCATAGGCATCATGAAGGATCACCGGCTTTCGATCTATCTTCAGTTTTCCTGAAATATTCAGTCCTCTTTCCTCCAGCAGCCGATATCCAAAACCTAGACGGTCGGGACTGTCATGATTCCCGGCGATCATCATGATGGGTACACCCTCATCTATCAGTATTTTGGATACCACTTCATCCAGAAGATTGACTGCTTCTGTGGGAGGTACAGAACGGTCAAATATATCCCCTGCTACCAATATTACATCGGGTTTTGTATCGTGCACCAGAGTTATAAACTGATCTAATATGTGGGCTTGATCCTCAGTAAGGTGAATACCGTGAAAAATTCTGCCCAGATGCCAATCTGAAGTATGTAATATTCTCATAGCTTTACCGCCTCATCCAAATGAAATAAGTACAAATAACATTCTTTTACTTTTCTCCCCGAAATCTTCTCCAGCGCCTCTTTATAGAGCTCGATCTGTATCCGATATTTGTTCAAAATTTCTTCTTTCCCTTCCGACGCTGTGTAGTCAGTCTTATAATCCACCAATACGTAGCCATCCTCTTCTTCAAAGTAACAGTCTATAACCCCCTGCACCAGCAATCCCTCGGTACAGTTCTCCAGTCCAATACCCAATTGATGAGCAGGCTTCATATAGTTAAAGGCTGTTTCCCGGTAGATTCCTTTTGCATGAAGAATTCTTTTACCGATGCTGCTTTGAAAGAAAGCATATATCTTGTCGACGTCTACCATCGCTGCCTCTTCAGGTGTCAGCAATTCTTTTAAAACCATTTCCTTTACTTGATCCTGAATATGCTCTTTCTGTCCAAGCTCTTGAAGCCGCAAATGCTGCATCACAAAATGTATGATAGTTCCCTTCTCTGCAGCAGAAAACTGCTTCTTTCCCTCCATAAACCCAGGCATCTTTTGCAGGGGAGGAATAAAAATTCCCATTGGATTCCTATCCCTGGCTGTAAGCCGCTTGATTTCCGTAACAGAAAGCTTCGATGGTATTTGGGAAGCTATTTGGTTCTCATATCGCCAGTTTAACCGCTGGTAAATTATATCACGGTATTGGGAGGTCTCCTCCCGATGAAAGCTCTTAAACTGAGCCAACAGCTTTTCCTTGACCTCTTGCTGTTGCTGCTCTTGTCTCGCATCCTCACGACCCAAGATATGGATCACCCATTGAGCCTCATCAGCGAGCAACGCTGTATGATCTGCCGGAATCTGGGCCAAATTCCGAAGCACATCTCCATCCCGATGGCGGATCAAAACCGATCCAATCCAATCCATATAGCTTTTCCCTTTGCTCAGATGATAGGGATTAAGAGGTCTTGTCCATCGTTTAGCGGTTTTCTCCAGGTCCCGAATTGCCCCTATCAAAATCAGCTTGTCCTTAGCCCTTGTAAGCGCTACATATAGAATACGCATTTCTTCTGACAGACTTTCCAGCCTGATTTTATTCTTCATAGCAATCTTCACAATAGTATCACTATAATGGCGCAGTTCAGGATCAGCGTATTTAGGACCGATTCCCAAATCCTTGTGGAAAAGAATCTGTTGATTGGTATCCATTAAATTAAACTGCTTTCCCATCCCCGCAGTGATTACAATAGGAAATTCTAATCCCTTACTCTTATGAATACTCATGATCCGCACCAGGTTATCATTTTCTCCCAGTATTTTCGCTGTTCCCATATCTCCGCTGCTGCTTTTCAACTTGTCAATGAACCGGATGAAATTAAAGAGGCCTCTTATGGAAGTTTTTTGGAACTGTCTAGCCCGGTCAAATAAGATTCGAAGATTCGCCTGACGCTGCATGCCTCCAGGCATGGCCCCTACATAATGATAATACCCGGTTTCCATGAGCAGCTTCCAAATGAAGGTATCCATATTGATATATCTTGCTTCCTCTTTCCATCGGTTGATTTTTTCAATAAATGCCTGCAGCCGGTTGGACAGTTCGTCGTTCCCTTCCTTACAATAAATTTCTATCGCTTCATAAAAGGACTCGCCTTTGTTATGTAAACGGATTTTAATCAAATCCTCTGTGCTGAAGCTGCCGATAGGCGATCGCATCACACTTAGCATCGGTATATCCTGACGCTTGTTATCAATCAACTGTAAAAGGTGGATAAAAATGTTTATTTCAATGGTTTCAAAGTAGCCTGCATTGACATCGGCATAGGCAGGAATCCCCTCAGCCATCAAAGCCTCTTGAAAAGTCTCCGCCCAGTTTTTAGTGGTACGAAGCAATATGACAATATCCCTATAGGTAACTTTCCGATAGCCCTCAAGCTTTTGATCATATATCTGTCCCTGCAGAAGCTCTTTAATTTTTTGTGCTGCAATCTTAGCTTCCAATGCCATATCCTCTAGCACTTCCTGTTCTTCGAAAATCTCCATTTCCTCATTTTCCTCAAGGAAATCCTCTTCTTCTATCTCTTTTTTCTCCACCAATAGGAGCTCCAGGGGAGCTCCCGCAGGAGGGCCCATGACAGCGCCTTTATAAAGGCTGGCACGATCATCGTAATCAATCTCCCCAAAGGCCTTGGACATGATTTGTCGGAAGATGCCGTTGACTCCCGCCAATATTTCCTCTCTGCTTCGGAAATTTTGACTTAAATCGATTCTTCTATCTATGTTTTCGGCTTCATTTTTATAGGTTTCATACTTTTGAATAAATAAAGAGGGATCCGCAAGACGGAAGCGGTAAATGCTTTGTTTTACATCTCCCACTAAAAATAGATTGTTGTCCCGCTTTATATAGCCTATTAGGGTCTCCTGGACGATATTGCTGTCCTGATACTCGTCCACAAAAATATGAGTAAATTTGTTTCGATAGGCTTGCGCTGCAGACTCATGCTTCAATATCGCTAAGGCATAATGCTCCAGGTCATTAAAATCGACTATTCCCTTTTCTTTTTTCTTTTCCTGATAGGCCTCATCAAAGGCATAGATCAGCTGATACAAATACTGCATATAGGGATATAGGGAATGAAGGTCCTTAATGGCTGCGTCGGGGTTCTTTCCAAATAGTCCTTTTTGCATATCCGAAAGAATCTTTTTTCCCTTGTCTCTAAGGGTTTTTACTTCTTCCTTTAAGCTTTCATCCACATTTTTATCCAGCTTTCCAAGACGTTTATGACTTAGGAGACTTAATTGATGGTGAAAAGCTTTTATACCCTGTCCTAAAGAACGCTCTAAGATCTGAACCTGCTGAATATCTTCAACAATCGCTTCACCATAGCCAGCAGGTCCCCCTGCTCTTCCGCACAATTCCTTTGCCTCTTCAAAGCAGTCAAGGGCACCCTTTAGCTCAATGGCGATTTGCTCTGCAATCGTTGTATACCAGGGACTTTTCTCGAATTCATCCAAATCCATACGAAAGTCCTCTATCCGCTCCTGCAGCCATCCTAAAGGTTCCGGCTTACTTTGTATAAAATCATAGAGCCGCAGTACGATGTCCTGCAGAGGCTGGTCCTGTTTTGTATCTCCAAATCGCTCTACCAAACCTAAGAATTCATTTGTACTCTTCTCATACTCCCTTTCGAATAGCTCTTCCATTACCTCCAGCTTCATAATAGCAGTTTCCGTACCGTCACCGATGCGGAAATTCGGATCTATCTCAATCAGGTGGAAATATTTTCTTACTACTTCAATGCAAAAGGCATGAAGGGTACTAATGGATGCACGGCTCAATAGATTCATTTGCTTCCGAAGATGGGCTTCCTTTTCATTCTTCTTTTCCAGCTCTTTCAGTATAGCCGCTGCAATTCTCTCCCGCATTTCTCCTGCTGCTGCATTGGTAAAGGTTACGATAAGAAGGCCATCCAGGTCTATACCATCCTTTAGAATCATTTGAATAATTCGCTCTACCAATACAGCTGTTTTTCCAGAACCTGCTGCTGCAGCTACCAGCAGGTTGCTGTTTCTTGCATCAATGGCTTGCTGTTGGCTCTCCGTCCACTGAACCATCTGACTTCATCTCCTCTTCCTGCATCAGAATCTGCATAATCTGATCATCCTTCATTTTCTTGATCTGCTTATAACGGTTATCCTCTAACAAACTGTCAAACTGACAAATTCCTTGATAAGAGCAAAAACTGCATGCGGTATATTTTCCGTTTTTGCAGGGTTCAATCCGAATGTTGCCTTTTATGATTTCACTGGTTATTTCCTTTACCAGGTTGCGTACATGCTTCAGCACAGCGTGAAAGCCTTCATGAGACAGAACAGAGGACCATTTATGAAATTCTTGAGTTTTACCCAAAGACACCGGAAGAATCTCTGAACTTCCTTCAATCTCCCGATCCATATGACGTACGATCTGTACATCCTTGAGCACAAGACCCTTTAATTTTAACTTCTTCCTGATTTCCTTTTCTATGGTTTCTACAATCCGTTCATCGGTTTTGACCATTGGATCGTCAATCTTAAAATAAAAGATTCCTGCAGGCTTTACAGGCTTATTTTCCGGGTGCTTATGATGAGTCAGCATAGCATCCAAATAAATCATCAGCTGCAGCTGCAGACCGTAATATACCTCCGATAGATCAAAGTTCTTACTGCCCGATTTGTAATCGATGATCTTCATGTAGCTGCCCTCTTCATCCTCATAAGCATCTACCCGGTCAATTCTGCCTTCCAAATAAATCTTTTCCCCATCGGTCAATTCCACTTCGATAGGAGGATAGGCCTCTCCCTGTCCAAAGCCTACTTCGTAGCCGATGGGTTCAAAGCTGCCCCGTTTGATATGATCCGTAAGGGTCCACACAGCCCTTCTGCTGACCCGTTTGAGCCGCTGAACCAAGTACTTGTAACGGTGCGTACTCAATAGTACCCCATCGCCATAGTCCGGCACCATCTCATCAATGATGCTGTCAATCACCGCATCAGACTGCTCCCGATCCAGATCTCTCCACGAAATACTCTGTGCCTGCAGCTTTTCTGTAAACTTTTTCATAGAGTCATGAAATAATTCACCGATATCCGGTGCTTCCACCTTATATTGTATCCTTTCTTTCGGCCTCAGTCCGTACTTTACAAAATGGGCGAAGGGGCAATTGACAAACTGTTCCAGTCTTGAAACACTAGATCGGATCGGCAGCTTATAAAGCTGCCTTGCATGCTGGGAAGCTAAATAGTTCTCCTGATTGCTGTGGAAAAACCCCTCTACTACCAAATCCCTGCGAGAACGCCAATCCTCCTGTTCATAGTACCAGCGATAAACATCCCACCAAAGATCTGCCATAGGCTTTCCATCTATATATTTTCGTAAATTTTCAACAAGATATTTGAAGGTACTGTTTTGGGTTCCAATTAACTGCAGCTGTTTTCCTTCATCATAAATAATATCACTCTCAACTGAAAGGCCTTTGAAGAGCTTTTTAATGCGATCAATTAGAATAGATGGACGCAAGGCCTTTCCCTCCTGATCTGCTAAGGCATAGCTGATCCACAGGTAATCACTGGGCTTACTAAAAGCTGAATAAATGAGAAACTTTTCCTCAGCAGCCTTTCCCTCCTGATCTGAACGCAGCGGCAGTCCCTTTTCTTTGATCACACGCTTTTCTTCATCGGACAGGATTCCCTCTTCCCCTTTGCCCATAGGTAAAATGCCATCATTGACGCCAATCACAAAAAGGGCCTTAATGTCATGACTTTTGGACCGCTGAATATTCCCTACCAATACCTGATCAATGGTGGTTGGAATAATCCCCAGTTCTAGGGAAGAAAAGCCGGCATCCAGGATGCGGATATATTCTTTTAGGGTGATAAACTGTTTTCCCATAATCTCTACCATTTGATCAAAGGTATTCATCAAGATATTCCAAAGCTGAGCATTTTCTAAAACATAGGCATACTGGCCTTGATCTCTAAGGGTTTCAATCCAGTCCTCCAGCTGTTTGTTCACATCCAAATCTATCAAGAATTCATAAAGTCCCCGAGTTATTTCTTCCGCTGTTTTCTTTCCCTTGATCTTTTTTTCCAGCTTCCTGATAGGTTCAATAAACTTTATTCGACTCTCTTCCAAGCCTTTCAGCTGCTTTTCATCTCCCCGTGTAAAAGCTTCCGTCCAGCGATTTCCTTGAATGCCATAACGCAGTACATAATTTTCCAGAATCTCATAGGCCTCTACAGTAAGACCGCTAAAGCCCGCTTTCAAGTATCGAAATACATCTTCATATCGATAACCCCTTCGAATGATCTCTAAGGCTGAAAGAATACATTCAACAATGGGATTGTTCATGATAGATTTTTTCTGATCTAAAAAGTATGGAATTCCGTATTCTTGAAATACCCTTTCCACCAGTAGTCCATAGTTCTCCATGTCGTTTGAGACCAGTGCAATATCCCTCCACCGATAATTCTTGTCTCTAACCAAGCTCAAAATCTGTGCAGCTGCGTTTTCAACCTCTGCATGTAGGTTATTTCCTGCAAAAATCCTTATTTTTTCCAAGGATTCTCCTTCATAAACACGATAAGGATAAGCATAAAGTTCTCTCTCAAGATGGGTCATTTCCTCAGATCTCTTCCCTATGTACGCCCTTTGTTCCATGTTTATTCTTTCTTCTGCTATCCCCTGCTCCAATGCTAATTCATGGAGCTTCTGATAGGTTTCTTCCGAAACCTTAAACAGGTCTCCATCCTGATCACCGGGCATTGGCGGCATGGTAAGCGCTATGGTAACCTCTTGAGCCTGTGCCATTAACTTTTCCATGACTTGATAGGATTGAGCCGTAAAGCTGTGGAATCCATCGATCCAAATTCGACAGTGCCTTAGGAAGCTTGCTTCTTCTATCTTTTCAATCAATAGATTGATATAATCCTCCGTATCTAGATATTTGCCTTCCAGATACTGATTGAATTGTTCGTATATGTAGGCGATATCTGAGAGCTTATCCTGAAGCATACTGTCTGTTTCCATAGAAGATGTCCCCTGGATTAGCTCCTGAGGTAAAATGGTTTGCTGTTTTAACTCGCATAGCAGTTCGCTTAGTTTGCTGATAAAGCCCTCCTGTTGGGCTCCTTTTTTGTAAATTCTTAATTCTTTCTCTGATTCATCAATGATTTTTCGGATAATCATTTGCTTACCCTGATCATTGATATGCGTTCTGGTCGTTCCGCCTACCTCACTAAAAACCCGCTGGGCCAATCTGGTAAAGCTAAGAACTTGAATACGCATGATCCCCGGCAGCTCCATTTTTTCTATGAGATCCCGTTCTGCCTGAAGGGTAAACTGATCGGGAACGATGAGGATTAACTCCTGCTCCGTCTCTACTAATGCCTTTTTCATCTCTTCTAATATGTAATGGCTTTTGCCGCTGCCAGCTCTTCCAAATAGATATTTGATTTTCACGTTCTCACCCCTTTATACAAAATTATATCATGAAAATAGGACAGCCCTCTACCACATGTGTAGAGGGCAAACCCCAATTTTTTACATTTATTTATGACTGCACGCTTTTCCGAAGCTCCTTTGATCTTAAGGTGGCTGCCTTAATTGCCTCCATCACACTTTCCTTGAAGTGATTTTGTCTTAATACTGCTAAACCTGCTACTGTGGTTCCATTGGGCGAGCAAATTTGCTGAGACAGCTCTGCAGGCTTCATGCCTGTTGCGGTCATCATTTCTACCGCGCCCCTCAATGTCTGCAGTACCAGTTCTGTGGACTCCTTCTGAGAAAGCCCCAGTCGATGTCCGCCGTCAATCATAGCCTCCAGAAAACTATATACATAAGCGGGTCCGCTGCCGCTTAAGCCAGTTACCACATCCATCTGTTCTTCCTCTACTTCACGGACAGTCCCTACGCAAGAAAAGATTTTTCGGGCAAGCTCCATTTGTTCCTCCGTTGCATTTTCACCCTTGGCTATGGCTGTAGCAGAACACAACACCTTCGCCGAAGTATTTGGCATTGCTCTTACAATGGATAATTCTAATCCCGATGCTCTTTGTATTGATGCCATATCTACCCCTGCAGCGATAGATATGCAAAGCTGTTCTGGTCTCATCCATTCCTTGATTTCCTCTATTACAGAAAAAAGATCCTGTGGCTTCATGGCCAGAACAATTACATCCGATTGCTCTACTAAGTCCTTTTTGCTGGTCCCTACTACCTTATATTTTTCTGCCAGGTGCTCCAATCGTTGTCTGTTGCTTCGATTGCTGACTAAAATTCTTTGGCTTGAAAACCTCATGGAGGTAATCATGCCGTGTATTAATGCTTCTGCCATGTTTCCAGCACCAATAATGCCAATTCGCTGTTTTTCCATCTTCATCGACCTCCATTATATTCTAGAAAAAATAAAAACCTCGCCCAAATATAAAAGGGCGAGGTATGATTCGCGGTACCACCTTTTTTGACACAAGGTCATCTCATTTAGGATACGTTCTACTACCTATCTGTAGAAGATATCCTCAGCCTGTTAACGGTGCTGATTCCGGCAAGGCTCTTCGCCTGCAGCTCTCCAGACGGGTTCTGAAGGACTGTATAGAAACCTCTCACCAAACGGTTCCCTCTCTGCACTACAGCATGCTTCATACTATTTCCAGATCATCACTTTTTAATATTTTTAATACTTTAACACAATGAAATATTTTTGTCAAGAGCATATTTTATATAGATGTGTGATTCATAGGCGTCAACTTAATCTAAATATTTCCAAATACACCTTAGAAGCATGTCATTCTGAGCGTTAGCGAAGAATCTTATAGAACATACGCAAAATTACTTTTGATTATCAGAATATATCATCTAGCTTAAAGATCCTTCGACTCCGTTTTACTCCGCTCAGGATGACAAATTATGGGTTAAGTTGACGCCTATGGGGGACGACCCATGTGTCGTCCCAAAATAAAACGGTCAGACACATAGGTCTGCCCCTACGGTAAAAGATGGGTAAATGAGGTTTCTCAACCATCATTCATTTCAAGCTAAACCTTAACTTCAAGTTTAACATTAACTTGAAGTATTATGATGAAAAAGGAGGGATGTACACGATGCTAACCCAAATCATTGCAACAGGTATTCTAATGGGTTTTGTCTATTCTCTGGTAGCCGTCGGACTGACATTAACCTGGGGCGTACTAGATATTATCAACTTCGCCCATGGGGAGTTTCTCATGATCAGTATGTATTCTGCTTTCTGGATCTATACACTTTATAATGTTGATCCCCTTCTTTCCCTTCCCCTTACGACGATCATGGCATTCGGTATAGGATATGGGACCTATAAGGTCATTATCCGAAAGGTAGTAGATGCACCTGGTCTCACAGCTCTATTGGCTACCTTTGGCTTCAGTCTTTTGCTCAGAAACCTGGCCCAATTTTTATGGTCTCCCAACTACCGCTTTATCAACCAGTCCTTTGTAGCTGATAAGAAATTGACCCTTGGTCCCATTATCATTGGTCTGCCTCAAGTTTTTGCTGCTATCGGAAGTATTTTGATGACCTTAGCTATTTTTTATTTTATTGAAAGAACAAAAACAGGCAGAGCTATCCAGGCTACTGCCTTAGATAAGCATACTGCCCTGCTGATGGGAATCCCTACAGAGAAAATCTATGCCTTGACCTTTGGAATTTCCGGAGCTTGTGTCGGGGTGGCCGGAGCCCTCATGTCTACTTTTTTCCCAATCCATCCCCAATCCGGTGCCCTCTACAGCCTATTGGCTTTTGTCATCGTCGCCTTAGGAGGCTTTGGCAATATTAAGGGGGCCCTTTACAGCGGAATATTGATCGGCATTACGGAAGCAGTGGGAGGCTTCCTGTTGGGAACACAGTTTAAATATGCCATCGTGTTCCTTATGTACCTGGTAGTGATCCAAATACGGCCTAAGGGGTTGTTTGGATGGTAGCTTCTAAGCATCTTTTCAAGCAAAAGTACATATTAGGATGGATTTGTATTGTCATTGCAATCCTTCCACTTGCAATTCACAATATCAACTTTCATCATGTTATGATCCTGCTTGTTATGTATGCAGCCTTAGGGCAGGCCTGGAATATTATTACCGGCTTTACCGGGCAAACCTCTTTTGGCCATGCTGCATTTTTCGGCATTGGTGCCTACACCTCATCGGTTTTATTCTGGCGATATATGCTTAGTCCTTGGGTAGGCATGCTCCTGGGTGCTGTCATTGCAACGACTGTGGCATTCTTGGTAAGTTATCCCTGCTTCAAACTAAAGGGACACTATTTTGCCATTGCAACACTAGCCATCGGGGAGATCATCCAGCAGCTTTTCGTCAGCTGGGAATACGTAGAAGGTGCTACGGGTATATCCCTTCCGGTTATGGGAGAAGGCTTTCTGCAGCTGCAATTTCACCGCTCTAAGCTTCCCTACTTTTACATCGTGTACTTTCTGTTTATCCTCGTGTTGGTTACTGCTTATTTGGTAGAGCATTCCAAGATGGGCTATTATCTCAAAGCCATCCGCGAAAGTCACGAAGTTTCAGAGGCAATCGGCATCAATCCCACTGAGTACAAAGTTTATGCTATGCTCATCAGCGCATTCCTTACGTCCATTTTTGGGTCCTTCTATGCAAGCTACATTCTCTACATTGACCCTTTTATGGTTTTCAGCCTTCCCTTATCCATGCGGATTGTATTACTCACTGTCCTGGGGGGCTTAGGCACTCTTTACGGTCCGATTATCGGTGCGGCGGTTTTGATTCCATTATCGGAGTACACGCGGATTTTCTTCGGCGGAACGGGTAAAGGCATCGATTTGATTATATTCGGTTTTTTAGTTGTTGCGGTAGCCTGTTATCAGCCAAAGGGAATTGTTGGGTTATTCCAAAAACTCTTCTTCGAACCCTCGACGGCAGGAGGTGGGAAAAATGGGTGAAGCCATGCTGGTTCTGGAACATCTCACCATGAAATTTGGAAATGTCGTTGCCAATGAAAATGTATCCTTTCAGGTAAATGAAGGAGAAATCCTCAGCCTTATCGGTCCTAACGGTGCCGGCAAAACCACCTTATTCAACTGCATTACCGGGTTTTATGCTCCCTTCTCAGGCAAGGTCAGCTTTAGAGGGCAGAATATCACCGGGATGAGACCCAACAAAATCTGCAAATTGGGACTCGCCCGAACCTTCCAGATCGTAAAAACCCTTAAGGAAATGACTGTGAGGGAAAATATACTGACAGGGGCCTTTCTCCATACCCGTCATATGAAAGAGGCTTCTAAAATCGCAGAGGAAATTATGGTGCTAACGCATTTGCAGCACAAGGCCCATCAACTGGGCGCTAATCTGACGATAGCAGATAAAAAAAGAGTTGAAATTGCCAGGGCTTTGGCAACAAAACCACAGCTTCTTATGCTGGATGAAGCTATGGCGGGATTAAATCAGACTGAAATCAAAGATGCTATGGAACTGTGCCTTAAGCTAAAAAAATCCGGCATAACCTTAGTGATCGTGGAGCATATCATGGAAGCTATCATGCCCATTTCCGACAGAGTAGTTGTGCTAAATGCAGGTAAGAAAATAGCAGAAGGTACACCTGATGAAGTAGTGAACCACGACCAGGTAATAAAAGCTTATTTAGGGGAGAGATATCATGCTAAGAGTAAAAAAAATTAAGGCTGGTTATGATCAGGTTCCCGTGCTGTTTGATGTTTCCTTTGACATATCTGTGGGAGAGCTGGTATCTATTGTAGGCTCAAATGGCGCGGGAAAAAGTACAATTCTTCGCACCCTATCGGGTATCATTAAGCCGATGGCAGGTGAAATTGAATTTATGGGGGAGCGCATCGATACACTCCCATCTCATAAGATCGTTCAAAAGGGAATCGCCCATGTACCAGAAGGCCGTCATGTGTTCGGAAAAATGTCGATTCTGGACAATCTGCTTTTGGGTGCTTATACG
Organism: Geosporobacter subterraneus DSM 17957; assembly: GCF_900142145.1. Classification (GTDB taxonomy): domain Bacteria; phylum Bacillota; class Clostridia; order Peptostreptococcales; family Thermotaleaceae; genus Geosporobacter; species Geosporobacter subterraneus. Next base: position 39,823 of record NZ_FQZV01000005.1, on the reverse strand, counting down.
GTTAAATCTGACACCATTGATAAGACCCTTCGGGAAGTTTATGAAATCTTTCCCCGTTTGAAAGAACGGGCCCATCAAAAAGCAGAAACTTTGAGCGGAGGAGAGCAGCAAATGCTGGCTATAGCCAGAGGTTTAATGTCTTGTCCAAAGCTCCTCTTGGTAGATGAAATGTCTCTCGGTCTGATGCCCATCCTAGTAGATAAAGTATTGCATATCCTTAAGGAAATCAGCAGGCGCGGAATGACGGTTTTACTTGTAGAGCAAAAGGTACAGGAGGCTCTGGAAATAGCCGATAGAGGTTATGTTCTTCAAACAGGCCGTATTGTCCTGCGAGGTACAGGTGAGGAGTTGTTGAACAGTGATCTGGTCAAGAAAGCTTACATGGGAATATAACAGGGCATAGTTCGGTATTGGCGTTAAATTATTAAGATGCAGTGAAAAAGCGTAGCCTCCTAAGGAAGCTACGCTATTTTGGCTTTATTGTACTGATTAAATTCTTAATCTGAGCCTCTTCTTCCAGAGTAAAAGGTCTCATTTGATAGACCATGACCGAGATTAACTTGTTGCTGTGATTCCACTTATATAGAAACATATAACTGTTCGTAGCATGATCCTCCACCAGTGCCCCATAGATTTTTCCTATCTTCTCCAAGTTAATGGTCTCCAGTCTCTCTATATGCAGATAATCATCTATGGCTGCCAGTTCTTCCTGGATATACTTCTCACTGGCAATCTTCACACCCTCATCAGGCATTTCCATGATATTTAAAACCGTCCCCTTGTTATTCTTAAATGCCTTCATATAAATCTTAAGAGTCTCATCATTTTCTTCCATATTTTTCTCATAGGTTTTGGGAATCTGCATGCTCCACTCCTTGTCTACACTAGTATACACGAAATAGTCCTTTGGGGCAGCACACCCTGTTATTAAAACCATACTTAGAAGTATCCATAAAGCTGCTTTTATTTTTTTCACATTGTTCCCCCCTTGCCATATATCCCCATTATATCATGGCCCCTTCTCGAAGGGGAAAAATCTTTTAGAACCTCCGCCTCAATAGAATCAATCTATGCAAATCGCTCTAAGCTGAATTCCTGAAGATCATAGGCCACCCTTTCTCCACAGATCCATTTGGCCGTTATCTTACCAGTTAATGGTGCCAGTGCTACGCCATCACCCTCATGACCTGCAGCCATAAAAAAGCCTGATTTTCCCTTTACTTCCCCAAGGATCGGCTTTCCGTCAGGGGTAGCAGGCCGCAGACCGGCAAAAGTACGTATAATATGTACATCTTTAAAAACTGGGAAAAAGTCTGCTGCCTGCTGACCTATCTTTTGAATTACTTCGTAGGTAGTTTCTTTCGAAAACCCGGCCTTCTCCCGAGAGCTCCCCAGTAAAAAGTTGCCCATAGCCGCTTGACTAAATGCAGAGCCAATTCCCAGTTCCTCACAACGGGCGTCCCGATGGAGACTCAGTTCCGGCTTGATTTTTCTAACGATATATTCAGCACTCCAAACGTTAGTTTCCCCAATCCTGGAAATAGGTTCTGTGACTGCCACCTGACCGCGTATGGGCACGATAGGAATTTCCACCCCAATCATTTTACCGATTTCCCCAGCCCATGCACCGGTTGCATTTACCACATACTCTCCCTCCACAGGCTCATGCCCCTTCAGTTGAATCCGCCAGTATCCTCCCCGGTCCACTATATGATCTATCTCTGCATTTTTTCGTACTTCCAATCCTAGTGCTATTCCCTGGGCAAGATATCCTCTCATCACTTTAAAGGGATATACCTGGGCATCCGTCGGGCTATAGGTAGATGCAACAATACCTTTTCTGGCATAGGGCTGCTTTTCATATACCTTTTTTTTATCAATGATTTCAACCTCCAGTCCAAAGCTTCTTTGCCCTGCTACAAACTCCTCCATCACCTTTAATTGGTCATGATTTTCTATAAACACCATACCGCCACGGGCTTCAAAATTCAGTTCCATATTTAATTCTTTGGACAAACTCCGATACATTTCCAGGCTTTCCATGGCCATAGTCAACAGGCTTCCTGGTTTCTTGGATTGCAGCAGAATCATTTCATCACAGGCTCCCGAGGCGCCGCTCCCCAGTTCATTTTTTTCCAGCAGCAAAACCCGCTTCCCCTTTTTCACTAAATAGTAAGCTGAAGATAATCCCATTAATCCGCCGCCTAATACGATTACATCGTAGGATTTTCCCATTTTCTTTGCCCCCTTTCACCTAACGATTATTCATACTATGATTATTTTAGAAAAAAAACCATTATTCAATTGTATCTTTAGAATAATGGTTTTATGTGTAAGCTTATTTTGTTTTTAAATAATGCTGCACGGAAACATTGGGTACTTCGTGCAGCATCCCTTCAATAACAAGGTTAATCTCTTTCATCAATTCAACAAACTCCATTTCAATGCGATTTGCATTTTGTCGGATAATTCTTACCCGAGGTCTTAGAGGAAACTGTTCTATGACCTCATCCACGACCCCCACATCCCCATTGCTTAACCTTACCAGACTTCCTACCGGATAGGGGATAACTTTATGCACAAAGGTACGGGCCATATTAAAATCAAAATATCTTCCTGCGGATCCCATAACATATTCAATCGCTTCATGGGGCGAAACTGGTTTCTGAGAGGGAGACCCGGAAGTAAATCTATCATACTGATCTGTGATTGCCACAATCTTAGCCAGTTTATTAATCTGAGCATCCTTTATTTTGGCAGGGTATCCGCTGCCATCTACATGCTCATGATGTTGGAGTACAATAATCTTGACCAACCCTGATACCTCACTGTTTTCCTTTAGGTACTCGTAGCCTTTTTGGCTGTGAGACTGAACCAAAAGCTGCTCTTTTTCATTCCGATTTTCTTTAAACAAAATGTCTTTAGGAATAAACACCTTACCGATATCATGAAGCATGGCTCCAATACATAGGTCATACAGTTCATTCTTATTCAAACCCAACTCAATGCCAAGTACGAGAGAAAGTACTGCTGTACTGACAGAGTGCTCATAAGTATAATTATCTAAGCTTTTAATATCCACTAGATTAATCATAATGTTACGGTTGCCAAGGATTTCATCTACGATATCCTTTGATACTTCTTTTAGAGAGCCAATCTGCTTTTCTCTTTCCTGTTCTAGCTGTTTTTGCTTTTTAGGCTGCTGGTTTTGCTGAAGGGATTTTTCAAAGATTTTGAAGGTATCCTTGATTGTTTTTATTGCACGGATACGCATCTGAGGTTTGATAATATCCTCAATCTCCTGATCACTGTACTCGTCCATAATATAAAGACTATATACCCCAACCTCTTCTACTTTTTTCAACAATCCCTCATTGAGCTGCACCCCTTTTTTGAGCAAAACACGTCCCTCTCCATCAAATAGCGGCTGCGCAAGATAGCTGTCTTCTTTTATGCAATTGATCGGTACTAGTCTCATAAAATAGGGCTCCTTGTCAATTTACTCTGTCTTTCTATAAAGAATTATACCAAATTTGACAAAGCATTGAAAGCAATGCTTAAATTTTCCTCAGAAGCATATTTATTAATATTTCTAAACTTCTCTATTAAACATTTTTTCTGTTATACTAAGTGAAGAAAAAGAACTGAATTCCAAGGGAGGTTCCCCCATTGAAAAACTCTTTTATTAATCTATTGGCCGAACAGTACGGTATTGCTCTAAACCTCCAACAGCAAAAATCACTTTTCCATAAAGATGGACCCGGACTTGTATTGGCAGTACCGGGAGCCGGTAAAACTACCCTCCTGATTTGCAGGACTGCCTATTTGATATTGGTACATAATATTAACCCTAGAAATATTCTATCGGTCACCTTTAGCAAAGCCTCTGCCAGGGATATGAGCCACCGCTTTCAACAGCTTTTCAAGGATATTACCCCTCAGGAGGTTCATTTCTCTACCATTCACAGCTTCGCTTACAGTGTTTTGCGGCAATTTGCCGTAAAACAAAATATTCGCTACACCTTTATTGAACAAGAAAAGCAGTCCATGAATAAGGCTAGGCTGCTTAAGCATATCTATCGGGAAATCCATCAGGATTACTTGACAGAGGACAAGCTGGAAGAGCTTTCTAACGCCATAAGCTATATCAAAAACATGATGATATCCAGATCACAAATACATACCACTGCTTTTGAGATCGATCGACTTACAGAAATATATACTCAATATGAGAATTATAAAAAGAATAGATTTTTGATAGATTTTGATGATATGCTCTGCTTAGCCCTGGATATCCTTCAAAAAAATCCTTCAACATTGGATCGGTATCGTCAGCAGTATCCCTACATACAGGTGGATGAAGCCCAGGATACGTCAAAAATACAGCATGAAATCATTCGGCTGCTGGCAGCTCCCAGTAACAATTTATTCATGGTAGCTGACGATGATCAATCGATCTATGGTTTTAGGGGAGCTTTTCCTGAAGTGCTGCTGCGGTTTCGCGAGGATTATCCCACTGCAAAATTGTTTTACTTAGAACAAAATTACCGATCCACACAGGATATCGTTCATGTGAGCAACCGTTTCATCAGTCAGAACCAGCATCGCTACCCTAAGAAGCTGTTTACTGAAAATCCTGCCCATCAGCCTATTGAGATCTTATCTCTTCAGGATGAAGAAGATCAACTAGCTTATTTAACTGACGAACTCAAGCACATCTTACCCGCTTCAACTGCAGCAATACTCTATCGCAACAACCTCTCAGCGGTTCCGGTATTGGAGATGCTGGATCGCTGCGGTATACCTTTTTGCATTCGCGACACAAAGCTGCATTTCTTTAAACATTGGGTTGTGCAGGATATCCTTGCATTTCTGGACCTGTCCATGAATCACTTTGATTTGGAATCCTTTGAAAGAATCTATTATAAGATGAACCGGTACGTCACTAAGGCTGCAGTGGATTATGTAAAATCTAAGCACAATAAGCAATCGGTTTTTGACAGCCTGATTCAATTTTCCGGATTTCCCAGCTATCAAAAAGAGCGTATGGCTGATCTAAAAAAGTCCTTTACAGAGCTGGCTGCAAAAACGCCCTTAGAAGCGCTGCTGTTCATTGAAAATGATCTCAACTACAATGATTATTTGCAAATCAACAGCAAACGTTTAAAATACTCCTATGCTACCCTGCAGATGATCTTATCCAATCTGAAGCGGATTGCGTCCCACACAGGCAGCTTCATAGAGTTTTTAGAAAGACTTCATCAACTGCCCGGGCTTATGGAAGCATCGAAGCAGTTGAGAAAGAATGCCGTCTACCTCTCTACAATCCATAGTGCCAAGGGTTTAGAATTTGATCATGTATTTATCATAGATCTGGTCGACGGACAGTTCCCTACGGCTTCCAGCACTGCGGAACAAGCAGCTGGAAATTCTACAGCCATGGAGGAAGAACGCAGACTTTTCTATGTAGCCATGACACGGGCCCGCAGCAACCTGAAATTATTATCTTCATCCTTTTATAATGGTGCTCCTGTAAAACCCTCACCTTTTTTAAAGGAGGTTAAGGGATATATTTCTTTAGGGCTTCAAAACAAAAAAGGCCTGAATTTAAGGGCTGATTCTTCACCGCTGTGGTCACATATTGTAAAGCCATTCTCTAAGAAAAAAACACTGCCTCACCCATTCTTCGAAGGAGCTGCAGTACACCATGCTTCTTTTGGTGAAGGCATCATAAAAGAAATTCGACAGGATGTGTTATCTGTTGATTTTAACAAAATCGGATTAAGAAGTCTCTCCCTTAATCTGTGTATAGAAAAACAACTGCTAACCTTGATTCAATCACCCTAACATCCTATTGGAGACAGAATCATTCTCTTTTAAATGCTGCTCTACCTGCTTCAAATAGGTCTTTAGTTCCTCTTTTGCACCAGATCCTAGAGTGGTTTGAATTTTTTGGCTATAATAACCTTCTAGAGAAAGCTCTATTAAACCTTGAGCTGCTATTGGCCTAACCTTGATATTCCTCAGGTTTTTTAAGGGAATATACGTCCATATACCGCTGTATTGGCTTTTGTCGTTTTTCTTATCCTCTTCTTCCTGGATTAGTATATACTCTTCCGCTGTTAATAGATGAAGTTGTGCCGGACTAAGAAGACGTTCAAAAAAGAGATATGCTTTTTCATATACGCTAGGTTGAAACATAAGCGCTTTTATCGCTTGACCGGGCAATAAACTATCAAGTCCATAATTCATAAATTTATAGCTTTTTTCTTTCAGCTGAGCAATCTTTGTATTGCTTGGTTCGTTTTTTTTGTCCTCATACCCTAAAGCGCCTTTTCGCAGTTCTAGAATAACCGGGTGAAATAGATTCTTTGTTACCGTATTGAATTCTACTTGGATCGTCTTAAGCTTACCATCTGCATTCCCATGTACTTTAATCCATGAATACAGCAAGACTGTACCCTCTTCTATGAAATGAATGCTTTCAAATGTTAATCCCTCTTTGAAAATATCCTCATTATCCCTTTCATAAATACTAATTTCAGAAGCTGTAAGGCATAATAGCTTTTCCTTGCAGTTTCTTTTTCTCCATTGCATGGCAGGTATAAAAATAACATAGGGCAAGGGAATCCTTCCATCCTGAAAGACTTCAAAAAAATGCTGATACTGTTTTGGAAGCTCTTCATATGTTTTTATTTGTCTAGGCCAAGTCTCCATATCTTTCGCCACATGTTTCATCTCCCTTAGCATGCTATAACGCCATAATAAAACTCCTACCAGCCAAATATCCTGCAGTAGGAGCCTCCGTAATCGACCTGTATTTGAAAAAGTAACGCTTATATCATCCTATAATCCTAACAGCTCATCAATTCTTACTTTATCAAAACCTACAATTACCTCATCATCAATAAAAATCGCTGGGACCCCCATAATTTTGTTCTTCATGAGTTCTTTTCTGGCATCTGGGTCCTCATGAATATTTCTCTCCACATAATTAATTCCCTTACTGGATAAATATTCTTTTGCTGTAACACAATGGGGGCAAGTATTGCTAGAAAATACAACCACATTCTTCATTTATTACACCTCCAAAAATATAAATCTGCTGATTACAAATTAAGTATACCCAAAATACTGGATAAAAATCAAATTCTTTTTCGTTAAAATTGGGAAAAAATGCAATTCCATATCGGGACACCGCAAGACCCTGTCTTTTTTTTAACAAAAAAACTGCTTTCTCTTTGATAATTTGGGTATTATGATATATAATGTAAATTAGTCATACACTTGCAGGAAATAAAGTGGTAAATTGCACACTGGATTGCTGTGTGTTCAAATAGTGAAGGAGGATTTGAGACTATGAAAAAACCCACCATATTAATGATCTTAGACGGTTTTGGATTAAATGAAAGCAGCTACGGCAATGCCGTGAAGCAAGCCAACACACCCAACATCGACAGTTATCTGGAAAATTATCCAAATAGTATTGCCCACGCCAGCGGACTGGATGTAGGTCTGCCCCATGGTCAAATGGGAAACTCAGAGGTAGGGCATCTCAATATCGGTGCAGGACGAATTGTTTATCAGGAATTGACACGGATCAGCAAAGCCATTGAAGATGGTGATTTCTTTGAAAATCCCGTATTTTTAAATGCTATTGAAAATGTAAAATCCCATGACTCAGCTTTACATTTATGGGGACTTTTATCTGATGGCGGTGTTCACAGCCACAATACCCACCTCTATGCCTTATTAAAGCTGGCAAAGAATGCAGGATTACAAAAAGTATTTGTACACTGCTTCCTGGATGGACGGGACGTACCGCCATCCAGTGCTGCCCAATACATTGAAGCACTGGAGCAAGAAATGAAAGCTATCGGTGTTGGTAAAGTAGCGACCATATCCGGAAGATACTACGCTATGGATCGGGACAATCGATGGGAAAGAGTCTCCGCTGCCTATGAAGCACTGGTTTTAGGCCAGGGTGAATTCGCTTCCTCCGCAGGTGAGGCGATCCAAAACTCCTATAGTAAAAACGTTGTGGACGAGTTTGTGATCCCAACTGTCATCTGTGAGGATGGTCACCCTATAGCCACTGTAAATCCTCATGACTCCATCATCATGTTCAATTTTAGACCGGATCGTGCCAGAGAGATTACCAGAAGCTTTGTGGATCCAGAATTTACTGGTTTCGAAAGAAAGAAGGGCTTCTTGCCAGTACATTACGTATGCATGACACAGTATGACGCCACTATGCCAAATGTTTATGTGGCTTATACACCACAAACCTTATCCAATACACTGGGTGAGTATATATCCAGTTTAGGCTTAAAGCAGCTCCGTATCGCAGAAACCGAGAAATACGCCCATGTTACCTTTTTCTTAAATGGGGGAATTGAAAAGCCCTACGAGGGTGAGGACCGTGTATTGATTCCTTCTCCAAAGGTTGCTACTTATGATCTTCAGCCGGAAATGAGTGCCATAGAAGTTACGGACCGACTGATTGAGGAAATCAAAAGGGAGTATTACGATCTGATCATTGTAAACTTTGCCAATGCCGATATGGTAGGCCATACCGGTGTGATTGAAGCAGCCATCAAAGCAGTCGAGACGGTGGATGCCTGCGTAGGCAGGATTGTAGAAACCGTTATTCAATATGACGGTCAGATTCTGTTAACTGCAGATCACGGAAACTCAGATGAAATGCTTGATGCCGACGGCAATGTGATTACAGCCCACTCTACCAATCCAGTTCCCCTGATTCTCATTAATGCAGCCGAGGAATATGGTATTACAGAAGGCCGGTTAGCCGATTTGGCTCCAACACTGCTGCATATGATGGATATTCCACAGCCTGAAGAAATGGAAGGCAAGTCCCTCTTAGTACCGGGCTATGCATTAGAAACTGCATAAACACTGATAAAGTCGATAGAGCATCTATCGACTTTTATTTTAAGTTCTGTTTAACGCTAATAATATTTTTGTAGGGTGCAGACCCCCGTGTCCCCCCGCTTGTTCTACTAAGGCATCTGCGGGTGGACAGAGTCGTCCACCCCTAACTGTGGCATAATCTACTTCTAAAACATGTAATATCCACAGGTTTTCTAACAAAGTCTTGTTTAATAATATCGCCAATAACTCCCATATCCAGGCCATGCCTGAGTTTGAGTTTGGGTCTGCATACATCGGATTACACCACAGGCCAGTCTTCTTCCTGCATCTCCGTCAGGCTGCGTTCTAGAATCGTCAGGGTTTTCATGGATCATCACAGCTTTTCCTACTGCATCGGCAGGTTTAAACTTATTTGTAAAAAATGCCATGCGGGCAATCCCATTGTTGGAGAATAACGAAGGGAAATCACCGGCATGGTTGCCATGTGGCTGATTAGCTGGGTTCCAGTGCTTCCCTGCAGCCTGAAAAGGCTTATTAGGATCTCCAACCTCACAGGTTCCCTTTTCATGAATATGGAATCCATGAGGTCCTATCGGATCCTCCCCATTTCTGGCCGGTTGATAGGGGGGAAGTCCTTCTACTTGGACATAGACTTCAGTGCCGCCTGGTACTTCTTTAAAAATAACGATACCTCTTATCTGTGGAGCTAGCGGACCTCCTCTGATTTCAGCTGCCGCCATTGTACACATAGGTCTTGTATCCATTCATTTCACCTCTTATTTTAAATAATATCCATTACATCATATGTCTTTGGGATATAGGAGGTGACTGATCTATTTTTTCATCATCTTATCAAAAGGGAACATTGCTTATTATCCTATCTGTCCAATCATGCTTTGATAATCATTATTGGTTCCTTGCCTTCATTCAGACCTTCTTCTTTTTAACAGATCAATAAAAGCCTCTACCCTCGTCAGTATTCCTGCTTCTCCTGTCATCTCGTCCAGAACCAGTTTCAGGACAGGAAGTTCCCACTCTCTTTCTATCGTAGGCAATATGCTTTGTGCTACGATTTCCGGCATACAGGTAAAAGGCATCAAATGGATTACGCCATCGAAATTTTTCTCACCAAACCGTACCGTATTTCCAATGGTATGTCTGGCATGGCCGCCAATCTCACGGTCTAAATAGGGCTCTGCTGCGCGGTGAACTTCGCCCTTCTCAGATGAAATGAAGGGTAAAAAGTCAATTTGTTCCCGAATAAACTGACTGGCAGTTACAGAACAATCCACTTCTACACCCATTTGGCCCAGCCTGCGGATCAGATCCTGATTGATAAAGGGTTCGACCACTGTATATATTTCTCCCGTAATCCCCACCTTAACAATTTCTTTGCATGAATCACAAGGTATCTGTGAAAGCTTTTTTCGGTAACGTTCTAATACCTGGTTTGTTTCCTGATAACCTTTTGATTGCATGATATTTTGTTCATAAGCAGCATATATTTCATCAACTTTATGGGGTTCCTCTGCCCTGGCTCTTATCCTGCAGGCCAAATCATCCAGTGCATCTACCTTATGAATAAGTTCCACTCCCTTTTTAAATACTGCTGCCAGCCTTAGATAGCTGGTATCAGCAGAAATGGTTTTTAATTTCTGCAGGAATACGTATATTTCTCCTATTGTTTTAAATGGTTCCACACAGATCAACTGGATAGAATAATTCAGCCTTTTCAGTATATCTTTATGCAGGGCCTGATAGTATCCGATTCTGCAGACATCGCAGCCACTCCACATAAATAAAGTATCTGCACCCTGTTCAATGCTTTGAATATAGTTGCCCAGCGTCAGTTTGAAAGGAATGCATATCCCTTCCGGAGAATACTTCGTACCTAGCTCAAGGGTTTCTTTGTTTGATTTCGGTGGAATGATTACTTCTGCCCCCAGTTCCTCAAAAACAGCCTTGAGAGCTATGTACAGATTGCCCATGTGTGGAAATGTGATTTTCATCCTTTCTCCCCCATTCTAACATGTCTATAAAAGCTTCAACCCGGGTGTAGACTCCTGCTTCACCGCGGTGTTCGTCTAAGGTAATCAGCAGAAAAGGAATGCTTGTCTCTTCCCGCATCGTCTTTTCGACAATATCCGCAACTACAGAATCCACACCGCAGCCAAAGGTTGAGATATAAATGACACCGTCTATCTCCCCCCGTTCAATGTGATAGAGCATGGTTCCAATCATCTTATTGGCAAAGGTCCAATAGAATTTTGTTTTATAGCTTTTCATGAACCTGTTGATTTCATTTCTTTTCACCATCTCCGGTGTTAGTATCTGAATACCCCTTGCTGTCAATATTGAAAACATGTCCATATTTAAATAAGGATCATATAAATTATAGGGATGCCCCATGATCAGTATCCTCTTTGGGAGTTGTTTTTGATTTATAGGCTCCCTATACATATGAAACGGCAACTCCAAGGAAGGAATTTTTCCTTTTTGAAGCTGCCGGCAATAGTTTTGATACCTTTCCTTGGCCTGCTGAAAAGCTCTGATCATCCTTTTTCTGTCCCTTGTAAAATAGTTTCCCATTTCATAGATCGTATCCTTAATATGCCTTCTAGATTCAAAAAAATTAATTTCTGCATCAATAACCGGTGGTAACCCCCCTATGGAATGCCGAATCATTTCTGGCAATCCGCAAAACTTAGGACAAATATATTCCTTTTGATATACACTGGTGATTCTAGGGATAAAGAGTACATCCACCCGATCCTTCAAATCCATTACATGGCCATGAAATAGCTTTATGGGTAGGCAGGCTTCATTGATTGCCGCAGAAATACCTTCGTTCAGTATTTTTTTGTTAGTCTCTGATGATATAATTACTTCTGCATCTAATGCTTCAAAATATGTAACCCATAAGGGAAAATATTGATAGTACAGCAGAGCTCTTGGAATTCCGATCTTTACGGCCATAGGTTGTATTCCTCCAATAATTTTCTGTCAGTTTTTTCAGTATTGTCAATTGGATGGAAAAATATTCACTTCTATAAATAGCAGGGGCTGACTTTGAATCACTCCAAAGTCAGCCCTATGATTTATTTTTATCTATTTTCTAAAACTGAACAAATAAAGCTTTCATGTTTTTCCCGGGATACTCTGACTAATAATACCTACATATATGAGGTGAAAGCTTTATGAAGCTCTACCTTCGGACGTACACCGTACTTTCTTAGTACCTGATCCAAAGCCTTAAGGGTTAAGTACACTTTATCCTCGTAACAGTTTTCACCCATATGGCCGATGCGAATCACTTTGTCCTTTAGAAAACCAAAGGCACCTGCAATTAAGATATTATGATCCTTCAGCATGGTCTGATAGATCTCATGAAATCCTATATTCTCAGGGATTTTTATAGTGGTTACCGTATTTGAAAATCCATCGATAGGATATAAATTTAACCCTCCCTCCATGAGACTTTTTCGAGCAGCTTTTGCTATTTTTTCATGTCTTTCGATTGGATTCTCTTCCTTGAGCCACCGCTCTGCAGCTGTTCTTAGTCCATAGATATCACTAATGGGCTGTGTATATGGAAACCATTTTTCCTGATACCAGTTTTTCCAATGAGCCAGATTTGCATAGTATCCTATAATGGGAACCCTCCGATTCAATATCTTCTCCCAGGCCCTTGGACTAATGCTCAGAAAGGTTAGCCCAGGAGGAGCAGACAGACATTTTTGAGAGCCGCCTAATACCATATCTATAGACCATTCATCAGCTTTGAGCACTTCCCCCCCTATGGCCGAGACAGAATCTACCACAGAGATAATGCCATGCTGATTTAGCAATTTGCATATTCGATCTATAGGATTTGTAATTCCTGAAGGAGTTTCGCAGTGTACGAGGGTAGCCATACTAAAATTATGATCTTTAGAAAGGAATTTCTCCAACAAACCCACATCAATCGCCCTCCGGTAATCGGATTTAAAATAAACCGCTTCTCCGCCATACATCTTTATAAAATCGCCGAATCCATTCCCAAATATGCCGTTATCAATACACAGCACACGATCTCCCGGTTCAATTAAAGAAGCACAGGCTGCTTCCAGTCCTAATATGCCCTCACCGCTCAGTATCAGCATATCATTTTTTGTCTGAATAATCTTCTTTAGTTTATTACAGGTCTCCTTATAAAACCCGAAAAAGCTTACATCTAAGTCGGGATTCGTAATAGGCTGTGCCAAAGCCATCCTGACTTCCTCATGTATATAGGTAGGACCTGGTGTCATAATGAATGGTTTGTTCATCTTATAATCTCCTTTTCTCACTAAAAAAGCTTTGTTCTTTTAACTGCCGCTGCTGCCGGTAAACCGATGGCTGTACCTATCAAAATTTGAATAGCATTTCCTGGTATGGATGTCATCGGCGCAATCCAGTTTCCATACAAAACACCCTCCGTTATGTAATACCCTACTATCATAACTACTCCAGAAACCACAATCCCCGCAAGATTCCATAGAAAGCGCTCCCCCTTTCTTCCATTAGCATATGCTATACTGCCAATAATATATCCCATAATACCTCTGATCATGAATGTAAAGGGTGCCCATGCCACCCATCCGGAAACAATATCAAATAAACCCATGCCGAAGGCGCCTGCTATAGCACCTTTTCTTTTGCCAAAAACAATGGCTGCTAAAAATAGCATAGTATTCCCTAAATGAATCAATCCGCCATTGATAGATATAGGCAGGCGAATATTAATAAACTTCGTGGCGATAAAGACCATACTAATCAATAATCCAGAGGTTACAAGTTCTTTTGTTTTGCTGCCGGTTTTCATAGGTACATTCAATTGATTTTCCATAATTGTATCACTCCTAATATATTGTATCGTCACATTTATTATAGTACAGATACAATTTAAATGCAATATTATTCTTTATTGACATATGTTATTCTTAGTGTTAGTATGTACTTATAACAACTGAAAATCCTTCAGGGCAGGGTGAAATTCCCGACCGGCGGTTATAGTCCGCGAGCCGATTTTGGCAGACTTGGTGTAATTCCAAGACCGACAGTACAGTCTGGATGGAAGAAGGAGAAGCATATTGCTTTATACATATGTAGAAGGATGTATATCTATTGGAATATACATGAAATGCCCTGAAAATACTATTTTCAGGGCTTATTTTATTTATATCTCTAAATCGGGGTGATTGATTGAATATTTCATACATGTACAGAGCACTAGACCTGGCGAAGCTGGGTATCGGGCATACGAATCCAAATCCATTGGTTGGTGCTGTCATCGTAAAAAATGGTGCGGTTATCAGTGAAGGCTATCATGCTCAGTATGGCGGACCTCACGCAGAAATCAATGCTTTTAATAACGCTACAGAGCCTGTTGAAGGAGCAACGATGTATGTCACTCTTGAACCTTGCTCTCACTACGGCAAAACCCCTCCCTGTGCCAACGCTATCGTTGAACGGGGAATCAAGAAGGTAGTTATTGCCATGAAAGATCCTAATCCGCTTGTGGAGGGCAAAGGAATACAAATTCTTAAGGACGCGGGTATAGAAGTCATAACCGGCGTACTGGAACAGCAGGCGAAAAGATTAAATGAAGTTTTTGTCAAATATATCACCACGGGTCTCCCTTTTTGTCTTCTGAAAACAGCAATGACCCTGGATGGGAAAATTGCAGCTGTTAGCGGTGAATCCAAATGGATTTCCGATGAAATCTCCAGACACTATGTTCATAAGCTGCGCCATCAGTATACTGCTATCATGGTTGGCATCGGTACTGTTTTAGCAGATGATCCACTGCTTACCACCAGGCTGGAAGGATCGCAGATTAGAAATCCTGTTCGCATCGTGGTGGATACCCACGGCAGAATCCCTTTGAAGGCTAAGCTGCTGCAATGTGATAACCATACAAAAACAATTGTGGCTGTAACGGCTCTCGCAGATCAACGTAAGTTAAAATCCATAGAAGCTGCCGGTGCAGAGGTGGTTGTTGCACCAATAAAAAATAATCATGTAGATTTAGGCTATGTGATGCAGTGGCTGGGAAACAATAAAATTGACAGCGTACTACTTGAGGGCGGCAGCACGCTAAACTATGCGGCTTTACAAGAAGGAATTGTTGACAAAGTCATTACCTTTGTTGCCCCCAAAATCCTAGGGGGTGAAACTGCAAAAACGCCTATAGGGGGTACGGGTATACCCCACATCCAAGATGCCATTCTACTAGAAAATATGAGCTTTGTAAAATTATACAATGATTTAATGATAGAAGCCTATATCAGAAAGGAGGTTTAATCAGAATGTTTACAGGACTTGTTGAAGAGATCGGCACCATTCAATCTATTCTAAAAGGCACAAAATCCGCAAAAATAGTGATTCAAGCAAAAAAAATCTTGGAAAAGGTTCAATTGGGTGACAGCATTGCAGTCAACGGAGTATGTCTCACAGTTACAGATTTCACTTCTCACAGCTTTGCTGTAGATGTTATGGCTGAAACCATAGGCAGAACAAATCTTGGGGACCTTACAGCAGGCAGTAAAGTAAATTTAGAGAGGGCACTGCGGCTTGGCGACCGTTTAGGAGGGCACTTGGTCAGCGGTCATATCGACGGATTAGGGATTATAAGGGACTTTAAACAGGAGGACAATGCCGTTTGGGTGTCCATATCAGCACCGCCGGAAATTTTAAAATATATCATTGAAAAGGGCTCTATAGCCATTGATGGGATTAGCCTTACAGTGGCCTATGTAGATGAAAGGGTCTTTAAGGTATCGATTATCCCCCATACGAAGGATGTAACCACACTTCTGAAAAAATCACCGGGAGATGCTGTAAACCTGGAATGTGATATGATTGGCAAATATATTGAACGATTTCTAAACTTTAAAGAATCCCCGACACCTAAAACAGGTGTTGATATGGATTTTCTACGGGAAAATGGATTTTTATAAAGAAACAAAAATATATAACGAGGTGGAAAATAATGTATAAGTTTAACACGATAGAAGAAGCATTGGAAGATCTTCGTGCCGGTAAAATGATTGTGGTGGTAGACGATGAAGATCGTGAAAATGAAGGGGACTTGTTGATGCCGGCAGAAACCGTGACTGCTGAAGCAGTGAACTTTATGGCAAAGTATGGCCGCGGATTGATCTGTATGCCTGTCATTGGAGACCGACTCCGTGAACTGGATATCCCCCAAATGATTGGACACAATACGGATACCCATCAAACTGCCTTTACGGTATCCATTGATGCCATCGATACCACCACAGGCATCTCTGCACAGGAAAGAGCGCATACCATTCTGAAGGTTCTTGCACCAGCAACTAAACCTACGGATTTTAAAAAGCCTGGACATATCTTTCCCCTGGAAGCAAAAGAAGGAGGCGTTTTGAAAAGAGCCGGCCACACGGAGGCGGCTGTTGATTTGGCCAAACTTGCCGGATTTTATCCTGCAGGAGTAATCTGCGAAATCATGAATGAGGATGGTACTATGGCCAGGGTCCCGGAACTAATGGAATTTGTTAAGGTTCATGATTTAAAAATCATTACCATTGCTCATTTAATCAACTATAGAAGAAAAAATGAAGTATTGGTGGAGCGGGCTGCAGAAGCCAATATGCCCACAAAGTACGGTGATTTTCGCATTATCGGATATCAAAACAAATTAAATGGAGAGCACCATGTGGCCCTGGTAAAAGGTGATGTTTCAAATGGAGAACCGTTACTGGTACGTGTTCATTCCGAATGTTTGACGGGAGATGTGTTTGGCTCCATGCGCTGCGATTGCGGTGAACAGTATGCTTCGGCAATGAAACAGATTGCAGAGGAAGGCCGTGGTGTCCTCATTTATATGCGCCAGGAAGGCCGTGGTATTGGCTTGATTAATAAGTTAAAAGCCTATGCCCTTCAGGATGAAGGTATGGATACCATAGAAGCAAACCTAGCCTTGGGCTTTCCTGAGGATATGCGGGACTATGGAATTGGTGCACAAATATTGAACGATCTTGGAGTGAGCAAGATCCGGCTGATGACCAACAATCCCAGAAAGCTCGCCGGTATAACAGGCTATGGCATTGAAATCATTGAAAGAGTTCCCATACAAATGAATCATAATGAGGTCAATGCTTACTATCTCAGAACAAAGAAAGAAAAAATGGGTCATATATTAAATATTGAGGAGGAATAAAGTATGAAAATCTATGAAGGAAACTTGGTTGCAAAAGAATTTAAAGCGGGCATTATCGTAGGAAGGTTTAATGAATTTATCGGTGGTAAGCTTCTTTCAGGAGCAATAGATGGTCTTAAACGCCATGGTGTAGAAGAAAAAGATATCGAAATCGCCTGGGTCCCCGGTGCATTTGAAATCCCTCTTGCGGCGAAAAAAATGGCTAAGTCCGGTAAATATGATGCAATTATTTGTTTGGGGGCTGTCATCAGAGGATCTACATCCCACTTTGATTATGTAGCCAGCGAAGTCAGCAAGGGTATCGCCAGTGTGTCCTTAGATACGGAAATCCCTGTTATCTTTGGTGTACTTACAACCGATACCATCGAGCAAGCCATTGAACGGGCCGGAACAAAAGCAGGCAATAAAGGCTATGAAGCAGCTGTTACTGCCATTGAAATGGTGAATCTGTTTAAAGAATTTTAATATATTGAAAAAATAAAGCCATGCACCTTCATTTGAAGTGTCATGGCTTTATTACTAGTTTTAACTTCTTTCACATCAAAACATTAAAGAAACAGTAATATACTTAATGCCATCACAGCCATTCCAGATACTAGACCATAAATAGAAAGATGATGCTCTCCATATTCTCTTGCTGTAGGTAGCAGCTGATCTAGAGAAATAAATACCATAATGCCCCCAACAGAAGCAAATACAATTCCAAAAACTAGATCGCTCATAATCGGTGCAAGGATCAAATATCCAATGATTGCCCCAATAGGTTCTGCTAATCCTGAAAGAAAGGAGTAGTAAAATGCCTTTTTACGGCTTCCTGTAGCATAGTATACAGGGATAGATACGGCAATACCCTCTGGGATATTGTGAATGGCTACTGCAATGGCAATACTGATCCCTAGGGCTGGATCTTTAATTGCTGATATGAGTGTTGCAAACCCCTCCGGGAAGTTATGGATCGCTACTGCCAAGGCTGTAAACACACCCATCCTGAGTAGCTTTTTATCTTCACCAGAGGTTCTGGTATCGGCTAATTCCATGCTCTTGGTCTGATCCTTATGAATTTCATGAGGATTCTCATAGGATGGAATCAATTTGTCGATCACTGTGATCAGCAGCATACCTGCAAAAAAAGACAGCACGGTGACCCATGATCCCATTTTTTCTCCAAGTTCTTCAATAAGAGATTCTTGTGCTTTGGAAAATATTTCTATCATAGACACGTAGATCATCACCCCTGCTGAAAAGCCGAGGGTTATGGATAGAAATTTCTTGTTCGTTTTTTTCGTGAAAAATGCTAGAATGCTGCCGATACCTGTAGATAACCCGGCAAACAAGGTTAGAGAAAATGCTAGTATTAGGTTTTGGTGTTCCATGAAATCCTCCTTGTTAAGATAACTCGTGCTATATTATATACCCAGATTCCATCTCTAATATCATCAATACCAAAATACTTTTATTTTATGATCTATGTTACCGATTGGGTTTTTGTAATGGTATGTGTATCTTTCTAGAATATTGAACTAGGTATTTAAAGTTTATTGCACCAGCGTTTTCGACAGGGTTTCATACAGCATTTTTCCTTAACCGTACAGAGGATATGAGAGGACCCACAACTAGGACAAATACGATCCTCTTGTTCTAGGGCTTCATCAAACTCTTTACCACAATCCATACAACGGTATTTACATATATTATAGGTATAATTACCACCTTGTATATCAATGGCTTTTCCAGTAGTTAGCGCTTCTACAACTTTCTTTCTGCCTTCGTCGATAATAAGCTGAAAGGTTTGTCTGGATATATGCATCCGTTCAGCACATTCCTCCTGGGATAGATTTTCTAAATCCTTTAACCGCATGGCTTCCAGTTCTTCTAATTTTAAAGTGACCTTTTCAATATGGCACATTTTTTTCCCTGCAGGTATGAAATATGTACTTTCAGGGACAAAAGAAATTTTTCTTAATTTTGTGGGTCTTGGCAAAATTTCACCTCCTGCATTTTTTACATACACCTTCCATGACAATCTCTAAGTCTACAGCCTCAAAATCATACAAACTTTCTACAAAGCTTTGCAGCTTGAGCATATTAAGTACTAATCCAGTCTCTGCACAATCATAGATGCTGCCACAGGTGCTGCATTTAAGATGGATATGTAAGCATTTTTGGCTATAGATTTTCAGCTCATAATAGCGTTCATTATCGATTTTGATTTCTTTTATTATACCATTTTTCTTTAATAATTCTAGGTTTCTGTATGTTGTAGCCAATCCAACCCCTTTATTTTTTACTAGATTGTATAATTCTTCCGGCTTTAGATGATTATTTGTATTTACGAATGCCTTCAGGATCTCTTTTCTCTTAGGTGTTGGTCGAATATTTTTCCTCTCTAAAATAGCCGTTAAATTCTTTATCTGATCCTCCATTCTCATCACCCTTTATTTCTCTAACTTTGTTAGGATTCTATGTTGATACGCTAAATCTGAATAGTGCGTAATAGTAGATTAGAACAAACCCTTTGCGGGTTGCACAATGTGCAACCCCTACTCCTTATCATTAGAGGCTGTAGGAGCAGCATATCATGCTGCCCGAATAATACAATATTATAAAGAAAGCAGAATGAATTCATTCTGCTTAATCGTTACAATGTCCTGCGTGCATATGTTCTTCACAAATACTATTGGAAGATTTTAATGTTCCTGCCACATAATCCTCGATCACCGCATCAAGACTTCCTTGTGCTCCTACAACAACCTCAATATTATTTTCGCCAAACAGTGCTTGGGCAGTGGCACCCATTCCTCCTGAAATCACTACATGAACACCTTTTTCTGACAGGAAGACTGGTAAAAATCCTGGTCTGTGTCCCGGGTTCTCAATAAAAAACCGGTTCTCTATCTTTCCGTCTCCTAGTTGAAATACCTCAAAGCCTTCACAGTGTCCAAAATGCTCGGAAACTATATTTCCATCCTTTGCAATCGCAATATTTTTCATTTTATTTCCTCCTTTAATTGATAATTTAAACGCTCCCACATTGCCCCTATTTCTTTTCCCATAAGGCTATCTTTGTGGCATATCACCGGTTGAAGCGCATTAATGGTTTTCTTTACCAATGGATCAAAAGGGATTTTGCCCAATACGCCTATTTTTCTCTCATTACAAAATGCTTCTATCTGATCTGTTATACGTTCATTTAGGTCAAATTTATTGATACATACAAAGGCTTTTACATTAAAATAATCTACAACGGACAACACCCGCATAAAATCCTCCAACCCTGATTGCGTTGGCTCTACTACAATCAGGGCTGCATCACAGCCTGTAATCGATGCCATTACAGCACAACCTACACCTGGGGAGCCATCCAGGATAATCCACTGTCCCTCCTGCCTTTTTCTCAATGCGTTTTTTCTTACCTCAGTAACCAGCTTTCCCGATCCTTCAGCGCCAATTTTCATTTCTGCCCGTGATAAGATCCCTTCAGGTAACTGTGTAATAACGGTATCTCCGGTTACTTCATCTCCTAAGGAGATGGCTTTTGCACTGCATATCAGTACACAGGCACCACAGCCTTCACATCTTAGGGGATCAATTTGATAATTTTTTACTGCGTTGAATCTGCAAATATCTGCGCATCTTCCACATTGAACACATTTTACTGGATCAATCTTAGCTGCCTTTGCACCAATAAATGCTTTTCTTTCTATGTCTTCTCCCTGAAACAGAATGTGCAGGTTGGCTGCATCCACATCACAGTCGCCTTTTATGCTGTTTTTTTGAATATATGCAAAAGAGCTGGCAATCGTGGTTTTTCCTGTTCCGCCTTTTCCACTGATTATGATTAACTGCATGAAGCCACCTCCTCTACTTTACTGGCAATGGCCTGGAATATAGCGCGATAGACAGCATCTTCCACCAAAAGCTTTCCTTCCGAATGGAGAGAAGCAATATTTCTATCAAATGGAATCTTACCTAGAATGGGGATATGTTCCTCCATGCAGTAGGCTTCTACGAGCTCCTCTTCTGGATCATGGCAATTAATGATGACCCCATGGGGAATACCCATCTGTTTCACTAAATTTACTGCAATCTTCAGATCGTGCAGTCCAAAAACTGTAGGCTCTGTCACCAGTATCCCATAATCACAATCTATAACTGCTTTTACAACATTGCAGGAGCTTCCAGGCGCACAATCAATGATCGTAGATTTGTTGTCAATATACTGGCGAAGCTTGCTGATAATAGGTCCTGCCATAGGTTCTCCAAGATTTAAAATTCCACTAAAGCATTCAATCTCTTTGTGGTACCCCATCAGTATCTTCCCAATGGTTCTTCTTTTTTCATGGATCGCTTTTGTTGGACAGATGATCATACAGGCCCCGCAACCATGGCACATCTGTTCAAACAGCATGATGGACTGTTTTGTATAGGCAAGGGCATTAAAATGGCAGGCATTCACACAGGCTTTGCAGAGGCTGCATTTTTCCTGATCGATCTCTGGTATTGGGATCGCTACCTCTTCTACTTTTTTTATCTCAGGCTTTAGGAATATAAACCCGTTAGGTTCCTCTACATCACAATCCACATATCGATACCCCATGATTTTAGAAAGATTGGTAGAGACTGTGGTTTTTCCTGTCCCGCCTTTGCCACTTAAAACGGCAATATGCATGCTACCAGCCCTTTCTAAATCGATTGTTCATACCTGCTTTTCCTGGGCCTACACCATCAATAGGCTTTAGTTTTCCTTCCTGAAACATTTTTATCTGCTCCATGATGTTACCATCTGTCAGCTTATAGGCTTCTATCTCTGACGCCTCCAGCAGCTTAACTGCATTGGGACCTAAGCTTCCAGTTATAACTACATCAGCATGGGCATCCATTACTGTCTGTACTGCAGATACACCAGCTCCCTGCGAACTATGTAAGCCATCATTTTCTATGAAAATATAGTCTTGGGTTTCAGTATCATAAAATGCAAAATATGCACATCTCCCAAACCTGCCATCGGGTATAGAATACTTTCCATTTGAGGTACTGGAAATACAAATCTTCATTGTTTTATTCCCCCTAAAATATTTTCAATCTGCATCCCAAACTCTTCTCCAAATGCAAAATTGATTTTTTCGTAAAGTTCTATTTTCCCCTCGTCACATAAGCCCACCAGCTCCGGATCAATAGGAATCCTGCCGATTAGAGACACATCCATTGCCTTTATCATATCCTCTATATTGCTGCTGCCAAATACATTGTGGCGCTTGTTGCATTCAGGGCACTGGAAGTAGCTCATGTTTTCAATAACCCCTAAAATCGGCACATTCATCATTTTTGCCATATTCATCGATTTGGTCACAATCAGTTTTGCTAAATCCTGTGGTGTTGAAACAATCACAATGCCATCAATTTCAAAGGACTGCATGATAGTTAAAGGCACATCTCCAGTTCCCGGCGGAAGGTCAATCAGCAGATAATCCAGATCTCCCCATAGTACATCGGTATAGAACTGTTTAACCATATTGGCAACCAATGGTCCCCGCCAAACCACCGGTGCATCCTCTTGATCCACCAGTAGGTTAATGGACATGATCTTGATCCCTGTGGTCGTTTCTACAGGAAGGATTTCGTTCCCCATCCCCACTGCCCTTTTTTTATTGACACCAAAAATCTTCGGTATACTGGGACCTGTAATATCTGCATCCAGTATCCCTACCTTGTACCCCTTATTTTTTAAAGTGACCCCCATTAATGATGTTACGGAAGACTTCCCTACCCCTCCTTTACCACTCATCACTGCAATGATATTTTTAATGTTTGTAAATTGATTGGTTTTTTCTTTTTGTATGTCCATACACATCCCTCCGCCAATAATTATTAGCATTTGCCATTTATATTATACTGCTGTTTTTGGCAAATGCCAATATGTTTTTGTAATATTTATTTATTTGCATATTAAAACACCTTGTCTTTGCACAGACAAGGTGTTTTGCTTCATAGAATAATCCATTCATACTGGTGCTGTACTAGTCTTGGAACCCAGATAATTGTTGCATTGCAGAATTCAATGAGTTGATTGCTTGTTGAATTCTATTCTTATTGTCTTGCTTTTCTGCTGATCCAAGCGCTTGCTGTAAAGTGCCAACAGCACCTTGTACTGTAGACATACATTGATCAACCTGTTGTTTAGCTTTTCCCATTTATGACACCTCCTTTAAAAGATTTCAATTATAGTATGGTTATCACAACAGAATCTATGCTCATATTTTTGTAAAATGTAGTGTAAGTGGATAGGAATAGTTTTCCATTTATAGCAGCTATAAAACCCTTAAGCTTTCTGTGCACATTACATATTTTTAGATTTGAGCGCATGGAGGCAGAACTAGCTAAGAAGGATTTGCCCTATGTCATCCTCATGATTGTATTGGATATCATGGCTCCTATGTTCCTAATGCTTGGGCTCACCATGACCACATCTGCAAATGCTTCCTTGCTGATAAACTTTGAAATCGTTGCAACTTCTGTTTTGCCCTGGTAATCTTTGAGGAACCTATCGATCGGCGTCTGTGGCTTTCGATTATACTGATTACCCTGTCCAGTATAATTCTTTCTGTAAGTGATTTTACCAGCCTTTCCTTTTTAATGGACTCGATTCTTGTTCTCCTCGCCTGCATCTCCTGGGGATTTGAGAATAACTGTACCAGAAATTTGTCCTTGAAGGTCCATTATAAATTGTGATCATTAAGGGTCTGGCATTAGGCTTTAGGGCTTTAGGGCTTTGGGGCTTTGCTGATTACTGGCTTTGCAAATGAACTTTCATGGCACCTTGGATATATCTTATTATCACTGCTGTTGGGAAGTCTCGCTTATGGCTTAGGTATACTCCTTTATGTAAAAGCCCAAGGACACCTAAGGGCAGCAAGAACCAGTACATATTATGCAGTAGCGCCCTTTATCGGTGTAGGCATATATTTTATAGTCTTATCCGAGCCGATTACCCTTTCTTTTGTGATTGCCTCTATGATTATGATTGCAGGAACATATTTTGCTGTGATGGAAAGGCATGATCATGAACATACAAATATGGAACATGAACACAGACACAGTCACTCCGATGGACACCACGATCATGATCACGAGACACTGATCGAGGGTGAACATGTCCATCCCCATATCTATGAAAGGCTGGTCCATGCCCATCCACATACACCGGATCTGCATCACGCCCATAAACACTAAGACTTTTTACAATCTCAAAGGAAGTGTAGGGATCGACGCCTTTCTTGATTTTAATCTATCTTTCGATCGACGAGGGCGTCGATCCCTACCTTCCTGTCTTATGTTTACGTAGGGAACTGTGCCCTCACAGTTCCGAAAAAGGGGCAGACACAAGGCCTGCCCCTACATGAATATATTTGATTGTAATAGCATTACCTATAAACCGTCTAGATTAGCAAAACCAAGCTTACCGCCATAACAATCATCCCTGCAATAGAGCCGTACACAGAGAGAAAGTGATCGCCGTATTCTCTGGCTGCAGGTAAAAGTTGATCTAAGGATATGAAAACCATAATACCGCCAACCGCTGCAAATGCAATACCAAATACAGCCTCTGTCATAAAGGGTGCCAGAATTAAGTAGCCCACAATGGCTCCAACAGGCTCTGCGATCCCCGAAAGAAAGGAATATTTAAAAGCTTCTTTTCGACTGCCTGTAGCGTAATAGATAGGTACAGAAACAGCAATCCCTTCAGGAATATTGTGAATCGCTATAGCAATAGCAATACTTAGGCCCAAGGCAGGGTCTTTAAGCGCAGAAATAAGGGTTGCAAAGCCTTCTGGGAAGTTGTGAATCCCTACGGCTAGGGCAGTGAATACACCCATTCTCAATAGCTTTTTCTTATCTTTTATTTCTTTCTTCGTGTCATCCTCTATCATTTCTTCAATCGTGTCAATTTCCTTTACACTTTCCGGTGACGGAATGAATTTGTCTATCAAACTGATGAAGAACATTCCTCCAAAAAAAGCTGCCACTGTAATCCATGACCCCATCTTTTCCCCTAATTCCTCTACTAAGGATTCCTGTGCCTTAAAAAAAATTTCTATCATGGATACATAGATCATGACTCCTGCTGAAAAGCCTAAGGCAACAGAAAGAAACTTCTTATTTGTTTTTTTTATAAATAAAGCGATTAAGCTTCCAATTCCTGTAGATAACCCTGCAAAGGTTGTAAATGCAAATGCAATCAATAAATTTTCATCCATGACTTTTTCCCCCTCCTAAAAGATTTACCCTAAGCTAACTTTTCCTCTATACATGCTATGAATGTATGGGAGCATTGGTTACACCTCTCATGATTTAAATTCATTATGCATATCTTAAACTAAGGTTCTATTTTATAAAGAGGGTGATGCCATGAAGGAAGACTTTTTTACCTTCAGCGAATCTATCAGAAAAGAGAATGTTCCACTGACACCTTCCATGGAGGATTATCTGGAGATGGTTTATAGACTTTCTATGGAAACTGGCTTTACACGGATACAGGAGCTTTCAAATATGCTGCATGTTCAGCCTCCTTCTGTCACTAGAATGATCCAAAAGCTGGCTGAACTTGGTTTAGTTCACTATGAAAAATATGGCGTAATTCGACTTACTGGACTAGGTAAATTGGAAGGCAGTCTTCTTTTAAGCCGTCATAATATTGTAGCAACTTTTCTTAAATCTATAGGCGTTACAGCGTCACTTCTAGAGGAAACAGAAAAAATTGAACATACCATCAGCAAAGAAACACAAATATGTATTGCAGATTTTCTAAGTTTTCTAGAGGAGAATCCTGATATTTTAAATAAGTTTCGAGATTTTAAAAATGCTAAGGACGAAGTACGTAAGCTTTTAAGAGAAAAAGATTAAAGAGCCATCATGCCCGAACTGTTTTCGTATCGTTCGAGCTTGAATAGCTCTTTAATCTTTTTGAGTTTTTATGGGACTGCTGCTGACTGCATTATCTTGGCTTCACTTATTATGCTTTAAATGACATAGGTCTATTGACTCTCATATTCTATCAATATATCTCTCATCTTTGACAGCGTTTGTTGAACACTCTCTGCTTTTTGACAGTCCTTTTCATCAGCTAATACTGATTCTAGGCCTTCTATAATATTATGATAGTCTTCCTTTGACAGTCTTCTAAATAATCCAACTAACGGACTTTCCATACACATGGGTATTCATCTCCTTATATTTTTTTATTTTTTATCCATCCCCTAGCAAATCCTAGGCAAAAGCTCTCCTGCAGGCATATGTAGAATCCTTGTGCCACCAATTTCTGTTTTTAGATAAACCTGTCCTTTTGGAGAATCCATTACTGTCCCAATCATTGCTGCATCTTTTCCCAGAGGATGATTTTTCATAACTGCCAGCACCCGTTCTGCATCCTCTTCCGCCGCAATGACAAGTAGTTTTCCTTCATTAGCAATATATAGAGGATCCAAACCTAGTATTTCACATAAGCTCCTTACTGCTTGTTTAACAGGAATAGCCCCTTCCTCCAACAGCATTCCCACTTTGCTTTGCTGAGAGATCTCATTTAAGGTAGCTGCCAAGCCTCCACGGGTAGGATCCCGTAAAACTTTTATATCTGCTCCTGCTTGAAGTATTTCCTGAATCATCCCGCTGAGCAGCCCGCAGTCACTTTCTAAATCCGTAACAAATTCAAAACCCTTTCTCAGGGCCATGATTGCAGTACCATGATCTCCCAGTGTTCCGCTGACCAGGATCTTATCCCCTCCCTTGGCATTCTGTCCCCCTATGTTCATATCCTTGGGCAGAATTCCAATTCCTGTGGTATTGATATAAATCTGATCTGCACTCCCTGCTTCTACTACCTTCGTATCCCCTGCGATGATTTTCACCTCTGCAGCCTTAGCTGCTTCACTCATAGAAGCTACGATTTTTTCCAAGTCTTTCAGCGGAAAACCTTCTTCAATAATGAAAGCAGCAGTAATATAAAGAGGTTTTGCGCCACTCATAGCCAAATCATTGACTGTGCCATAAACGGAAAGCTTTCCAATATCCCCGCCTGGAAAAAAAACAGGATGGATGACAAAGGAATCTGTAGATACTGCAATCCTCCCTAAAATCTCTGGAAGAACAGATGCGTCGTTTCTTTGCTCCAGGATATCATTTCGAAAGTATTTATAAAAAAGACCTTCAATCAGTTGGTGGCTTGACTTACCCCCGCTGCCGTGGGCTAGTGTAATAAGTTCCATATCTTTATCCTGCCTTTTTTAAAATTTAATTTCTTGTTCAATTTTTATTCCTAATCCCGGAATTCGCCATATTTATAATAAGCGGCACAGGTACCTTCCTCCGATACCATACAAGCTCCCACCGGATTTTCTGGCGTGCAAGCTGTTGAGAAAAGCCTGCAATCTAAAGGACAAGCTTTGCCTTTTAAGATCTCTCCGCAAATGCAGCCCTTGACAGGCTGTTCTGATGCCATTTGGATTCCAAGCTTTTTTACCGTGTCATAATTTTCATATTCCTGCTTAAGCTTTAACCCGGTACCTTCAATAGATCCTAAACCTCTCCAGACACTGGCTGTCACTTCAAATATCTTTGTTATCATTTCTAATGCTTTAAGGTTGCCTTCTTCTGAAACCAATCTGGTATATTCATTTACTACCTTATAGTCTTTTTTGTCCATCATATCAAGAATATGATAAATGCCCATAAGAATATCTAAAGATTCAAAGCCTGCTATTACTGCGGGCAACCCATATTTTTCTGACAAAAACCGATAGGGCTTTACACCGATCACAGCACTTACATGACCGGGACAAAGGAATCCATGGATTTGGATATCTTCCTCCACTACCAGGGCTTCCATCGTATTGGGCATCGTCTTGATCGATTGCAAAATAGAATAGTTATGGATGTCTGCTTTTTTTGCTTGATCTACACTTAAAGCGATGGCTGGTGCGGTAGTTTCAAAACCAACAGCTAAAAATACTACTTCTTTATGGGGATTGTCCAATGCCAGTTGAACTGCATCCATAGGGGAATAGACCATCCGTACATCCCTTCCCTTTGATTTTTGTGCCATTAATGAGCCTTCTGTACCAGGAACCCGCAGCATATCTCCAAAGGCGGTAAGAATAACATCCTGTCTCTCTGTCAACTGTATTGCCGTATCAATGTAGCTTTGGGGCGTAACACATACAGGACAACCTGGCCCCGATATTAAACGAACTTGAGGTGGTAAAAGCCCCCGAAGACCGCTTTTAAAAATCGACATGGTATGGGTTCCACACACTTCCATAATAATAACTTCTTGAATTGCTTTTTTTTCTATTTTTTGAATGAGGGTCTTCGTTAAAGCAGGATCCCTAAACTCAGTTAAATACTTCAAGACTTTACACCTGCCTTATTCTTTTTGCATCATTGTATAAGCTTTAAAAAGCTCCAAGGTTTTTTCTGCTTCCTTCCGATCAAGCCGTGAAACAGCGCAACCTGCATGCAAAAGCACATAATCTCCTACCTTTACATCTTCTACCAACGCTATACTTACCATTTTTTGGACACCGCCGAAATTTACCCAGGCTTCTGTGCCATCTATTTTTACAATTTCAACAGGAACTGCTACACACATGAATGATTTTCTCCTCTCTTCATCCGCCGATTGGCAATGACTAACTGCCCTAATGCAACCCCGCCGTCATTGCAGGGAATTTGTTCGTGGGTATATACCTGGAATCCTTGCTCAGATAGGTGGGAATAAATTCCCTCCAGCAGAATTTCATTTTGAAATACCCCTCCGCTAAGAACGACTTTTGAAATCCCGAAACTTTTCTGAATTGTACAGCAAAGTTCAAGGGTAAAGCAAATAACGGTTTTATGAAATCTTCCGGCAATCTTTGAAAGGGCTGTTCCCTTTTCTATGTCTCCAAGTATCTCCTCAAACATTTTTAGCGTATTCACTACATAGCACCCATCCAGCATTTCTACTTTATAAGAATAGGAAACGGCTTCACTCAGATCAGCAACCCCTTCCAGTTCAATGGCTCCCTGAGCTTCATAGGTGATGGTTTTGGATATCCCGAGCAGTCCGGCTACACTGTCAAATAGTCTTCCCATACTGGAAGTCTCGGGAGAATTTATTTTAGATCTTAACAATTGAATAACACCCTTCATGTCCTCTACAGGCACATCCATGGTCTGAGGCAGCCTAAAGTCTTCTTTTTCGAGGGCGTATAGCTGACTAAGCGCCATTCTCCACGGTTCCTTTATTGCAGCTTCTCCACCGGGCATTTTCATATAGTTCAAGCGCCCTACCCGTTGAAAATCATCATAATTGCACAACAAAAATTCTCCACCCCAAATTTTTCCGTCTGTACCATAGCCTGTACCATCATAAGCGATCCCGATTACAGGCTCCTCGATGCCATGTTCAGCCATGCAGCTGGCTACATGGGCATGATGGTGTTGTATAGCCTCTTTATAACCCTCTTCATTTTCAGCATATAGGGTAGATAGATACTCGGGGTGAAGGTCATGGGCAATCATTTTGGGCTTTATACCATAAACTGCTTTGAAGTGATCCACGCAAACCTGAAAATGCTGATAGGTTTCCAGGTTCTCTAAATCGCCGATATGCTGACCCAAAAAAGCCATATCCTTTTTTGAAATGCAAAAAGTATTCTTTAAATGAGAGCCGCAGGCAAGGATTTCCTCTATGCCTTCTATTTTCATAGGAATCGGTGCGTATCCTCTGGATCTCCGAATCAGCCGTTCCTTTCCTAATACTACCCGAGATACAGAATCATCTACAGGGATATGGATTTCCCGGTTATGTAATAAGAAATAATCCACAATTTCGCCTAACCGCAAAATTGCTTCCTCATTTTTATATTCGATAGGCAAGCCACTGATATTACCGCTGGTCATCACCAGCACCTCTAGGCTGTCATCAAACAAAAGATGGTGCAGGGGTGTATAGGGCAGCATAATACCTAATCTATTTTGTTTAGGTGCAATGCTTTCAGGAAGCTCCTCATTTTTTTTATCCAGTAAAAGAATAGGTTTTTGAATCCCGGTGAGGATCTCTTCTTCCTTTTCACTGACATGGCAATAGCGACCTATAGTTTTTAAATCTCGCATCATTAAGGCAAAAGGCTTCCATGGCCGCCTTTTTCTTTCCCTTAATATCTGAACCGCCGCCGGCTTTTTCCCATCACATACCAACTGAAAACCGCCTAATCCCTTCAGTCCAATAATCGCTCCTGCCTTTAATCTTAGGCGAGCTTCTCTTATAGGATCCTGAGTATCGATGGGATTGCCCCTTTGGTCCGTTAACCACACCTTTGGTCCGCAGTCAGGACAAGCATTCGGCTGAGCGTGAAATCTTCTGTCAAGAGGATTTTCATATTCCTCCCTGCACTTTCCGCACATGGGAAAACTTTTCATGGTGGTCATTTCCCGGTCATAGGGCAGCTGCTGAATGATCGAAAACCTCGGTCCACAGTTGGTACAATTAGTAAAAGGGTAACCAAAGCGGTGATTGTCAGGATTATTAATATCCTCCTTACATTGGGAGCAAATGGATACATCCGGTGAAATAAGGGTCACCACAGCATCACTCCCATTACTTTTCTCAATGCCAAAGGAATCATATCCAAAGAAAGGAAGTTCTTTTACGGTTATTTCCTCCACCTTCGATAGAGGGGGAGCTTCTGCTATCAATTTTTTTTGGAAGGCCTCCAGATTTTCTAGGCTTCCTTCCACTTCAATGAGTACACCTGCAGCCGTATTGTTTACCCATCCCTTCAAATGTTCCTCTAGGGCTATTCTATATACAAAGGGTCTAAAGCCTACCCCTTGAACAATCCCCGTTACTTTAATAAACCTTCTATAGTTCCTCATTCGTATTTATACTCCTGCGTTGTGTGATTTTGTAAAAAATAAACATCAGACTTAAGCTTAGCTCGAAAAGGAATAGAAGCGGCAGCCCTACTGCCAGCTGACTAATGGCGTCTGGAGGTGTAATCAAAGCACTGACAACGGCGATAAGAAGAATCATGTACTTTCGATTCTTTGCCAGCATTTTATAATTTATAATTCCAAATCTTGACAGCATCAATAAAACCATAGGCAGTTCGAATACTAGACCTAGACCCAAGGTAAAACCGGTCACAAAGGAAAAATATTTGCTGGCTGAAAGCATAGGTGCCATTAATCCATCTCCAAAGCTTAGCAAATATTGAAGGGTCATGGGCAGCAAAAACTGATAACCAAAAAATATACCGCTTCCAAAAAGCAGTACCACAAAGGGCAGGCATGAAAAAAGGATTATTTTTTCTTTCTTGTAGAGTGCCGGTGCGATAAACAGCATGGTCTGCAGAAATATCAACGGACTGGCAAAAACCACTCCTCCGAAGAATGCTGCCTTTATTCTTGTCATAAACCCTTCCGCCGGAGTAATAAAGACTAGGTCTATATCTCCTAAAGGCGCTTTTAGGATTCCTATAATCTCTGGAGCCTTCATGTAGGCTAGGACTGAACATATCATAACTGCCAATAGGCATATAATAATCCGCCTTCTCAACTCATCCAGATGGTCTAGGATATCCATCTCTTCTTTTTTTGTCATAACCCTTCCCCCTGGATCTTTACTGCTTTTCTTCAGTGTCTTTTGAGATTTCAACAGCCGCCTTCTTAAATTCTTTGATAGAAGAACCTAAAGCCTTTCCGATCTCCGGGAGCTTTTTGGGCCCAAACACTACCAATGCAATCACCAATATTACAATCAATTCTGATAATCCTAAACTAGGCATCTTTTTGTCCTCCTTTATTCATAGCACTTTGTTTTAAGAAACGACACAGGTCGTAAAACCCTTCTCCTGTCCTGCAGGATACTTCAAAAATTTTCATATCTTCATTTAATGATCTTATATCCCGATAAAGCTCTTCCATGGAAAAATTGGTAAATTGAATTAAATCCATCTTATTTACGATAAGTACATCGGATCTTTGAAACATGGAAGGATATTTTAATGGCTTGTCATTGCCCTCGGTAATACTCAGAACGGTTATTCTCATATCCTCACTCAGATCATAGGATGCAGGGCATACCAGATTGCCTACATTTTCAATCACTAAAAAACGAATCTTTTCCAGATCCAAATGATGCAAAGCTTCTGAAATCATTGCAGCGTCCAGGTGGCAAGCCCCCCCGGTGTTCACCTGTATTACCGGAATACCCTGTGCTTCAATGCGTTCGGCATCCTTTGTGGTATATAAATCTCCTTCGATGACGGCCATACCTGTAGATGCCTTCATATTGCCGATCAATTGCTCCAGCACGGAAGTTTTTCCCGCTCCGGGAGATCCCAAGAGGTTTATAGTAAAGACACCTTTTTCCTCCAAGATAACTCTGTTTTTTTCTGCAAGATCATCATTGCTTTGCAGGATATTCTTTTTTACTTGTATCTGTTTCATGCTATTCTCCCTCCAGAGTATCAATGAACAATTCATAGCCTGTTACTACATCATTGCTGAAACTGCTGCATTGGGGACAAATTTTATTGTAGAAGCTTATTCCGTATACATCCCCACATTGGCTGCACAGCGCCGTAGCTTTTACTCTTTCTATTATCAGCTCAGCCCCTTCCACAGCTGTATCTTTCGAAAAGGCTTCAAAGGAAAAGCGCAGGGCACTTTCCTCCAAACAGGTCATTTCTCCTATTTTTAATCCCACCTTGCTGATTTTGTTCAACTTATGCAGGGTTATATTTTCTTCAATAATTTCAAACAAGTCCGCTGTGATGGAAACTTCATGCACTTTTTTCACTCTTTTCTTCAAGTATTTCAGTTTTTAAAACTTCTATCATCCTGGGTAATTGTCCCTTTATCGTCTTCGATAAGCTTAGGTCAAAACAAATCTCTTCCGGTTCTATTCCAATAATCATTACCTTCGGAAAATACCCCATATAATTTACATTCTGCAGCAAATCTAACACCTGAACATCATGTAAAGAAGTAGTAGCTTTCACAAAGCTTCCCAGTTCTTCAGGGGTTAGCCTATAAATGGTACCCGGAGCATGTCCTCCCTTTATACTATCGATAATCACCACTTTCTCATGCTTTACAAACACATCCAGTAAATCAAAGATACAGGTTCCCCCGTCAACCAAGGTTATATCCCGGCTCCAGGCTGCTTCCTCAATATGCTTCAGTATGTGAATGCCAACGCCGTCATCCTTCAGCAATATATTTCCGATTCCCACTACTGCTGTTTTTTTCATGTATTTCTCCTTGTTGTGCAAGTCTATCTATAGCATTTCGGAACGGCACAGGGGGAGGCCACTGAAAAAGTTCAGAGTTTGTCATTCTGAATGAAACGTAGTGAAATGAAGAATCTTTAAAAGCGATTAAATCCCCAGATCCTTCGCTGCGCTCAGGATGACAACCTTACTACTCGACTTTTTCATTGACCTCCACATAGGCCCTCTCTACAAACCTGGTGTAGATACGATAAATTTATTTTCTATTTTTCCTTCCGGCGTCATGATATGTACGGCGCAGGCAGTACATGGATCGTAAGAATGAATAATCCGCATCAGTTCAATGGGATTATTTATATCCTGTATTTGAACCCCTATCAAGGCTTTTTCCAAAGGCCCCATTCGATCATTATTATCCTTGGGGGATACATTCCAGCAAGTAGGCGTTACCACTTGATAATTCTCTATTCTTTGACTCTTATACCTTACATAATGTACCAATGCTCCCCGAGGGGCTTCTGTCACACCTATTCCCTCACCAGTACTGTAGCCAGCATGTAAAGCTGAATCATACTCTTGTCCGCCGGCATTCAGTTCATTGATCCATAGAGACAATGCATTGGCAACTTTTTTTGTTTCCAGCATTCTTGCCACATGCCTGTCCATCACAGAGACTCCCTTGCGGTAGTCTCCATTGATCCAAGCTCTTGCCAGAGGTCCGGCCTCATGGGGAATATCCAAATACCTTGGAGCTTTGATCCACGAGTAAGCATTAGCTTTATTTAAGCTTGGACTGGTATTATCATCTCTTAGTTCTGATCTTTCTTTACCCTCATACCAGGTATACTTGATGTCTTCTGTGATCCTTCTGGGTTCCACACTCATATATTGTCCATCCGTATATCGTCCGCTTCGATAGAGCAAATTAGGGCTGGAAGAACCTTCTAGCTCAAATACCCCGAAGGAGATGAAATTGCGATAGCCTTCTCCAATCTGAAAATAATCCTTATATACCGATGCCAGCTTTTGCACATCCTCATGATATTGACCGTCTACAAAGCTTCTTACCTCTCCTAATAGCCGTTTATAATCACTGATTTCGGAGGCGGTGGGCGATTTAGTGACGCCACCGGGCATAATGGACATGACATGAGGGATTTTTCCCCCAAAGAGTGACACCATTTCATGGGCTTTTCGCCTGATTTCCAGTGCCTTTAGGTAATGGTCAAACATTTCTTCACTGGCAGATTGAGAAAATCGCATGTCTGTGTCATAGCTGGTTTTCCAGGGAGATCGATTGGGTCCTTGGATATAATCCAGCAGAGTTAAATGATAAAAGTGGAGGATATGATCCGCAATATAGTTACCACCCTGAATCAGGTTCCGAAGCAGCCGTGCCTGCCCTGTGGGCTTGAAGTTTCTGGATGCCTCCAGAGCCTTTACCGATGCAATGCCGTGGGATACAGGGCACAGTCCGCAAATTCTCTGGGTAAGATGGACTGCATCCCTAGGATCTCTCCCTTTTAATATATTTTCAAAACCCCGAAACATATTGCCGGTGCTTTTTGCTGCAGTAACCTTCTTATTGCTGTCCACTTCTACTTCTATTTTCATGTGCCCCTCTAATCGGGTCACTGGATCCAATTTGATCTTCATTCAGCATTCCTTCCTTCCTGTAAATAACTGATGACTAATTATATATCTTACTAAATGGGAAGTTCGAGCTGGAGCAGCCAATACACATATTCCCCGTACCAAAGCAGCCCTTTCTGTTATTCCAATCTATTCCCCAATATCTTGTATAGCAGGTACTCCTCGTTTCATCATCTTTCCCTTTGCATCCCATATTGTCGAAACAATTGCCGCATACACCCAGCTTGCTTGTTTTGGACAACCCCTTTAACGGACAGTTATTGATATCATTTACCTTGTCATGAAGCTTTTTTTCCGAATATAATCCCAATGGCCTGTTTTTGCTATCCTTGGTTACTGGTATTCCTGCTATAAGCTTGATGATTGTCTCACCAATGATATAAGGATGTACAGGGCAGCCAGGCAGATTCACTATTTTACTTTTATAGCCGCTTCCCAATACTTCTTCAACAGATCTTACGGCGGTAGAATTGCTGCCGGCACCCGCTACCCCTCTAAAAGCTGCACAGGTACCAATAGCTATAATATGCTTTGCATCAGCTGCCAACTCCCTTACTGCCTGCAGTGCTGTCCATGGCTGATGGTTCTTCTCCCCTATGATGCAGTGAATTCCCTCTTGGGCTGTAGGTATGGCCCCTTCCACAATGAGTATGTAATTATTTTTTATCATTTGCACTTCTGGATTGGCCTGTTCCATAGCGTCCTTTGCAGCAGCCGCCATTAAAGTACTGTGATATTTTAGATCTATATGCTCCGTCAGCATCTTGTCCACTGTAGGAACGCCGTCGCTATCTTTTTCTACCATATTTAAAAATGAGATGGTGCAGCCGGAGCAACCGGCTGCCTGTATCCAAATCACTGGTGTGTAATCCATATTTGCTAGCACATGGGTTGCCTGCTCCAGCTGTACCTTTCCCATTCCCAACACAGTGGCTGAAGCAGTCATCCATTTTATAAAATCCCGTCTGGATATCTTCATGGTCTTCACATCCCCTTATTCCTTGTTATTGTGCAATAAACTCTAAGTGCTCCATCATGTTCTTAAACACAGTCACCGCTTCTGCCCTTGTCGCTCTATTCTGAGGTTTAAAGGATTGATCTGCATAGCCCTTCATGATGCCAAGGTCAATGGCAGCCTCAGCAGGTATTTGTGCCCATGGGCTAATCTGATCTCTGTCGGCGATTCTAGAAGAAGTCGTAGGCCTATCCAATCCTTTTAATACCTCTATAGTTTTAGCGATCATGACAGCCATTTCTTCCCGGGTAATTTCTTTGTTAGGCTTAAAGGTTCCATCAGCGTAACCTGTAACGATTCCAAGCTTCATTGCGGCATAAACGTTCTTTTCATACCAGCTGCCAGTTTGGACATCCTTAAATGGCTTTATTATACTGTCATCATCCTTATAGCCCAGGCTTCCCATCAGCATCGTTACAAACTGCGCCCGGGTGACATTGCTGTTTGGAAGAAACTTATTTTCTTCCATTCCCTTCACTACTTTTTTGGAAGCCAGCAGTTCAATATTGCTCTTCGCCCAGTGGCTGCTGATA
Organism: Geosporobacter subterraneus DSM 17957; assembly: GCF_900142145.1. Classification (GTDB taxonomy): domain Bacteria; phylum Bacillota; class Clostridia; order Peptostreptococcales; family Thermotaleaceae; genus Geosporobacter; species Geosporobacter subterraneus. The sequence continues at coordinate 3,238 of NZ_FQZV01000005.1, read as the reverse complement.
TCCTCAAAGGTTTTATCATGTTCTATAACTGTATAGATACTGTTTCCATTCCGTTTTATCACTGCAACGGTTTTTCCGTTTTCCTGAAGGAAGGTCGTGGGAACCGGCTTCCAATCATTATTTTCCCAAACAGCACCTACCGCCCTGCGTGGATCTACAGTGCCATTTAACACAATTCTTCTCTCAATATACTGGTTTCCAAAGTGCTTTAACTCAATAGTTTCACGGGCAAAGACTGCCTCTACATGAAACCTTACCGGATTGGTCAGAATTTTATGTCCCTCTGTACTGCTGGGCGGCAGGGCTGCCTTTTCCATAATAATATTAAGTGCTTGTATGTCCCCTTTCTCGGCACTTAATTTATTAAGTGTTGAAAGATTGTGGGGGATGACATAACTAGTCTCTTCAGTATGGATGATCAGTGATGCCTTATTTTCCATCAATATCTTCAAGCTGTCCGCTCCTAGCGTAAGCAGCGCTTTACCATTTATTTTCACGATTTCTACTTCAACCGCAGCTTTATCCATCATTCGTGCTACTGCCTCTTTAAGTGCTTGTGGATCAATCTGTCCTCGGAATTCATTTTTGTCATTAATGATCTCCACAAGATGATTTTGCTTTGATGAATTTTTTGGTGCATTGTCCTTACTGTTTGAAGAATCCTCTTTTTCCGTTGAATTTCCCGGGTTCTGTGGCTGCTCTCCTGGATTTTGCGGTTCTTCAACTGGGTTTTCCGGCTGTTGACCTGGACTTTGCGGCTCCTCTGCAGGTGGCTGCGTGATATATTTAGGATCAAGTAAATCGGTTATATTTTCTAACAATGCAAATTCTAAGCTTGTCACAAAGGAAGAAAGAGCTTCTGACATCTGATAAGTGCTTTCAATCTCTACATCGTCCTCTAATATCCATTCCGGCAGCTCAGGGAGCGATCCCCCGTTGTCCATTAGGAGGTTCATCACCGGAGTGTTTTGCTGGGTTGTAGTTCCGTCTCCCAGTCGTCCGTTGCCGTTATCTCCCCATGCCCATACTGTTTGATTGCTCTTTACTGCTAACACATAGTTGTTCCCTGCGGAGATATCTACTATTTCCTGTAGAAACTGATCTGTACTTTCACTGTTTCCCTTTAGAACCTGTACCGGTGTGTTTTTCTGAGCAGTGGTGCCGTCTCCCAGTTGGCCCTTTTCGTTATTTCCCCAGGTCCAGACTGTTCCGTCGGTCTTTAGTACCGATGAGAAATTGTTACCGGCTGCTATTTTTACTATATTTGTCAGCCCGGATACCTGAACAGGAGCTGTTCGGTTAGTGGTGGACCCATCTCCCAACTGTCCCTTGTCATTCTTTCCCCAAGTCCATAGGCTTCCATTTCTCCTTAAGGCCATGGTGTGCTCACCCTGGGCACTAATGCTGATAACTTCGGTCAGCGTATTTACCTGTACCGGCGTATTGCTGGAGGAAGTGGACCCGTTGCCTAGTATTCCATTGCCTCCATTTCCCCAGGTGTATACCTTCTCATCCTCTCTCAAGGCCACACTGTGGTCTTTCCCCGCTGCAATAGCGATGACTCCCTGCAGGAATGCATCCTCACTGACCGTTACTCCCTTTCGTACTTGAACCGGTGTATTTCTTTGGCTGGTACTGTTATCACCCAGCTGCCCTTTTTCATTGTTTCCCCATGCCCAGACTGTTCCATCGGCTTTTAGAGCTATGGAATGGTTGTGGCCTGCGGCGATGGCCTTAATGTTGGTTAATCCGCTGACCTGAACAGGTGTTGTTTTCTGCGTTGTAGTACCGTCTCCCAACTGCCCCTTATCGTTTTTCCCCCAGGTCCAGACTGTTCCATCGGCTTTTAGGGCAATGCTGTGTCCGTTTCCTGCTGCAATGGCGATTACCTCTGTCAGGTCACTAACTTGAACAGGTGTCTCGCTCTGGGCAGTTGTACCGTTTCCTAAACGACCGTTTTCGTTATTTCCCCATGCCCATACCGTTCCGTCTCCCTTTAATCCTAAGGAATGATTGTTGCCTGCAGCAACCTGCAGTACTTCATCGGCCGAACCTTCCATAGATGCCATTTGATTTAAAATTACAGGCTCCGCTCTCTCGATCTCAATAGTATAAATCTTTTCCACGATCCCATTTTCAGCTATAATATGGATGCTGATTATGTTGTACCCAACATTTAAAGCTATATTACGAGCTACTCCACTATCCTGATATGTACCGTTGATCTCCAGTATTGCTTTTTGATCAGCCAAGACCGCCCTTATTTCTACGGAGGTTACATCGTAGTCTACTTCCACCTGATACTCAGTAATATTGCTGTTAAAAGATGGATTGAGTACGCCTTCATCTAAAAAAACATCAAGCAGATCCGCGTTATCTCCTAGTCTTTCTTCAGTTTCCTCTAGGAAAGATTCCTGAAAGTGACCTTCCTCCTCCTGATTCATTTCAATAATCGTTTCCGCCCCTTCAAATTCGTCGGCAAAAACAACTTGTACTGGCATAAGGCTAGAAAATAAGTTAAGAAATATTGAGCATAACATTATATAGGCCATTATCTTGATACCTTTGCCTTTTCCTACCACTTTATTGTCCTCCTTGCAAATTTATGTTATTTGAAAAATATTTTCATTTAGATTGTACATTCTTTGACAATGATAGTCAATATCAATATGAATGCAAAAAAAAATAAACGCATGAATTAAAATAAAAAAGTACTTTAATATCTGATTTAACCAAGTATTCATTAACCTGAATTATTCATGAAGATCTAAAAAATGAATTTAGACCCTCAAAATTGAGTTTTATCAGTTTTAAAAATCTATATAAAGGAAAAAGTTCCTAAAAAAGGGTAGACTTATCCCGTAATAGTTGTTTTTGGGTTGTTTTTGCCGTTTTGAAATTGCCAAGGTTCACTGTTTTTGCTATTCAAACTTTGGGAGTCGCCTTATGTTTTCAAAGGTTTCGTAGAATTCCTCTTTATATGGGCAGCTGCTACAAAGTTTGAATGTAATATATCTTGCTGATCGGATTATCTTTGATGCAATCTTGATCAACTTTAAGCGGATGGTATCGATCTGCATTTTCCTCATACTTACAGGAAGAACCAACCGCCGAAACAAATTAAACAAGTTATACGCCAGCACATGAAGCTGCAGTCGATTTGCATTCACCACCTTGTCACGGCTACTGGTAGATGAAAAATCAAAACCGTTCTTACATTCCTTGATGAAATTCTCCA
>NZ_FQZV01000013.1 GCF_900142145.1 Geosporobacter subterraneus DSM 17957 | reverse complement strand
ATTAAGTAAAGCCTCAAAAGAGAAACCCTTAGGACCACGTTTACAGGGTTGAATTTGAAAAGCTTGTAGTAAAATGGAATAGTCAATGAAAGTCAAAATAGCCTGTAATTTTGTTAATGGTTGAAGTTCAATAATTTGATCTAAAGTAAATAAAGTTGTTTGCCGATACATAATTTGCAGTCGCCCCTTTCTGTGGATTTTTTTTACAAATTATTTATCGGATTGGGGTAGACTGTTTTTTTATATTTTTGAAACATTGTTATTTCAAGGCTTAAAAATTATGAAATTTACTCAAGTATATATGATGTATTAACAGGAGTATTTAACTTCAACTATTTTGAAAACAAGATTAAAGAATATAAAGAAAAGAAACTCATTAAACTTGGTTTAATTATGTGTGACTTAAACGGCCTTAAATTTATTAACGATGCATTAGGACATTCTAGTGGAGATGAGTTTTTAAAAAGCTTTGCCGATATTTTAAAAAAATCCGTAAGGGGAAACGACATAATAGCCAGAATAGGTGGAGATGAATTTGTTGTAATACTTCCTCAAATAAATGATAGAGAAGAAATAAAAAAGATAATGGAAAGAATTAAAGAAAATATAGAAAAGTACAATGAATCTATCCGAAATAAAATTTTAAGATTGTCAGTAGCATTAGGATGCAGTATAGGAGACAATAAAGAAATTGATGAAATCTTAAAAGAAGCCGATGATACCATGTATAGAAACAAGCTCTTAACAAAAGAAAGCAGCAAAAGGCAATTATTAAGTGTTTTGATGGCTATGTTATCAGAAAGGGATTTTGTTACATCAGGTCATACCCAAAGGGTAGCAGATCTGTGTAAAAAAATTGCACAAAAAATACAATTAGATGAAGATAAGAAAAACAGATTAATCCTTTTAGCTGAAGTCCATGATTTAGGGAAAATTGTAATACCTGACCATATACTTAAAAAGCCGGGAAAATTAACTGATGAAGAATGGGAAATCATGAGAAGCCATACAGAGAAGGGCTACCGATTTGCAATAAACTCCCATGAACTTTCAGGGGTTGCAGATTTGATACTCAAGCATCATGAAAGATGGGATGGTAAGGGTTATCCTCTAGGATTAAAAGAGGAGGACATTCCTATTGAGTGTAGAATTTTATCCCTTGTAGATGCTTATGATGCCATGACAAATCTAAGACCCTATAACAAGGTTAAATCCCATGAAGAAGCTGTAGAGGAAATAAAAAGATGTAGTGGTACTCAATTCGACCCTTACCTTGTTGAAATATTTGAAGAAGTTATAGAAAAAGCTTCCTAAAATATTAGATATGTTCTCACTTGCAGATAGTGCTAAAAATACTATAGATATATTCCCTTTTACCGATACCCCTAATGACATTAATTCTATCCTATCAAGCCACGTGGAAGTGGTTGTGAGGATTATAAAACAGTAGAATCTATAGATTAAGAAGTAACACCACTTTATGTTGTTATGCCGCCACCAAAGAGACCTGCACCACCGCCAAAAGTAAAAGTAAAGTTGAGTGTAGTGGTTGGACTGATAAAAATGGTAAGTTCTGCTGAAGGAGATAATCTTCTGGTTCCAGGACTATAGCTAACATCAAATGGGATTCCGGCTTGGATAAGCAAACTAATGGCTGCTTGAAGTTGTACAACTTGAACGGAGCTGCTTCCCAAGAGACTGGTAAAAGTTTCTGAGGCTAATAGCGCAGTTAGCTCTTTGTTGATATTTGTCATTCCTTCATTCTCCTTCCTCTGATTCTAGTATATCTTATGCTTTTTTTGAAAAGTTGATAAACATTCCGATAAAGTTGTGCAAGTGTCCTATGAAAAGGGGGTAATATCAGATGAAACAAGGAAATAGGGTGGTTTTAGGGCTGTGCAGGTTGGTGATTGCTGTTTTTCTGCCTTTGGTTTTATTAATATCCATTCTACAGTTTTACACCTTCAATATAGATTTCTATCTAGCTACTTATGAAAAGAATAACGTGCAGGAAACTACCGGTATGGATATAGCGGATTTAGAAAGGGTTACCATCAAGCTGATGGATTATTTGAAAGACCGGGAGAATGATCTAAATATACAGGCCAATATCCGTGGAGAGAACCGTGAGGTTTTTGGAGAGCGAGAAAAACTGCATATGATTGATGTGAAGTTTCTCTTTTTACAGGCATTTTCTTTAAGGCGGTGGGGCCTTTATCTTATAGCGGCAGCTGCTGTAGGGATGTTTCTCCTTTCCAATAGCTCCAGGCAGGAGATTTATAAAAGTTTATTATGGTCTGGATTGGTGCCTCTTGTATTTGCATTGATTTTGCTAATATTGATGCAAATTGATTTTAATAAGTATTTTACCCATTTCCATGAGATTTTCTTTGACAATGATCTTTGGCAGCTGGATCCGGAGAAGGAAGTATTGATTCAGATGGTGCCTTTAGAATTTTTTACTGAAATCAGCAGGAAAATTTTTAGTTGGTTTTTATGCATTCAGTTGGCATTGTCAGCGACAGCATATGGTATGCTGAGATCTAAAAAAATAAATGCATAAATATAAGCAGCCAAAACTATTTTGGCTGCTTATATTTTATATGTTTTCTATAGATGCTGTTTTACTGATTGGCCTCCTAAGATCATCAATGAGAACATTCAACGCATCGGCTAATTTTTCGACGGTCTTAAAGCTGGGATTTATTTTATCTCCTCTCTCAATTTCTTCAATATAGCTTTTCGATATATTGCTGCGAACTGCCAAATCTAAAGAAGTATACCCTTTCTCTGTGCGCAGGCTGCGAATTTTCATGCCATCGATCATGCAAAATCCTCCTTATCGATAAGATTTTATATATGAAATTGTCAAGATAAAGATGATCGTACCTATTTTTATATATGTTTATAATCTGCGGATTATGTATAAGCATATCATAGATTCATTCTCACATAATAAAAAAACTGTTAAATCTTATTTAAAATCTTATAAAACCTATTGTTATTTTTATAGGAAAGATTTATAATGATAGCAGAACATATGAATATATGTACATATAATAAATTAAAAGGAGATGGGATTATGGCGAACAGCAATGAAGACAGCTGCAGCTGTACAGTCATTCATAACGATACTGTAGAAAAGGTAAAGAGAAAAATGCCAGTGGAAGAAACGCTATATGATTTAGCAGAGCTGTTTAAGGTTTTTGGGGATACTACACGGATAAAAATACTATGTGCTTTGTTTGAGTCCGAGATGTGTGTATGCGATATTGCAGCTTTGTTAGGAATGAATCAGTCGGCCATATCCCATCAATTGCGGGTCCTGAAGCAGGCCAGACTGGTGAAATATAGAAGGGATGGAAAAATCGTATATTATTCCCTGGATGATGAACATATCAAGCAAATATTCGACCAAGGGTTTAACCATATTTTGCATAAGTAGAAAAAAGGGGGAGAAAACAGTGATAGGTGTCGCAAAAAAAGAAATTCTACTGGAAGGATTAGATTGTGCCAGTTGTGCTTTGAAAATTGAGGAACGGATCAGCCATGTTGAAGGTGTTCTGTCTGCATCTTTGAATTTTATTACCAATGTTTTAACCTTAGAAACAGCTGATGATGCAAACATTGATCGAATCAGGGTAGAAATAGACGCTATTGTCCATAGTCTTGAACCCCATGTGGTTATCAGAGAAATGAATATAGAGGATATAGAAGAGGAGCCGATTGAAGCGGAAGCCTATAATTGGAAACAACATATTCCCTTGGGAATAGGAGTCATATTATTCCTAGTTGAGATTATGGGAACTTTTCCAGTTTATATAGAACTTGCTCTATTTGTTTCAAGTTATTTGTTGATCGGTGGTGAGGTTCTTTGGAGGGCACTGCGGAATATTGGGCAGGGTCAGCTGTTTGACGAAAATTTTCTGATGAGTATTGCTACATTAGGAGCCTTTGTGATTGGAGAATATTCTGAGGCAGTAGCGGTTATGTTGTTTTATCAGATTGGTGAGCTGTTTCAGGATCATGCCGTAAATCAATCAAAAAAATCCATTAAAGCACTATTGGATATCCGTCCTGATTCGGCAAATTTAAAGCTGGGAGAAGAAATTCAAACTGTAAGACCCCAATCAGTAAAAGTTGGCGATAGGATTGTGGTAAGGCCTGGAGAGAAAATCCCACTGGACGGAAAAGTCCTGGAGGGGATATCCAGTGTAGATACATCGGCGCTAACGGGAGAATCCGTGCCTAGAAATCTAAAGCCAGGGGATCAGGCCTTAAGCGGCATGATCAATATCAATGGATTGCTTACAATCCTGGTTGAGAAGACCTTCGGAGAATCAACGGTATCGAAAATATTAGAGTTGGTTCAAAATGCTGCAGCAAAAAAAGCGCCTACAGAAAACTTTATCACTAAATTTGCCAAATATTATACTCCTGTAGTTGTGTTTACTGCCATAGGAATTGCTGTTTTACCGCCCCTATTGATCTCTGAAGCTTTATTTTCCCCATGGATATACAGAGCCCTGATATTTTTAGTAGTGTCCTGTCCTTGTGCGTTGGTCGTGTCCATACCATTAGGCTTTTTCGGAGGAATCGGCAGTGCATCAAGAAACGGAATACTGGTAAAGGGAGGAAATTATCTGGAAGCTCTAAATGATGTAGATACCATTGTGCTAGATAAAACCGGCACATTAACAGAAGGAGTGTTTACTGTTAAGGAGATTTATTCTACTGGTTTGTTGGATTCAGAGACCCTTTTGAAATATGCGGCATACGGTGAAAGTTATGCCAATCATCCAATCGGCAAGTCGATTCTACAAGCCTATGGTCAGGAAATAGAAAGATCCCGCATCAAGGCCTTTGAAGAAATTCCGGGCTTAGGCACAAAAACAATACTGGAAGATAAAGAAATACTACTGGGAAGAGGCAAACTCTTAGAAAATGAAGGCGTTGCATTCGATAGAACAGAAGTACCTGGTACGATCGTTTATGTTGCCGTCGATAGAGCTTATGCAGGGTATATCGTAATTGACGATTCAGTCAAGGAAGATGCACTGCCCTTGATTAAGGGATTAAAGCAATTAGGAATAAAGCGGATTGTCATGTTGACAGGAGATCATAGAGCAGTTGGGGAAGCAGTCGGTGCTTCCTTGGGGATTGCTGAGATTCACACAGAACTGCTTCCCCACGAAAAAGTAGCAGTATTAGAAAAACTGGAGAATGAGAAGAAAAACAAGGAGAAAATTCTCTTTCTTGGGGATGGTATCAACGATGCTCCAGTGCTGGCAAGGGCTGATATCGGCGCTGCCATGGGCGGGTTAGGCTCTGATGCCGCCATTGAGGCGGCTGATATGGTGATTATGGATGATGCTCCTTCTAAGTTGATTCAGGCCATAAAGATTGCGAGAAAAACAAGGAAGATCGTTTACCAAAATATTGTTTTTGCCCTAGTAGTAAAAGGCGTAGTACTGATTTTAGGGGCCGGTGGTTTGGCTACCATGTGGGAAGCTGTATTTGCAGACGTGGGAGTAGCACTGTTGGCAATTCTGAATGCATTGCGCATTATGAAAATAGAGGAGACTGCATAATCTAAACAGTGGAGCTCTGATGTGATCATCAGAGCTTTCTATATCTGTTTTATAATCAATATTAAACCAATTAAAAAGGCATCAGCTTATAGGGTTTGGGTATAATATATATAAACGATATAGAAAAGGATGTAGGTATGATGGAACAGAATAAAGTAGAAATCTTACAGACGATTAAGCGGCTGCCTGCCTATACAAAACTGCTCTACCACTTATACAGAGATCCGGCCATGACAAAAACGCAAAAAGTCCTCTTATACGGTACTTTAGGATACATGATTTCACCAATTGAGCTGGTACCGAGTATCGTTCCTGTTTTAGGCCAAATTGATGATCTGATTATTATTCTGACGGTTCTTAAAAAGGTGCTTCAGATGAGTGACGAAGAAAAGGCGAATCATCTGTTGCTGGAGCATGGTCTTTCCTTTGAGATGATTGATGAAGATATTGCAATTAGCAAGGAAACTGCAAGAAGATTTGTAGCAGGGGCTGGAAAGGTCTTAGGCAGAACCTTGATATTTGCAGGGAAAGCCACCTTTTATTTAGGAAAAGGCATTATGTGTGGGGTTAAAAAGATTTAAAAAGGTATTGTAATTTTGTGAAGAATGTAGTAAAAATAAATAGTACAAGATTAATGAGAGAGGATGAGAGTATTGCATAATCCAGTAGTACAAATTGAGATGGAAAACGGAAATAAAATAAAGGTCGAGTTATATCCGCAGATTGCTCCCAATACAGTACATAACTTTATTTCTTTAGTAGAAAAGGGCTTTTATAACGGTTTGATCTTTCATAGAGTAATCCCAGGCTTTATGATTCAAGGGGGATGCCCTCAAGGCAGCGGCACCGGCGGGCCTGGTTATCATATAAAGGGAGAATTTATGAGAAATGGTTTTAAAAACGAGCTAAAGCATACTCGTGGTGTAATATCTATGGCAAGAGCCGGGCATCCGGATTCTGCAGGATCTCAGTTTTTTATTATGCATGAGACATCACCTCATTTAGATGGGCAGTACGCAGCCTTTGGAAAGGTTATTGAAGGGATCGAGGAAGTGGATCGGATTGCAGGAAGCAAACGCAACTTCAACGACAAACCTGTGGAGGACCAAAGAATGAAGGAAGTAACTGCAGACCTATTTGGGATAGTATATCCGGAACCGGAGAAGCTTTAGGAGATGGGATCGAACCTATCTCTTTTTCATTGCCAATCAATCAAAAGAAATGCCCGGGCAAGTTAAGCAAAAGGGGTAGCTTAACTGCCGGGGAGTAAATCGGGGGAAATTATGGAACAGTTAGATGTGCGCAAGGATATATTAAAAATTGCTTGGCCGGCCATTCTGGAAATGACCTTACACACACTGGTATGGACGGTAGATACGGCTATGGTGGGAAGACTAAATCCTGCTTCTATTTCTGCTGTGAGTTTAGGGGCACAGATCATGTTTATTACCATGATGATTTTAGGCGCAGTAGGTGTTGGAGCAACGGCTCTGGTGGCAAGAAATATTGGAGCAGGAGACACCAGAAGGGCAGGGAAGATTGGTGCACAAGCCCTTTCCATAGGTGTTGTAATCAGCATTACCGTGACACTGATAGGTATGATATTTGCTAAAGATATTTTTAGATTGGCGGTAAAGGATATGGCCGTAGTTGAGCTAGGGGAAACCTATTTGAGACATGTCCTAATCGGAGGCTTTTTCCTGATTCCTTTTGGGGTAAGCAACGCAATTCTAAGAGGAGCGGGGAAAACTAATTACACTTTGAGAGCTGTGCTATGGGCGAATACCTTCAATATTATTGGAGATTATGTTCTGATATTTGGAAAATGGGGATTCCCAGCCTTAGGCGTTAAGGGTGCGGCCTTAGCTACCGGGCTGGCTCAAGTCCTAGGCGCATTGGTTTCTCTATATTATCTTTTCTCTGGGAAGAGCGGCATTGAGATTTATTTTAGGGATTTGTTTTCTATCGACCGGGATATTTTCAAGAAACTTGTGAACTTGAGCATTCCTGCAGCCTTTGAAATGACAATGAATGACGGAAGCAGGCTGCTTACCGCCATTTGGATCGCCCAGTTAGGCACTGTGCAATTTGCAGCCAATTCAGTGGCTGTCGCTGCAGAATCTCTCTCTTTTATGCCCGGTTATGGGTTTGCTATAGCTGCTACCACGCTGATGGGTCAAAACCTTGGGGCAAAAAATGTTGACAGAGCAAAGGAAAGTGTGGCTAAAGCTGCAAAATATGCTATACTGTTGATGGCCTCCGTAGCTTTTTTATTTCTAACAATACCCTATTTTATCATGAGTTTTTTTACTACGGATCTAGAGACGGTAGCCTTAGCGGCTAAATGTATCCGGGTGGGGGCTTTAGAGCAGGTGCCTATTGCCATTGCCATGGTGGTATCCGGCGCATTGAAGGGTGCTGGAGATACGCAAGGTCCATTCAAAATCTCTTTAGCTACGAACCTAGGTGTTCGACTGCCCTTGATATTCTTAATCGTTTTTGTATTTAGGCTGAATATCGTTTATGTATGGCTGGCAACGGCATTGCAGTATATGCTGGAAGCAGTGCTGATGGTGATGCGCTATAGAAGAGAAGGATGGAGACTTTTAGAGTTGAAATAAAGGAGTCCGGACCAAATGGCCTGGACTCTTTATCTATTATAGTCTATTGCTTGAACCTAATACATTTCGGATCTTGTGCTGAACCATTTCTTTAATAGCAGTTCTGCCTGGGCCTAGGTATTTACGAGGGTCAAACTCTGAAGGATTTTCAACAAAGACTTTACGGATAGCAGCTGTCATAGCAAGTCTTAAGTCTGTATCGATATTTACCTTACAAACTCCCAGTTGAGCAGCCTGTCGGATCATATCCTCAGGAACTCCTTGAGCTCCAGGAATATTACCGCCATATTGATTGCAAAGAGCTACAAATTCAGGCAGCACCGTTGATGCACCATGCAGTACCAAAGGTGTATTTGGAAGAAGCTTTGTAATGGTTTCGAGTCTCTGGAAATCTAATTTTGGTTCTCCCTTGAATTTATAAGCACCATGACTTGTACCGATAGCGATGGCCAATGAATCTACACCGGTTCTTTCTACAAACTCAGCAGCTTGATCAGGATCAGTAAAAGCAGCATCCTTTTCGCTTACATTTACATCATCTTCAATTCCTGCCAGTTTGCCAAGTTCTGCTTCGACTACAACACCCTTAGCATGAGCATACTCTACAACCTTCTTTGTCAAGGCGATATTTTCTTCGAATGGGTGCTTTGAACCATCAATCATTACTGAGGTAAAACCATCGTCGATACACATTTTACAAATTTCAAAGTCTTCACCATGATCTAAATGAAGCACGATATGTAATCCGCTGTCTTCAACAGCTGCCTCAACCAATTTTCTTAAATAGATTGGACTGGCATATTTTCTTGCTCCAGCAGATACCTGCAGGATCAGGGGAGATTTTTCTTCCTTTGCTGCGTCTACAATTCCCTGAATAATTTCCATGTTGTTGACATTGAATGCTCCGATTGCATATCCGCCGGCATAAGCATCCTGAAACATTTTAGTTGACGTTACTAATGGCATTTTGAGTCCTCCTCTATCATTAGAATTAATTAAATATATTTAGAAAATATATTAGACATAATAAAGTGAGAGTTGGAATGAATTTACATCCACATTCAACTGTAATTATATAACAATAAATTAAAAAATACTACAAAAAATTGCTATGAAGAATGTGATTTATACTGTAAAATATAATAAAAGGAGATGTAATCCAGCAGGGCAAAAAGACATCTTAGAAAGTGCAGGTAACCTATGAAGCATTATTGGATTTTTCCTAGAGCGATCAAATATGTGATTATATTTTCCATTGTTACTCTGGGTACACTTGATCTAAAACCGATTGCTATCACTAGTTTTCTACTTTTGCTATCTGTTTTATTCTTTTATAGGAGCCCTAAAAGAAATGTTGTTCAGAATCAGAATGGCATCCTATCCGTAGCGGACGGCGTAGTGACGGATGTGATGGAGGTTTTGGAAGATGAGTATATTGAGGGTGAAGGGGTAAAGGTTTGCATTGCTTCTTCGATTTTCGATGTACATGTAACCCGGAATCCTATTGAAGGGGAAGTGAATTACGCCAGTTACCGCAAGGGAAATATATTTATGAGAAATGGTAATACTGGACGACGGCAACGGGAAGAGTATACTATAGGTATTCAAGGTGAGAAGACCCGTGTATTGCTGCATCAGGTATCAGGTTATTTTGGCAAAAAAATTTTTTCTTGGATTTGGAATGGACATAGGGTCCAACAAGGAGAAATATCTGGACATAATAAATATGGTGCATATTATGAGATGGTACTGCCTAAGCAACAGGTAGAAATAAAGGTAACAAAGGGTGACCGTGTACAGGCAGGATTAACAACGATAGGGGTGGTTAAATATGAAATATAAATGTCATATCCCGAATCTGTTTACATTATTAAATTTAGCAATGGGAATTTTGGCAATCATTTCTGTTTTTTATGATCAATACGGTACTTCTGCATTTTTAATTATTACAGCAGGTGTTTTGGATCGTCTGGATGGACAGTTAGCAAGAAAATTAAATGTTGTAAGTGACTTTGGCAAGGAATTGGATTCACTTTGTGATCTGATTTCCTTTGGTGTAGCACCAGCTATATTAATGTGGCATTTAAACTTAATGGAAACTGGAGCATTGGGAATTGCTGCAACAGTTTTATTTGCGGTTTGCGGCGCATCTCGTTTAGCAAGATACAATATTACGGAGTTTGAAGGCGTATATATGGGAATACCTATAACCCTTTGCGGCGGTATTGTGGCCCTTATGTCTTTATACTCTACCAGATTTACTACTAGTATGCCCTTCATGCTGGTTTCCATGTTATTTTTGTCCTACGCTATGGTATCTAAGCGTATAAAATTGAAGAAGCGGTAATGTACATGCCCACCAACAGGTGGGTATAATTATGCCTTATATCCGGAAAAGATACTGAGTAATAAAAGAAAGAGGAGATTTATCATGCGCCTTCCTGAACAGTTTTTGTATAAAATGAAGAAGTTTTTGCAGGACGAATATGAAGCTTTTCTGGCCTCCTACCAGGAGCCAAAGACACAAGGAATCCGAATCAATACCCTGAAAATATCTGTTGAGGAATTCTTGAAAATTTCACCTTTTAAATTAGATCCCGTTCCGTGGTGCAAGGAGGGGTTTTATTATCAGGAAGAGGACAGGCCTGGTAAACACCCCTATTATCACGCTGGTCTGTATTATATTCAAGAACCCAGTGCTATGATTCCTGCTGAGATTTTAAGTCCTATGGCTGGAGAGAGAATTCTTGATGCATGTGCTGCTCCTGGCGGAAAGACTATTCAAATAGCCAATAAAATGAATGGAATGGGCATCTTGGTCTCTAATGAAATTAATCTCAACCGTGTAAAGGCTCTAATTCGAAACGTTGAGCTGTTTGGAGTGGCCAATGCTGTTGTAACCAATGTTCCTGCTGAAAGGCTCTTAGATTATTTTGAGAGCTATTTTGATAAAATCCTGGTAGATGCACCTTGTTCAGGGGAGGGAATGTTCCGCAAGGATGAATCCATGATCAAAAGCTGGGAAAAGCAAGGTCCTGAGTATTACGTTCCCATTCAGGCTGAAATATTGGATGCTGCCAGTAAAATGCTAAGGAAAGGCGGAGGTGTCGTCTATTCTACCTGTACTTTTTCTGCCGAGGAAAATGAAGAGGTTGTAGAAACCTTTTTACAAACCCATAAAGACTTTCAGCTGAAATCGATCGACAACTTCCCTGACCAATACATATACGGTGAGAGCATATCAAAAAATATTAATAAATATGGGAACCTTTCCATGAGGCTATGGCCTCACCGCATAAAAGGAGAAGGTCATTTTGCAGCATATTTAGAAAAGGATAACGGGAAAAACTTCGTTCAGGCAGATTCTCAATATCAAAAAGGTGTTGCAGTGCCTAAGGAATTTCAAGAATTTGTTGAAAAAAATTTAAACATATCTTATGGAGGACCTTTCGAAATGCATGGAGAGCAGCTTTATCAGGTACCGAAAGGCCTGCCGGTGCTGAAAGGTCTAAAGATATTAAGATCGGGCTTATTATTGGGGAGTTTAAGAAAACAGCGATTTGAACCTAGCCAAGCCATGGCAATGACACTGAAAAAGACGGATGCGAGAAGAGTTGTAGACTTTAGCAGCAATTCCCCGGAGGTAATTAAATATCTAAAGGGTGAAACACTGCATATTGATGGAGAGAAGGGCTGGACTTTAGTCTGTGTGGATGGTTTTCCATTGGGATGGGCCAAGCAAACAGGAGATTTATTGAAAAATGAATATCCTGTAGCATGGAGAAGGTTGGATTAGGAGGTTTATATGGCGAAAACGCAGAGATTGGATAAACTTTTAAGCAATATGGGCTATGGAACAAGAAAAGAGATTAAAGGCATCGTAAAAAAAGGTTGGGTGCTTGTAAATCAAAATGTAGTAAAGGATAGCAGCCGGCACGTAGACCCTTATCAGGATAAGATCATAGTTAATGGAGAAGAACTAATTTACAAGGAATACATATATATCATGATGAACAAGCCTCAGGGGGTAATTTCTGCAAGCTTTGATCCTAGGATTGAAACCGTTGTGGATTTGCTGCCGGAGAAATATCAGATATATGACCCTTTTCCTATCGGAAGATTAGACAAGGATACAGAAGGATTGCTGCTGATCAGCAACGATGGAAAGCTCTCTCATGAACTGCTCTCACCTAAAAAACATATTCCAAAAACTTATTTTGCAATTGTAGATGGCAAAGTAGACGAGGAAGATGTAGCACGCTTTAATGAAGGAGTAGTATTAGAAGATGGGTATAAAACGCTGCCCGGACAGCTGCGAATTTTAAAAAGTGCTGAATTGTCAGAGATTGAACTGACAATCTACGAAGGAAAATTTCATCAAGTTAAGAGGATGTTTCTTGCAGTAGGAAAGACTGTTACCTATCTAAAACGGATATCTATGGGAAATCTAAAGCTGGATGAAAACCTGGAGCTGGGGGAATTCCGTGAGCTTACAGAAGAAGAACTGGACATCTTAAGAACGCGATAAAGGGTGAAGCATTGGCCTCACCCTTTTTAGTTTTAAAAAACAACTTCCGCAACTATGTAGGAAGCTGATCATTTGTTAGTACTCATCTTCCTCCAAGCTATCCTTTTGGTCATTTTCGTCGTCGGATTGATGGGCATCCAGAGCACTCATCAATTTCATCATCTGAGCCATTTTCTTTACATTATCGATATTTTTTGCTTGTTCCTCTGGCAGAATTGGTTTAATTACTTCAAGCATATTTGAAATTTGATCCGTATAATCCCCGCTCTGCTCTGTTGACAGCTTCTTTTGCTCATCCATTTTTGTCTTTATTTCCCTAACCTTTTCTACCATGGTCACCATGTTTGCTACATTTTTCAACTGTGCTTTTTGATCTTCACCCAGATGGCTGCCGAAAATGTCGACAAATTCCTTAATGACGCCTAAATTCAGCTTGTTAGCTGAATTACCGGCACGGGGCATACTTCTCATAACGCCGCTGATATTGTTTATTTTTTTAACGCTATCCAGCATAAGTGTTAACTTATCTAATAATGCAGGATCAAGCCCCTGGGATGCAGAAGGCTGCACTTGTGGTCTTGGTATAGGCTGAGGACGAGGAAGCAAAGGTTTTTCATTCTCTTGGGAAAAAGGCTGCAAACCTTTATTTTTCATATACCAGAGAAAGAATACAGGTATAAGAAATAAAAGAATCCTCTTATTTCCAGGATTGTTCCACTGGGCAATACTCATTTCTTGTTCTGACAGCGTTAAATCTTCATAGGGGATCGGAAGAAAATCGTTCATAATGCGCCTCCCAATTATTCTATCGGATGATAGGCCTTTGTTTCAGCATATGCAGAACCACAGCATAGTGTTACTGGAAGCCGTTGTAATTTATGACATAAAAAATAATAGTCCCACATAGATTTATATGAAGCTTTGCTTTAGCAAAGGAGGTGCTGTGATGAAAGAAGTAAACATGGACCAGATAAGGGCACTAGTAGAGCTGGTAGGAGGAACACATTTAAAAGATGAGCATTTACATATGCTGGAAGAACTCATGGAGCTCTACGAGGGAAAAACAGAAGAGAGTATTATGGATGAGTTGGTTTTATTGAATATGATGATCAATCAAGATGCTGCAACCTATCAGAAACAATTAAACTTGCTGGAGCAGATGCGCTATTTCATGAATGAAGATCAGAAAAAGCGGTTGGACTATGTGATGAAATACATTCATAAAAATTCATCGATAGAGGATGAAGCATAAATAAGTAAACCCCTCAATGAGGGGTTTACTTATGCCTATAAATTTAAGCTTATATGTAGTCTATCGTTTTGTACCGGTTATGATATAAATGATATCATCAAGAGGTGTCCCAGAGGGGATATCGAAGGTATCAGATTTTAGTTTTGAAGCTAGTTTCAGTTCTTCTACTCTTGCAACAAATTTTGCTGTATTATCAATGAGTCCTTTATCCTTTAAAATTTTTGCTATTCCCGCCCCTGAGGCGCCGCTGGGAATCTCTACCCGTATAACAGCTGATGTAGCAGGTGCAGGTTTAGAGGGCGTAGTTTGTTCAGGCCCAGGAGCCGGTTGTGTCTGTGGAGCATTTTGCTCCGGTGGGGAAGCATCCTGTGTATCCTCAACCGTAGTTTGTCCGCTTTCTTCAGGTGTAGAGCTAATGGCGATGATTTCTTGATTATCAGGTACATCTTTGCCTTTCGTAGATTGGTCTTCACCGCTTTGCTGTTCAATTTCTGTAAAAATCGATCCTTTTTCTCTGGTATAGGCAAGAGAATCTGTTACCTTCCACGTGATTACTGTAGACATGAAGAGAATAATCACAAGAGCCAATAGTATATCGCTTGTTTCATATAATAAATCCTTCAGCTTCTCAAACATATTAACACACCTTCCCTATAGATCGTCCTTCATTAAGGATAACATAATATAGGGCGGATTTTCAAGAATAATTGGGAGCAAGGGAGAATTTGGGGGCATTAACTTGGGGAAATAGGTTTTGTACATAAAAACATAAATTATGATACAATATAAAAATCAGAGGATCATTGCCTATAGAATGAGAATGTAGATTGAGGGGTGACTTGATTGAAGGAAATAGTGATTGGCAGGAATGAAGTAAATCAGAGAATAGATAAATTCTTAAAAAAATATTTACCAAAGGCCTCTCTAAGCTTTTTATACAAAATGCTTCGAAAAAAGAATATTAAAGTCAATAATGGCAAGGTAGAGCCCCAGTATATTTTAAAGGCTGGGGACTCCATACAATTGTATTTTAGTGAGGATACCATTCTTAACTTCCAAGAGGAAAAGAAAATTTATGATGTGGATATGGAGTTTCATATCTTATATGAAGACCAGAGTATTCTTTTGGTGAATAAACCAGCAGGATTATTGGTGCATGAGGATGCCAAAGAAAGTAAAAATACCTTGGTCAATCAAGTGATTAAATATCTCTATGATAAGATGGAATACGATCCAACACATGAGAAAACCTTTGTACCTGCTAGTATTAACCGGATTGATAGAAATACTAGCGGAATCGTTATTTTCGGGAAGAATTACGAGTCAGTACAGAATTTAAATGAAATGATGCGCCAAAAGGATGCTGTCAGAAAATACTACCGGACCATTGTCAAGGGAAGTATGACGAAACCCCAGGAGCTTTCGGGATTTTTGTGGAAGGACGAAAAGCTTAATCTGGTGAAGGTTGTGGAGCGGCATCGGACTGGAGCAAAGGAGATCCGTACAAGATTAAAACCTATAAAAAGCAATGGAAGCTTTAGCCTGTTGGAGGTAGAAATCATTACCGGACGTAGCCATCAGATTCGACTCCATTTATCCTCTATAGGACATCCTATCATAGGAGACGCAAAATATGGAGATCCTAAAATAAACAAGGGATTTCGCGATAAATACAACCTGAATAATCAGCTGCTCCATGCATATAGGATTGTTTTCGAAAAGGCTGTCGGTACAATGCAGTATCTTCAGGGAAGAGAATTTGTCTGCCCCTTGCCGGAAATATTTCATCAGATTGAAAAGGATTTATTTTAAAAGGCAAAAGGATAACCTTAGGATTATCCTTTTGCCGTAATATATTTTACTCACATTTCAAAAGGGAAAATACTGGTATCAATTCACCGATAATATCCTTGCGATGATTATACAGTTTAGGCTTCCAGCGGGGCTCCAACTGCTTGAATTCTTCCGGCGTAATAAAGCCTAAAGTTTTTAGGATATCAATAATAACCGGATCTATGGCACGATAATTTCCATCATCAATCTTCAAGCAAATGCCAATTCCTTGATCTACAATGCCTACACAATAGACGGATTCAGCACCTAATTTAGCCACGATGCGGCCATTCGTAATCTGCATTAGTACAGTGTCGAGACGATCTGTTCCAGCTACATAAAAGGGATGACGAATCATAGCATTCAGTATTTTTCGCAAAGCAGCCCCGCGTTTGGGAGGAAAATAGCTTTCCGGCTTTGAAAGCCGGGCATAGGCTAGGGCCATTTCATTAATACCCATCCCAAAAACCGGTACACCGCAACCGTCCACGGCGACCTTTACTTCCTCTAAGGGCATATTACAGGATTCTGCAATGACATGATGCATCATTTGCTGGATAGGATGATCTGCAAGGATATAGTTTTCTGTAGATATAGAAAGAAGGTCTCCGAGGGCCAGCATAGCCGCATGTTTACCGGAGCAAGCGTTATTAACTGAGAGGTAATCCTTCCCTTCTCTCAGAAGCTTTGATGCTGTATCTCCATGCATGGGAACGGCAATGCCGCAGTCCAGTTCTGCTTCCTTTCGGTGAATTTTATCTAAAATACCTCTTACTGCACGAACATGAGCTTCTTCGCCGCCATGGGAAGAAGTCATTAATGCCAATTCTTCTTGTGTAATATTATATTTTTCAATACCCCCGGATTCTACAAGGGGGATCGCCTGAAAAGGCTTTGCTGCTGAGCGCCAAAAAGTGAAACGATAGGGATCACCTACCTTATAGAGAAGTTTCCCATCTCCATTTATAATTGCTACATCGCCATAATGACGACTTTCTACATAACCACCCCTGGTAACCTGAACTAACAATTCAGACATCCTATTCCCTCCTGTTAAAAAAATATTTCTTCTATTATTTATTATAAATGATTCGTTTTGTAAATGAAAGACAGGCTGAAGGGTAAGATGATTGTAGAAAATAAGGATTAGTGGTAAAATAGTGAATAGCAGGTCTGGAAGAGGAGATGTTTAGATGAAGAAAGAGATTATGGAATGGATTAAAACGATTGCGCTGTCTGTATTAATTGCCCTTGTGATTACTACGTTCATACGGCCAACCTTGGTAAAGGGTTATTCGATGTATCCCACCCTGGATCAATATGATTATTTAATTATTAACAAGATACCATATATGTTGCATGAACCCGAGCGGGGAGATATTGTTGTTTTTAAATCCCATTTAAAAACCTTTGAGGGAAAAGAAAAGGATTTAATTAAGAGAGTGATTGGTCTCCCGGGAGATCATGTAAAAATAGCTGAGGGACAAGTGTTTGTGAATGAAGAACTGCAGCATGAGCCCTATACAAATAGTTTATATACACCGGGAGAGGTGGATACGGTTGTTCCGGAGGGGATGATTTTTGTGATGGGGGACAATCGGGAAAATAGTATGGACAGCCGGGATGAACGGGTCGGCCCCGTAGAAATCGAAACCGTTAGAGGAAAAGTTCTGGTAAGATTGTACCCTTTTACAAAAATTGGAAAGATCCAATAGAGACTCAGACAGAAATGTCTGAGTTTTTCTTATAGAACACTCGTTTATTTTTGAGCAGAATTGTACATGATAAATACAGATAAAGATGAAGGAGGTATTTATTATGAAAGTAAGAGAATTGATGACAACCAATGTATCTTATGTTAATCCAAGAACTTCGATCACTCAGATTGCCAAGCAAATGGAAGAATTAAATGCAGGATGCATTCCTGTTTGCGATGAAGAAAAACATGCGCTGGGAATCGTAACCGACAGGGATATTGTAATCCGAAGTATATCCCACGGAAATGCCAATGCAAGTGCACAGGATGTAATGACCGAAAATCTTGTGTATGCATCGCCGGATATGGATGCCCATGAGGCAGCAGATCTAATGGCTCGCAACCAAATCCGAAGACTCCCTGTTGTAGAGAACGGGAAGCTGGTTGGCATATTGGCCATAGGAGATCTGGCTACACAAAATATATATATCAACGAAGCTGGAGATGCGTTGAGTGATATTTCTAAGCCAAGCAGACCACAAATGTAGTTTGATTGAAAGTTCCTGTAGAAATACAGGAACTTTTAATCTTTTCTAGAAATAACTATTATAACTTTATAGAGGGTATAATAGTTATTGATTTCACATAATCTGATAATATATTGAGAAAGGGGACGATAGGCGAGTCATGAAAAGCGATAAGAAGATAAAATTATCAATGGGAGATCAGAAGGAGATGGAACTGCCTGAGGGAATAACCCTGCTGGAGGTTAGCCGACAGGTACAGGCAGACTATCCTTCTATTATTGTGGCTGCAAAGGTGAATAATCGTTTGAGAGAATTAGGATATGCTTTACATAAAGACAGTACCGTTGAATTTCTAGACCTGACGAATTCCGATGGTATTCGAATCTATCAAAGGAGCTTAGCATTTGTATTTATTCGGGCCTCCATGGAGATTTTTTCAGGCTGTAAGGTAACTGTGGAGCATTCCTTGAGCAAAGGACTTTACTGTGAAATTCACTATAAAAGGCCCATTGTTGAAGACGATGTATTGAAAATCGAATCGAGAATGCGGGAGATTATTGAGGAAGATGTACCTTTTGTCAAGGATAGCATCCCAATAGAACATGCTAAGCAAATCTTTAATGAACTGGGTTTTGATGCAAAGACAAAACTGCTTGATTTTAGGGAAAAACCTGAGATTAATATTTATAGCTGTGGGTGGCTAAAGGACTATTTCTATGGGTATATGGTGCCAAGTACAGGTTTTTTAAAGCTATTTAAATTGAAGTTCTATGATCCCGGTGTCATTATTCAATATCCTGAAAAAAGCAATCCGACACAAATACCTGAGTTTAAGGAGCAAAGCAAGCTGGCCAGTATTTTTAGAGAAGCTGAAAGATGGGGCCAGATTATGGATGTGGCCTATGTTGCCAATCTTGATGAGCGTATCCGAAACAAAAATTATGATGAACTGATACGGGTTGCAGAAGCATTACATGAGAAAAAGATTGCACAAATTGCAGATATGATTACTGAGACCAAAAAACGCATTATTCTGATTGCAGGCCCATCCTCATCGGGTAAAACTACCTTTGCACAGCGATTAGCCATACAGTTAAAGGTAAATGGTCTGAAACCGGTATCTATCTCTACCGATGATTATTTTGTCGACCGGGAACACACACCGAGAGATGAGTTTGGCGAATATGACTTTGAGGCTTTAGAGGCAGTAGATATTGAGTTGTTTAACGAGCATCTGTCTAAACTCATCAATGGATATGAAGTAGAAATTCCTACCTTTAATTTTCACACAGGACAGCGTGAATACCGTGGAAATATAATGAGAATCTCTGAGGATCATCCAATCATTATTGAAGGAATTCACGGATTAAATGAAAAATTGACACAGGATATTCCACATGATAAAAAATTCAAGATTTATATTAGTGCTTTAACTCAATTAAATATTGATGATCACAATCGGATTCCCACTACAGATACCCGCCTGCTGCGTCGTATCGTTCGAGACAGCAAATATAGAGGGCATTCCGCACGCAATACCCTTAGCCGGTGGAACTCAGTACGAAGGGGAGAGGAAAAGAATATTTTCCCTTATCAAGAGGGAGCCGATGTAATGTTTAATTCGGCGCTCATCTATGAACTGGCAGTTCTGAAAAAATATGCGGAACCACTCCTAAAAGAGATTCATAAAAATGAGAAAGAATTTTCCGAGGCCAAGCGCCTGCTTAAATTTCTAAGCTATTTTCTATCCATTGAAGATGAATCAGTGATTCCGCAAACCTCTATCATTAGAGAATTCATTGGAGGAAGCTGCTTTCACGATGAGGGATAGTCTGGTTTTGAATAGATATCCTAAAATATTAGCCTATTTCTATGTAAAACCATTGACGAATGGCAGGTCTTGTCTTAAAGTAGAAGTTGCAATAGAAAAAGAAGGGTAGGGATCGACATGCAGCTTTTGCTAAATGAACTAGTAGAGAAAAACCGTCAATGGGTCCACTTTGGAAAAGTGGCAACCTATATTCCAGAGTTGAAAAATGCCAATCCAAACGCCCTTGGGATAGTCATTGTTGATATCGAAGGGAATGTGTACAGAGCAGGTGATTATAGAGAAAAATTCACCATGCAGAGTGTTTCAAAACCAATAACTTTAATGCTGGCTTTAATGGACCGGGGAGCAGAATTTGTTTTTGAAAGAGTGGGTATGGAGCCTTCCGGTGATGCCTTTAACTCTATGAGAAAGCTAGAAACCATTAACCCGTCAAAACCACTAAATCCAATGATTAATGCCGGTGCCATAGCTGTTACCTCTCTGATTTTGGGGAATAGTTATGAGGAGAAATTTCAAAGGATATTAGATTTATTTCGAAAAATATCGGGGAATCCGAACCTGCAGATTAATGAAAGCGTTTATTTATCAGAGAAACGGACAGGAGACCGAAACCGCTCTATGGCTTACTTTTTAAGAGATGTAGGCATCTTGGAAGGGGACGTGGAAAGCATCCTGGATTTGTATTTTAAGCAATGCTCCATTGAGGTAGATTGTGAGGATATTGCACGTATCGGTGTATTCCTGGCAAACCAGGGGATTATGCCAGATACTAAGGAGCAGGTGGTACCGAAGGAGATTACCCAGATTGCTAAGACCTTTATGGTAACCTGCGGCATGTATGATGAATCAGGAGAATTTGCCATTAATGTAGGGGTGCCCGCTAAGAGTGGTGTAGGCGGAGGAATTATGTGTGCTGTACCAAACAGAATGGGTATCGGTGTAATGGGCCCGGCCTTAGACCCCAAAGGCAATAGCATTGGTGGGCTGAAAATGCTGCAAGTTCTTTCAAAGGAACTGTCTTTAAGCATTTTTTAGGAACAAATGGCTGTTAATTTAGTGGATAACATATGAAAAGGGTGGTAATGTGGAACTGGATCAGATATTGCGCAGTCGGTCTTCTGTTAGAAATTATGATAAGAAAAAAGTAGACCCATCGCTGCTGAAAAAAATCATCGCTGCAGGGGAAAATTCAAAAGCCCTATATGAGGATATCACGCTTCACTTTTTACTGTTAGAAGATGGTCAAGAGGCGGCAAGAAAGATGTCGGGCTATGCAGGATATTTTGGAAAGACTATCGAAGGACCCCACTATGTTGCTGCTGTCACAGCGAGTAAGAAAGGCTATCTTGAAAATTTGGGATACCGTATGGAGCAGCTCATGGTGACTGCTTTTCAAGAGGGGCTGGGAACCTGCTGGATTGAGGTACTGCACCATGAAAGCAAAGCTAAGGCATTATTGCATATTGATGATCCTGATTTACTGCTATTAGCCCTCACACCCATTGGTTATCCCAAAGTAGGTATTGGCGAAAAATTAGTAAAAAGCATTATCGATGAAAAATCTGCAAGAGAGAACCTTTATGAGATGCTGCATTGGGGAACATGGAACAGTAAAAAGGGGGAATCAGATCAGGAACCTTGGGTTTCTGTGCTGGAGAAAGTTAGATTTGCACCTTCATGGGCGAATCAGCAGCCATGGCAATTTATTATTGATGGAGATACTTTGATCTTAGCTGTTATGAGGGAGAAAAAAGACGGCTTGAATCGAAATCGAATTGATGGCGGAATTATAATGTTCTATATTGAGGCCATGGTTCGACAAAAAGGGATGAATGGCAAATGGGTGGGACCAAAGGAAGGTGTGGAAAAGAAGTATAAAATTCCGGAGAACTACGAGATCATAGGAAGTTTTTCCTTGAATAATGCCTTTGAATAGGGGCATTATTTTTTTATGAAATTCTTCAGGAAAGAAAATGTTTCATAAGATGCAATTTTAATAAAGATTTTCAGAGAAATAAAGAGGGAATTTAGGGGTAAATGTAGAAATTTTTTACATATCAAAAATGTATGTCAAAAGGAGCTGAATCTTTTGTTGAGTACAAAAGAGAATAAGCGAAAGCTTGATTTTAATTATATATACCTATTCTTGACGACTGTAGGTTCTTTGGTTGTTTTTAAAATCGCCGGATTATTTGATGCGAGCATTTATAGGATTCTGGGAACGAACTTGTATTTAAGCTACCATACCCTATTAGAGTTTGCCAGTATTGTCATTTCCTTTATCCTATTTACTATAACCTACTATACCTATAGTAAAAATCATAGAATTAGGCTTCTGGTTTTCGTCAGCGTTTTTTTCATTACGGGCACAATTGATTTTTTCCATACCATGAGCTATAACGGTATGCCGGTTTTTTTTACTGCAAGTTCTATTCCAAAAGCAACTACTTTTTGGATGATCTCTAGGCTGATTTTGGCCTTTGGGTTGCTGATATCCGGCTGCATTCCCTATAATCTCAAGGGCAATTTGCCGCGAAAGTATTTTTTGATGGGCAGCATTGTCACTGCAATAGGACTATTCTATATAGTTACATACCAGATAGATTGGTTTCCTCCTTTGTTCATAGCAGGTCAAGGTTTGACCCCTCTAAAGATTCTGCTTGAATATGTGGTAATGTTTTTATTTGGCATAACTGCTGTACTTTATGTACGGGACTATCGAAGGACCCACAATAGAATCTTTATTATATTTGCTTCCGGTCTCATTTTAGGTATCTTTACAGAAGCTGCCTTTACGATTTATAAAAGTGTCTATGATACCTATAATTTATTAGGACATGTTTACAAAATACTCAGTTCGTATCTTTTATTCAGGGCAGTCTTTATTTACAACCTGGATACTCCATATTATGAATTGGAAAAGGCAAGAGAACAGATTAAGCTATATGCAGAAAATCTGGAAAAAATAGTAGCTCGACGAACTGCAGAGATACAAAAAGCGAATGAAAAGATGCTGGAAGATTTGGAATATGCCAAGAGGATTCAACAGTCCCTCTTGCCACCGAAAGAGCTTAATATCTATGATGTTAAATTTGTTTCCCAGTATATTCCTTGTGAAAAGCTCAGTGGAGATTTTTATCATATCCATGCAATTGATGAAGATAATATAGGGATGTTTATTGCAGATGTAGCAGGCCATGGGATTTCAGCGGCAATGATGACATTATTTGCCGATCGTGTAATGAAACCTTCCAAAATCCCAGCACGATTTTTAAGCAACCCATCGCCCAATAAAATGATAAAACACATGTATATGGAATTTAATAAATCAGATTTTCCAAATGAAATGCATATCGTAATGTTTTATGCAATATACAACAGAAAGACAAGAGTTCTTGCCTATTGCTCAGGAGGGATGAATTCGCTGCCCTTATTGGTAAGAAAGAATGGAGAACTAGAAATTTTGGACAAAAGTATGGGATTCCCAATTTGCAAATTTGGAGATCTGTTTGAACCGGATTTTCAAAAAGCTGAGGTCAAGCTAGATAAAGGAGATCGGGTTCTTTTTTATACCGATGGATTAACTGAAGATTATAAGGATCATGTACCTGTTCCGTTAGAACATTTAGAAAAAATATTAATAGAGAATCTCCATCAGCCATTAATAAGCTTAAATGATGTAATATTGGATGAAATAAGAGAAAACACCAAGGATATTCCTAATGAGGATGATATCACCTATTTTATCATGGAGGTATAATAAATTTTCCATAAAAACCAAAAGTGTTTTTTGACAATTTCAATAAGTCATACTATAATATTAGATATATAATTTTTTGCACTAATATATGGAATTTTATATAAAAAAGTATTTTCATATTATAATGAAGCTACTGGTAAAGAAAAATAATAGGATGAGGGGTAAGGGATATGAAAGATGTCTTAGTATTAAGGGAATTGGAGCAAATTAAAGCGATTTCACATCCTTATCGGATTGAAATAATTGAATGCTTTGAAGAGGATCAGGCAGCAACAGCAAAGCAAATAGCCGATAAATTAGGTGAACCCCACGCTAAAATCAACTACCATATAAAAACTTTGCAAAAAGTGGGTATTCTTGAATTGGTTGATGAACGGGTTAAGTCTGGTATCATAGAGAAGTATTATTTACCTGCTGCAAGAACCTTTGTGATCGATAAGAGTATTATGAATTCAGGGGATAAAGGGGTGATTGAATCTCTGAATCAGGCCTCTATGTCAATCTTCGAAAACATTAGCAATGATTTCTACAAGGCTCTAGAAAACGCCAATGAAAAGGAACATCCAAAGCAAATGCTGCATTTTAATGATTACTATTTAACCGTAGAGGAAACGGAAGAATTCAAAATGCTTCTTAGCGAAACAATTGAGAATTTTATCAGAGATAAAAAGGATAAGACAAGAGAAAATACAAAGGCTTATTCGGTTTCGGCATTGATTATTCCCCGAATTAGAAAGAAAAAATAATGGATTGAAGCAGTGATGATTCACTGCTTATTTTTATGCAAAAAAGAAAAAGATGTTTTCTGATAAAATAATATGGGAATTATATAGAATAAGTAATTTAAGGGAGGAAAAGAATCGTGTTAAATATCGGTGCTCACTTAACCATATCCAAGGGATATGAAAAAGCTGCACAGGAAGCGATATCTATCGGTGCAAACACTTTTCAGTTTTTTACAAGAAATCCAAGAGGTGCTAAAGCCAAGGCATTAGACTTGGAGGATGTTAGAAAACTTGATCAAATCTGCAAGAAACATAATTTTTCATCCTTGCTGGCTCATGCACCCTATACTTATAATTTTGCTTCGCAAAAAGAAGATATCTGGAGTTTATTCAGCACTCGGCCATAGACGGAAAGCCCATCCTCTTGGAAACGCCCAACGAGGCAGAAGGATATGCAGCAGAAATTCAACTACTAAAAGATCACTATAAAGGATAGCCTTTCAGCTATCCTTTAGCTATTTTTGCGTATGCAAACCAATATAATTGCAAAACCTATAGATGGATTGTTGGAATATCCATAAGGATTCTACAGGGAGTGACATATATGAATGGATTTGCAGCGAGCATATTAGCCGGGATGTGTACTGGAATTGGAGCGCTTCCATTGATTTTTGTAAACAAAATATCAAAGGTTTTTGAGGATTTTTTACTTGGATTTGCAGCAGGAATCATGTTGTTTGCAGCATCCTTTAGCTTGATTCTTCCGGCCTTAGAGCAAAAACAAATCTTTCAGGTAATAATGGGCCTTTTAGCCGGGGCTGTATTAATCGGCGTGATTGAAAAAATTATTCCCAATATAAATATGGGTCAGGTACGAAATACAGATTTTGAGAGTAAGGTTTTGGCAAAAACGATTATGATGGTTACAGCCATTGCCATTCACAATATTCCAGAAGGCTTTGCTATTGGGGTAGGCTATGCCACAGGAAGCCAAGAGAGAGGAATCGTGCTGGCCATGGCTATGGGGATACAAAATGCTCCTGAGGGGCTGGTTGTCTCAGCACCCTTAATAGAAAAAGGTTATTCTAAAAGCAAGGCGATATTATTTGCATTTTTTGCAGGAATCGGAGAACCCATTGCTGCTGCAGTCGGAATATTGGCAGGAAAGGTAATACAACCCTATATGCCTTTTACTTTGTCTTTAGCAGCGGGAGCTATGTATTATGTCGTATCCCATGAGTTAATTCCAGAAAGCCACTGCCATGGTAATCAGGTAAAGGCTACTTTTGGCGTTATTGCAGGGTTTGTCGTTATGCTCCTTATCGAACATTACATTGTCAAGTAGGTATCTCCGGAAAACTTTATATAAAATTAATCATCATTTTGAGCGTAAAAACCATCTCTCTATTCATATAATAAATCAATCGCAATTTTAGAGAGGGTAGAGTAAGCCTTATAAAAGGCTGAATCCTTGGAGACAATACGGAGGAGATCTTGGTTAGGACGTGATATGATGATTGACGAAATAATGCGATTGATAAAAACTTTTCTAATTGCCATCGTTCTGGGACTCTTTTTTGAGAAATTTGTATTTGGCTTTACTATTGTACAGGGCTTGTCCATGTATCCTACCTTAAATAATCAGGATAAGCTATTTATCAATAAATTTGAATATCAGCTGCATAAGCCAAATCAGGGAGATATTGTCATTTTTATCCCACCCATTAGAGACAGGAAGAAAGAATTGTTTATCAAGCGCGTCATTGCAGTAGAAGGAGATCTGTTTGAGATCTTGGATGGAAAAATCTATGTTAACGGTGAAGAGATTAAGGAAGAATATACAAATGGAGAGGCATATGAGGATCGGGACTATCCTGTTACTGCAGGCGTTGTTCCAGAAGATATGGTTTTTGTATTAGGAGATAATCGAAATGACAGTAATGACAGCAGATGCTTTGGATTTGTACCGGTAAAATCTATAAAAGGAAAGGCAGAGTACAGAATATGGCCTATAGAGGCTATGACAGCCTTTTCGAGTAAATAAAGATTGCCAAATGAAAGCACACCATGTGTGCTTTTCATGCTATAATTAATTGTATAATAGCTAAAATATGGTGGTGAATTTGTGGGGGAAGATCTAAAGGAAAAAATAAAGCAGATTGCAAGAGGTCTGGGTATTGATCTTATCGGCTTTACCTCTGCCGCACCTTTTAATGAACTGGAGAAAATTTTTCTTGAGCGTAAAGCGCAAGGGTATTTATCGGGATTTGAAGAACAGGATATTGCAAAACGTATTGATCCGAGGTTAACATTGGAAAATGCAGAGACGATTATTGTGATAGGAATGAGTTATTATACAGATGCATCAGAAATATGTGAAGAAGAGGGCGCAGCAAGAGGAACGATCGCCAGATCTGCCTGGGGAAAGGATTATCATGAGGTTTTGCGGAACAAGCTGCTTATATTGATGAAAAAAATAGAAGAACTTATAGGCTTCTTCCAATATCGAATCTTCGTAGACACCGGGCCCTTGTCTGACCGTGCTGTTGCAAGACGGGCAGGATTAGGGTGGATAGGTAAGAACAATATGCTGATCACAAGGCAATACGGCTCTTGGGTTTTTATTGGATATGGGATTGTGGATTTTAAGATAGAACAAGATGAGCCCCTGCAGGATTCATGTGCCGGTTGTAATGCATGTATTCAAGCGTGTCCTGCTGGTGCGTTGGAGGAAGGTTATAAACTCAAAGGGAAAAAATGTTTATCCTTTATTACACAGACGAAGGATGAAATAGAATCTGAAGAGTGTAAGAAGTTAGGCAATAGGATATATGGATGTGATACCTGTCAATTGGTTTGTCCCCATAACCAAAAGATAAAGAAAACAAAAACCTGGGAGTTTTTACCAGACCCATCTATCAGTAGACCAAAATTAGTCGATCTTTTGAGCATGGACAATCAGACTTTTAAAGAAAAGTATGAAAACACTGCTGCAGGATGGCGTGGAAAAAACACTTTACGAAGAAATGCGATTATCGCTCTTGCTAACAGCAGAGACCCTAAGGGAATACCCTATCTGGAAAAACTATTGGCTGAGGATAGCAAAATGATTCGAAAATATGCCCTGCGAGGGATCGTATCTCTAGAGCCTCAAGCTGCAAAAAACATATTGAAAACCCATTTAAAAAGGGAAAGAGATGCAGAACTCAAAGGCTTTATAGAGAATTTTTTAGGAGATGATTGCAATTAAAGCTGTGGTAATATCGGATACCCACATTAAAAAATTGGGAAAACCCCTTCCCAAGCCTTTGCAGGATCATTTGGCTGATGCAGACGCCATTTTTCACTGCGGAGATATTATAGATGAAGATTTTTTAGGGGAACTAGAAAAATTTGGGCCTGTATATGCAGTGAGGGGAAATGGTGATTTTATTGGAGCTGTTGCAAATCTACCGGAAAAGCGTATTATAGAAATTGGTGGATACAAAATAGGAATTTTACACGGTCATGGAGATAAGGGAAAAACTGTCGATCGGGCCTCTAATGCTTTTCGGGAAGAAGCTGTAGACATTATTCTATTTGGACACAGTCATCAGCCTATGCTGCAGGCGAAATCGGGAGTCTTAATGCTGAACCCCGGGTCACCAACCACGAAAAGGAGAGAAAAACAGTATTCTTTTATAATACTGCACTTGGAAAAAGAGCTGCACTGTGAGTTTGTATTTTTTTAAGAATCTTTCTAAAGAAGGATTCTTTTTTTTATTAACTACAAATTCATGGAGAAAAGGACAAAGAAAGCGAATAGAATAGATTAAAGCATGATCTTTAGGCAAAGGGGGAGTTAATTTGGCAAGATATAGGGAACTACCTTATACAAAATTAAAAAAGGTGTGTGATCCCCAAAAATTTCCTTTTCATACCACGGAGGAATTAGTACCGTTAGAAGGAATTATTGGTCAGGATAGAGCGGTCAGAGCAATGGAATTTGGATTACGAGTAAAAAACTTGAGATATAATATTTTTGTTGTAGGCGTAAAAGGAACAGGTAAGAAAAGCTACGTACAAAAGGTGGTAGAAAAAAAAGCTCGTCTGGAAAATATACCTGACGACTGGTGCTATGTATATAATTTTCAGGAGCCCAGTCATCCAATCGCTTTGAATATGCCTCCGGGGATGGGAAAGATCCTTTGTGAGGACATGAACTTGCTGGTACAGGATTTATTGACAGAGATTCCAAAGGCATTTTCTGGAGAAGACTATGAGAGACAAAAAAGTGAAATCGTTAAGCAGTATCAGGAGGAAAGAAATCAATTATTGGAGCAATTGACGGAGTACAGCAAAGAAAATGACTTTATGATAAAAAATACCAGTACCGGATTCATGCTGGCACCTATGATTGACGGTGTTGCCGTAGGAGATAAGGAATTTGAGGACTTAGATGAGGAGCAAAAAGAGATGATTGAAAAGAAAGCAGAGTACGTACAGTTAAAAGCAGTAGAAATATTAAGAAAAATGAAAGCCTTGGAAAGGGATGCAAAAAAACAGATCCGGGGACTGGAAAATAAAATAGGCCTTTTTGTTGTAGAGCCATTGATGGACGAATTGTATGACAAGTATAAGGAATATAGCAGGATTGTCGAATACTTAAAAAATGTACAGAATGACGTGATCGATAACATTGATGACTTTGATTTAACAGAAGAAGAACAAACGGAGATTTTGACCAGGAAGGCTGAGAACAGCTTTGTAAAAAAGTATAAAGTAAACCTTTTTGTTGACAATAGCAACGCAGAAGGGGCACCTGTGATTATCGAATGTAATCCCACCTATAACAACTTAGTTGGAAGGATTGAGTATGAGAATGACCAGGGTACCTTAAAGACCGATTTTTTGATGGTAAAGCCCGGTGCCATTCATAAGGCCAATGGAGGATATTTGATTCTCCAAGCGAATCAATTGCTTAAAAACTTTCAATCATGGGATACGCTGAAGAGAACCTTGGAAACCGGTGAGATTAGTGTTGAGAGTATTCGGAGTCAGTTAGGCATCGTAGATATTGCATCCTTGAAGCCGGAGCCTATAGATGTAAATATAAAGGTGATTATGATAGGAAATCCATATTTGTACCGACTGCTACATTCAGTATTAAGGGAATCGAATATGCAATCAAAAACCCTCCCAAGTTTATTGGGAGGGTTAAAATTTTAATTATCTTTTACCAGCTTGCTTATTTCTAGCTACCCAGAAATCTGCATTTTTGATTCCAAGTTTAATTGGATCGAATACCGGATCTTTTCCTTGAGCTTTTTGCTCTTCATAATCCTTAAGCGCATCAAATGCAGGCTTTCTAAGAATAACGATAGCGATGATGTTCAACCATGCCATTAATCCTACCCCGATGTCACCTAAGCCCCATGCTAATTCAGCTGTTCTGATCGCACCGTAGTAGATAGATACAAGTAACAGAACTCTTAGTACGTTGATCGCTAATTTTCTATTATTGCCTTTCTTGAATAGATAAGCAATATTTGTTTCAGCATAGTAGTAGTAAGCCATCAAAGTTGTAAATGCAAAGAAGAACAATGCGATTGCAACAAATGGAGCACCAAATCTAGGCATTAATGTTTCAACAGCTTTTTGAGTAAATGCAGGACCTATCTTAACACCAGGTAATTTCTCTACTAAGAAACCGCCTGCAGGATTGTTAATGTTATAAGAACCTGTGATTAAGATCATGAATGCTGTAGCGGAACATACAAACAGTGTATCTACGTATACAGAGAAGGCTTGAACAAGACCTTGCTTCGTAGGGTGAGATACTTCTGCAGCTGCAGCAGCCATTGGACCAGTACCTTGACCTGCTTCGTTAGAGTAGATACCACGCTTAACACCCCAGGATACTGCCATACCGATGATACCTGCGAAAGCAGGCTCAATTGCAAATGCACTCTTGAAGATTAAGCCTAAAACAGCTGGAAGTTGTCCAATATTTAAAACGATGATTATAATAGATACTAAGATATAACCAGTTGCCATGAAAGGAACGATTAACTCTGCAGCTCTACCGATACGCTTAACCCCACCGAAGATGATAAGGCCTAGTAAAGCTACGATAATACCACCAGTAATCATAGGATCTACACCAAATGCGTTTTGTACACCGGCAGCAATACTATTAGATTGTACACCCGGTAAGAAGAAGCCCATTGCGATAACTGTAGAAACTGCGAATATTAATGCATACCATCTCATACCCATACCTTTTTCGATATAGTATTGAGGACCTCCACGATACTCGCCATCTACCTCTTCTTTGTAGATCTGAGCAAGTACGGATTCAATGAAAGCTGAGCCTGCACCTAGGAAAGCGATTGCCCACATCCAGAACACTGCACCAGGACCACCCATTGCGATAGCGGTGGCAACACCGGCGATATTACCAGTACCTACACGACCGGAAACTGCAAGAGAGAAAGCTTGGAAAGAAGATACCCCGGCTTCTGAACTGCCGCCTCCAAATAGGAGTTTTACCATGTCTTTAATGTGACGAACTTGCAGGAATCGGGTTACAACAGAGAAGTATAAACCCACCCCTAAACATAGATAGATAAGTGCTTGACTCCACAAAATACCATTTAGTGAGTCGACCAATTGAGCCATTAACTCCACCTCCATAATGTTAAAATTTTTATAAAGTTATTAAAAAATATTAAGTTAATCATACTACGTTTTTGGAAAAGAATCAATAATATTTTTTCATTTTTGTAACATTTCAGATTAGAAGATTCATTCCTTCAATGACTAGAGTGCCAATAAACCTCTAATGTATGTACTAGCACTAAATAATACTTCTTATAGTATTGACGTTAATAGGTATAAATTATTCAGAAAATCTATTATTCAGATGAATCTGAATAATACTTCTTGAACAATTCTCATAAATTTAGAATAAGGAAAGGAGGATTTTTGATGGGGAAATCTGAGGAGATTAAGGTCATACGCCTATACGGAGAAGGAGATTTAAATGAAATACTCGGCAAAATAATTTTGGAGGAGATGATAAAAGGTAAAAATCAATGGATAGAGGATCCTGAGCAGCAATGAAAACGTGGTATGTAGGTATTTATGCAAGAGTTTCTACTACGAAAGACGAGCAGAAAGACTCCATACAGGCACAAATTCAAAGTCTCGAAGAATGGATTCGGACTAACAATGAAAAAGGCATAGAACAATACAAGTTGGTACAAATTTTCCAAGACTATGGAATATCCGGTGCTACTTTTAATAGGGATGAATTTGACGAGATGAAAAAATGTATTGAACAAGGAAAGATAAATATGGTTCTGACCAGAGATTTATCCCGTTTTGGGAGAAATTATGTACAGGCGGGATATTACCTGGAAGATTACTTTAAAATAAACAACATTAGATTTGTTTCAGTACTGGATAATGTAGATACTATTCATGAAATCAATGATATCGTACCTTTCAAAAATGTACTCAATGAAATGTATATTAAAGATTGCTCCAGAAAAAGCCGGGACGGGTTAAAGCAAAGAATGACCCGGGGTAGTTACATTGGCTCAAAAGCTCCTTACGGATATGTAAAAGAAATTGTAGAGGACAAGGGACAAAAAACCATTCGGTTAGTGCCTGCAGAGGATGAAACAACGGAGACTGTTAAAGAGATATTTCAGATGTACTTAGACGGTTGGGGATATTCCAGGATTGCAAGCTATCTGAATGATAAGAAAATCCCTTCTCCTGCTGCACTTATTGATTTTCCACTTGCCAAAGGATATCAGTGGAATGTAAACGGGGTCAAATCAATCTTAACCAATCCAAAGTACGGTGGAATGATGGTGCAAGGTCAATACAAAAAAATCAGCTACAAGCTTAAAAAAACCATAAAGCTTCCACCGGAAAACTGGATATATAGCGGAGAATTCCAAGGAATTGTATCTAAAGATATTTATATGAAGGCACAAGAACTGAGGGTGGCCAGAAGTGGGACAGGACAAAAAGGTAGCAGGAGTAGTCAACTATTTAGCGGTAAAATCCTATGCGGCGATTGCGGCAGTGGGATGGGATATCAAAAAAAATATCAGGAATATCGATGCGTAAATGCACAAAAAGGGAAGCAATGTACCGCCCATAGCATTAAAGAGGATTTCTTACTGGAACAAATCAGAGTAGATATCCAAGCATGCTGTAAAAACTTAGAGATAGGCAGGTTATGGAGCCTAAAGAATCTCGCCCTGAATATAAAAAAAGAGGGTATTCAAAAGAATCTGGCAGAGATAGAAGAGCAATATAAAAAGGCGGAAGGAAAACTTAAAAAGTTATATTGTGACCGGTTAGAAGGACATATATCCAAAGAACTTTTTCTGACATTTTCAAATGAAATTCAAGATAAGCAAATATCCTTACTAAAAAAAAAGGATCAGTTAGATAAACAATGTACAGAAATAAACAGGTGTATGAAGCAATGGGAAGAGGAACCCTTTAGACAAATTGAAAGAATTTTTTGTATAGAAAACATTTCAAGTGAAATCGTCGACAGATTGATTGAAGTGATCATAGTGCATGAATATAAGAATAGGGGAGAGAAGGTCGTTAAGCTCCACTATAGATTCCGGGATACAGATTTAAATGATAATGAATACAATCCTATTCTCTAAAGACTGAATGTGGCGACTGCTCTATACATTGGATGAAGAATTTGAAAAGCTGTTTAAAATAAAAGTGGATTTTGATGACCGGATGGATACTGGAGAGGAAAACGAATTGAGTATTGCCCAGTTTATTAGTTATTACTGCAAGAAAAAAAATATCAGACACCTGGATACTACCGGTGTTGCAAAGGTGGTTGAGTATTGCAGCAGAATTGCAGGCAGTCAGAAGAAATTGTCAACCCAGTTTAGCAAGATAGCGGAGCTGCTCATCGAAGCTGATGTGTGGGCAGAGGTAGAGCGTGAGCCATATATTTGCGACAGACACATTAAAAAAGCCTATGATGAGAAGATATATAGAAACAATATGTTAGAAGATAGAATGTTGGAGATGTATAAAACTAAAAAAATAATTATTGATATCCGGGACAGAAAAATCGGGAGAATTAATGGACTGTCAGTAATAAATTTAGGAGATCATGTGTTTGGAAAACCATCGGTAATCACAGCTACAACATTTATAGGGCATAAAGGCGTTATCAATATCGAACGGGAAGTAGAAATGAGCGGCAGCATTCATGACAAGGGTGTAATGATTCTAGAAGGATATTTAAACGAAAGATTCGCCCAAGAAGCGCCTTTGTCCCTTACAGGAAAGATCTGTTTTGAACAATCTTACGGGGGTGTAGATGGGGATAGTGCCTCTAGCACGGAGTTATATGCGCTGCTATCCAGTTTAGGAGATGTACCTCTCAAGCAGTATATCGCAGTAACCGGTTCAGTAAACCAAAAAGGCGAGGTTCAGCCGGTGGGAGGTGTAACGGAAAAAATTGAGGGATTTTTTGATATTTGCAGTTACTTTGGACTCACAGGAGATCAAGGGGTTATGATACCTTATCAAAATGTGGAGGATTTAGTGTTAAAAGACGATGTGATCGATGCAGTTCAAAAAGGTCTTTTTCACATTTACCCTGTATCTAGTATCGAAGAGGGGATAGAGATTCTAACAGATCGATCTTATCCTGATATTTATGAAGGGATTAGAGCGAAGTTAAACAAATATGCTGCATCAGAAAATCAAAATACGTCTTCAACAAAAAATGGAAGGGAGTCTGGCAACTTATTGTAGGAAGTAGAGCGAATTCGCTCTTTTTCTTTGCGCTAGTATCGCTGCATTCCACAGCGATAAATTTTTAAACTTATGTAATGAGTTCATAAAATGGAGGATTTTCTCAAAAGGATATGATATATTTTAAAAGGGAAACCTTTTATGCTTGGAAAGTAAGGATAAAAGAAGGAAAATGGACAGAATATAACAATAACGGGTATGAAAAACTTTAGAAGCCCTATTAGAATTAAAGGAGGTAAAGAACATGAGCAACATACATGAATTACCATTTCTAAAAGAGAAGATCAATGAACTAAAGGAGCAGGGAGTATATCGACAGCTCCCGATTTTAGAAGGACCCAATGAATCAGAAATCTTTCTCAATGGTAAAAAAGTAGTTAACCTTTCATCCAATAATTATCTGGGATTTGCTAACCATCCGAGATTAAAAAGAGCCTCTATTGAAGCCGTAGAAAAATATGGTGTCGGTGCTGGTGCCGTACGAACCATTATTGGAAATATGGATATTCATGAAGAAATGGAGACACTTTTGGCAGCCTTCAAACGGGAGGAGGCTGTGATGACTTTCCAATCCGGCTTTAATTGTAATGCAGGTACTATACAAGCAGTTACTGAAGCAGGTGATATCATCATTTCAGACGAATTAAATCATGCCAGCATCATTGATGGTGCGCGGTTAAGCAAGGCTGACAAAACAGTTTATAAGCACAATGATATGGATCACCTGGAGAAAGTTCTAAAGGAAAGCAGAGAAAAGTACAGAAATCTGCTGATTATCACTGACGGTGTATTCAGTATGGATGGGGATATTGCGGACTTGCCTTCTATTGCTGCTTTAGCAGAAAAATACAATGCAATGACCTATGTAGATGATGCCCATGGCTCTGGTGTATTAGGTGAAAGCGGCCGGGGAACAGTAGATCATTTTCAACTGCATGGCAGGATTGATTTTAGCATTGGAACCCTTTCAAAGGCTATCGGTGTTATCGGAGGCTATGTAGCAGGCAGCAAGACAGCTCAGGAATGGCTAAATCATAGGGGCAGACCAATTCTATTTAGTACGGCTCTTCCTCCTGCTGCAGTTGGTGCTATTATTGAGGCTGTAAAGATGTTGATGGAAACCACAGAATATACCGATAGATTGTGGAAAAATGCTAAATATTTTAAAGAAAAACTTGGAAAGCTAGGCTTTAACACGGGACATAGTCAAACACCTATTACACCGGTGATTATCGGGGACGAAGCAAAGACAATGGAGTTTTCCAGAAATTTGCTAAAGAATGGGGTGTTTGCATCGGGAATTGTGTTCCCTACAGTACAAAAGGGAACCGGAAGAGTACGGTGCATGGTAACCGCAGGGCACACTGAGGAGCAGTTGGACCGTGCCATTGCTGCCTTTGAAAAGGTTGGAAGAGAAATGAATTTAATATAAGCAGGCAATGAGAAGCAGGTGTGATTCACCTGCTTTTCTTTTATGCCAATTATCTTTGTTCACATGATTCCTGCAGGTTGTTATATAATATTAGTATCTAAACTAGCATCGAGGTGATGGGAATGATTATTGGAACATGTACTGTTGAGCTAATTATGTTTGAACCTAATTCCCTAAAAGAGAAAAGACATATCATAAAGAGCCTGATTGGAAGGCTTCAGTCTAGATTTAATGCATCTGTAGCCGAGGTAGATCTGCAGGAAAAGTGGAAAGGGGCTGTGCTTGGCATTGCTTGTGTAACAACCACCACCAAGCATGCAAATCAAATGATTGATAGCATCATCAGGTTTATTGAGGGAGATAATAGGGTAGAGATTGTACAGTTAAATATTGAGATTCTGTAATTATAAAAATGATCCATCGTGATTAGGAAGGTGAAAATTCATTGAAGAAAAAAGCAAATGAAAGGTTAAGAAAGAAGGAAATAAAGGATGTGTTAGAGAAGCTAGAGAAAATATATCCGGAGGCTGTTTCGGAGTTAGTTTATCAGACTCCTTTCCAGCTTCTGATTTCTACAATACTTGCAGCGCAATGCACAGATGTTCGTGTCAATCAGGTTACAAAAAAGCTATACCAGCATTATAATACACCTCAGGATTTTCTTAAACTCAGTGAAGAGGAATTAGGAGAGTGGATTCACAGCTGTGGCTTTTATAAGACTAAAGCAAAAAACATTCTCAATACCTGTCGTATTCTAGTGGAAAAGTATGGAGGCGAGGTACCTCAAAGGAGAGAAGAACTGGTGGAGCTGCCTGGAGTAGGCAGAAAAACCGCTAATGTGGTTATCAGCAATGCTTTTGGAAAACCAGCCATTGCCGTGGATACCCATGTTTTTAGGGTGTCCAATCGCATTGGGCTGGCCCATAGTGACAATGTAGAGGACACCGAAGAGCAGCTTATGAATAATATTCCTAAGACCCAGTGGTCCGATGCCCATCATTGGTTAATCTACCATGGGCGCAGAATTTGTAAAGCGAGAAAACCTCTTTGTGAACAATGTCCGTTAAGAGAGGAATGCCTATACTATAAGGAATTAACAAAGAAGAGCTAGATTTCGTCTGGTTCTTCTTTTCA
The DNA here is from genome assembly GCF_900142145.1 of Geosporobacter subterraneus DSM 17957. Lineage (GTDB taxonomy): Bacteria > Bacillota > Clostridia > Peptostreptococcales > Thermotaleaceae > Geosporobacter > Geosporobacter subterraneus. The sequence continues at coordinate 52,294 of NZ_FQZV01000013.1, read as the reverse complement.
ACGAAATGAAAAGGAAAATGTAAAAATACGACGAATAATAAAAACGAAAGATCTAAAGATGAAAGAGGTGTGGGTCATGACGGAAGCTGGAGAGCAAAGAATCAGCCCCCATGAAGTGATGTTTGCCCTAGACATTGGGACAAGAAACGTGGTTGGCATCGTGGGCAGACAGGAAGAAGATCAGTTCATCATATTAGATGTAGAAGTGATCGAGCATCCAAGCAGATCTATGTACGATGGACAGATTCATGATATCGATAAGGTTGCTGCTGTAGCCCAAAGGGTTAAAAGTAATCTTGAAAATAGATTAGGTTTTTCTTTACGTCAGGTAGCGATTGCTGCTGCCGGTAGAGCTTTAAAAACTTATAAAGTTCATGTAGGAAGAGAAGTAGACATTACAAAGATCATAGACAAACGTATGATCGATAGTCTAGAAATAGAGGGAATTCAAAAAGCGCAGCATGCCCTTGAACAGGAATCCTCGACCCAAGATATAAAATATTACTGTGTGGGTTATACAGTAATTAATTATTATCTTAATGATGGCGTGATGACAACCTTAAAGGGACATCGGGGAGATAAAATTGGCGCCGACATTTTGGCTACCTTCCTGCCGCAGGTTGTTGTGGACAGTCTATACAGTGTTATGGAACGAATCGGATTGGATGTAATCAACCTTACGCTAGAGCCCATCGCTGCTATTCATGTAGCCATTCCGCCAAAGCTTAGACTGCTAAATCTTGCACTAATCGACATTGGGGCAGGTACTTCTGATATTGCAATCACACAGGATGGTACAGTGGTAGCCTATGCAATGGCTTCTGTAGCAGGAGATGAAATCACAGAGGCAATCGCAAAAAACTTTCTACTGGATTTTGAAACGGCTGAAAAACTGAAAGTAAGCCTCAACAAAAAGGAACAGCACTCTTTTAGTGATATTGTAGGAATACCATACGAAATGAGCACCAGTGAAATCATTGAGCGGATTGACGAGGTAATAGAGGCACTGGCAGAAGAAATTGGAGAAAAGATCCTTGCCTACAACGGGAAGACTCCAAGTGCAGTATTTTGTATTGGCGGAGGAAGCCAGATTCCAACCTTTACGCAACATTTAGCTGCAAAGCTTGGACTGCCAAAGGAAAGAGTCGTTGTAAGAGGAACTGAAATTATTGAAAATACAATTTTTCAATGCAACAGGATTGAAGGGCCTGAATTCATTACACCTATTGGTATTGGGTTGATTGCCTTGAAAGACCGGGAGCAGGATTTTATTCATATTCATGTGAACGAAACAGCAGTCAAATTATTAAATACGAAGCAAATGTTTGTTTCCGACGCTCTTATCCGAATCGGATATAATGCAAGAAAGCTCATCGGCAGAAGGGGAAAAGGGTTGACCTGCTTTGTAAATGGTGCTCAAAAGAATATTCCAGGAGAACCGGGGGAAGCAGCAAAAATATTTGTGAACGGTGTCCCTGGCAACTTGGACACAAAGATAAAAAACCGGGACAATATTGTAGTAGAGCCGGCCTATGATGGAAAAGATGTACACCTTACCTTAAACGACCTTTTAATGGAGGTTAAAACTGTCCAATACAATGGCCTGGATTTTAAATTAATAGGAGATCCTCTTGTAAATGGAAAACCAACTGCTTTAAATTATAGTATTCAAGATGGGGATCAGATTACATTTAAAGAAATTCAGCAAATAGATGAGCTGCTGATGCGGCTGCAAAAAAGATCGGAACACTGTAGAGTTTTTGTCAATGAGGTACTGGTAGACAAAGATTATGTGATGCAAGACAAAGATCATATCAGGATTGAAGAAATTGAAATTAGAGAAAAACCAATTGAGGGTCCTTTTAATGCGGTGGTTGTCCATGAAGCAGAGGCTGCCCCAAATCCACAGAAGGATTGCAATGAACACGGGATATTGGTTCATGTAAACAATGAACCTGTCTTACTGCACTCCGATCGAAATACCCCCTATATTTTTGTGGATGTTTTTAATTATATCGACTTTGATCGCACGAAAGTGCAGGGTACGCTTATATTAAAGCTAAATGACCAAAGAGCTAATTATACAGATCCCATTGCTGATGGAGATCGTATAGAAATCTATTGGGAATAAATCATTGGGGGTTAAGACAAAAAAACTAGAGGGATTCCCTCTAGTTTTTTTGGTTGCGGAGGCAGGATTTGAACCTACAGCCTCCGGGTTATGAGCCCGACGAGCTACCATTGCTCTACTCCGCGCTGAAAAATGTTACTATCATAGTATATGTACAGAGATTATAGAATATGCATTGATTTGTAAAAAAGGAGGGAGAAAACTCCCTCCGTCATCAAAGGGGAAAATTTATGGGTGGATCTATGTCCACTACATATTATGCATGTACAAAAAAAAAGTGACAGAATCCAACATTCAAAAGTGTTATTTTGGCATTAAATTTGTGTTACATTATGTTCAATGAAGTAAATATAATGTATATTAGTAATATAGGTGTGTCAAATGTAATAATATTAAAACAAACAGATCTTGCTACATTAGAAATTAAAATGCAGGAAAGGAGGAAAAAATGATGGATGCAAAAGCTGCCAATAACACCAAACAAAAGAATTTTGTTGCAGGAATTATCATTGTATTATTAAGTTTTCTAGTTTCTACTACAGGAATTACATTTTTCCTGATTCACCGTGATACAATCTATAATGGTGTAACGATAGAAAATATAGATATGGGCGGCCTATCTATTGCTGAGGCTGGTAAAAAAGTTCAGAATCATTTCGAAGACAGCGTTGTCCAAAAGAAGATACTTCTAAAATATGGAGATAAGGTTTGGAATTTTAGTGCAGAAGATATGGGATACAATCTTAATTATACAAAGGCTGTTAACGAAGCCTATAACATCGGCAGAGAAGGGAATTATTTTGAAAGGCTTCAAAAGATCATCTCTCTTTATCGCAGTCCTGAAAACGTAGCGCTTACGCCTGTCTATGATCAGGAAAAGATTGAAAAGCAATTATCTGAAATAAAAAAAAATATTGATAAACCTGCAAAAAATGCCATTATAAAGCGGGAAAACGGAAAATTTATCATAACTCCTGAGGTTACAGGACTTCATATGAATTTAGAGCGGGCAAAAAGTTCGATCCTAGATGCGGTAAGAGATCAAAAGGATATTTCTGAAATTGCCATTGACCTTCCTGTGGAGATTCAGTCCCCTAAAATTACTTCTGAAAGTCTAAGCTATATTAATGATCTATTGGGGGTATATACTACCCAATTTAATGCAGTAAACAAAAACCGCAGCCAAAATATAATACTTTCTTCGAATGCTATCAATGGAACCGTACTTATGCCTAATGATGTTTTTTCATTTAACGATAGGGTGGGTCCAAGAAGTAGAGATAGAGGCTATCTGGATGCGCCGGTTATTTTTAAAGGTGAACTGGTTGAAGGATTAGGAGGAGGAGTATGTCAGGTTTCCAGCACCATTTACAATTCCGTTTTAATGAGTAATCTTAAGATTGTAGAACGTGTGAATCATAGTATCCCTTCCACCTATGTACCAAAGGGATTAGATGCAACGGTTTCTTATGGGGTATTGGATTTTAAGTTTCAAAATACACTTTCTCAACCCATTTATATCGAATCAAATGTTCATGGAAATCAATTAACTATAAAGATTTATGGTTTAAAAACCGATAATAGAGTGGTAAAAATTGAAACGAAGGAAACGGAGTTTGTCAAACGGGGCACGGAAATCAAACAGGATCCTCATTTGCTGCAGGGAATGCAGCGGGTAGAGCAAGAAGGCAGAGATGGATATAAAATAACTACCTATAGAATCGTTTATGAAAATGGTGTAGAGGTTGAACGTAGTGTGGTTTCAAAAGATTACTACAGGCCACAAAAACAAATTATTATTAAAGGAACGAAAAAACCTCAACCAATAAGTACCATTAAGCAGGAGGCCACTAGCACGGAAACCAACAATATGGAGCCCGTCCAATAAAAACCTCTCAATTTGAACGATTTGTAGAATATGTTTACAGATATTGTCGTAGAAGTCTTAATGAGGTACGAGGTGATAGGATGAATCAGGATTTATTTGACAGGGAGATACAATGTCCTGTGTGTAAAAATATTTTTCACACCAAAAGAGTAAAGAGCTCTGCATGCAGAATTGAAAAACGGGATACAGATTTCTGTATTACCTATAGCAGTACAAATCCAATGTTTTATGGTGCCATTGTATGTCCCATGTGTGGTTATGCAGCTCTGGAGAGTAATTTTAAAGACATTACCCCTCAGGGGAAGAAAATTATTGAGGCCACAATAACAAAACGGTGGGTACCACGCAGCTTTGGAGAGGAAAGAGATGTACATGATGCTATAGAAGCCTACAAGCTGGCGCTGGTCTGCGGGCAGCTGTTGAATCTCAAAAAAGGAAATCTTGGAAATATATGTTTAAGGCTTGCCTGGCTCTACAGATTTATTAATAGTGAGCGGGAGCAGGAATTTCTAGCCCATGCACTAAATTGCTTTGAAGAGGCTTTTTTACACGAGCCGCTGCCTATAGGTAACTTGGATGAAGTATCTTTAACTTATCTCATTGGAGAATTATATTTACGTCTTGGAAGATATGTGGAATCCATTGATTGGTTCAATAAGGCAGTAGGGAATCCGCTGATAAAAAGAAATAAAAAGCTGGAAATGCAAGCGAGAGAACAATGGCGTGTAGCTAAGGAAGAATTCAAAAAATTAAAAAGTGAAGTGCAGGTGGGATGAATGAAAAGGGTGTTCTATGGAAAAGCGAAAACAACCTTAGGTGAATTCTATGTTGCGTCTAGTGACCAGGGTTTATGCAGGATTGCACTGGAAAACGAAGAAGAAAGCAGTTTTTTAAAATGGCTCCATAAGCATTTTGATCATGTAGAGGAAAGTTATGATAGAAATGAACAGATTATAAATCAATTAACTGCATATGGAAAAGGGCTGCTAAAAGAGTTTACTGTGCCTTTGCATTTGATTGGAACTCCTTTTCAGCAAAAGGTTTGGCAAGCACTGATGGCTGTTCCCTATGGTACAGTTAGCAGTTATAGGGATATTGCTGAAAAGATCGGTTTGCCTAAGGGCTTTCGGGCTGTAGGTATGGCCAATAACAAGAATAACATTCCGATTGTTATCCCTTGTCATCGCATTATCGGTGTGGATAGAAGCTTAGTTGGTTATGGGGGAGGCCTGGATTTTAAAATAAAATTGCTTGCCCTTGAGGGAATTAATGTTTACGAAGGAAAAGCTGTTACGAATCTGTAACGGCTTTATTTTTTGCGTTAATCCGAAATATGAGGGGGAATTCCATGTATAAAACAATGATGATTCTTGGACTCATACGGATGATAAAAAACAGAACACAGATATCCAGGCAAAAACCGATTGTTTTTGTGCCCGGATTATTTGGTTCTATGGGCGAGGAGATCATACCAGGGACTGGAGCTTGGAATTTTGGAATGGCTGCTTCCGTATATGAACCTTTCATCAAAAGCCTGGAAGGACTTGGATATAGACACAACAAGGATTTATTTATTGCTTATTACGATTGGAGAAAAGATTGCAGCTATATTTCCGCCCATTATCTGAAAAAAGTAATAGATCAAGCAAAAAAAGCAACGAAAAGTAATCAGGTGAATGTAATTTGTCACAGTATGGGAGGGCTGGTAGCCCGTGCTTATGCCCAAGGCGGTACTTATGAAAATGATATTGACAACCTAATCATTATCGCTACGCCGAATGCCGGCGCAGCAAATGCTTATTATTTTTGGTCCGGCGGCGAGCTTCCTTATGAAGGGAATATCAAATCAAATCTTTTTAGATCTCTGTTGGAAGGATACTTATGGATACTGGAGCGTGTATATGGTACAGAAAATGATATGGAAACCATTCGCCGTTATTTGCTGGGAGCGCGTGATCTGCTGCCTGGAAGAAAATATAACCCTTATCTTTATCAAATGGGTCCTCTGGGACGAATGCATTTTATACCTTATGAGAGCATGCAGCATCAAAATACTTTCATTGATGAATTGAATGAGAATGAAGGAATCTTGCCACGCAGAGGAATAAAAGTAACTTTGATCGGAGCAAAGGGAGTAGAAACCAATCAGTATTTATACGTAGATAGAAACTATAAAGACCCGATCGGAAGGTGGGCAGACGGAAAAGTTATTGAAGCTTATAAATCTGAAGAAGGTGATGGTACGGTTATGCTAAAGAGTCTGCTGGCTATTTCGGGAGATACCTATATCTTTCATGGAAGCCATACGGATATATTAAAGAAATGCAGCTTTGTATTACGAAAAAAACTGGAAATTCCTGAGGATGCGGTCATTAGTGAACAGGAGGAGAGCATTGAAAGGTACTTAAGTATACTTGTGGAGGGCAATGGGGATGTAGCAGTAAAAACCCTGACGAATCAGGGAGTGCATACCATTTACTCCGGCTTGGAAAAAAGAAGCGGCTTATATTATCAACAATTTAAACCGGGGTTGCAGTGGATTATGATTACTAACCACGGTCCTACCTCTCACTATATTGATTTCTTAGCAAAAGAAAACGGTGTTGTAAATCTAAAAATCATGGATAGCAATGGTGCCGTCAGAAAAATACGAAATAAGAGGGTGGAGGCAGGAAAAAGCTATCGGCTGTCTATATAGGGAAAGGAATTGCATAATATTCAAAAATCTGGTATAGTCTAAATATAGTATAGAAGGTGTCCCTCAAAAGTAGGGACATATTTTTTGCAGTTTATTCAAATTGTAAATTATATAGTATTGAGGTGATATTTTGAGGGGCAAAATTACATTGGTTACAGGCGGAGCTAGAAGCGGAAAGAGTTCTTTTGCTGAAAATCTAGCAAAGGAAGCACTAGGATCTGTGGCTTATCTAGCGACGGCTATCGCCTTTGATCAGGGAATGAAGGATAGGATTAAGAAACATCGGGAGAATAGACCGCAACAGTGGACTACCTATGAAGCATATAGCAATTTAGATCGCATAATACCGGAGATTGCCCAGACCCATAACACAATTTTATTGGATTGTGTTACAGTTATGACTACCAATCTTATGTTTGAGCAGGAGGGTATAGATTGGGAGACCATAAAACATGAGGAAATCGATAGGATAGAAGAAGGAATTCGGCAGCAATTTATTGACTTTCTTAGAGCCTGTCAAGAATATAATGTGTGGCTGATTATGGTAACCAACGAAGTGGGCATGGGGATTGTTCCTGAAAACAGACTGGCGCGGATTTTCAGGGATATAGCGGGTAGAATTAATCAGTTAATTGCACAGGAAGCAGATGAGGTTTATTTTACAGTATCTGGAATACCTATGAGAATCAAGTAAAGGAGCAGATATAAATATGGAAAAGAAGCTTGATAAAGGATTGGTACAGGTTTATACGGGAGACGGCAAGGGAAAGACAACTGCGGCATTAGGACAAGCCCTTCGAACTGTGGGGAGAGACTACAAGGTATATATGATACAGTTCTTAAAGGGTGGAGACTCGGGAGAACTGCATAGTGTGGAGCGGCTTTATCCTGATTTTCAAATTTTTCGCTTTGACAAAGTAAAAAAATTCTTCTGGACACTAAATGATGAAGAAAAAGCAGAGCTAAAGAAAAGAATTGATGAAGGCTTCGATTTTGCCATGCAGGTAATCAGAGAAGAGAGTTGTAATATGTTGATTTTAGATGAAATCATGGGCGTGTTATCTAATAAACTTCTTTCTGTTGAACAAATTTGTCAGTTAATTCAGGAAAAGCCGGAGCATATGGAGCTCATTTTGACAGGTAGAAATGTACCCCAGAAAATCATTGAGCTTGCGGATTATGTATCTGAAATAAAAATGATTAAGCATCCCTTCCAAAAAGGGATTCATGCAAGGGAAGGAATTGAACAGTAATGAAAAGACTGATCCTAATGATTCAGTTTTTAACCAGAATTCCAATATTGGTTCAACTGGATGTGGATGAGAAGGATTTCTTGGAAGGCGTGATCTATTTTCCTTTAGTAGGGCTAGTCATCGGTATGTTTGTATTATCCTTTTACCACTTAGGGAATTGGCTGGGAGGTCCATTTGCAGCTGCGGTGCTGGCTGTGGCCATTGAAGTATTTATTACTGGGGGACTTCATCTGGATGGCTTAGGGGATACCTTTGATGGTATATACAGCAACCGGCCTAAAGACAGAGTCCTTGAGATTATGAAGGACAGCCGGCTGGGAACCAATGCAGCTTTGGCTATATTGCTAACTCTACTGTTAAAGGTTGCTTTTATATCAAGCATCTCTATATCGAAAGCAGGGGGAATTCTTTTGTTAATGCCTGTTTTTTCAAGATTTAGTCTTGTATTTGCCAGTAGATATGCCAAGTACGCCAGGTCCAATGGCATGGGTAATTTGTATATTGGAAAAGTGAACAACCGACAGCTGCTGATGGCCGGTATTATGACTTTACTGTTTTCTCTCGTAACTTCTTGGTCTATACTTTTTCTGCCGATAGTCTGTATATTTAGTCTTTTATATATCCGGCATATTACTGGAAAAATAGACGGCATGACAGGAGATACCTTAGGAGCCCTTTGCGAGCTTGCAGAACTGGTTTATTTATTCTACCATCTTGTAGTATTCAATATTGTTAGGTGAGGGTTTTATGGAACTAATACTTGTAAGACATGGGGAAACACAATTGAATTACCAGAAAAAGTATTGTGGTTGGTCAGATTCCTGTTTAACAGAAGAAGGGCTTCTACAGGCAAAAAGAGCTGCAGACAAGCTCAGGGAAGAGACAATTCAGCATATTTATTGCAGTGATTTGAAGCGCACGGTTCAGACTGCTGAAAGGATTAATGCCTATCATCATGTTGGCTTGACACAATCAAAAGAGCTTAGAGAACTCAATTTTGGAAAATGGGAAGAATTAACCTATAGAGATATAAAAGAACAGTATCCCAAGGAAGCTGCGGATTGGGAAGCAGACTGGCTCAATTATGCTGTGCCGGAAGGTGAAAGCCTGGTGATAATGTATCGGCGTATCATTGAAGCTATAGAAAAAATTGTGAAGGAGCATCAGAATAAAAGGATACTTATCGTATCTCATGCCGGTTGTATACGTGCTACACTGGCCCATTATATAGGGAGTGGAATCGAAGACTACTGGAAATACAAGGTAGATCACTGTGGGATTACGAGGATAGAGATTGTAGACAATTATGCTGTGCTGACTGCCTTAAATCAGTAGTAATAATAAAAATACAGATGCATAAAATGCATAAAAATATGCTTATATTACATAAAACCAGGAAAATTTAAAGAAATCTATTGATAATTAACAAAAAGTTTGATACCATGTAAGCAAGTAAATATGATACAAACAGGTGTCGAAGTACTTAATAGGGAAGTTCGGTGAAAGACCGACACAGCCCCCGCTACTGTGAGTGAGGATGAAATTGGCACAATGCCACTTGGGATACAAGGAAGGCGCCGAAAGTAAGTAGATTCACGAGTCAGGAGACCTGCCTGTTGTGATCTGCTGTATTGCCTTCGGCGGGAAGGAAAAAGTGGGATGTACAATTGTGTGTTCATACCCTAACCGAGATGGTTAGGGTTTTTATTTATTACTTGGAGAAGGGAAGAGTATAGATGAATTACCCCAGGTTTGTCTTGGCAGGTACGCAAAGCGGTGTAGGAAAAACAACAATCTCCATAGGTGTTATGGCAGCCTTAAAGAAAAGAGGCTTTGAAGTACAGCCCTTCAAGGTGGGGCCAGATTATATTGATCCTGCGTTTCACAGCTTTGTCACGGGGAACGCTTCCCGAAACTTAGACGGCTGGATGTTAGAGGGTGCAGTGGTTAAAAAATTGTTTATGAAAAACGCTTCTGGAAAAGATATATCCGTCATAGAAGGTGTGATGGGCCTGTATGACGGCTTTGGAATCGAGAAGGATCAAGGGAGCACTGCACATATCTCAAAGATTATTCATGCGCCGGTGATTCTTATCATTAATGGAAACGGAATGTCTGCCAGTGCTGCTGCCCAGGTATTAGGCTATAAGGTCTTTGATCCCAGCGTAAATATACAGGGAATCATCATTAACAACCTGTCTGGAGAAAAACATTACGAACTGCTAAAGGCAGCTATTGAAAAATATACGGGGATTCCGTGTATAGGGTATATGAAGACGAATACAGCCATTCAGTTAAAAAGCAGACATCTTGGACTAATTCCCAGTGTAGAAGTGGAAGATTTGAAAAAGAAGATCGATGAAATTGGGGAAATGGTTGAAGAAACCATTGACCTTGATCAATTGATCCAAATTAGCAACAAAGCTCAATCTCTGCAGGGAGAAACAGATCCTCCAAAAGAAGTACTGAAATTTGAACAGGTACATATTGGTGTGGCAATGGATAAAGCATTTAACTTTTACTATAGAGATAATTTAGATTTATTAGAGGAATTGGGGGCAAAATTAGTTTATTTTAGCCCTCTGGAGGATGAAAAACTTCCGGAGGCTCTTCATGGCCTGTACTTTGGCGGCGGATTTCCGGAAGTATTTGCAGAGCAGCTAGAAAAAAATGTCTCCATGAGGGAGTCCATAAAAACTGCAGTAGATCAGGGGATACCCACCTATGCCGAGTGCGGAGGACTGATGTATTTGACGGAGGCCATAACAACCCTTGAGGGAAGGCGTCATGAAATGGTGGGGGTTTTCGAGGCGGAAACAACCATGACCAATCGTCTGCAGCGATTCGGATATGTAGAGGTAAACATTGAGAAGCCTTGTGTGATCAGTCATAATCCAGTTGGCGTAAAGGGTCATGAGTTTCACCGATCAGTTATTTCAATGTCAAAAGATGAAGCGTTTGCTTACAGGGTGGAGAAGCGAAGAAATGGAGAACTGGTGAATTCATGGTACTGTGGTCTGCAAAAGCAAAATGTACTGGCAGGTTATGCCCATATTCACTTTTATAATCGTAAGGAGCTTGCTAAGGATTTCGTTGAGAATTGTAGAAACTTTATGGATGGGAAAGGGGATCGTCATGGAGAATAAGAGATTGATGTTTCAAGGTACAGCTTCATCTGTTGGGAAGAGTCTGATTACTGCAGCTTTTTGCAGGATATTTCAACAGGACGGTTATCGGGTAGCTCCCTTTAAGTCTCAGAATATGGCTCTGAATTCCTATATTACAAAAGAGGGGCTGGAGATGGGAAGAGCACAAGTGGTCCAAGCGGAGGCGGCTTGTGTAGAAGCCGATGTGCGTATGAATCCCGTATTACTTAAACCTACCAGCGATAAAAAGTGTCAGGTAATACTAAATGGGAAAGTATTTAAAAATATGACAGCTATGGAGTATCATGAATTTAAGCCTGAGCTTTCGCAAATGGTGAAGGAAACCTTTGACAGCCTATCAACGGAGTACGATATTATTGTATTGGAAGGTGCAGGAAGCCCTGCGGAAATCAATCTCCGCGAAAATGACCTTGTAAATATGGGCATGGCAGAAATGGCAGATGCTCCGGTGATTCTGATTGGAGACATTGATCGCGGCGGTGTGTTCGCATCACTGGCAGGTACCATGATGCTGCTAACTGAAGAAGAAAGAAGGCGTGTAAAAGGAATTATTATTAATAAGTTTCGGGGAGACGTAGAAATTCTGAAGCCAGGCATTCAGATGCTGGAGGATATAGTAAAAATCCCTGTATTAGGAGTAATTCCATATTATAACGTTCAAATTGAGGACGAGGATAGTTTAGCAGAACGTTTCCGCTCACAAAACAGACAAGGGCGGCAGATTAAGGTTGAGGTGCTATATCTTCCTCATGTCTCTAATTTCACAGACTTTAACGTCTTTGAAACGCAGGAAGACGTAGAGCTAAGATATGTAATGCGTGGAGAACAGATTGGAGATCCGGATATTTTAATTTTACCTGGCTCGAAAAATACGATTGAAGACTTGCTGTATATAAAAGAAAGCGGATTAGCAGAACAAATCCTAAAACTTCACCGCAATGGAAAGCTTATTGTAGGTATTTGCGGGGGATATCAAATGCTTGGGAAAAGACTGCACGATCCTCATGGCACAGAAAGCTCCATCGAAGAAATGAATGGGTTGGGACTCTTAGATGTAGAAACTGTCTTTGAACTGGAAAAGGTAACAACCCAGGTAGAGGCGAAAATTATTCCTCAGCTTTCGGGCGTGCTGGAAGGTACTCAAGGGTTGGCGGTTTCAGGATATGAAATACATATGGGGAAAACAAGCCTGGGAGAAGATTGTATTGTCATGAATCAAATCGTGAACCGTCTGGGAGAAACTGTGGATCTAAAAGATGGCTGTGTTAATAGGGAAGGTAACGTGATGGGAACCTACATTCATGGTATTTTCGACAATATTCCATTTACGAGAAAGGTATTAAATAATATACGCAGGGCAAAGGGACTGGAGGAAAAGGGAAGTACCATCGAGAGCTTCCAGGCTTTTAAAGAGGCTGAGTATAACAAGCTGGCACAAATTGTACGAGAGAATATAAATATGGAGAAGATTTACAGTATCTTAAATGGAGAACAGTGATGATCAAAATCTTAGTGGGATATATTTGTGATCTGGTTTTTGGAGACCCTTATTGGATTCCACATCCTATACGATTTATTGGCAATGGGATCAGTAGTACAGAGCGAGGACTGCGAAAAATTTTTAAGGGACCAGTCTTAGAAAAGCTTGGAGGAATAATACTTGTCCTTATGGTTGTAAGCAGCAGCTATCTGCTTATTTATCTGCTGCTATGGATTGCGGATTGGTTTCATCCGGCTTTCCGATGGATTATGGAAACCTTTCTGATCTTTCAGATATTAGCAACGAAAAGTCTGGATGTGGAGAGCAGAAAGGTATATATAAAATTAAAGCAGGGAGATATCCTTGAAGCGCGAAGGTTTCTTTCTTACATCGTAGGAAGGGACACTACTCATTTAAATGAACAGGAGATTACCCGGGGAGCGGTTGAAACCGTTGCAGAAAACATATCTGATGGAATTATAGGGCCCTTATGCTACATCTTTATTGGTGGAGCCCCTTTGGGGATGGCCTATAAAGCCATCAATACCCTGGATTCTATGGTAGGCTATAAGAATGAGAAATATCTCCATTTTGGGTGGGCATCAGCAAAACTGGACGACCTGATAAACCTTATTCCGGCCAGGCTTACGGGACTTTTTATCGTTGTATCCTCAGGATTGCTGGGATATGACTGGTCCAACAGCTTAAGGATCTTACGCCGGGACAGTAGAAATCACAAGAGTCCAAACAGCGGATATCCCGAGGCTGCTGTTGCGGGAGCTCTCAATATTCAAATCGGGGGAACGAACTCCTATTTTGGACAATTGGTTGAGAAACCAACGATAGGAGATAAGTTAAAGGAATTAGATACAGAAGACATTCTTCGGACAATAAAAATCATGTATGGCGCATCGGCAGTGGGAATGTTCTTTTTTACCCTTATTCGATGGGTTGCATATACACAATGGGGGATTGGGTTATGAAGGTAGCTAAGCATGGTGGAAATATTTATGAAGCAGCAATGGAACGAGGTATTGCAATAGAGGAAATTCTTGATTTTAGTGCCAATATCAATCCTCTAGGGATTCCAAATTCGCTAAAAGAAGCTTTGATTCAAAACATCCATAGTATTGAGCGGTATCCAGACCCTGATTATAAGGCACTGGTAGGGGCGATTGCGGCTTACCATGGAGTGAATGAGCAGTGGATCACTGTAGGCAACGGGGCTACTGAAATCATTTTTGCATTGGCCGCCTCTCTGAATTCGAAAAACAGTCTTATTTTAGCACCTACCTTTGCCGAATATGAGAGAGCACTCTTAAAAGCCGGCAGCGAGGTACATTATTACTATCTAAAAGAAGACAACGATTTTCAAATTGACGAAGGCTTTAAAAAGATGCTCAATCCGGAAATTGACTTAGTGGTATTGTGCAATCCAAACAATCCCACTGGCCAATTTCTAAATCGGCAAAAAATGATGGAAATCCTTCAGCAATGCCGGGTGTTTGGTATTCGCCTTGTGGTAGATGAGGCTTTTATGGATTTTGTTGAAGCTGGAGAAGAGGAATCCATGATTGCCTGTATGGAGGAATATAATCATCTCTATGTTATTCGGGCTTTAACAAAATTCTTTTCCATTCCAGGCCTTCGATTAGGCTACGCAGTTGCTTCCAATGAGAATATACTCAGACGAATTCGGGACAATAGGGAGCCTTGGAGCATCAATAGCCTAGCAGCCTTAGCTGGGGAAGTAGTATTAAAAGACCAGGCATATATTCGGGAGACAAAAGATTGGCTGCACAAGGAAAAGAATAAATTCTATGAGGAATTGAATGCCATAGAGGGGATTAAAGCATATAAGCCGGAAGCCAATTATATATTCTTTAGCTATAATAAGGATGAAAGATGTCTGAAAGAAGCACTGCTGACGAAAAAAATACTCATAAGAAGCTGCGGCAATTACAAAAATTTAACCAATCGGTTTTATCGAATTGCCATTAAGGATCGAAGTTCTAATGAAAAATTGATTGAAGCGTTGAAAGAGGTAATCTATGAAAGCTAAAGCCATTTGCCCCGCTTCCTGCGGCGAACTGTTGCAGGGAGTGATCGGTACAAGTGAAAAGTTAATTTCATACCCCATTGATTTATATGCTGCCGTAACGATAGAAGAATCGAAAGTACCTGCAAGAACAATGGATCGGAGAAAAGCGGTAGAGGGGATGTATAGGACTCTAGAGTACTTTGGACTGCCACGGAAGATCGGAGACACTCTTTCTGTAGAGGTGGTTTCACATATTCCGGTGGCCAAGGGAATGGCCAGCAGTACCGCTGATATTGCAGCCTCCATTGTTGCAACAGCAGCTCTGCTGGGCAAAGAGATTTCAAGAGACGATCTGGGAAGATTGTGCGTTGCCATTGAACCGACGGACAGTACCATTTTCCCCACGCTGACTTTATTTGATCATTTGAAGGGTATACGGATAGAGAGCAGCGACTGGATTCCGTCACTGGATGTTTTTGTACTGGAATCAGAGAAGATTTTAGATACCCAGGATTTTCGAAAGAATGATTATACGAAGGAAAGACTGGAAAATAAAAACAAGATTGAGAAAGCCTATCAGATATTTCAAGAAAGCTGTAGAACGAAGGATACCGGTGGCTTGGGAAAGGCGGCTACCTTAAGTGCCCTAACCAATCAAAATATCCTGCCAAAGGATAAATTGGAAGAAATCATTGATACGGTATTAGCCCTAGGGTGCTTTGGGGTGAATGTGGCCCATAGTGGAACCGTTATCGGGATTTTATATGATAAAGAGATTGTGGATTTGGAAGCTGTAAAAAGGAAGTTCTCGGATATAGGCGTTTTTAATAGTTATCCCCGCAGCTTTGAAACAAGGATTGTAGAAGGCGGAGTTAAAATAATTGAAAGCAAGTAGGAGGATGTAAAATGAAGAATGCATTATTTGTTTTAGGTCATGGCAGTCAAGCCCAAGAGGCAGATGAAATATTCTTTCAAATTGTTGAGCAGGTGAAAAAAATTAGTAAATTTGAATTTATAGGCATGGGGTCCTTACAGATTTCAAAGCCAAGCTTTGAGGAGGGAATTGAAGCCCTTATTCAGCAGGGGGCGGAAAGAATCGTCATTGTTCCAATGTTTATATTCCTAGGAAATCATGTTAAATTTGACATTCCAGAACAACTAGAGCAATTAAAAGAGAAATATCCAAAGGTAGAATTTATTATGGCGGGACATATTGGCGCTGATCCAAGAATTGCAGCTATCATTGATGAAAGAGCAAAGGAGGCTATTGAAGGCTAATGGAGTATATCAAGGTGCCCCATCTCATTGAAGAAAAGAGCTTTGAAATCATTACAGAGGAACTCGGGGATAAAACCTTTCCTGAGGAGATTGGAAAGATTGTTAAGCGAATCATACATACAACTGCCGACTTTCAATACGCTGACATTACGGTAATCTCTCCCGGTGCTATTGAAAGTGCCAAAGAGGCTTTGCGCAGAGGCGCTAACATTGTAACGGACACCCAAATGGCTAAGGCCGGGATCAATAAAACAAAGCTTGGAGAACTTGGCGGGGAGGTTCATTGTTATATTGGAGATGCGGATGTGGCAAAAAAGGCAAAGGAAAAAGGCATAACCCGGGCTATGGTATCCATGGAAAAAGCTATAGAAGATAAAAAAAATGAAATATTTGTAATTGGAAATGCGCCCACTGCCCTATTTGAACTAAAGCGCTATATCGAAGAAGGGAAAATCCGCCCGGCTTTAGTCGTAGGGGTTCCCGTAGGTTTTGTAGGAGCTGCAGAGTCTAAGGAAGAATTTGAGAGCATGAATGTACCCTATATTATTACCCGAGGCCGCAAGGGCGGCAGTACAGTTGGAGCTGCTATTATCAATGCATTGCTTTACATGCTGTAGAATTATTGAGAACAAGTAATTGAATACCCCAAAAAAGAAGGTATGCATATGTTAGATCAATATATAGTAAAAGATGGAAAAAAAATGCGATACGGATATACCACCGGATCCTGTGCAGCAGCAGCAGCAAAAGCTGCTGCTATTATGGCTTTAGAGGGCCAACCGATCAAGAGGGTTCAAATTGATACGCCAAAAGGTTGGAATCTGGAGCTTACAATAGAAACCTGGGAAATTGCGGAGCATAGGGCCCTCTGTACAATAAAAAAAGATGGAGGGGATGATCCGGACAACACCCATGGGATGCTCATTGGCGCTTCCGTAGAGATAACCGACCAGCCGGAGATATTGCTCAAAGGAGGTATAGGCGTAGGTACAGTCACCAAGCCGGGGCTCCAGATACCTCCAGGAGAACCGGCTATTAACCCTGTTCCCAGAGCAATGATCCAAAAAGAAGTTTCTTCTGTGCTGCCGAAGGGTAAAGGTGCTGTTGTGACCATCTTTGCACCGGAAGGAGAAGCTGTTGCACAAAAAACCTTTAATCCCAGATTAGGCATCATTGGGGGAATCTCTATTTTAGGAACTACTGGAATTGTAGAACCCATGTCAGAGGAAGCTTTTAAAGAGTCTCTTGCCATAGAGCTGAAAATGGCGGTACAGGATGGATTAGATCAGGTGATACTGGTACCGGGAAATCATGGAAGGGATTTAGCTTATGCGTGCTATGGGATTTCAAAGGATAAAGTCATCAAGACCAGTAACTTTGTAGGTTTTATGCTGGAAAAATGTGTGGAATATGGTGTTCGAAAGGTTTTGATGATCGGCCATATCGGCAAATTTGTCAAATTAGCCGCAGGGATTTTCCACACCCACAGTAAGGTTGCCGATGCCCGAATTGAAATATTAGCTGGAAACTTAGCTTTGCTGGGAGCGCCGCAGTCCTTGATTACAGAGCTGTTTGATTGTGTAACTACAGAGGCTGCCCTATCACTGATTGAGGATAATGGATATGAATCGGTTTATGAAATCCTATGTGATAAGGCGGAGGAGAAAAGTGCCCAGCACGTCTACAATCAATTGGAGGTTGGCGTTATCATGTTTTCTATGGATAAAAGAATTTTAGGAGTAGGGAAAAAGGGAAAAAAAATGCTGGAGGCGTTCAAGTATGCATAAAATCTATGTATTAGGAATGGGTCCTGGAAGCCTGGAATATGTTCTGCCGATTACTACTGAGAAAATTCTTGATAGTGATGTTTTGATCGGAGGCAGAAGAAACCTTCAGTATTTTGAATCCTTGAATAAAGAAAAGGTTTATATTGGTGCTGATTTGGAGAGCATAATCGCCTACGCGAAAGAACAGCGCAAAGAGAAGAAGATTGCATTTTTGTTATCTGGAGATACAGGCTTTTACAGCATGCTGAAGAGCTTAAAACAGCATTTTACGTCTTCGGAAATGGTTGTAATACCAGGAATCAGCTCCTTTCAATATTTAATGGCGCGAATCGGTGAGCCTTGGCAGGATGCTTTTGTTGGGAGCCTTCATGGACGAAGCTTTGATATGATAGAAACAGTAAAAAACTATGAAAAAGTTATCTTATTGACTGACCCCATAAACTCTCCAAAGAGGATTGCCAGTATGCTGATCGAACATGGCCTTGCAGATAAAACCATGGTGGTAGGATCAAATTTATCCTATGAAAATGAAATGATTTTTGAGGGAAAGCCAAGGCAGGTTTTAGAACTGCAGGATTTGAATATGTCAGTGGTGGTGATAAAAGATGGAGAAGATCGTGTGGAAATATAAAACCCCAGGTATTCCGGATCAATATTTTATACGGGGAAAAGTGCCTATGACGAAGGAAGAAGTGCGGGCGGTAACCATTTCCAAGTTAAGGCTGCAGGAGGATTCCATAGTAGTAGATATAGGTGCGGGAACCGGCTCTATTGCCATTGAAGCTGCTCACATATGCAGACTCGGGAAAGTGGTTGCTATCGAGAGAAATGAGGAAGGGATTCAGCTCATCCGGCAGAATCAGCAGCGTTTTCAGGTGGAATTGGATATTCTGCATGGCAATGGTGCAGCATTACTCCATACAATCGATTTCTTTGATCGTGCTATTGTGGGGGGCAGCGGTGGAGAATTAGAGGAAATATTAGCGTTATGCTATCAGAAGCTGCCGGATATGGGGATTGTGGTGGTGAATGCGGTGACCATAGAAACACTCTATGAAGCTACACAATATATGAAGGAATGCGGTTATCAGGATATTGAAGTAATTTCCCTACAAACTGCAAGAGGAAAGCAGTTGGGTAAATATACGTTGATGGAGGCCTTAAACCCAATCTATGTTATATCTGGCACCAAGGGGCAGTCGTCGGAACAGGAGGAAGAAAGATGAATGGAAAATTCTATGGTTTAGGTGTAGGGCCAGGTGACCCTGAATTAGTCACTGTAAAGGCAGTAAAGGTTCTAAATAAAGCGGATATTATCATCGCACCGGAAACGATCAGTGGCAAAGGAAGTGTGGCATACAAGATTATTAAAGAGCATGTGGAGCAGCAGGATAAGGTGAAGTTTCAGGTTTTCCCTATGACCTATGATGCAGATGCTTTAGACAGCACTTGGAATCAAAACATGGAAGAGATCATGTTATTTTTAAAGCAAGGAAAAGATGTTGCCTTTATTACTCTGGGAGATCCAATGATTTACAGTACCTATATATATGTAATGCGGCGGATAAAAGCCCAGGGAATAGAAGTGGAAACTGTACCGGGAATACCTTCCTTTTGCGCTGCTGCCAGCCGGTTGGGAATACCTTTATCAGAAGGGGAAGAAACCATTGCCATTATTCCCGCTGCATACAAATGTGATCATATGGATGAACTCTTAACCTATGGGGACAATGTTATTTTAATGAAACCTTCCAGAGGCTTTGAAGATACCGTAGAGAAATTGGATAAGCACCAATTGCTTCAAAACACAGTGATGATTTCAAAATGTGGCCATGCAGATGAAAGTATAACCTGGGATTTGAAGAAAATGACAGGTCAAAAAATAGATTATTTATCCATGATCATAGCGAAGAAGAGGGGGACAAAGGAATGATATATTTTATTGGGGCAGGACCAGGAGATCCGGAGCTAATAACCGTTAAGGGACAAAATATAGTAAAACAGGCAGATGTTATCGTTTATGCAGGGTCTTTGGTAAATAAAGGAATTATTGACTGCAGAAAAGAAACCGCGGAGGTTTACAATAGTGCATCCATGACATTGGAAGAAGTGATAGAAGTGCTGTCTGCCGGAGAAGCTGCAGGTAAGCTTGTGGCTAGGGTACATACAGGAGATCCAAGTATCTATGGTGCAATTCGTGAACAAATGGATATTTTAGATGAGAAGGGGATAGCCTATGAAGTAATTCCAGGGGTGAGCTCTTTTGTAGGTGCAGCAGCAGCGATTAAGAAAGAATTTACGCTGCCGGGCGTTACCCAGACGGTTATTCTTACGAGAATGGAAGGACGAACAGAAGTGCCGGAGAAGGAGAGCCTAGAGAGTCTTGCACAGCACAAAGCGTCTATGTGCATATTTCTGTCGGTACATATGATTGAAGAAGTGGTTCGCCGCCTGGCTGCTCATTATCCAATGACAACACCGATTGCCGTGATTCAAAAGGCAACCTGGGAGGATGAGAAGATTGTCCTGGGAACCTTGGAAGATATTGCTGAAAAAGTAAAGAAAGCAGATATTGGAAAGACTGCTCAGATTCTAGTTGGTGATTTTTTAGGAAATAATTATGAAAAATCGAAGCTTTATGATAAGCATTTTAGTCATGAATTTAGGAGTGCGAAAGAATGAAAACAGCCATTGTTACCCTGACCGCAGGAGGGGCAGCGCTGGGAAGAAAGCTGGCAGAGGGTTTTCCCCAATCGGATTTATTTGTTCACGCTAAATTTTTAAGGGATGGAAATAGAGAAAAGCCCATTGAGGGTAATTTTACCGTATTCATAGGAGAGATTTTCTCCAAATATACGTCTCTTATTTTTATTATGGCTGCGGGAATTGTGGTGCGATCTATTGCACCCTATCTAAGAGATAAAAAAACAGATCCTGCAGTGGTTGTCATGGATGAAAAAGGAACTTTTGCGATCAGCCTTCTATCGGGTCACCTTGGCGGAGCCAATAACCTTAGCAGGGAAATTGCGGATTTTCTTGGTGCAACCCCGGTGATTACCACTGCCTCCGATGTAAATGACCGTATTGCCGTTGATACTTTGGCCATGCTGCATCACTGTACAATAGAAGATTTTAAAGAAGCTACAAAAATTACAGCCCATATAGTCAACGGGGAAGAAGTAGGTATTTTATCAAGTATTCCTATCACAATGCCGCTGCCATCTAATGTAAGCCTGCTGAAGGCAGAGGATATGCATGGTGTAAATATAAAGGGATTGATTTATATCACAGAAAATGAGGTTCAGCATCTGATACCTTGTGATAAGGTGGTACTAAGGCCAAAGAATCTGATTGTAGGCTTAGGCTGTAGAAAAGGAAAAGAGAAAGATGAAATTCTTGGAGTTATTACCGAGGTATTTCAACAAGCCGGTCTTTCTATAAATAGTATTAAGCAGCTGGCAACGGTGGATGTAAAAAAAGAGGAGTCCGGGATGATAGAAGCGGCAGAAGCTTTGGGTGTTCCCTTATGTATCGTGAGCCGTGAAGAAATATCGAAGATAGAAGATCAATTTGCTGCTTCTTCCTTTGTAAAAGAGACCATTGGCGTTGGTGCCGTTTGTGAGCCGGCTGCATTGATCAGCAGCAAAAAAGGATCTGTCGTCATCGGGAAAAAAGCCTGTAAAGGCATTACTATAGCAGTAGTTAAAGAGGGTGAAGAGGTATATGGAAATCGTTGTTGTAGGGATTAATTATAAAAATACACCCCTACAAATTCGAGAAAAGGTTGCTTTTTTAAAAAGCGATTTAGAGCGTGCCTATGGGCAATTGGACAATAATCATTATGCTAGGGAAATCGTCATATTATCTACCTGTAATCGGAGTGAGATTACTGCTGTCGTTACAGATATAAAAAAAGGCGTTCAAGCTTTGAAAAGTTTTTATTATCGTTTTTTTGGGCTGGAAGAGGGCACCCTGGAGGAATACTTCTTTGTAAATGTATCTGATGAGGCAGTAAAACATGTATTTTATTTAGCTGCAGGTTTAGAATCCTTGGTGCTGGGGGAGGACCAGATTCTGGGTCAAGTACGGGATGCCCACGGCTTTGCTCATGAACGGGGCAGCACAGGGGCGATTTTAAATAAGCTCTACAGAGAAGCGGTTACAACAGCAAAAAGAATCAAACGGGAAACGGCTATCTCGGAACATTCCCTTTCTATAAGTTCTATTGCAGTTAAGTTTATCGAACAAATCTTTGAGGATTTGAGTCATAAGAAAGTACTGGTGATCGGCGTAGGAAAGATGAGCAGGATTGCTATAGAAAACCTTATGGCCAAGGGTGTAGAAGAGATTTACGTAACCAACCGAACAAAGGGTCATGCCATAGATTTATCTAAGCGTTATCCTGAGGTGGGTGTGATCGATTTTCATGACCGATACAAAATGATACCACAGATTGATATCATTATTACTTCAACCAGTGCCCCTCATTACGTCCTAAAAAGGGAAGAGTTTGAAAAATATTATGCTAAAGATAATAGAGTTTGTATTGTGGATATAGCAGTACCAAGGGATGTTGATCCGGAGATCAACTCTCTCAAAGGTGTGTCCTTATATGAATTGGATGCACTAAAGAAGGTTTCATTGGAAAATATGGAATCCAGGATGGAGGCAGCAAAGGTTGCAGTAGAAATCATCATTGAGGAATGCATCAAATTTGAAAATTGGTATCACTGCTTACCGGTTTTCCCGGCTATTGAGGGACTTAAAACCTTTGGAGAGTCTGTTTTGACCGAGGAACTGGAGAGTTTGACCAAGAGACTGGAGAAGGCCAGTGATAAGGATAAGGAATTAATTGAAATTGTAATGAGAAGCCTGGTGAAAAAGATCATTAAAAAACCAATACTCAACTTAAAGCGGGCTGGAGAGGACCAAAAGGGTGAACTTTACGCCAGGGTTGCCAGCGAGCTATTTGGTATCAACGATTACAGCTGTAAAAGAAGATAGGGGGAAGAAAATGAATACAAATGGTAAAATATATGTGGTGGGCATTGGACCGGGTAATCGTGAGCATATGAGTGTTCGTGCTATAGAAGCCATACAAAGTGCGGATGTGATTATTGGATATAAAACCTATATCAATTTGATTCGTGACTTGATTGAGGGAAAAGAAGTCATTGACTCCGGCATGAAAAAGGAAGTGGAACGATGTAATTTAACTCTGGATAAAGCCATGGAAGGCCATCAGGTTGCCATTATCAGCAGTGGTGATGCCGGAGTCTACGGAATGGCAGGCATCATGCTTGAGGTAAAATATGAAAGAGAAAGCGACGTAGAAATCGAAGTTGTGCCCGGAATCACAGCGGCCAGTGCCGCTTCAGCTGCCCTCGGGGCACCGATGATGCATGACTTTACGGTGATCTCCCTTAGTGATTTATTAACGGACTGGGAACTGATCCGAAAGCGGCTGGAATGTGCTGCTATCGGAGATTTTATTGCAGCACTGTATAATCCTAAGAGTATGGGGCGGGTACATCAAATCGAAGAAGCCCGGGAGATATTCCTGAAATATAAGGCGAAGACTACACCTGTAGGAATTGTAAAAAATGCAAAACGTGCCGACGAAGAAATTGTAATTACTGATTTAGAACATATGCTTCAGCATGAAATCGATATGCTGACCGTTGTGATTATCGGAAACAGCAATACCTATGTTAAGGATGGAAAAATGATTACACCAAGGGGCTATAAGCTATGATCATGATCCTCGGCGGCACAAAGGATGCCCGAGAAATTGTTGTACAGATATCAGAAAAAAAATATCCGCTTCTGGTAACCACGGCTACAGAATATGGTGGAAGTCTCCTTGAGGCCTATGAGGGATGTGATGTTCTTACGAAAAGAATGTCCGCCCAGGACATGGAGACGATTATTATAGAAAAGCAAATTCAACTGGTGGTTGATGCAACCCATCCCTATGCAGTAGATGTATCCCAGAATGCTATGATTGCCTGTCAAAATAGAAAAATCCCCTATTTACGCTACCAAAGAAATGAAAGCGCTTACGACGCCTACGAAGATATCCTGATAACGGTAGAACATATGGAGGCAGCAGCAGATTATCTTGCAGCTGTTGAAGGAAACGTCCTGCTGACAACGGGCAGCAAATCCCTAGAGGTTTTTACAAGCAGGATACCGGTTCAAAGACTTTATCCAAGAGTGCTGCCCACGGCAGAGGTTTTGAAAAAATGTGAGACTTTGGGCATAAAACCAGGAAATATCGTTGCCATGCAGGGCCCTTTTTCTAAAAACATGAATATGGAAATCATAAAAATGTTTAACATTAGCATCCTTGTCACAAAAGATAGCGGAGACTTAGGGGGAACACTAGATAAGCTAGCTGCTGCCAGTGCCTGCGAATGCGAGGTTGTTATGGTGAGACGACCAAGGGTTAATTATCATAACCTATTTGAAAATAAGGAAGATTTGGTTTGTAAGGTGAGTGAAATTTATGAAAAAATACTATCCAATCATGATTGATCTGGAAGATAAATGCTGTACCATTATTGGCGGTGGAAAAGTGGCAGAAAGAAAAGCCATATCCTTACTGGAATATAAAGCGAAGGTCAGGATCGTAGGTCCGAGACTGACCAGTATACTGGCAAAGCTTGCTGAAGATAAACAGATTCTTTGGGTATCCCGCCCATATCAATGGGGAGATCTGGATAACAGCTGCTTAGTATATGTGGCAACCAATGATTCGGATGTAAACCGCCTATGTTATCAGGAAGCCCGGCAGAGAGGGGTTCCTATCAATATCGTAGATTCACCTCACTTATGTGACTTTATTGTTCCTGCTTCTATACAGCGTGGCGATTTATCAGTTATGGTATCTACCAATGGGAAAAGTCCCATGTTATCCCGTCGCATTCGTGAAGAATTAGAAAAAAGGTATGGACAAGAATACGAGGAGTTTGTTGATCTATTAGGAGAATTGAGGGAAAGAGTTTTAAACGAAATAGAGGATATCGAGAAAAGAAGACAAATTTTCGAAGCTGTAGTATATAGTGATATATTGCAGCAGCATTCAGAGGGAGAATCCAAGAGTTTAAGAGAGAAGATTGAGGAGATCTACAAAAGGATGCGCTAAATGCAAGCCGTGATCATATAGGGAAAAGGTGAAATATATGGATAGAAAGAAAGTGATTGTAGGCTCCAGAGCCAGTGAATTAGCATTGACTCAGACCTATTGGGTAATTGACCGATTAAAAGAAAATTTTCCTCATATTACCTTTGAAGTAGTAAAAATAAAGACAATTGGGGATAAAATATTAGATAAGACCCTGGATAAAATTGGTGGAAAGGGACTTTTTGTAAAGGAAATCGAAACAGCTTTACTGCAAAATGAGATTGATATGGCTGTACATAGTATGAAGGATGTTCCTACGGAAATGACACCGGAATTGACGATTGGCGCCATATCTGATCGGGAAGATGTGCGGGATGTATTGATTAGTAAAAATGGAGCAGCGCTAAAGGATTTACCTAAGGGGGCTAGAATTGGAACCAGCAGTTTGCGAAGAGCGGCACAATTGCTGGCTTATCGCCCCGACTTGAAGATTGAGCCTATTCGCGGAAATATCGCCACTAGAATTGGAAAAATAGAGGGTCTTCAGTTAGATGGAGTTATTTTAGCTGCAGCAGGAGTGCTCAGAATGGGCTGGGAGAACCAGATTACAGAGTATATTTCCACGGAAATATGTACTCCGGCGGTAGGCCAGGGTGCCCTTGGTATACAAATACGCCAGAATGACGTCTTTATTGCAGAAGTCGTTCAGGTACTAAATAATCCGCGGGTGGAAACCGCTGTAAAGGCCGAGAGAAGCTTTATGGCTGCACTGAAGGGGGGATGTCATGTACCCATTGGAGCTTATGCCCAATCTATAGAAGGTATGCTCCATATGGAAACGGTGGTAGCATCCCCAGCAGGCAACGAGGTAATCCGGTTAAGCTTAGACAGCCCGGAGCATGAATACTGGGAATTAGGCAGCAGGGCAGCAAAAGAAAGTATGGTTAACGGTGCTGAAAAAATACTGAAGAATATAGAGGTAGGTGAATAGCATGGCAAGGGGAAAGGTTTTTCTTATTGGTGCAGGGCCTGGAGATTATAAGCTTATTACTGTAAAGGGACTAGAGTGTATTCAAGAATCAGATGTTATACTATATGACCGGTTAGCCAGCGAAAAATTACTTTGCTTTGCAAGGGAAGACGCGGAACGAATTTTTGTTGGAAAAGCTCCAACAAATCATGCGTACAGTCAGGAGGAAATTAATCAACTGCTGGTACAAAAAGCTTTAGAGGGAAAAACTGTAGCTAGATTAAAGGGTGGAGATCCCTTTGTTTTTGGCAGAGGCGGCGAGGAAATCCTAGAACTGATTAAAAATCAAATAGAATTTGAAGTAGTTCCTGGAGTTACTTCGGCTATTGCTGTGCCAGCCTATGCAGGGATTCCTGTAACCCATAGAAATGTAAGTTCTTCCTTTCATGTGATTACGGGTCACGAAGACCCGACAAAGGATGAGAATGTTATTGATTATGAGGCGTTGGCAAAGGTTGAAGGTACTCTAATCTTCCTAATGGGAGTAAACAATTTAGGGAAAATCTGCAAAAATCTCATTGGTTTTGGGCAGGATGAAAATAGACCTGTGGCTGTAATTATGCATGGAACAACCCAGCATCAGAGAATGGTGGCAGGTACTCTAGGGAATATTGAGGAAAAGGTATTGGCCAATGAGATCAGCAATCCATCTATCATTATTGTAGGTGAAGTAGTTTCTCTTTCCCCTATGCTTCAGTGGTTTGAGAATAAACCCTTATTTGGAAAGCGGGTCCTTGTAACGAGAACGAGAGACCAAGCCAGCTCCCTTTCCAAACGAATAGAAGCCTTAGGCGGAGAAGCTATAGAATTTCCTACCATTAAGATTGAAAGACCCGACCATTACGATGAAATAGATAAGGCTATCGGGGAAATAAAAAAATATCAATGGATTGTATTTACCAGTGTAAATGGGGTGCAGGCCTTCTTCGACCGGATGAAGAAGCTTCGTTTTGATATTCGTTTATTACATGGAGCAAAACTTTGTGCCATTGGGCCGGCTACGGCGAAGGTACTGGAGGATATGGGTTTTGCTATTGAATATATACCGGAGGAGTATAGGGCAGAGGGCATTATTGAAGGATTGGCTGAAAAAATAAAAGCAGGAGATCAGGTACTGCTGCCAAGGGCAGATATCGCCAGAGAATTGCTCATTACAGAGTTAGAAAGATTAGGGGCAAAGGTTGATAACGTACATGTTTACAGAACCGTGATTCCGGAGCAAAATAGAGGTCTATTGCTGGAATTTCTGAAAAATGAGGACATCGATGTAATCACCTTTACCAGTTCTTCTACAGTTCGAAATTTTATCCAAATCCTTGGGGAAGAAAACATAGGGATGCTGAGTACAAAAAAAATAGCTGTTATCGGGCCCATTACTGAGGAAACTGCTAAAGCCTCAGGATTGAATATAGACATCATGGCAGGGGAATATACGATTGATGGGCTTGTTACTGCAATTCGGGAATATTATCAAAGATAAGGGGTGGGAAATATGACGTTGGTAAACAGACCGAGAAGATTACGGGTTAGTGGGGCGATGAGAAGCTTGGTAAGAGAAACCGTATTACATGTAGATGATTTTGTATATCCTCTTTTTGTTGTGGAAGGAGAGAATATTAAAAGTGAGATATCCAGTATGCCCGGTAATTATCACTACTCTGTGGATCAGCTAAAGGAAGAGATTGAGGAAATCAGTGAACTAGGCATTAAGGCGGTTCTATTGTTCGGGCTGCCCGAACATAAGGACAGCAGAGCAAGTCAGGCATACTACGATCAGGGTGTTGTGCAAAGAGCCGTTAGAGAGATTAAAAGGATTAATCCAGCGCTTTTAGTTATTACCGATGTATGCATGTGCCAATATACTGACCACGGTCACTGCGGCGTGATTGAGGAAAGCTATGTTGCAAACGATGTGTCTGCTCAAATCATTGCTGAAATAGCGTTGTCTCATGCGAAGGCAGGGGCGGATATCGTTGCTCCTTCCGATATGATGGATGGAAGAATCGCTGCGATCAGAAGTACTCTGGATGAAAATGGCTATACGGAAGTATCGATTATGTCTTATAGTGCAAAATATGCCTCTGCTTTTTATGGTCCTTTTCGTGCTGCAGCCAACTCGGCGCCACAGTTTGGAGACCGTAAGACCTATCAGATGGATCCTGGAAACAGTGATGAGGCATTAAGAGAAATAAGCTTAGATCTTCAAGAGGGTGCTGATTTTATCATGGTAAAACCTGCCCTAGCCTATTTAGATATTATACGAAGGGCGAAGGATTACTTCAACGTTCCATTAGCTGCCTACAATGTCAGTGGTGAATATGCAATGTTGAAAGCGGCGGCAGAAAAGGGTTATATTGACGAAAAGGCCACAGCCCTTGAAATGCTGACAGCTATCAAAAGGGCCGGTGCGGGGATTATCATCACTTACTATGCTAAGGAAGCTGCCCGATGGATTAAGGGGGAGTAAGGACAATGAATCTGGAGAGATCTAGACAGTTGTTTGAAGCGGCGAAACAGGTAATTCCCGGAGGGGTGAATAGTCCTGTAAGAGCCTTTCGATCTGTATCCGTAAACCCACCCTTTATTAGAGAGGGGAAGGGAAGCAGAATTATCGACGTAGATGACAACAGTTACATTGACTATGTGGGATCTTGGGGACCACTGATCTTGGGACATAGTCATCCAGAGGTTGTATGTGCGTTGAAGGAAGCTATTAATAGGGGAACCAGCTATGGAGCCCCTACAGAAATTGAAACAGAACTGGCCCGTATGGTTTGCGAAGCAGTTCCCTCCGTTGAAATGGTAAGAATGGTTAACTCGGGTACTGAAGCTACTATGAGTGCCCTTCGTCTGGCAAGAGGCTATACCGGTAGAGATATGATTGTAAAGTTTGAGGGTAACTATCATGGCCATTCCGATAGCTTGTTGATCAAGGCCGGTTCTGGGGCTTTGACCCATGGAGTGCCCGATAGTCCGGGTGTGCCGGCAGATATTGCGCAAAATACACTTACGGCTAACTTTAATGATATAGCAGGAATGAAGGAGATATTTCAAAAATATGGTGAGCAAATCGCGGCTGTTATTGTTGAACCTATAGCGGGGAATATGGGGGTAGTGCCGGCTTCGCAGGAATTTATGGATTTTTTGAGAATAATAACAACAAAATATGGAACACTTTTGATTTTTGATGAAGTGATGACAGGTTTTCGTGTTTCCTATCATGGCGCCCAAAGTTTGTATGGTATTCAACCGGATATAACCTGTTTCGGAAAGATTATTGGAGGCGGACTTCCCGTAGGTGCTTATGGAGGTAAAAGAGAAATCATGTCTATGATGTCACCGGCAGGACCTATTTATCAGGCAGGTACATTATCGGGAAATCCATTAGCCATGGCTGCTGGACTCATTACCTTAAGGATTCTGAGAGACAATCCTTGTATTTATACTGAACTTGAGGAAAAATCAAAGCTTCTGGCTGAAGGCTTGCGGGAGAATGCTATGAAGCTAGGGATAGCCGCTTCTTTGAATCGGGTAGGATCCATGCTATGCATGTTTTTTACTAGCCAGCAGGTTGTTGATTATCATACTGCTATCAGCAGCGATACCCGTATATTTGCCCGATATTTTGAGGAGATGCTGAAGCGTGGTATTTATCTGGCACCTTCCCAATTTGAAGCTGCCTTTGTTTCAGCAGCCCATAGGAAAGAGGACATTATTTTCACGATTGAACAGAGCTATGAGGCATTAAAGACCATTCTGTAAACGATAATTTTTTTTAAAAGGAGAGTAGAAATGAGTTTATTTGAAACTTGGAGAGAAACAGCCTTTGATCATGAAACCCGAGAGGCAGAAGCAAACTTTTGGAAAGAGTTTTGCAGTACTGAGAAGCATATCTACGATACACTATTGAATAAGCCTTATGAGGCAGTAGAAGGACAGATCAAGGTTCTTGCGGAGGGCTTTGATACCTCCAATGTATTTTTTATGGGCTTTCTTGATGGAATCAATGACAGTCTGAAAGAATCTTTGTCTTTGGAAGAACTGACGGAAGACAGCAATATACGATTTGAGATGGATTTAGAAAAGCTTTACTACAATATGCTGGCAGCAAAGGCAGATTATTTATATACATTGCCTCAATGGGATCAGATACTCAGTCCTGAAAGAAGAAAAGAAATCGAGAAAGAGCAAAAACGATCTAAAATCGTTGTAAAAGAGGAACGGATCGGACGTAATGATCCTTGTACTTGCGGAAGCGGAAAGAAATATAAGAAGTGCTGCGGCAAATAACAGCAAAAATCCCACCGTTAGGTGGGTTTTTAGGCTGTTGGTAAATTATGTTTATCAACAGCCTGAAGCAGTTAAACTGCTTCTACGCTTTCATTACATTGAGGACATTTCCCATAAAAATATAATTGTTGTTTAGTGACAGAATAGTTGGTATATTGTAAAACCTTTTCTATCAGATCAGAAAAGATGTGCTCCGCTAGATCTTCTACCTTATGACATTCTGTACAAATAATGTGAGGATGAGGCGACACAGTGGCATCATATCGGAAGCTGTACTCTCCTACGTTTAATTCCTGTACTAATTCAGCCTTTTTGAAGGCTTCTAAAGATTTATAAACCGTGGCTAAGCTCATTGTAGGATAAATTGGAGACAGTTTTTTATAAATCGTTTCGGCACTGGGATGTTCTTTCGAATTTTTCAAAACATCATAGATTGCCAATCGCTGCGGTGTCACTTTCATTTCTAAATTTCTTAAGGTTTGAGTAAAATCATTCAAAATATCGCCCCCTGGTTTCATTGACTGGTACCCCGTTGTCTTGATTATATATAATTGTTATTGCTTTGTCAATTATTGGGTGAAATGTGGGCGAAAAATTACAAAAATTAATTAAATATTTTTTAAAAAATCATCATACTATTAAAAATTTAGAAGAATCTCATCATTTTATTGGAGCCAGTGGAGAGCTTTCGGCTATCCGTTATCTCTACTTGAAACAGAGTGGGATATAGCGTATTATATATGTACATTAAGGTTATGGTGAATTCAAACAAAAAGTGAAGGTGAGTAAATTGGAAAAGGTAGCTTTGATCGCTTGCAGCACATACGAAATAGAAATTCTACGAAATGCCATACAAAATGCTTTCATGGAGCTTGGCGGCGTGGAAAAATATATACAACCGGGAGAGAAAGTGCTACTTAAGGCGAATTTACTGATGAAGAAGAATCCAGAAGAAGCAGCTACGACACACCCCGCCTTTGTACAGGCTCTGGCAGAAATACTGATAGCCCATGGCGCCTCTGTTATTATAGGGGACAGTCCCGGAGGCCCCTTTAGTGAAAAGCATTTGAGGGGTGTATACAAAGTGTGCGGAATGGAGGCTGCCGCTGAAGCCAGTGGAGCGGCTTTAAATTATGATATAGGCCATGTGGAGGTGAAGGGTGAAGGTCTAAAGTTACTTAAAACCCTAACGGTAATAAATGTATTGGAGGATGTAGATAAAGTCATTTCAGTATCAAAGCTAAAGACTCATGGAATGGCTCTATTTACAGGTGCAGTAAAGAATATGTTTGGGATAATCCCAGGACTGCTAAAAGCGGAATATCATTTTAAAATGCCAGATATAAAAGATTTCTCGGATGCTTTGTTAGATATTTGTCAATATGCGAATCCCGTACTTTCATTTATGGATGGTATCGTTGGAAT
The DNA here is from genome assembly GCF_900142145.1 of Geosporobacter subterraneus DSM 17957. GTDB lineage: Bacteria > Bacillota > Clostridia > Peptostreptococcales > Thermotaleaceae > Geosporobacter > Geosporobacter subterraneus. The sequence goes on along the minus strand of NZ_FQZV01000013.1, from coordinate 20,700 downwards.
GGAGGGAGAGGGCCCTTCTGCGGGAACACCGAGGGATATTGGTGTAGTACTTGCATCGGCCAGTCCCTATCACCTGGATGTTGTAGGTGCTTCCCTGATTGGTCTAGTACCTAATGAGGTGCCAACGATTGCAAGATCTATAGAACGGCAGCTTTGTGCAGGGACCTTGGAAGATATTGAGATTTTAGGCAGTTCATTATCATCATTTATCAAAAAGGATTTTAGAGTTCCTAAAATTAAAAGTGTTAGTTTTCTCAAAGGAAAAATGCCAAAGTTTATCGAAAGGTCGTTGAATCAACTGCTCCAACCGAAGCCTGTTTTTCTTCATGAGCTATGTATTGGCTGCAGAGATTGTGAAGAGAGCTGCCCGCCTAAAATCATTAGAATGGAAGAAAATCGTCCTGTGGCAGATTTAGATCACTGCATACGCTGTTTCTGCTGTCAGGAGCTGTGTCCTAAAAAAGCCGTGAGGATCCATAGGCCTTGGCTGCTGGATAAGATGATGAAGTGGTGAAAGAAAATGACATAGAACTGGAAAATAAGACCGCATACTTTATGATATTTACTTCAATAATAAAGACAGAAGTTTTTAGGGAATCTCTGTCTTTATTATTTTAAAACAAATACTGAGGTGGAAGTATGCGGAAAAGAAGAGTAGAAAAACCCATCGTTGCGATTTCAAAGGGCTCTAGGGAAGAAGAATCCATACAGAAAGCCTTGGAAATGCTGCCGATCGATGAAATCATAAAAACAGGAGATATTGTTGCCATTACTCCAAACTGGGTTAAGGCAATGTCTCCCAATACAGGGACGGTAGTAGGGCCTAAAACCCTGAAATCCCTAATCAAATATATAAAGAGGAAAAAGCCTGGAAAAATCTATATAGCCACAGGATCGGGCGGAGATCCGACACCGAAAGTGATGGCATATGCTGGATATGATCGTGTCATTAAGGAAGAAGGGGTAGTTTTTGTAGATTTAAACTACGGTCCTTATATCAATTTAGATCTTGATCATTCTAATCCCAAAACCACGAAAATCAATCAATTATTGGAGGAGATTAATGTACTGATTTCTTTTACTCAATTAAAACAACATGAAGAGGCAACCATGAGCGCAGGGATAAAAAATATCGCTCTAAGCTGGCCTCCTGCAGAAATTCACGGCTTTCCCAAAAAAACCTTAGGGATACATCAAGACCTGCATGGGTTTATAGCTGCTATGGCAAAAAAAATTCCTATAGACCTAACCATCGTAAGTGCCGATAAGACAATGATTGGGACTGGACCTTCGGATGGAAAAGCAGTGGATACGCCTTCCCTGATTCTAGCAGGGACCGATCCTGTGGCAACAGATACCATTGGCGCACGATTATTGGGCTTCCTGCCCCAGGCAGTTCATTATCTGTATCACTTATATCAAGAGGGATTTGGCGTTGCAGAACCAGAAAAAATGGATTTACGGGGCATATCTCTACAGGAGGCGGAAAAAATTTTCAGTCAGGCGGCCTATCAACAGGAAATTGTCTTAGATAAAGATGGAATTAAGAATATACACGGCAATCAATAATTTTTGCTCATCTTAAAATTAGACATTTAACGACAGTTCCCATGTACTTTGCAGTTATTTATGATATAATAGCTTAATACATAATACATAGGCGTCAACTTAACCCATAATTTGTCATCCTGAGCGGAGTAAAACGGAGTCGAAGGATCTTTAAGCTAGATGATATATTCTGATACTCAAAAGTAATTTTGCTTATGTTTTATAAGATTCTTCGCTAACGCTCAGAATGACATGCTTCTAAGGTTTATTTGGAAATAATTGGATTACGTTGACGCCTATGATACATAATATGGAGCATAAGTGATCATTAAGGGGGATCTTGTTATGAAAGCAGAACTCATAAATCCTTTTATAAAGGCGAGTAAGGACATTTTAATGCAAATGGCGATGATTCCATTTGAGCTTGGTAAAATTTATTTGAAGGAATCACCCTTTATGGCGCAAAATGTTGCTATCTTGATCGGAGTGACAGGTGGTTTGAAGGGTCAAGTGATTATTAATATGGGCGAGGAAACGGCGAAGAAAATTGCTTCCGGAATGATGGGCGGTATGCCCGTTGACAGCTTTGAGGAGATTGCGAAGAGTGCAATCTCCGAATTAGGAAATATGATCATGGGAAATACGGCAACCCTATTATATAATGAAGGTATAACCATTGATATAACACCCCCGACTCTATTAACGGGAGAAAAGCTTTCTGTGTCAAACGGACATTTGAAAACACTTTGTATACCCCTCATAAGTGATGGGGCTGTTATAGAAATCGAGATTGCAGTAAAGGAGTAATGGATATGGCTTTGAATATCGTTTTATTTCAGCCTGAAATACCACCCAATACAGGAAATATTGCAAGAAGCTGTGCAGCCACAGGGACAAAGCTGCATTTAATCAAACCTTTAGGCTTTTCTATAGAGGATAAGCATGTTAAACGCGCCGGTCTGGATTATTGGGATTTGTTGAATTTAAAAGTTTACGAAAATTTAGAAGAGTTTTTCCAAAGTTACCCCTCTTCTACTTTTTTCTTCGCCACAACGAAAGGAAAAAAGTTCTACACTGAGGTGCAATTCGAGGACGAGTGTTTTATCATGTTTGGCAAAGAAACAGCAGGACTACCCCCAGAATTATTAAAAGCCCATGAAGAACAGTGTATACGAATTCCCATGGTAGAAAATGAAAAGGCACGGTCACTTAACCTTTCAAACTCGGTAAATATTATTCTATACGAAGCCCTACGGCAAAATGGATTTCAAAATCTAACTTAGAGAGTATAAAAGCTCTCTTTTTATTTTGCATAAAATATAGGAATGCTGTAATTAGAAGGAATTGCATATTGACAAATGTAAATATTGTATTAAAAATTTAACATGCATTTAACAAAAAGAATAAAAAATAGTGTATGATATACAAGGGAGAAAATGAAATAGACAGACTTGGAGGGAAATGATGAAAATTGTATTTGAACTATTAGGCGGTTTAGGATTATTCCTCTATGGTATGACCATCATGGGAGACGGGTTAGAAAAGACAGCCGGAGACAAAATGAAGAAAATCATTGAGGTTCTGACAAATAACCGAATCATTGCCGTAATTGTCGGGGCATTAGTTACAATGATTATTCAAAGCAGCAGTGCTACCACTGTCATGGTCGTAGGCTTTGTTAATGCAGGTATTATGACACTAACACAAGCCACGGGAATTATTATGGGTGCCAATATTGGTACAACCATAACGGCACAAATTGCTTCATTAAATATCAGTGCCATTGCACCTATCGCTGTTGGGATATCTGTAGCTGTTTGGATGTTTTCAGATAATAAGAAAACGAAGAATGCTGCTGAAATATTTATAGGTTTCGGGATCTTATTTATCGGTATGGATTTTATGAAGGATGCAGTAAAGCCTCTAAGAGGGTACGAAGGTTTTACCCATATGCTGCTGAGCTTTGGAAAACCTACGATTACCGATTCTATACTGGCTATTCTAGCAGGGTTTGGTATAACTGCAATAGTGCAGAGCAGCAGTGCATCAACAGGACTTTTAATCGCTTTAGCCAGCGAAGGCTTGCTGCCTATCGAAGCAGCTATGCCGATTGTTTTTGGAACAAATATCGGTACTTGTGTCACTGCCATGCTTTCCAGTATTGGCGCCAATCGAACAGCTAAAAGGGCCGCATTTATTCATTTCTTATTTAATATCATTGGAACTATTATATTTATGATCTTTTTTAGGGGACTTACCATTAATCTTGTGAAGAGTATCTCACCGGATAGTGCAGCACGTCAGCTTGCCAATGCACACACACTATTTAACGTGACAAATACGATAATTTTATTGCCTTTCGCTTCTATATTAGTCCGTTTTGCCAATAGAATAATCCCGAAAAAAGATTACGAAGATTTAGAGATAAAAGGAATTCGATATCTGGACGATCGTATTCTAGAAACTCCATCTATTGCTATGGTTCAAGTAATTAAGGAAACACTAAACATGGGAGACTTAGCGCTAGAAAGCTATCAAAAGTCCATGGAAGCCTTCTTCAAAAAAGATGAGAAGTTAGCCCATGAGGTATTTAAGCTTGAAAAAATCGTTAATAGCATGGAGCGATCTATTGCCGAATATTTGGTAAAGCTTTCGAATACCAGCCTATCAGCAGAACAGCATGAGATAGTGGATGGTTTAATCAATACCATCAATGACATTGAGCGGGTAGGAGATCACAGCGATAACCTTGCAGAGCTGGCCATATATGCCATCGAGCATGAAATCGAATTCTCCGAACAGGCAGTGCAGGAACTCAGTCATATGCATGAGCGGGTGGTAAAATCCTATAATCAATCCATTCTCGCCCTACGGACTGGTGATATGAATATTGCTAAGAAGGTTGCAGAAAGAGAAGGGGAAATTGACCTGATGGAGAAAACCTTGAGAGCCAATCATATTGCAAGATTAAATCGCCAATCCTGTTCAGCAGAAGCTGGTGTGGTTTTCTTGGATATTATCAGTAATTTAGAAAGAATTGGAGATCATGCATCTAATATTGCATTAGCCGTTCTAGACACTACAAAAAAATAGAATCGTGCAAAAAAGGAGGACTTCCCTAGGGAAGTCCTCCTTTTTTGCTCAGTTTTAAAAAAGCTAATAAAAATTTAAAAAAATTAACACAATGTTAACAAAATAAATAAAAAAATGTCGTATGATATACAAGGTATCGATGATTGGAGGGGGTGGCAGTCGCAACAGGCTGAGGCAACATTTCCATAAATAATGCCATTGAAAACAGATCGGACTTCTAAGAATAATGAGGGGGACATTGCATGAAAATTTTTTTTGGACTGATGGGCGGGTTAGGACTTTTCTTATATGGCATGAAAATCATGGGAGACGGTTTGGAAAAGGCGGCAGGAGACCGCCTGAAAAAACTAATTGAAATACTGACGAATAATCGTGTAATGGGTGTGTTTGTGGGAACCATCGTAACTATGGTTATTCAAAGCAGCAGTGCTACTACTGTTATGGTGATAGGTTTTGTAAATGCAGGAATTATGAGCTTGACACAGGCTGTTGGTGTTATCATGGGTGCTAATATTGGTACCACCATAACAGCGCAGCTGGTATCCTTTAAGCTGGTGGATTATGCTCCCGTTGCGGTTGCTGTTGGTGTGGGGATTTGGCTTTTTTCAAAAAATAAGAGAACCAAGAATATCGCAGAGGTTTTTATTGGTTTCGGTATTTTATTCATTGGAATGGAAATGATGTCCGGCGCCATGAAGCCGCTGCGAGAGTATGAAGGTTTCAAGGCCTTGCTGATGAGTTTTGGAGAAGATACCCTATTGGATGCATTGCTGGGAATTCTGGCGGGCTTTGGATTGACAGCTATTATTCAGAGCAGTAGTGCCTCAATCGGTATATTGATTGCACTGGCAAGCCAGGGTCTGCTGCCGATTGAAGCTGCACTTCCGATTCTATTTGGTGATAATATTGGTACTTGTGTTACCGCATTATTATCCAGCATTGGTGCCAATAAGACTGCAAAAAGAGCAGCATTGATACATCTGCTGTTTAATGTTATTGGTACAATCATTTTTGTATTCATTTTAAAACAGCCGGTGCTTCACTTGGTAACAAGTTTAACTCCAGGGGATGCGGCCAGACAGATTGCTAATGCCCATACCCTGTTTAACGTAAGCAATATGGTAGTCCAACTTCCTTTTGCCAGTATATTAGTATATATTGCTAAGAAAATGATTCCTGAAAAAGCTGGAGAAGAAGAAATGATAGTAGGTGTTAAATATCTGGATGATAGAATCTTGGAAACTCCTTCTATTGCTTTAGGTCAAACCATCAAAGAAGTACTGCACATGGGTCATCTGGCTCAGGAATCTTATCAAAGATCTATGGAAGCCTTCTTTAAAAAAGAGGAAAAGATTGTCCAAGAAGTGTTCAAGCTTGAAGGCGCTATTAACCATCTGGAACGGGAAATTGCCAACTATCTGATTAAATTGTCCAATAGTTCCCTATCCGCTTCACAACACGAAATCGTTGATGGCTTATTTAATACCATTAATGATATTGAAAGAGTAGGTGATCATGCGGATAATTTGGCAGAGTTAGCTGTGTATCGCATTGAGAATAAGCTGCAGTTCAGTGATGTAGCCATAAAAGAGCTGGAAATGATGCATGACCGTGTTTTAAAATCTTATGATCAAGCCCTTTTGGCACTCAAGACCGGAGACACAAATATTGCAAAACGGGTTATCGAAAGAGAAGGTGAAATTGATCATATGGAAAAATCTCTTCGTGCCAGCCATATAGCCCGATTAAATAAACAACAGTGCAGTGCCGGTGCTGGTGTAATCTTCCTGGATATCATCAGCAACCTGGAAAGAATCGGAGATCATGCAGCGAAGATTGCATTCGCAGTGATTGATGCGACCGATAAATACTAAAAAAGACCTATCTTCTCCTTCGATGAATTATATATTATTTAGGCTCTGTTAAACTATGATGTTGATTTTGTAGGGTGCAGACCACCGTGTCCGCCCGTTTGTTTTATAAGGCATCTGCAGGTGGACAGAGTCGCCCACCCCCTACCCTTGTCACAATCTATGTCTAAAATATATAATATTCACACGAAACTTTAACAAAGTCATTATTTAAAAAAGCGGTTATCTTCTACAGAAAAGGGTATATAAGTGAATAGCAAAGAAAAGTTCATAAGGTTCATTGCGAAAAATTCATTAAAAAATGAAAGAAAAATGTTGTCAGTAATTTAACATTTATAATATAATGGTTATAGAAAGAAATTATGGTAATTTAAAAATACATACAGACTATCTATAGATCTGGTTGATGAATACGGGAGAGAGTTCGTAATGAACCGCCGAAGGAAAAAGGGACGATGATCCGCCAATCACGTCGCGAAATTCTCAGGCAAAGGGACCGTATTTTGACAGAACTCTGGAAAGCTTTTTTTTTAAAAGCACCGAAGGGGCAATTCTATTGTTTAGAAGAAACTCTCAGGTTATTATACAGAGGAGATGTGGCAAAGGTTTCTTTGCTATGCTCCTCTGTTTTGTTCTATTCAGACGTATACATTATGTATATTTTTAAAAAACTAATCAATAAAACGTTTTCCTGAAAAAGCAACTTGCATTGAGGTGAAGTACTTGAAAAAAATATTGGTTACAAATAATTCATTGGTCCATGCAAATTATAAGGATAAATTGGACATAATTTATTCGAATAACTATAGCTATCTAGACATATTAGGGATTGCAAGAGATAAAATCCACGAAGGCTATAGATTGTTAACCCATCCCTTATCTGGAAGCGTAAAGCCCAACGAAACTCCCTACAAATCCCTTGCCATTAGCAGTGACAAAGGAGAACTGGATCTTGATTCGCTTTCTATTATTGAGGCGAGTATTGAGACGGCAAAAAAGTTTATTGAGGGAAAAAAAACACCACAATGGACCGAAAAAATACTGCAGGATTTTGAACTGATAGACTTTTATCTCATTAGAAGTGCAGTTGAGAGCATGGATCAATTTTCATGATAGTTTATTCATTATATTAATCTAATGTTAAGGAGGAATAGAAGTGGAGAATTTATACGATGTGGTCATTATTGGCTCAGGCCCGGCAGGCTTATCTGCAGGATTATATGCAGCAAGAGCAAAAATGAAAACGCTGATTTTGGAGAAGAATAAGGTAGGAGGACAAATTTCTACTACGAATGAAGTCGCCAACTATCCAGGGTCTATTGCCCATGCTACAGGGCCAAGCCTGACTGCAAGAATGGTAGAGCAGGTAGAAGAATTTGGTGCAGAAAGAAAAAAAGATACCATAAAAGCTGTAGATTTTTCTGGAAAGATTAAGGTAATCAAGGGAGAACAGGGAGAGTACCAAGCAAAATCTGTAATCATCGCCAGTGGTGCAGAACCAAAACCAATAGGCTGTCCGGGTGAAGTTGAACTTACAGGTAAAGGTGTTTCCTATTGTGCAACCTGCGACGCAGACTTCTTCACGGATTTAGAGGTATTTGTAGTAGGTGGTGGAGATTCTGCTGTTGAGGAAGCCATCTATTTAACAAAGTTTGCAAGAAAAGTAACCATTGTTCACAGACGAGACGAATTAAGAGCAGCAAAATCAATCCAGGAAAAGGCCTTCAAGAATCCTAAGATCGATTTTCTTTGGAATACTACTATCACTGAAATTAAGGGTGATGGAGTAGTTGAATCAGTGGTATTCAAAAACCTGGTAACAAATGAAGTATCTGAATATCATGCCCATGAAGATGATGGTACATTTGGAATTTTCGTATTCGTTGGATATAAACCGCTGAGTGATTTATATCAAGGACAGATCAACTTAGATGCTGCCGGTTATATTCCTACCGATGACAATATGAAAACCAATATCGATGGAGTTTTTGCGGCTGGAGATATCCGTGTAAAATCATTGAGACAAGTTGTAACAGCTGTGTCTGACGGTGCTATTGCTGCTGTTCAAGCAGAAAAATATATTGAGCATAATTTTGAAGAATAGTCTATGGAAAAACAAATGTTTATTAAAGGAGGTGAAAACATGTTATCTGTAGATAAGGATACTTTTCAAGCTGAAGTTTTAGAAGCACAGGGTTTAGTACTTGTGGACTTTTGGAGCGACGGCTGCGAGCCTTGCATTGCACTAATGCCAGACGTTGAAGCTTTATCAGAAAAATATGAAGGCAAGGTAAAATTTGTAAAGCTAAACACGACACAAGCAAGACGACTAGCCATATCCCAAAAAGTTTTAGGACTGCCAACGATTTCACTTTACAAAGATGGGCAGAAGATTGATGAAGTGACAAAAGATGATGCAACAAGAGCAAATATTGAAGCAATGTTAGAGAGAAATATCTGTTAGTAAGTAGCATGCACTGGCGTGTATAACCGCACCGGTTGTAGGCTATAAATATAAAGGGAGGTGAATTTTGTGCGCCTTGAATTAGGAAAAATTAAGATTAAAGATGTTCAATTTGGTGACACAACGAAAGTAGAAAATGGAACACTCTATGTAAACAAGCAAGAAGTCATCAACCTCATCATGGAAGACGAGCACATTAAGAGTGTAGATGTTGATCTTGCGAAACCAGGTGAGGAAACAAGAATCACACCGGTTAAAGATGTAATTGAACCAAGAGTTAAGGTTGAGGGGCCAGGCGGAGTTTTCCCGGGAGTAATCAATAAGGTTACAACAGTGGGAACAGGTCGCACACATGTACTAAGCGGCGCTGCTGTAGTTACTTGCGGCAAAATTGTAGGTTTCCAGGAAGGTATTATCGATATGTCTGGACCTGGGGCAGAATATACTCCATTCTCAAAAACTTACAATATCTGTTTAGTAATTGAACCAGTAGAGGGATTGAAGCAGCATGAGTATGAAACAGCAGCTCGTATGGCTGGCTTAAAAGCCGCATCCTTCATTGGAAAAGCAGGTGTAAGCGTACAACCTGACGAGATCGAAGTATTTGAAACAAAGCCATTGCTGGAGAGCATCGCGCAATATCCTAACTTACCAAAGGTTGGATATGTATATATGCTTCAAACACAAGGTTTGCTTCATGACACCTATGTTTACGGCGTAGATGCGAAGAAAATCGTACCAACCATTCTTTATCCAACTGAGGTGATGGATGGAGCTATCCTAAGCGGCAACTGCGTTTCTGCCTGCGATAAAAACACAACCTACCATCATCAAAACAACCCGATCATCCATGATCTCTACGAGAAGCATGGTAAAGAATTAAACTTTGTTGGTGTAATCATTACAAATGAAAACGTATACCTGGCAGATAAGGAAAGATCCTCTAACTGGACTGCAAAACTTTGCAAGTTCTTAGGGCTAGATGGTGCGATTATCTCTCAGGAGGGCTTTGGAAATCCTGATACAGACTTAATCATGAACACTAGAAAGATTGAGAATGAAGGAATTAAAACTGTAATTGTTACAGACGAATATGCCGGCCGTGATGGAGCATCTCAATCCCTAGCTGATGCAGATCCGAAGGCAGATGCGGTTGTAACCGGCGGAAATGCTAACGAAGTAATAGAATTACCGCCAATGAAAAAGGTTATTGGTATGCTGGATTACACAGACAAAATTGCCGGCGGCTTTGATGGCAGCTTAAAAGAAGATGGCAGTATTGTTGCTGAGATTCAGGTGATCACAGGGGCAACCAATGAGCTTGGCTTTAATAAGATTTCTGCAACAAGCTTCTAAGAAAACAAAATAAAATAATGAGAGGATGGTATCCATGAGCATGTTTGATGGTAAAAAAGTCATCATCATCGGCGACAGAGATGGTATACCAGGTCCTGCCATGGAAGAATGCCTTAAGAACACAGGCGCAGAAGTTGTGTTTTCTGCAACGGAGTGCTTTGTCTGAACGGCTGCGGGCGCAATGGACCTGGAAAATCAAAATAGGGTAAAAAATTTGACTGAGAAGTATGGAGCAGAGAACATCATCGTACTTCTTGGTGCAGCAGAAGCAGAAGCTGCAGGCTTAGCTGCTGAAACTGTAACAAATGGTGACCCGACTTATGCAGGTTCATTAGCAGGAGTCCAGTTAGGACTCAGAGTATATCATGCAGTAGAACCGGAGTTTAAAGATAATGTAGATGCAGATGTATATGATGAGCAAATCGGAATGATGGAGATGGTTTTGGATGTAGACTCCATTATTGCTGAAATGACTTCAATCAGAGATCAGTTTACAAAATACTAAAAGAACAATTCTGTAATGAAAAATACAATTTCCCATTGCAAAAATAAGAGAGGGGGGAAACTATGAGCAAAATTAGAGTTGTTCATTATATAAACCAGTTCTTTGCCGGAATCGGTGGAGAAGAAAAGGCTGATATTAAGCCAGAGGTACGAGAAGGTGCAGTTGGACCGGGAGCTGCTTTAAATACAGCCTTCGGCGGAGAAGCTGAAATCGTAGCTACAATTATTTGCGGAGACTCCTATTACAACGAAAATATAGAAACTGCCAAGAGTGAAATCCTGGAGATGGTTAAACAGCACAATCCTGATTTGTTCATTGCAGGACCGGCATTCAACGCAGGAAGATATGGTGTAGCTTGCGGTTCCATTTCTAAGACCGTTAAAGAAGAATTGAATATTCCTGTAGCCACAGCCATGTATATTGAAAATCCTGGTGCAGACATGTATAAAAAGGATCTGTACATCGTAGAAACAGGAAACTCTGCTGCATCTATGAGAACAGCTGCTCCTGCTTTAGCTAAGCTTGCTCTGAAGTTGGCTAAGGGTGAAGAGATCAAAGCGCCGACAGTGGACGGATATATTCCTAGAGGCGTGAGAAAGAACATCTTTACAGAGGACAGAGGCTCTAAAAGAGCTGTAGATATGATGTTGAAAAAGCTTAAGGGAGAAGAATTTGTAACAGAGTATCCAATGCCGGATTTTGATAATGTTACACCAAATCCAGCAGTAAAAGATATGACAAAGGCTAAAATCGCTCTGGTTACATCCGGCGGTATTGTTCCGAAGGGCAACCCAAATCATATTGAATCCTCCAGTGCTTCAAAATACGGAAAATATGATATTGCCAGCTTTGATAACCTTACTGAATCAAGCCATGAGACAGCTCACGGCGGATACGACCCAGTATATGCAAATGCTGATGCTGATAGAGTATTACCGGTGGATGTGCTTCGTGAGTTGGAAAAAGAAGGGGTTATTGGAGAATTGCACAAGTACTTCTATACAACTGTAGGAAACGGTACATCCGTTGCAAACTCTAAGCAATTTGCTGCTGAATTCTCTAAGGAATTGGTAGCAGATGGAGTAGATGCCGTTATCCTAACCTCCACCTGAGGTACTTGTACACGTTGCGGTGCAACGATGGTAAAAGAAATTGAAAGAGCGGGAATCCCTGTTGTGCATATTTGTACTGTAGTACCGATTTCCTTAACCGTTGGTGCAAACAGAATTGTACCTGCGATTGCAATCCCGCACCCACTTGGCAATCCGGCTCTAGACCCAGCTGAAGAGAAGAAGCTGAGAAGAAAGATTGTTGAGAAGGCCCTTAAGGCTTTACAAACAGAAGTCGAGGGACAAACAGTATTCGAAAATTAATTGCAAGCCAGTTGCTTCTGCAGCTGGCAGCTGCTAAGACTATCAAATAAATGGGTGATATTTTCATCACCCATTTATTTAAAAGCTGCATTCTTCTTTAAAATATATTATTAAAACTTCATATGGTCTGCAGCTGCGAGCTGCAAGGATATGCTTACAGCAAATTAACCTTTTATATTATGCGGAGGTGAAGGATATGAGTTATGCAGTAGTAAGGGGTGCAGGATATGTTTTAATATATACCCCTGATATGATTCTCCATAATGGTACAACACAAACCACAGAAAGACATACCAATCCTGATTCAGATTATCTTAAAAAGGTTCCTGAGCATACAAGATCCTTTGAACAGGTAATCAACTATGCACCCAATCAGGTTTATATTGGCAACCTAACACCGGAAGAACTAAGACATTATGAAATGCCTTGGTATGATAAGGACGTAGCCAATGCGAATCGGTTTGGAAAGTTTGGGGAAATCATGCCGCAGGATGAGTTTATCGGTATGATGAAAATGTCTGATGCATTTGACCTGGTAAAGCTGGATAGAGGGTTTACAGCTTCAGTCAAGGAGAAGCTGGCCAAGCATCCCTTATTTACCGATGAAGAACTGGTCAATCTAAAGGAAGGGGAAGACCTTTCTGAAATCGAAAAGTTTGTTAAGGAGCAGCATGCTGAGGCCCTTTATCATGAAGGGAAGCTGGTAGGCTGCGTAAAAAGAGCCCATGATATTGATCCAAACTTAAATGCCCATGTGCTCTTTGAAAATCTTGTGGTAAAAGCCTCCGGCGTTTTGGCCTTTAAACACTTGATTGCAAAGAATAACATTGACATAAAAGATATTGACTATGTGATCGAATGCTCAGAAGAAGCCTGCGGTGACATGAACCAAAGAGGCGGCGGCAACTTTGCAAAAGCCATCGCAGAAGTAGTGGGAGCAGTCAATGCTACAGGCTCTGATACAAGAGGCTTCTGTGCAGCGCCGACCCATGCATTGATTCAGGCAGCGGCCCTTGTGCAATCAGGCGTCTACAACAATGTAGTACTCGTAGCCGGCGGTGCAACAGCGAAGCTGGGGATGAATGGAAAAGACCATGTGAAAAAAGGCATGCCGATCCTGGAGGATACCCTAGGAGGATTTGCAGTTTTAGTGAGCAAGAATGATGGTGTAAACCCAGTACTGCGCACAGACCTTGTGGGAAGACACACCGTAGGAACCGGCTCCTCCCCCCAGGCAGTCATCACATCCCTCGTTGCTGCACCCCTGGATAAAGGCGGATTAAAAATTACAGACATCGATAAATATTCCGTAGAAATGCAAAATCCTGATGTTACAAAGCCTGCGGGAGCAGGGGATGTTCCGGAAGCAAACTATAAAATGATTGCAGCCCTAGGGGTAAAGCGAAATGAACTGGATCGAAAAGACCTGGCAACCTTCGTAGAAAAACACGGCATGCCGGGATGGGCGCCAACCCAAGGCCATATTCCTTCCGGAGTACCCTATGTTGGCTTTGCCAGAGAAGACCTAACGGAAGGAAGCCTAAACCGGGCTATGATCGTAGGGAAGGGAAGCTTATTCCTAGGCCGTATGACCAACCAGTTTGACGGCGTATCCATCGTAATGGAAAGAAATACTGGAAAAGTAGAGACAAAGGATACTGCAGTATCACAAGAGCAGGTGAAGAGCTTCATCGCAGAAGCAATGAGAGACTTTGCATCACATCTTTTAGGAGAATAGGAGTGATGACAATGACCGAAAACAAATCTGTAAAACAGATGATTGGAAAAGTATTTATGGATATCGCTGATGCCATTGAGACAGGTCAGTTTGGCGCAAAAATAAAAGTAGGCCTTACCACCTTGGGCAGCGAGCATGGGGTAGATAACCTGGTAAAAGGGGCAGAGCTGGCAGCCAAATCCGGTGCAGACTTTGATATCGTACTCATTGGCCCTAAGGTGGACACCCACTTAGAAATCGTAGAGGCCAACAACGAAGAAGAAATGCATAAAAAGATGGAAGAACTTTTAGACAGCGGATATATTAAAGCCTGCGTAACCATGCACTACAACTTCCCCATCGGTGTTTCAACCGTTGGCAAAGTAATCACACCGGGAATGGGCAGAGAAATGTTCTTAGCTACCACCACAGGCACCTCCTCTGCCCATAGAGTAGAAGCCATGGTAAAAAATGCGATTTACGGGATCATCACTGCAAAAGCTATGGGCATTGAGAACCCAACCGTAGGCATCCTAAACCTAGATGGGGCAAGACAGACAGAAAAGGCTCTAAAAGAATTAAATGCCAACGGCTATCCTGTAAACTTCTCAGAGTCCGTACGCTCAGACGGTGGTGCGGTTATGAGAGGCAATGACCTTTTAGCAGGAACTGTAGACGTCATGGTAAGCGATACATTAACCGGAAATATCATGATGAAAGTCTTCTCATCCTATACTACAGGAGGAAGCTATGAGTCCTTAGGCTATGGCTATGGTCCCGGTATAGGGGAAGACTACAAGAGGGTAATCCTGATATTATCCAGAGCATCGGGAGTACCGGTAGTAGCCAATGCCATCAAATATGCAGCAGGATTGGCAAAGGGCAATCTGGCAGAGGTTGCCGACAGAGAATTTAAAAAAGCAAAAGCAGCAAAGCTGGATGAGATCCTAAAGAGCTTGACAAAGGATACCAAAAAAGCAGCTCAAGAGGATGAAGGCGAGATCACAGCACCACCAAAGGAAGTGGTGACTGGATCTATTTCCGGAATCGATATAATGGATTTAGAGGATGCAGTGAAAGCATTATGGAAAGCCGGCATCTATGCAGAAAGCGGTATGGGCTGCACAGGACCCATTGTTATGGTTTCTGAAGAGAGACTGCAAGCAGCCATGCAGGTGTTAGGGAAGGCAAATTTTGTTGCACAGGAAGGCGACATCTGTTAGTGTACAGGCTCCAGTTTAGGCTGGAGCTTTTCTTTTACAGATACATGTTTAAAATTAAATAGAAAAAAATAGAATTATAGAAGGATTTTAGCAAAAGGATATAGAATATTATAAAGCTAATGTCTAGGGGAAGACAAAAAAATATGAGGAGGAATCTTAGATGTTAAGAAAAAGAATGTCAGTATTCTTAGCAATGGTGCTTGTTTTAGGCTTACTTGCCGGTTGTGCGCCAAAGGCACCAGCACCACAAGGAGAAACACCAGCACCTGCTGAAACAGCGGTGAAGATTGCAATGGTAACCGACGTAGGTGGTGTAAATGACCGTTCCTTTAACCAATCTGCTTGGGAAGGACTGCAAAGGGCAAAGAATGAGTTAGGCGTTGAGATTAACTACTTAGAGTCTAAGCAAGAGGCAGACTATGAGACAAACATCGAAACATTAGTAGATCAAGCAAATGATCTGGTATGGGGTATCGGTTTCTTAATGGGAAATACGATCGAAGAAGCTGCTAAGAACTATCCAGACCAAAAATTTGCGATTATTGACTATGCATATGCAGATACACCTGCGAACCTAGTTGGAGTTGTATTTAAGGAGCAAGAGGCATCTTTCCTTGTTGGATATATTGCTGGTAAAATGACAAAGACGAATAAAGTTGGTTTCATTGGCGGTATGGACTTTGACGTAATCCACAGATTCCACTATGGTTTTAAAGCTGGCGTGAAATATGCAAACCCTGACGTAGAAGTTCTAGAGCAGTATGCAAATGCTTTTGACAAGCCTGCAATCGGTAGAAGTATTGCAGAAGGTATGTACCAGCAAGGAGCAGATATCATCTTCCATGCTGCTGGAGATACAGGTAATGGTATGATCGAAGTAGCCAGAGAGCAAAACAAATATGCGATTGGTGTTGACAAGGATCAAAATGCAGATGCACCGGATCACGTAATCACTTCAGCTATGAAGCGTGTTGACAATGCAATGTTTAATATTGCTAAAGAGTTAAAGAATGGCAACTTCCCAGGCGGATCAACTGTTGTTTACGGTTTAGCGGAAGGCGGCGTTGACATTGCTCCTACTTCTGATAAGCATGTTCCAGCAGACATCTTAGCAGAAGTTGAAAGCTTAAAGGCGAAAATTATTAGTGGAGAAATCAAAGTTCCACAAAGCAAAGCAGAATTTGAAGCTCAATAATAGCTGAATATTTAGGCCCAGGACGTATGTTCTGGGCTTATGTTTTCAATATGAAAATAAGTAGATTTTGTAACCTTTGAATAAGCTGTTGTTATGATTTGGCAAGTTTAGTATAATAATAAATGCATAGGCGTCAACTTAATCTAAATATTTCCAAATAAACCTTAGAAGCATGTCATTCTGAGCGTTAGCGAAGAATCTTATGGAACATACGCAAGATTACTTTTGATTATCAGAATATATCATCTAGCTTAAAGATCCTTCGACTCCGTTTTACTCCGCTCAGGATGACAAATTATGGGTTAAGTTGACGCCTATGATAATAAATGCAAATTATTATTTCACAGTAGTTAGGAGGTATCCTTTTGAATACCCGTCAGAGAAATATCGATTTCGATACACCTATGATTGAAATGAAGGATATTGTAAAAAAATTTGGTGACTTTGTAGCAAATGACCACATCAACCTCAAGGTACATAAAGGAGAAATCCATGCCTTACTCGGAGAAAATGGGGCTGGAAAGTCTACCTTAATGAATATCCTCTATGGTCTATATACGCCCAATAGCGGAGAAATATGGATTAAAGGTAAGAAGGTTGAAGTAAAAAATCCTAATGTGTCCATTGCCCATGGTGTAGGAATGGTACACCAACATTTTATGCTGGTGAAGCCCTTTACGGTGGCTGAAAACATTATCCTAGGAATGGAACCCACACTGGGATTCAATCGAATCAATATGAGCAAAGCGATAGATGATGTACGGCAAATTTCAGAAAAATATGGCCTTCAGGTTGATCCGGAGGCGAAAATTCAGGATATTACTGTCGGCATGCAGCAAAGAGTAGAAATCCTAAAGGCCCTTTACCGCGGTGCCGATATCTTGATACTAGACGAGCCCACAGCTGTTTTGACACCACAAGAAATCAAAGAGCTTATTGCCATTATGCATAATCTTACGGAACAGGGAAAATCTATTATATTGATTACCCATAAATTAAAGGAAATCAAGGCAGCGGCTGATTATTGCACCATCATACGACGAGGAAAGCGTATTGATACGGTTGAGGTTAGATCTACTACAGAAAATGAATTGGCTTCCATGATGGTTGGTAGAGAAGTCAGCTTTGAAGTTTATAAAGAAGAACGACAGGCAGAAGATGTGGTGCTCAAGATAGAAAATCTTGTGGTTGAAGACAATCGAAAACAGGAAGCGGTGAAAGGACTTAATCTTGAGGTCCGTGCCGGTGAAATCTTAGGGATCGCAGGGGTTGACGGAAATGGCCAGACCGAATTGATCGAGGCGATTACGGGATTGAGAAAAATTAAAAGTGGAAGGATATTCATCAACGGAAAAGATATCACCAATAAAACACCAAGGGAAGTTTTTGAATCAGGGGTGTGTAATATCCCAGAGGATCGACAAAAACATGGCTTGGTTTTAGATTATACCATTGCTGAGAACATGGTATTGGAAAACTATCGAAAGGAACCTTTTTCAAATGGAATAAGGCTTAATTTTCCTCAGATTTTTTCCTTTACTGAAGAATTAATGGAAAAATTTGATGTGAGGCCGCGGAACAAAGATCTGAAAGCGCGCTCTCTGTCCGGTGGAAATCAGCAAAAGGTAATTATTGCAAGAGAGGTTACCAATGATCCGGATCTGCTGATTGCTGCTCAGCCAACCCGGGGCTTAGATGTAGGGGCAATTGAATTTGTACACCGCTCTCTTGTGGATCAGCGGGACAAGAATAAGGCGGTTCTGCTGGTATCCTTTGAACTGGACGAAGTAATGAGCGTTTCTGACAATATAGCTGTAATTTACGAGGGTAAAATTGTTGGTATGGTCAATGCGAAAGATACCAATGAGAATGAGCTGGGACTGATGATGGCAGGGGGTGGACATAATGGAAGTGAACAGTAAAAAAGAAAAATTAAAGAGTTTTTTAATCAACGAAACATTGATACTAACCTTATTGTCCATCGTTATGGGTCTTTTGGTAGGTGCACTGATTATTACTCTGTCGGGGTATAATCCCCTTGAGGCTTACAGACTGATGTTAGAGGGGATTTTTTCTCAGCCAAGATATATTGCCTGGACTGTAATCAGAGCAACACCGCTTATATTAACGGGTCTGTCGGTGGCATTTGCCTTCCGGACAGGGCTATTCAATATTGGAGCTGAAGGTCAATTCATTATTGGGGCCCTGACTGCTGCATTGCTGGGTTATTTTTTAGAGCTTCCAGCTATTCTCCATGTACCTATTGTACTGTGTGGCTCAATATTGGCAGCTGCTACATGGGGAGGTATCGTCGGTTTTTTGAAGTCTAAGTTTGGTATCCACGAAGTAATTGCATCGATTATGCTCAATTGGATCGCCCTCTATTTCATGAATTATATTATCAATCAGCCAGGCTTTAAGAGACCGGGAACGGAAGCATCTTTTGATATTCATGAAAGTGCACGTATCTCTATACCCTGGATGCGGGAAGTACTTGGCCCCGCTACAAAGGTTAACTGGGGAATTGTTATAGCACTTGTAATCACAGCTGTTATTTATTATCTTCTATTTAAAACTACGATTGGTTATGAATTAAGAGCTGTAGGTTATAATAAGGATGCTGCCGAATATGGTGGAATCAACGTAAATCGAAGTATCATGTTATCTATGGCCATTGCCGGTGCATTGGCTGGAGCAGCAGGTGCCATGCATGTAATGGGTGTTTCTTTTAGAGTCTCCGTTTTAGCTGCCATGGAAGGTTATGGATTTAACGGTATAGCCGTTGCTTTGATTGGAAACAACAATCCTTTTGGAGTTATATTATCGGCTTTTCTATTTGGGGGATTGACCTATGGGGGCAGCAAGATGCAAACCATTGGAGTACCAACTGAAGTAATCAATATTGTAATTGGTTCTATCATCTTCTTTGTTGCTACCTACAGGATTTTTAGATACGTATTGGTCCTATTCAATCGAAAAAAACTCCAAAAGGAGGTTCAATAAACCATGAGAGACTTAGCCTTTATATTAGCTACGACCCTTATGTATTCCACACCGCTGATCTATGGAGCTTTAGGAGCTGTTTTCTCAGAAAATTCAGGAGTGGTTAATATAGGAATAGAAGGTATGATGACGATTGGCGCCTTTGCAGGAGCCGCTTCCACTTATATTATGGCTGAAGGCTACGGTCATTTATGGTGGGTGCCATGGGTAGGCTTTTTAATAGGTGGCTTGGCAGGCGGATTGTTTGGTTTGCTTCATGCCGTTGCGTCAGTTACCTTTCAAGCAGATCAAACTGTGTCTGGGATAGCTATAAACTTTTTAGCACCAGGCTTAGCGCTGTTTCTATCGAGAAGACTCTTTGAAAACGCGACTACTACACCGCCCATTCCTTTGGATGCCAAGCTTCCGAGGCCGCTAAATCAGTTTTTTGATTTAAGTAGTATACCGGGCATTATTTTCAATCAATACGCTTCTGTTTATATTGCATTTATACTTGTATTTGTATCCTGGTTTGTACTGTACAAAACAAAGCTTGGACTCCGTATACGGGCAGTAGGAGAACACCCGAAAGCTGCGGACACCCTTGGCGTCAATGTATATCGCGTTAGATATTTTTCTGTGATACTATCAGGCATTTTAGCTGGCTTGGGTGGCGCGTCATTAAGCATGGCTATCGTCGCCTCCTTTAGACCAACGTTGATTTCCGGTCAAGGATTTATCGCAATGGCAGCAATGATTTTTGGCAAGTGGAAACCCCACGGAGCAATGCTTGCTTGCCTATTATTTGGTGCGACTACAGGAATACAGATATATTTAGGAAGTCCACAGGTAGGACTGCAGGTATCTGCAAATTTGCTGTCTATGATCCCATATATCATCACCCTCATTGTGTTGATGGGCTTTGTAGGCAAGGCTGTAGCACCGGCAGCAGACGGTATCCCCTATGAAAAAGGAGATCGATAGGCAGGACAAAATCCTGCCTTTTTTGTGCCTTTAAACAAATTGTGGAACTTGCTTTATTTAACAATAATTTAACCTGAATTATTCATCATAATTTATCCAGCATTGCTTCGTGCCGCATAGTTACAGTAGTTTTGCATTATTATTGGTTTCACTTAAAAAGTGAAACCAATACAATAGAAAAAGAGTTTCAACTTTGTTAAAATGAAGTCACCACAACTAACATTTCACAAAGGAGAAACCCTTATGTCTAGTCTAAGTGCACTTCACTCAGAAAGCAACAGTAAAATTAAAATTAATTTCGCAGGAGGGGATTTATCCTCTGATTCTGGCCTACTTCTGATTAAGGAATTCGCCCATAAGCTTGGTTTTCCTAAACTAATTAAAAAGCT